>NZ_JBIAWZ010000010.1:0-265224 GCF_042896175.1 Streptomyces sp. NPDC001315 | reverse complement strand
CCGAACGGGATCAGGTCGTCGTCGTGGAAGGTCACACCGTAGGCCCCGAGCTCGGCCAGGCGCTGCACCGTCTCGACCGGGTCGAGGGCACCGCGGGTGGCGTCACCGAACGGATCCCTTCCCTGCCAGCCGACGGTCCACAGACCGAAGGTGAACCTGTCCTCAGGGGTGGCGTTGAAGCGCTTCGACATGTGCGGCCCTTGCTGTCGCGCAGTCCGGCGACATTGCCGGACCGTTTTGTTTGACGTGATGACTAATACGCCAAGAGGGTGCACTCGCGCTAGCCCCACAGGGCGCGCATCTCGTCATGGCTCGAGGTGAAGACAGAATCTTTCTGTGTAATCAGGCCTGATCAGAGCCGTTTGAGCCTGAGGAGTGGCTCGTGGGCCAGATTTGTTTTGTGTACGATCAAATTCGTCGTGACGCTGCTGTGCCCCCAGCTCGACAGCCTCCGCTCCTCCTGAGGAAGATCATGAAGTTCACCAATGGCTTCTGGCGTATTCGCGATGGCGTACAGATCGCCTACGCCACCGAAGTGCGTGACGTCCATTCCGAGGCGAAGCGCTTCACCACGTATGCCGCCGTGCAGCGGGTGACACGCAGGGGCGACACGCTGAACGCGCCGCTCATCTCGGTCGACTGCTTCTCGCCCGCCGAGGGCGTCATCGGCGTCCGCCTCACCCATCACTCCGGCAAGCGCCGGACCGGCCCCGAGTTCACGGTCGGAGGCGTCGAGGGCGGTGCGGGCGAGGTGCGCACCGACGGCAGCGTCACCGAGCTGACCAGCGGCCCCCTCACCCTGCGTCTGGACAGCTCCGCCCCCTTCGCGCTGAGCTTCCGCGACGCCGACGGCCGCGAGCTGACCCAGGCGGGCGCCAAGGGCGCCGCCTTCGCCACCACCGACCAGGGCGAGCACCACATGGTGGGCAAGCTCGCCCTCGGCGTCGGCGAGCAGGTCTACGGCCTCGGCGAGCGCTTCACCCCGTTCATCAAGAACGGCCAGGTCGTCGACATGTGGCAGGCCGACGGTGGCACCAGCAGCGAGCAGGCGTACAAGAACATCCCGTTCTACCTCTCGTCGCGCGGCTACGGCGTCTTCGTCAACCACCCCGGCAAGGTCTCCTTCGAGGTCGGCTCGGAGTCCGTCGGCCAGGTCCAGTTCAGCGTCGAGGACCAGGCCCTGGAGTACTACGTCGTCGCGGGTCCCACCCCGAAGGACGTCCTCGCCCGCTACACCGGCCTCACCGGGCGCCCGGCCCTGCCACCGGCCTGGTCCTTCGGCCTGTGGCTGACCACCTCCTTCACCACCTCCTACGACGAGGCGACGGTGATGTCGTTCGTCGACGGCATGGCCGAGCGTGGCATCCCTCTGTCGGTGTTCCACTTCGACTGCTTCTGGATGCGCGAGTACCAGTGGTGCGACTTCCAGTGGGACCCGGATGTCTTCCCCGACCCCGAGGGCATGCTGGCCCGGCTGAAGGCCAAGGGCCTGCGGATCAGCGCCTGGATCAACCCCTACATCGCCCAGAAGTCCCCGCTGTTCGACGAGGCCGCCGAGCTGGGACACCTGGTGCGCCGCGCCAACGGCGACGTGTGGCAGTGGGACCTGTGGCAGGCGGGCATGGGCCTGGTCGACTTCACCAGCCCCGACGCCTGCGCCTGGTTCCAGTCGAAGCTCAAGCCGCTGCTGGACCAGGGCGTCGACTGCTTCAAGACCGACTTCGGCGAGCGCATCCCCACCGACGTCGTCTGGCACGACGGCTCGGACCCCGAGCGGATGCACAACTACTACGCGGAGCTGTACAACAGGACCGTCTTCGAGTTGCTGGAGAAGGAGCGCGGCCAGGGCGAGGCCGTGCTGTTCGCCCGCTCCGCGACCGCGGGCGGTCAGCAGTATCCCGTGCACTGGGGCGGTGACTGCTGGTCCTCCTTCGAGGCCATGGCCGAGTCGTTGCGCGGAGGGCTGTCGCTGTCGCTGAGTGGCTTCGGCTTCTGGAGCCACGACATCGGCGGCTTCGAGGGCACCCCCGACGCCTCGGTGTTCAAGCGCTGGCTGGCCTTCGGCCTGCTCTCCTCGCACAGCCGTCTGCACGGCTCCTCCTCCTACCGCGTACCGTGGGAGTTCGGCGACGAGGCCGTCGACGTCGCCCGCCGATTCACCCTGCTCAAGCACCGGCTGATGCCGTACCTGTACGGCGTCGGTGTCGAGGCCCACCGCACCGGCGTGCCCTCGATGCGCCCGATGCTGCTGGAATTCCCCGGCGACCCGACCTGCCGCCCGCTGGACCGCCAGTACATGCTCGGCGCCGACCTGCTGGTCGCCCCGGTCTTCACCGAGGACGGAGAGGTCGAGGTCTACCTGCCCGAGGGCACCTGGACGCATCTGCTCACCGGCGAGACGGTCACCGGCCCGGCCTGGCGCACCGAGCGCCACGGCTACGACAGCCTTCCGCTGTACGTCCGCGAGGGCGCCGTACTGCCGCTGTCCGCCGACGACCAGCGCCCCGACGGCGACTGGCTGGACGGCACCACCCTGCTGGTCCACCCGACCGCCGAGGCCGGCTACGAGCGCACCGTGACCGTCCCGGACCAGAACGGCACCACCGCCGCCACCTTCCACGTCCGGCGTGACGGCGACACGCTGCGCGTCACCGCGGAGGGCAGCGACAAGCCGTTCACCGTGCGGGTCGCGGGCGGCGCGAGCGCCACCGGGACCGGCGAGGTGACCGTGCCGACGGCCTGAGCCGGCACGGCGGCCCGGGTACGGCCGGGGAGGGGCGGGACGCGTGTGCGCGTCCCGCCCCTCCCCCGTCCCCGGTGCCTCCGGACCGCCCTGGACGTAGGGGCCGGGCCGCTGCTCGGTCGGTCCCCGCCGGGCACCGTGGTGGGTGAGTCTGGGGGGCGAGGAACTCCTCAGGCAGACCAGCGCGTTCGCAAGGACGGGAGAAGCCGCCAGGCCGGCCCCGGTTCCCGGCTCGGCCGGTGACATCCCGTAGGCGGGCCGGCTGTTGCCGGCCGGCGCCTGACCGCCCCGCGTTCCGTACCGCTTTGCCGCTCATCGAACTCCATCGCCCCCGAGGCGCGCATCATCGAAGGAGGGAAGACCATCGACGAGGAGTGGCGATGAGGTTGTCGTTCCTTAATCCCCTCTATGCGCAGCCGGGCCCGTTCGCCTCCGTGTACCTGGACACCTCCCGAAACGTCGAGCATCCGGAGCGGGCGATCGCGCTGCGCTGGCAGCGGCTGCGCGAGAGTCTGTCCCGTCAGGGCTCGGACCGGGCGCTGCTGAACGTACTGGAGGAGGTGGTCGGCGCCGACACAGAGGTGCCGGGGGTGCACGGTCAGGCCATCTTCGCCGCCCACGGCACGCTCGTCCTGGACGGGGAGCTGCCCAGGCCGCCCGAGCACGACTCCGCGCGCTACAGCACCCTGCCGGACGCGATGCCTCTGGTCACCCAGCACGTTCCGGAGATCCCCTACATGGCCGTAGTCGTCCACTACGGCGGCCTTCCGACTGCCGAGACCCACGGCTGGGTGACTCTGGAGGCGGAGACCGGCACCTGGCCCGCGTCCACCGTCACCCCGGGTGAGCGACTGCACCGCAGGGTCGCGGTGGCGACCTGGCACCACACCTCCCTCCGGCTCGGCCACCGGCTGGACGAACGGGCGCGGCGCGCCCATGCCGACGCCGTCGTCGTGGGCGGGGACGAGTGGGCGTGCAACGTACTGATCCGCCGCCTGCCGCACACCCTGCGGGACAAGGTCGTACGCGTGGGCGGCCGGACCCCCACCGACACCGGACGCGCCCTGTTGGAGCCACAGCTCGACGGCGTCTTCCGCGGCCGCATGGCCACGCACGACCGGGAACTCGTGGACATCTTCATCGGCCGGCGTGCCCTGGACGGACCCATGACGGAAGGGCTGGCCGCCACCATCGCCGCCCTCCAGCGCGGCCAGGTCGCGGCACTGCTGCTGAACCGGCCGCCAGGGTCCTCGCTGCGGCTCTGGGCGGGCTCCCAGCCCACTCAGCTCGCCCTGACCGAGGCGGAGCTGATGTCCTTCGGCGTGCGGGCCCCGCGCGAGGAACGCGCCGACGAGGCCCTCGTCCGGGCCATCGTCGGCACCCGTGCCGAGCTGGTCGTCGTACCCGAGAGCGAGCTGAGGCTGTACGAGGGCGTGGGCGCCCTGCTGCGGTACACCGACCCGGGGACCCCGTAGTGCCTGAGCCGCTCGTGGATCAGCTCCGCGCCGGTGGTCGGCTCGTCCAGCCGATCGGGCCGGGCGGGCAGGAGCGCGTCGAGCTGTACGAGCGGCGGGCCCGCGGCCTGGTGCAACGCAGGACGGTCACCGCGGCCCGGTTCGTCCGGCTGTACGGCGCCCATGGCTACGACCAGCGGTGACGCGTCACCGCTGATAGGTCCCGACCAGGGTGCCGGAGGCCAGCTCCCTGCCCTTCAGGGCACGGTGCACGTCCTCGGCGCCCGGGTGGTCGTGCAGCGGCAGCGGCTCGGACAGGGCGTACAGGCGGAAGAAGTAGCGGTGCGGCCCGTGCCCCGGTGGAGGCATCGGCCCTCCCCAGCCCACGCGGCCGAAGCCGTTGGGCCACGGCAGGCCCCCGTGGGGCTTCTGGCCCTCCGCCGTCCCGGTGGTCCCCGGATCGATGCCGGTCACCAGCCAGTGCAGGAAAGTCGTCCCCGGCGCGTCCGGGTCCTCGCACAGGAGCACCAGCTCCGTGGCCTCCTGGGGCACCCCCGACCAGGTCAGGGGCGGTGAGATGTTCTCACCCTCCCCGCTGTACCGACGGGGGATCACCGTCTTGTCGTCGAACGCGGTGCTGCTGAGTTCAATTCCGCTCATGCGCGCCGCCATACCCGCAACGGCGGCTCCGGCACCGGTCCGCACTGCAAAACCCCCGTTCGGCCGAGCCCACCCGGGCCGCCGCCGGAAGCGGGGGTGAAGATGGCAGTGTGCCGACAAGGATCCTGCTCGAAAGCCGCCCCGGCACGGGCAAGACGACCGCCCTCCGTCGGCTGGCCGCGCTGCTGCCCGCCCACGCGGTCACCGGCTTCACCACCGAGGAGATCCGGCAATCCGGCGCCCGCGTCGGGTTCGCCCTGGAGACTCTGGCAGGCCGACGGGAGGTACTCGCCCATGTCGACCTGCCCGGCCCACCACGGGTAGGGAAATACGGCGTCGACCTGGGCGTCATGGAACGACTGGCGCTGCCGTCGCTTCGGCCGGCAGCAACCGAGGAGGCTACAGGGCGGCTGGTGCTCATCGACGAGCTGGGGCGGATGGAACTGGCGTGCACGGCGTTCCGGCACGCGGTCGACGCGCTGTTCCTCGCAGAGGTCGACGTCGTCGCCACGGTCCACACGCACCGCGATCCGTTCACCGACGCCCTCAAGCGACGCGCCGACATCGAGGTCGTCCAGCTCACTCCGGCAAACCGGGACGTCCTGCCGGGGGAGCTCGCGGCCCGGCTGCGGCAGCCGCGGACGCAGACGAAGAACTGCACCCCTCCGGGGTGAGCATTGCAGCCGCTGTGCTGTACAGCAGCGGAGTCCAGCAACGGATCACGCACGAGCCAAGGGATACTCGGTGCGGCCGGAATTCGACGCTCTACACTCCCTCACGCGCATCAGCCCAGGAAGCTCAGCCGCACCTGGCGGTTGGGATTATCCCTGTTCGTGTCCACCAAACTCCGTTAAGACAACCCCAATCGTAGCTACGCCAGGCGCCGCAACTCACCCCGTCCCGCGCGGCATCGGCAGGTCGTGCACGATGGAGAGGAGTGGGGTGCGGGAGACGACTCTCGGTAGATCTCACTGGTCGTCGCCGTCCCAGTCTCATGTGCTGGATGCGCCCTCGCGGTGGACGTCCCCGGCAAGCGCCCGCTACCAGCGTTCGTGTGCCCGTTGTCTGCGGGCGCTGCGAGAATCGGTGCATGGGGCGAGGTCCTGGCCCAGCCGCTGACCCGGTCCACGCCACGGATCGAAGCAGCGCGGGCGCGCTCGTCGGCGTTGTACATCGCGAAGGTCGCCGGGGTCTCGAACCGCAGCGCGACCTCCCCGGGACCGTCGGCTGCCGCGGGCACCACGCCAGCGGCCACCGACGGTCGCCGCCCACGCGGTCCCCTCACAGGTTCTGCCCATGGTGAGCCACAAGGACGGTGAGGAGATGGGCCAGCGCGTTGTGAGGGGGTCAGTGGCGCGAGCATCTCGTCCTCGGCCTCCGCGAGCACTTCCAAGGAGCCGGTCAGAGGCCGAGCGCCTCGCGGGCCTCGCTCGCCGTGCCGATCAACTGTCTGGCGAACTTCGGGATGTCCGACCTGCTGCACCGGGCGACCGGCATGGCGAGGCTGAAGGCCGCCCGCTCCCCGTCGATCGTCCCGAGGGCCACCGCGAACGCGGCGACTCCGCTCTCGCTCTCCTCGAAGTTGGTGGCGAATCCCCGGCGCCGGGTCCGCTCCAACTGCTCACGAAGTACAGCGAGATCAATTTCCTTCCCGCGGCCACGAGCGCCGGAGAGTGCGACGTGGTATCTGGCGTCGAGATCGTCGGCGGGCAGATCGGCGAGCATGGCTTTCCCGGCCGACGTCCTGTGCGCGGGGAGGGTGACCCCCGTACGCAGGCCGAAGCGCAGCGCGTGATGCGTCGCCTCGACGCCGTCGAGGTGGCGGATCTCCGTCCCGATCAGCGTCGCGACGTGCACCGTCTCGCCAACGCGCTCGAACAGCCGCTCCAAGTAGGGCCGCAGCTTCTCCCGCAACGGCGGTACGTTCCGTGCGGCTCCGGGGCCGAGGAACTCGGGTCCCGGCTCATACCGTTTCCCGGCGCCCTGTACCGCGAAGCCGTCACCCACGAGCGTGGCGAGCAGCCGCTGCGCTGTCGAGGGGTTCACGTCCAGGACGGCGGCCGCTTCCGTGACGCTCAGCGAGCCCTCCTTGCCCATGATTTTGAGGAGCACCAACGCCCGGTGAACCGCCTCAACCCTGCCCTGACCTGCATCTTTGCGTATCACACAATTATGCTACCGAGTATTGTGCTCGGCGCAACAGGTCGTTAGGTTTCCTGTCAGCGAGCGGGAGGGACGACCCGCGAGTCCGCCGACAGAAATGGCCGCCGCCGACGGCCCCGACACAGTGGCCCCGGCGAAAGGGCCTCGATGCGACAGCCGCCAACCGCCGTCGCGACGGCGAACATCCGGTGCGCGATCCGCACTCGGCCGAACACGGCCGGCAGTCACCCCCGCCCCCGGCAGTCGCCCTGCCCTCCTGCACCACGACACCCGCCCATGCTCAATCCGTGACGAAGGAGTCGCAACGAGTATGTTCTCCGCAGGCAGAATGAGACTCCCGCTGCGCCCCACGACGCCCGCTTCGCCGCAGGCCAAGCGGGCGGTTACCAGCGGGACCTTCGGTTCCGCGCTCGAGTGGTTCGACTTCTCCGTATACGGGGCGATGTCGGCGACCGTGTTCCCCAAGCTGTTCTTCGACAAGCTGGATCCCGCAATGGGGCTGCTCGCGTCGTTCGCCACGTTCGGCGTCGGATTCTTCGCGCGGCCGGTTGGCGGGTTCGCCTTCGGGCACATCGGTGACCGCGTCGGCCGGCGCAACGTACTGCTGACGACCTTCATATCGATGGGTCTCGCCTCGCTCGTCATCGGGCTGCTGCCGCCCTACTCCTCGATCGGGTTCGCGGCACCGTTGTTGCTGGTCGCGATGCGGTTCATCCAGGGCTTCGCGCTGGGCGGCGAGGCCACGGGGTCGCAGCTGATGACGATGGAGCACGCGCCCGGTGATCGCCGGGCCTTCTACGGCGCGCTGATGGGTATGGGCTCACCGGTCAGTCAGGTCGCCGCCAACGTGCTCCTCGCGGTCCTGTCCGGTGTCCTGAGCGAGGACGCATTCATATCCTGGGGCTGGAGAGTTCCGTTCCTGATGAGCATTCTGCTTGTCGCGGTCGGCATCTATATCCGGACCAAGGTCGAGGAGACCCCTGTCTTCGCGGAGAAGGCCGAGGCGCCGGCCCAGCGGAGCACCGGCCCCGCCGCGGTGATTCGCGGCCACGGGTGGACGATCCTGCGGCTGATGCTGGCCTACGCGCCGATCGTGGTGACCTTCTACATCGTCTCCGTCTTCGGCCTGAGCTACCTGGCCGACCTCGGCTTCAGCCGCAGCAACACCTTCACCATCATCCTGATCTCCAATTTCCTGTCGGTCATCGCGATCTGGTGGGGCGGCCGGCTCGCCGATGTCCACGGGCGCCGGAAGATCCTGATGATCGGATCCGCGGGCACCCTGTTCGCCGCTGTGGTCTTCTTCCCGGTCGTCGACACGGGGAGCTTCCCCGTCGCCCTCGCGATGGTCGCTTTCGCCCTGGTGAGCGCGCAGTTCGGGAACGCCGGCCAGGCCGCTCTGTTCGCCGAGGCGTTCCCCACCCGGATGCGCTACACCGGTTCGGCCCTGGCGCTGACCGGCACGAACCTGGTGTTCGCCGCGCCGGCGCCGTTCCTCGCCTCCTGGCTGACCGGCCTGAGCGGAGGGGGCACGCTCAGCATCACGGTCTTCTGGGTGGGCGTCACGGTCGCCGCCCTCGTGAACATGGCGCTGATGAGTGACTACAAGACCCTTGAGGGCGCCAGGCATCACTTCGACAAGTCAGGGCCGGCGGCGGGCGGGCCCGCTGACACACCCGAGGGACGGGCGGCCGTGCAGACCGGGGACGGAGTGGTGAGGTGATCGTCGAACAGCGGACCTACGTCCTGCACACGGGGGCGAAGCTCAGCGAGTACCTCGATGCGTACGCCCGCATCGGCCTGCCCGTGCAGAAGCCGATCCTGGGCGGGTTCCTCGGCTACTTCGTGACGGAGTTCGGCACCCAGAACGAGCTGAACCACTTCTGGGCCTACAGCGATCTGGAGGACCGCAGACGCAGGCGGGCCGAACTCGCCGAGAACGAGCAGTGGCAGCAGTGTCTGTCGGTCATCCGCCCAATGATCATGAGCATGTCGAACAAGATCATGTACCCGACCTCGTTCTCGCCGATCCGCTCGCTGCCCGTCGTCGGTGGCGACCCCGACACGGCGCTGGCCGAGCGCCACGACCACCACGACCACCATCAGAACTGCCAGCACCACCAGCACCACCAGCAGCCCCAGAACGAGGAGCGATGATGACCACCACTGTCGACCACGCAACGGCACCGGCGGGCGACGAGAAGCCGGTGCGGGCCCGTACCGCCGTCGTCACCGGGGGTGCGGGAGGGATCGGCCGCGCCATCGCCCACCGACTCGCGGAGCGGGGCCATGCCGTCGTCGTCGCCGACATCGACGCGGCGTCCGCCGACTCGGCAGCACGCTCGCTGCCCCGGGTCGAGGGCGTCGAACACCGAGGCTTCGCCGGGGACTTGACGTCATCTTCGGTGAATCGGGAACTCGCTGACTTCGCGGCGGGCATCGCCCCGATCGGGCTGCTGATCAACGCGGTGGGCATTTCCCCGAAGCGGCAGGGCGCGAAGATTCCCTTCCACGAGCTGACCGACAGCGAGTGGAACGCCGTGATGGCGGTCAATGTCAGCGCGCCCTTCTTCCTGATCCGCGAGGCGTTTCGGCACATGCCGACCGACGGCAGCGCCGGCATCGTGAACCTGCTGTCCGTCGCGGCGAAGATCGGCACCGGAAGCCCCGAGGGCGACGCCAGCCCGCCGTTCCTGCCGTCGACGGTCGCCTACGGGGCGAGCAAGGCGGCGCTGCAAAACCTCACCGCGAGCCTCTCGCGCGAACTGGCGCCGTTCCGGATCAGGGTCAACGGCGTGGCGCCAGGCTTCGTGCGGACCCCGATGATGGGCGACGTTCCGGTGGACGAACGCCTCCTCGCCCAGGTGCCGATGAGGCGGTTCGCGACGCCCGAGGAGATCGCGGATGCGGTCGAGTTCCTGGCGAGCGACCGGGCCTCCTACATCACCGGAGCGAGCATCGACGTCAACGGCGGATGGCTCACCTGTTGACCGCCGGGCGGCCGGGCGGACCGTCTCGGGAACGCCTTCGCCGGGCAGCCGGGCGCCCCGCCTCACGCACATCTTCGCCGCCCGCACGAGCTCAGGAGCTCAGGACCGCACGAGCGCAGGAGCGCACGAGTCAGCAAACCGATCGTCAACGCACGGGAGCAAAGCGGTATGACCATTTCTGAAGAAACCTATGACCTCGTCGTCGTCGGTTCCGGCATAGCGGGGCAGACGGCGGCGACCTCCGCCGCCGAGGCCGGCCTCTCGGTCCTGCTGCTGGAGAAGACCGGCAGGCTGGGCGGTTCGTCCGCGATGAGCGGCGGCTGGTTCGCATTCACGGGCACCGAGGAACAGGCCGCGGAAGGCGTCGAGGACTCCCCCGAGCTGTTCCTCAAGGACATGCTGGAAGTGGGCGGGCGGCTCAACGACCGTGCGCTGCTGGAGACATACCTCTCCCACCAGGAGGAGACCTACCGCTGGCTTAAGGCGCACGGAGTGGTCTTCCGTGAAGTGGAGATCAGCTCGGGACAGTCGGCCCGGCGCAGCCATAATTCCGCCATCAAGGACGTCCTCGCGGGTCTGCACCGGGACTTCACCGCGGCGGGCGGGCAGACCCGTCTCGAACACCGCGCGGTCCGGCTCGTGCGCGGCGCAACGGGTGCGGTGACCGGCGTGGTGGCCGACCACGGAGGGAGCGAGTACCTGTTCAGCGGCCGGGCCGGGGTGGTGCTGGCCACCGGAGGGTTTTCCCGGGGCACCGAGATGCTGAAGGTCTTCGCCCCCGAACAGCTCGCCGCAATCCCCTACGGCGGCAGGGGCAACACCGGTGACGGCCTGAGGATGGCGTGGAAGCTGGGCGCCGGCATGGCCGACATGTCCTTCGTCTCCGGCACCTACGGTTCCCACCCGGAGACCGGCGAGGAGTTCCACGAGCTGCTCACCGCCTACTACATGGGCGCGATCATCGTGAACAAGGACGGCCGCCGATTCGTCGACGAGTCACAGGACTACAAAACACTCGGCCGCGTGGTCCTGGACCAGCCCGACGGCCTCGGGATCGAGGTCTTCGACGCCAAGGTGCGCGCCAAGTCTCACCGGGGCATCCCGCTCAAGGACATTGACTCCCTGGAGGAGATCGGCCACGTACACAAGGCCGACACCCTGGAGGAGCTCGCCGAGGCCGCCGGTGTCGACGCCGCCGCGCTGGCGGACACGGTGAAGCGCTACAACGCCGCCACCGCGGGAGTCTCCGATGACGAGGTCGGCCGCACCAGTCTGTGCAACGGGGTGGGCGAACTGCTGCCCCTCGACACCGCTCCCTTCTACGCCTATCCGGCCAAGTCGCTGATGACCACCACGTACTGCGGACTCACGATCAACACCGACGGCCAGGTCGTGGACGTGGACGGCGACGTCATCGAGGGTTTGTACGCGATCGGCGAGGTGACCGGCGGATTCCACGGCGCCGCCTACATGACCGGCACATCGCTCGGGAAGGGCGCCGTCTTCGGCCGTGTCGTCGCCGCGCACGCCGCCTCCCGCCGGGTCGCGTGAACCTCGTCCCGGCCGTTCGCCGCACGCGTCCGCGCGGAGGCCGCGTGAGACGGAGGAGCGGGCGCACAACGTGACCGACACAGATGAGAGGACATACGACATGACCGACCAAGTTGTGCAGGACATACGGGAGTTCGACGTCGTGGTCGTCGGTTCGGGTGTCTCCGGATCCGCCGCCGCCATGACCGCCGCCCGGGCGGGCGCCAAGGTGGCCCTGCTGGAGAAGCTGGGGACCTTCGGCGGATCCGCGGCTCTTTCGGCGGGCATGTTCTGGACCGCGCCCGACCTGGACGCCTTCCGCAAGCGGATCCCCCTCGGCAACGCCGAACTCGGTGCCAGGCTGGTCCAGGACTATCCCGAGGCACTCGCCGAACTGCGGGCCGGCGGAGCACGGGTCGCCGACGAGCCACAGCTCGGCATCATGACCTACGGCATCGGCTACTCCACCGACATCAACGCGATCCTCGCCTGGTGCCGCGACAAGGTGGTGACCGCGGGCGGAGAGACACGCACGGACGCCCCCGTCCTCGGTCTCCTTCACGACGGCCTCCGGGTCACCGGCGTCGTCGTCCGCGAGAAGGGCGGCGCGCAGGTCCACTACCAGGCCCCCGCCGTGGTGCTGACCACCGGCGGTTTCCAGGGCGCCCGGGACGAGCTCACCAGGTACATCGGCCCCAACGCCGACCGGCTGCTGCTGCGCTCCAACCCGGGCAGCGTCGGCGACGGTCTGCGTCTGGCCCGCGGTGCCGGCGCGGGCGGGACGACGGCGATGAGCACGTTCTACGGACACCTCATCGGCTGCCCGGTGAAGCGTTTCGAGCCCTCGGACTATCTGCCGTTCTCGCAGTACTACTCCGGCTCCGCGGTGCTCGTGAATCTGCGCGGCGAACGGTTCGTGGACGAGACCCTCGGCGACGAACTGCTCAACCAGTCCCTCACCTTCCAGCCCGAGGCCAGGGGCGTACTCATCTTCGATCACCACGTGCGCACCACCGAGGGCACCTCGGAGCCGTTCCCGGGTCTGGGCACGATCGACCGCTACGCCGTCGCCGTCGAGGCAGGTGCCACCCACGCGGAGGCGGACACCATCGAGGAACTCGTCGACGCGATCGCGGCCTGGGGCATCGACCGGGCCAACCTGGGAGCCACACTGGACCGTTACCAGGCGGTCGCAAACGCGGGTGGCGGCGTGGCCCGCGCGGTCCCGGTCGCCGCGACGGCCCGGCCGCCGCGGACCGCCCCGTTCTACGCGCTGCTGGTCCAGCCGTCCATCACGTTCACCTTCGGCGGCATCCGCACCAACGAGCACGGTGAGGCCCTCGACCACGACGGCCGCCCTGTCCCCGGCCTCTACGCCGCCGGCGCCGACATCGGCGGACTGTCCAACTACGGCTACGCGGGGGGCCTCGCCCCCGGCTACATCACCGGTCGCTGGGCAGGCGCCTCCGCCGCCCGCGCGGTGTTGCCGCAGGCCACGGAGGACACCTCGCTCGCGGGTCGGGCGTGAGCATGCCGGAGATGGACAAGGAGGCTTCCCACATGGTGCGTACGACGGACGTCCTGGTGATCGGCGGCGGCGGCTCGGGCATGAGTGCCGCGATCTCCGCGGCCACCAGCGGCGCGTCTGTGATGGTGCTGGAGAAATGCCCGCAGGTGGGCGGAAGCACGGCGATGTCCGTCGGGTCGTTCACCGCGGCGAACACGTCGTACCAGTACCGGGCAGGCGTCAACGACAGCATCGACCTGTTCGTCGAGGACATGAAGGTCGCCAACGGGCCGTTCGAGGAACGGGAGAACAAGGAACTCCGGCGCGTCCTCGCCGAGAACGCGGGCCCGACGATCGAGTGGCTCTCCAGCATTGGCGTCCAGTTCCTCGGTCCGACGCCGGAACCCCCTTACGAGAAACCCCGCATGCACAACGTTCTGCCCAATTCCACCGCCTACCGGACGGCACTGCTGCGCGAGTGCGGGAAGCGGGGCGTGACGATCCGCACCTCGATGCGGGTCGACAGGCTCCTGCGCAATGCCGACGGCGAGATCATCGGGGCTCGCGCGGACGGCACCGACTACATCGGGCGGCGCGGAGTGGTCCTCGCCACCGGTGACTACTCCGCGTCCACCGAGCTCAAGGCCAAGCACGTCGGCGAGGACGCCGCCAGGATTCCCCCGGTCAACCCGCACAACACCGGTGACGGCTTCCTGCTCGGCGCCGAGGTCGGCGGTGTCCTGACGCAGATGGACCGCCTCTACGAAGGCCTGCGCTTCGCCCCCTCACAGCGCAGGGACCTGATCAAGTCGCTGCCCTCCGTACCAGGACTGATGAAGGCGATGCGCCTGGTCGTCGAGAAGCTTCCGAAGAACCTGCTGGCCTACGTGATCCGTGGCGCCCTGACCAGCTGGATCGGACCGAACAACACCATGTACCGGTCCGGTGCGGTGCTCGTCGGCCCGGACGGTCGGCGCCTGGCCAACGAGGACTCGGACAAGGCCATGGCCCGCGCTGTTGCCGCCACCGACGCCAACAGCGCGTACATGATCTTCGATGCCACGGTCGCTGAGAAGTTCTCCGCCTGGCCCAACCCGGTGTCGACCTTCCCTGGCGTGGCCTACGCCTACGTCCCGGACTACCGGCGTTACCGGCCCGACGTCTTTCACAAGGCGGCCACGATCGAGGAACTCGCCGCCGAGATCGGCGTCGACGGCGCGCGGTTGCGCGCGACCGTCGACCGGTGGAACGACCAGGTCACCGCCGGAGCCGACGGCGACCACGGCAGAGAGCACCTCGGCACCGGCATGCGCAAAGGTCCGTTTTATGCCCTGGGCCCCATGAACTCCTACGTCACTCTCGCGGACGGAGGCCTCGCGGTCGACACCGCTTTGCGCGTCGTACGCGAGGACGGCGCCCCGGTACCGGGACTGTGGGCGGCCGGCTCGACCGGGCAGGGCGGACTCCAACTTCTCAATCATGGCCTGCACATCGCCTGGGCCATGATCTCGGGCCGCCTGGCCGGCAGGCACGCTGCCCGCTCCGAGGACCGGACTGACCTGCGGCCCGTGAGTGTGGGAGGCGATGGGTGAGCCGGGTTCGGACCGGCTCGTTGGTCGGCGGCACTTCCGTTCCATGACGCGAGGCCCGGCCACGGGCCTGTCACAGGTCCTACGCCGGGCTCGCCCCCACCACCGGATAATTCGGGACCTCGCTCCACGGCGAACACGCGCCACGAGGCGGAAACCGGCAGCTCAAAGGTGCCATGTTCCTCTCCGCCTTCGCCCGCATGAACGCCGATCCCGCCTCCCGGACCTACTACGACAAACAACGCGCCCGCGGAAAGACCCACACCCAGGCCCTTCTCTGCATCAGCGTCCTGTTCGCCATGCTCCGCAACGGAACCTTCTAGGAGCCCCGAACACCCGCCATCACCCTCGTCGCATGAACGGGATAAACAGCCACAAACCCGGTTGCACAGCCTCGACGAAGAAGATAGGGGCCCGAGGCTGCTATGTCGTGTCAAGCCGCTTGAACAAGATCCACGATGCTCCTGGGCGTGGGGCGGTCGATCCGTTCGAGGGTCTTGAAGAGTTGGCGGCAGATGACGCGCTTGAGGCATCGCTGCGCGTCGCGGGCGGTCTTTCCCTCAGTGATCCTCCGAGCGACGTACGCGTTCGTGACGGGGTCGAGCCGCATGCGGATCAAGGTGATGGTGTGCAGGGCCCGGTTGAGCTGCCGGCCTCCGCTGCGGTTGAGCCGGTGCCTGTTGGTGAGTCCGGACGATGCGGGAATAGGCGAGACGCCGACAAAGCACGCGAAGGCCGCTTCGGAACGAAATCGTCCCTGGTGGGACCAGCTGACCAGGGTCTGAGCCGCGGTGATCGGACCGACGCCGAGCAGGTCGAGGAGCTCCGGAGCCAGCTCTGCGACCAAGGCGTGGGTGTCCTTATCGAGATTCTTGGCCTCGGCCTGCAGGGCTTGGATGCGCTGGGCGGTGGATCGCAGGGCCCGCGCCGTCATCCGGTGCTCAAGGCTCTGTGCCGGACAGTCCCGAAGCTGAGCACAGTAGGCGATCTGGGCCGGGCGCTTGAGTTTCACGGTCCTGCAAGAGGGCCGCTGCCCTCCGGCCCAACATGTCTGTTGCCCCTGTCGATGGGATGACCTGGGGATGGTGTCACCAGGCCCGAGGGGTGCCGTCGAAAACGCCCCCGACCGCGCAACGGAAAGTGCTGTCCACCGAGTGGTACAACCAGCACGGCCCCGTGCCACTACGACATTCAGACTGAGCTAACCTCCGGCAGCAAGTACTCGGTGAATGGTTGTCACGCCTCGGGTGTGTCCACCAACCTCCGCTAGGACAACGGTCATCGTACGTACCGCCTTGAGGTTCCCCCGAGATGCGGGGACAGTTGACAGCGGGTCAGATGGGACTCATGAGAGGAACATCGACCATGGCTGCCCCCAGAAAGTACTCGCTTGAGTTGCGTGAGCGTGCGGTTCGGATGTACCGCACCACCGAGCCGAAGCCACAGATCAAGAAGCTCGCCATCGATCTCGGCGTGCATCCCGAGGCCCTGCGCGGCTGGATCCGCCAGGCCGAGGCCGATGCCGGCGAGCGCGATGACCGGCTGACCACCGACGAACGGGCCGAGCTCGCGGCTCTGCGCAAGGAGAACACCCAGCTCAAGCGGGCGAACGAGGTCCTGCGGACGGCCTCGGCTTTTTTCGCGGCCCAGCTCGACCCGACCCGGCCCAGGTGACGGCGCTCCTCGAGGAGCACCCGCACCTGGGGGTCGAGCCCGTCCTGCGGGAACTGCCCGTCCCTTCCTCGACGTACTACCGCTGGCGCCGTGCCGAGCGCGAGCCGTGCGAACGCGTGCGCCGGGACGCGGAACTCACCGAGCAGATCAAGGAGATCCACGCCGACTCGGGCGGGATCTACGGCTCGCCGCGCGTGCATGCTGTGCTCAAGCGCGAGGGCGTCCATGTGGGCCGCAAGCGGGTCGAGCGTCTGATGCGCGAGGCCGACATCGCGGGGATCAGCCCGCGTCGCAAGGGCTTCACGCGCCGGGACCCCAAGGCCACCCTGGCCCCGGACCTGGTCCAGCGCGACTTCACCGCGAGTGCGCCGAACCGGCTGTGGGTCACCGATCTGACGATGATCGCGACCGGCGAGGGCCCGTTGTGGTTGTCCGCGATCCGGGACGCGTTCTCCCGCCGGGTGGTGGCCTGGGAGACCTCCGCTCGTGCGGACGCCGACCTGGTGCTGTCCACGCTTGAGTACGCCCTCGCTTCCCGCGAGGTCGAGCCCGGACAGCTCATTCATCACGCGGATCACGGCTGTCAATATACGTCGATCAAGCTCACAACACGCCTGCTGCGAGCGGGAGTTCAGGCGTCCATGGGCTCGGTCGGAGACTCGTACGATAACGCCCTCGCGGAGAACCTGTGGATGATCACCAAGACGGAGTGCATCCGCGGCCGCGTCTTCGCCACCCGGGCCGAGGCGAACCTGGCGCTGTTCGAGTACATCGATGGGTTCTATAACTCCCGGCGCATCCAGAAACGGCTCGGCTACCTCAGCCCGATCGAGTTCGAGGAGAAGCACTACGCCGGCCAGGCAACAGCCGAACGAACGAACCTGAAACCCCGTCAACCCGCACTGACCAGCTGATCAGCATCTCCCGCCCACCGGGGGAACCTCACCTTCGATCGAAGCGATGGTGCGGTAACGCACACCCACGGAAGGGCTGGACCGTACCCTCGCCACCAGCACGCACGACTTTGCCACCCGAGCCAGTCCTTGTCAGGGGCTTTCCCCTCCCACAAGGTCCTGCGAACATCTTGTCTCGTTCGCATACCTCTGGGGGGTTGTATGACGTCCGCACAGAACAACGATCAACGGCTTCTGGACCGCATCCTGGACGATCAACACTTGCGGCTGGCACCGCAGAAGGGACGAGACGACTTCTTCACCTTCTTCGCGGCCGACAAAGCGCTGCAGGACTGGGATCTCGACAACGACGAGATCCTCGACGGCATCGTCGATGGTGCGCACGACTGCGGAATCGACGGGATCTGGTCCTTCGTCGACGGCCGCTACATCACGGCAGACGCCCACCAGTACCTGACGTCACGCGCCGGCATGATTGAGCTGGTGCTGCTCCAGGCAAAGACTTCACCCGGTTATCAGGAAACAGTCTTCGAGAAGCTGCATTTCCATCTGCCCACGCTGCTCGACATGAGCCGCGACGAGGACGAACTGGCCGCCCACACCAATGCCAAGCTTCTTGAGCGCACACGACGGTTCCTACGTGTCCTCGAAGACCTGGCGTCATCGTTCCCGCAGGTTCGCGTCAAAGTCATCTATGCCAGCAAGGCCGCTGAGGGGCCGCACCCCAACGTCAAGGCCAAAGGAGACCGGCTCCGCCGGGAACTCGCGAAGATCACGTCGGACACCGAGGCAACGATCGAGTACCTCAACGCAGCCGACCTGCGGGAGCGAACCGCTCGGGGCGCCAAGGCGGTCGCGCAGCTCGTTTTCTCCGAAACACCCATGAGCACGTCGCTCGGGGAAGGCTATGTGTGCCTGGCCAGGCTGGACGAGTACTACAAGTTCATCACCTCCGAGAATCAAGCGCTCCGACTGGAGCTGTTCGAGTCGAATGTGCGCGACTACGCCGGTTCCACCTCGGTCAACAATGCAATCAGTGAGACTCTGAAGTCGGGAACCGGCGAGGACTTCTGGTGGTTCAACAACGGCGTCACAGTTGTCGCCGACGCCGCACAGATCGCAGGCAAGAAGATCGTCATCAAAGACCCGCAGATCGTCAACGGGCTCCAGACCAGTCACGAGGTCTACAGCTACTTCCAAGCCGGTGGACAGCACCGTGACCGGTCACTCCTGGTCAAGATCGTCGTCGCACCCGAGTCCGGCACCGCACGGGACAGGATCATCCGCGCCACCAACAGCCAAACCCAGCTTCCCGCTGGAGCCCTCAGAGCAACGGAATCCATCCAGAAGGACATCGAGGAAAGCCTCACGCACGGAGGTGGCTACTACTACGAGCGCCGGGCCAGCTACTACCGCAACCTCGGGTTCCCGCTCGAGCAAGTGGTATCCATGAGCCGACTGGCTCGTGAGTTCACCGCCTTTGCCCTCCGCGAACCGCACACCGCACTCAGGCACTCGGAGGCCCTGCTCCTCGACGACAAGCACTACCAGCAGATCTTCGCGCCTCGCGTGGACCTGGATCTCTACCGTCTCTGTCTCGACGTCCACACAGAACTCCGCCGTCACCTGAACCAATACGCTGAGGACCGACCGCTCCTCGGAGAAACCATCGAGAACTGGCTTTATCCCCTGGCAGGGATGTCAGCCTACGCACTCACCCGGCTGCGTCAGCCGACCCACCGCGACCTGCTCAACATCGACCTCGTCCACCTCGACACCGAGCTCATGGACCGACTGGTCGGGGTGCTCGACCAGAACTTCAAGTCCGCGCTACGCAACAACAAGGCCGGAGGCGTCGACAGGATTGCCCGAAGCACGGACTTCACCAACCGGCTCCGGCAATCCGTCATCTCCCAAAGCCGTTTTCACATCGAGCACTAATAGGGATGGGCGTGGCGTGTACGGAACTTTGTGTAAGTCCTGGACTTTCACTTGGTGTTGAGCCGTTCCGCAGCGCCGCCTTCGCCCTGGTGCGGCGGGCTTGCCCCTCCTCACGCACCGCCCGCAGGTCCAGGTGATCCTGCATCAGCTGCCGCAGCAGCTCACGCCCCGCTCCTCGAGGTGCTCCTCCAGTTCGTCGTGGGTCCATCCCGCCGCCGCCTCGCCCGACAGGAGGGCTGTCAGCGATTCAAAGCACCCGATCGAGCAGGCAAGCAGGTCAGACGTCACGCTGGTGTCGTACGGTTTCATCCGGGCTCTTCTCTTGCGGATTCGTACCAGTTGGCACCTTCGAATCCAGGGAGAAGAGCCCTGCCTCTACTGCGAGTTCACCGATTCCGCCCCCGTGCGGCGGCGGGCCGGGGTGAAAAGCCCCGGCGCCTCCTCATCCAGAGGTGACCGCGCGGGACACCCACCGCAACGGCAGCATTCCCCCTCTCCCCCTCTGCCGCCCTTCCAGCCATCCAACGGATCATCGCACGGGCCTTGCGGGGCCTCAAAGGGTTCCCGAGGGAGCATCCAGACCCTCCACCCCGAACCTGGGCGGCCACCTCCCGGGCCTCCAACTCCTCGAACAACGAGCCCATCCGCCCTCCTCACCGTCACGGCAGAGACGAACAGCCCCGCACACAACCTCGATCAGCGTTCTGCCAGCTCAGCCCTTTCCTCAAGAAGAGCCGCACCCAACGGAATTCGCGAGTGTCGACAATGCTCCGATGTCGATTGTCGTGACGTGTTTGGCGTTGCGCCACGGGGTTGTAACAGGCGCTGACGTGGGCTGTTGTCCCTGTCAGAGTCGTTGCTGCCGCCGGTGGTTGCTTGCGTCCGGGGGCGGGGTCGGGCTTATCGCCACCGGGGCGACACCGTCGAAAGCGAAAGAGGGACACCATGCGTACCAGGACAACCCGTTGGGGCTTGTCGACTGCCGTGCTCATCGCCGCGGGGCTGGCACTGACCGCGTGCGGACCCAACGACGAGACCTCCGCCGCCGAATCCTCCACCAGTTCGTCCGTCCCCACGAGTTCCACACAGCCCACCACCCAACCCACGAGTTCCGCACAGCCCATCACCCAACCCACGGCCACGAGCAGCCAAGGCTCCGCCCACGCCACGCCGTCGGGCACTCCCAAGAAGCCTGGGGTGCGCTGCACCGACCAGATCGACTACGCGGGAGACCCGAAGTCCAACGCCGAAATCAACACCATCGGCGAGCAGACCGGCTACTGCCCGCCGGTGTCCGCCTCCGCCGGGAGCGGCGTCGCCAACCCGGGTGACCACCGCACGATCGTCGGCACGCTGGAGTACCTCGCGCCCGGCAAGCTGCTCGTCAAGCCCCAGGACGGCGGCACCGACCAGGCATTCTTGGTCTCCAACGCCACGCAGATCCTCGGCGCGGCCACGATCTGCTCCGACACCGACGGCCGTGTGACCATCGGCGACGACGGCTACGGCACCTCGAAGTGCACCGTGGACCAACTGGAGACGGCTGCGAAGACCGACAGCGTGACCGTCCGCGTCAGCATGAACTCCAAGTCCGGCAGTGCCGAGACGGTCGAGGAGAAGTACCACCCGTAAGCCCCCGCACCCCGCGCCATGCGCGCCCCGTGGGCCTCTCCCCGACCTACCGCGAGCGGGGACGCCCGGCCGTACTGCGCCGAACTGATGGGACGCCTCGTTTGCGGCGGTGTCTCTCCCCCCGCGGCCGTGGCGCCGGCAGCGGTCGGCAGGGTCATGAGCGCCACCCCCAACGTGTCGTACCTCGATACGGTGACGTGGTGCGGATGGACCGTGAGTACGCCATGTGCAGGGCGCATCTGGGCGCGCAGCAGGTCGTGATCGAGGACGGGTTGGATCGTGCCGAGCAGCCCGCCTCGGCACAGTCGAGGCCGCGGTCTTCCGGGCTCAACGGGCGTCCTGTCCCCGGCTGGGTCTACTACCTGCAGACCGCCGCCCGCGTGAGCGGCGCCGGTGCCGAACCTTGCAGGATGCCGCTGCACAGTTCGACGACGCCGAGCAAAACCTCCACGAGTGCCTGGCCGCCAAGGCGGCGAAGTCTGCTCGCCAAGCTCGGCGACGTCCACGGGCACCGCAGGTTGATCCGCATAGACCCCCTCCGTCACGGACGCTGGCCCCGACACGCCCCTGACCCTGGCGGGCTGGGCGGTGCACTACGGGCCCTGCCGATCGAACCGGCATCTACAACACGCTCAAGGCCCTCGCCGGCTCGGGCACCGAAACACCGGACACCAGCAGGGTCACGCTGCTGACCCAGTTCAGGTCGCGCCGCACAGGCCGGCACTGCGCCCTCCATCAGGAGAAAGCTTGGCTCTCTGCTGGTCGGTTTGGCCCGCGGCAACTCCTGAGGCTGGGGCTCGGGGCGACCGAACGGCCGGCCATCGTCCGCAGGTCCACCAACGGCTCTGAAACACGCAGTTCGACCACGGGGCATAAGAGGCTCCTGATACAAGGTCAAACCAGCGAGGCGGTGGGTTCGGCGGATTTCTGGCTGCTGCTCGGGCCGCCAGGGGACGAACCGCGGGCGGACAATCACCGCTGTCGGCCGGACCTTGGGTCGACGGCCGGTTCTTTGTCGGCGGTGCGTCCCGGCGCGGCAACGCGATCCTGGAGGGATGTCTACGTGGGCCGACGGTTCGCATGAGACGGGCTTCGACAGGCGGCGGAGCCGAAGATGAGTTTCGAAGACGCGGTCGTCGGCTGCGCGTTGCGTGAACTGACCGAGCCGCTGCGCTGACCGTCGGACTGGCCGAAGTCCGCATCCCGGTGATCGTCCGCAGCATCGCGGCCGGCCGCGGCTGAATCGGCTGGCAGCCGTCAGTGATCGCACCGAGTCGGCGCTCCTTCAAGCACTCCTGTTCACTCGCTGAAGCCGCTTGCCGTCCGGGCCGCCGAGGTCGGCCAGGCAGGGCTGCCAGGGCGGATCGGCCACGCTGAGGCGGGTTCACACCCGGGCCACGTCCACGGGCCAGGGCGGCGGCTACGACGCCTCGGCGACCATTGGAGCCACCCGCGAATCGAAGGGAGAGGGGATGCTGCGCGCGGGACGCGGGTCGTCGGCGGTCACCTGGGCCAGACCGTTTGGTGATGGCGATATCTGAATCGCTGCGTCTTCCGCAGGGTGCGGCTCTCCGTAAGGCGCCCTTTCCGTGGGCACGGCACCGGCCCCGGGTCAGCGCACCGAGGTGAGTCCGCCGTCGACGGGCAGCAGCTGGCCGGTGATGAAGTGCGAGGCGTCGCTCGCGAGGAAGACGAGGACCGGGGCGAGGTCCCCCGGACGCAATAATCGGCACCCGCACCGTACAAATGCCTGGGCGACCACTTCGCCCTCACCGAACTCACCACCACCGTGGCGACCATCACGCGGCACTGGCGTCTTGCTCCCGTCTCCCGGCGCGCGCCGCGCGAGGTGGCCGGAGCAGCCCTGTCACCCGACCGTCTCACCATGACCGCGCTACGCCGGGCCGCCTGAACCAGAGCGGCCATTCCCCCAGGCAGCCCGGAGACGCCGGTCTGCTCCCCAAAACCGGCCCGGCCTGGCCCCGCCCCTGAAGCAGCATGCTCAGGAAGACGACACCAGCCGGGCGGATCCAGCAATCCGGCATCCCGGATTCCCACCAGTAACCGAAAGAGGAGCAATGTTCGGAACTGTCCAACTGTCCAACGGACCAACATGGACCGGGTCTTCGACACCCTCGACGTCACTCGGGACGGCGCCATCAGCAAAGACGACTTCCAGATCATGGCCCAGCGCATGCGCGCCCTGCGACCCTCCATGGACGCATAGCTCGCCGCCGAGATCGACGCTACCTTCGACGAGTGGTGGGAGGCGATCCGCAAGGCCGCCGACCGCCGACCGCCGACCGCCGACCGCCGACCGCCGACCGCCAACGGCAACGGGAAGATCACCCACGAGGAGTTCGTCGCCGCCATCGAACGGGGCTGGAAAACGACCCCGAGTACGTCGACGAGATGGTCAAGGTGTCCGAGGTCACTTTCGCCGCCGCCGACGCGGAAGGCGACGGCCGGCTCACGCCGCTCCAGATCGAGCGGATCGACTTCGGCGTGAACGGGCAGCTCAGCGCCGAGACGTTCGCCCGCATCGACCGTAACGGTGACGGCTTCGTCAGCGTCGAAAAGTTCGCCCGCGCCGCCCGCGACGTCTACAGCAGCAACGACCCGCAGATGCCCGGCGCCGTCATGTTCGGCCCCCTCGACTAACCCCCCACCTCCCGCGCACGACGGTCCCGGCACACCCGGTGCCGGGACCGCAGATCCCAGCGACCTTCTCCCACACCCCATTTGCCGGTCGGTCTTACTCCCGATATCTCCCACCCGTTTCCCAGCTCCTCCGCCGCCGGCCCTTCAGCTGGTCGGCGGTGGGATGGTGCCTGTCACTGCCAGCTCCCGGTACCACAAGGCGCTGTCCTTCGGTGTACGGCGCTGGTTCTCGTAGTCGACGTGGACGATGCCGAAACGCTTGGAGTATCCGTAGCCCCATTCGAAGTTGTCCATCAGCGACCATACGAAGTAACCGCGCAGATCGACGCCGGCGGCGAGCGCCCGGTGGGCGGAGACGAGGTGGCGACGGAGGTAGTCGATGCGCTCGGCGTCGTGCACGGCGTGGGTGCCGTCGGCGCGGACGGAGAGGTGGTCCTCGAAGGCCGCTCCGTTCTCGGTGATGGCCAGGGGCTGGTTCGGGAACCGGGTGTGCAGGTCCAGGAGGAGTTCCTCAAGGCCCTTGGGGTCGATGTTCCAGCCCATGGCGGTGTGCGGGCCCTCCTGCGCGACGAACTCGACGTGGGGCGAGCCGGGCCAGGGGGAACCTCCCATGTCCTTGTGCCCGTCATTGTTCTGACGCGAGTTCAGGCCATCCCACAGGCGGACGGTGGTGGTGGCGTAGTAGTTGACGCCGAGCAGGTCCAGAGGCTGGTGGATGTGGGTGAGGTCGCCGTCCTGGACGAACGCCCAGTCGGTGACCGCGGCGGTGTCCCTGAGGAGGTCCTCCGGGTAGTGACCGCGCAGCAGGGGCTCGGTGAAGGAGCGGTTGGCCAGCGCGTCGATGCGGCGCACGGCCTCGTCGGCGCCGTCGCCCTCGCCTCTGAGCACGTGGAAGTTCAGGGTGATGGAGTACTGCGGGGTGTTGGTGGTGACCGCCCTGAGTTGTTGGACGGCCAGACCGTGAGCGAGGTTGAGGTGGTGGACCGCGGTCAGTGCCGCAGCTCCGTCGGCGCGGCCGGGGGCGTGGGCTCCGGCTCCGTAGCCGAGGTAGGCGGAGCACCACGGTTCGTTCAATGTGGTCCAGACCTCGACGCGATCGCCGAGAGCGGCGCCGACGATGCGGGCATAGTCGGCGAAGGCGAAGGCGGTGTCGCGGTTCGTCCAGCCGCCGGTGTCTTCCAGGGCTTGGGGCAGGTCCCAGTGGTAGAGAGTGGCGACGGGGGTGATGCCCCGGTCGAGAAGGCCGTCGACCAGGCGGCTGTAGAAATCCAGTCCCTTGAGGTTGGCCGGGCCGCGGCCGGTGGGCTGGATGCGCGGCCAGGAGATGGAGAACCGGTAGGCCCGCAGGCCTAGGGACTCCATGAGATCGAGGTCGTCCTCAAGGCGGTGGTAGTGGTCGGCGGCGATGTCGCCGGTGTCCCCGTTCCATGTCCTGCCCGGGGTGTGGGAGTAGGTGTCCCAGATGCTAGGACCGCGTCCGTCCTCGGTGGCGGCGCCTTCGACCTGGTAGGCGGCGGTTGCGGAGCCGATGAGGAAGTCCGAGGGGAACGCCAGGTACTGGGTGGGTTCGTTCCGGGATGTCGGCATGCTCGTGTCTTTCTGACGTCGTTCTGACCGGGCGGGTTCCGATGGAACAGGCGAGTTGGTGAGTGGATCAGACGAGTTGGTGGGTCCAGCCGTCCGCGCGTGTCGAGGTGACACGGATGTGCCCCTCGGCGCGAATCGTGGTGAACAGGGCTGAGGTGCCGCTGATCGGGCTGGTGACCGTGACGTTCGTGGTGCTGTCCGGGCCCGGATAGACGCGCAGGGTGAGGCCGTCGAGGTAGTCGTAGTCAGGGCGGTCGTGCCGGGATCCGACCGGTAGGACGGCGCCTTCGCGCACGTACAGCGGCAGCGAGGTGTAGTCGTGCACTTCCCTGCGCCATCCTCCGCCTCGGACACGCTCGCCGGTGAAGTAGTTGGTCCAGGTGCCGCCGGGCAGGTAGAGGTCGACGGTGCCGTCGGGCTTGAAGACGGGCGCGACGAGCAGGGAGTCACCGAGCATGTACTGGGTGTCGAGATATGTGGTGGCGGGGTCGTCGGGAAACTCCATGGCCATGGGCCGCATCACCGGGATGCCGCGCTCGTGCGCGGTGATGCCAGCCTGGTACAGATACGGCATCAGGCGCAGCTTGAGGTGGGTGAAGCGGCGCATCACCTCAACGGCTTCGTCGTCGAAGGCCCAGGGCACCCGGTAGGAGGAGGAGCCGTGCAGCCGTGAGTGGGAGGACAGCAGGCCGAACGCGGTCCAGCGCTTGAAGACTCCGGGATCGGGAGTGCCTTCGAAGCCGCCGATGTCGTGGCTCCAGAAGGCGAACCCCGAGTACGCCAGTGACAGGCCTCCACGCAGTGTGTCCGCCATGGAGCCGAGGGTTGATGCCGAGTCACCGCCCCAGTGCACGGGAAACTGCTGGCCGCCGGCGGTCGCGGAGCGTGCGAACAGCACGGCGTCGCCGCGGCCACGCTGTTCTTCCAGGACTTCGAAGACGGCCTTGTTGTAGAGGTGCGTGTAGTAGTTGTGCATGCGTTCGGGTGCAGAACCGTCGAAGTAGGCGACATCGAGGGGGATCCGCTCACCGAAGTCGGTCTTGAAGGCGTCGACCCCCTGGTCCAGCAGGACGCGGAGTTTGGACTTGAACCACTCCGTCGCTTCGGGATGCGTGAAGTCGACCAGGGCCATGCCCGCCTGCCACATGTCCCACTGCCATACGGATCCGTCCTCCCGCTTGAGGAGGAAGCCCCGGGCGGCGGCCTCGTCGAACAGTTCGGAGCGCTGCGCGATATAGGGGTTGATCCATACGCAGGTGTGCAGGTTCTTCCGGTGCAGACGGGCAAGCATGCCTGCGGGGTCGGGGAAGACACGCGCATCCCACCGGAAGTCGCACCAGTGGAATGCCCTCATCCAGAAGCAGTCGAAGTGGAAGACCGACAGCGGCAGGTCGCGCTCGGCCATGCCGTCGATGAAGGAGGTGACGGTGGCCTCGTCGTAGTCGGTGGTGAAGGACGTGGACAGCCACACTCCGTAGGACCAGGCGGGAACCTGGGCCGGGCGGCCGGTGAGCGCGGTGTACCGGGTGAGGATGTCCTTCGGGGTCGGCCCGTGGATGACGAAGTACTCCAGGCGTTGAGCGGCGACAGAGAACTGGACCCGCTGGACTGCTTCGGAGCCGACCTCGTAGGAGACGTGTCCCGTGTCGTTGACGAAGACGCCGTAGCCGCGGTTGGTGAGGTAGAACGGGACGCTCTTGTAGGCCTGTTCCGAGGACGTGCCACCGTCGGCGTTCCAGATGTCGATGCTCTGGCCGTTCTTGACGAGCGGGCCGAAGCGTTCGCCGAGTCCGTAGACGGCCTCGCCCACGTCGAGGCTGAGCTGCTGGGCGAGGTAGGAGACAGGCCGTGCCGTGGTGTGACGGGTGCGGTCGGCGGGCCCCGGGTCGAGGTGGGCGTCGCGGTCAGCGGTGAAGCAGGCGATCGACTTGGGACCGCTGGTCGTCAGCGTGCGCCCGTTCGCTTCGAAGGACAGCTGCCAAGGCGAGCCGGACGTGACCCTGGCCGTGAGCCCGCCGCTGGTGAGCATGGACTGGTCGGCGTCCGATGTCACCGTACCGACGTCCTCGCCGGCCCCGGGGAGGGGGAAGCCGTGCGGGCCGGGGATGCGGTGAGCGTGATGGTCGATCCGCACCCGGATGACGTCGGCCATGGGAGACGACAGGGACACCGTCAGCGCCGGCCGGTTCAGGGTGTCACCCCGCCTGCTGATCACCGCGGTGGGCGCGAGGACCGTGATCTCATGATCTCCGGGATGAATGTCGTAGGCCTCGGCGGCGTACAGGGCGGTGACTCCCGGACGGAGTTGCCACTGGCCGTCGGTGAACTTCATCGGGCGGAATGTCCTTTGAGGAGGAGGGGACGGGCACGGCACTGGGACACGGCCGGCCGGCATCGACGGCGGGCCGGCCGTGTCGACCGGGGTTACCCCTTCAGACCGCCGGCCAGGAGATCCGCGCGCCAGAAACGCTGCAGGCTCAGGACCAGGAGAATCAGGGGAAGGACCGAGACGGCCGAGCCCATGATGATCAGGGGATACAGGTCGGTGTCTCCTGCCCCCTTGGCCAAAAACGTGTACAGGCCCAGCGTGATCGGGTATTTGTCCTGATCGGAGAGCATGACGAACGGCAGCAGGAAGTTGTTCCAGATGCCGACGAACTGCAGCAGGAACACCGTCACGAGACCATGGGTCATCATGGGCAGGGCGATGGAGGCAAAGACCCGCGCCTCGCTGGCGCCGTCCAGACGAGCGGCTTCCAACGTGCTGTCGGGAACCGCAGAAGCGGCGTAGACCCGGCACAGGAAGATGCCGAACGGGTTGATGATGACGGGCAACAGCACGGACCAATACGTTCCGGCGAGTCCGAGGCGCGCCATGAGCAGGTACTGCGGGACAGCGAGGACGATACCGGGGACGAGTACGCCGGCGAGGATGGCGGAGAAGAGGAACTCCCGGCCACGGAAACGGAATTTCGCCAGGGCGTACCCGGTCATGGAGGACATCAGGGTGGATGCCACCGCGCCGACGCCCGCATACAACAGGGAGTTGGCCGCCCACCGCCAGAACTGTCCCCCGTCGTAGGTGCTCAGGTCGTGGAGGTTGTGGAACAGGCCGGTACCGGGCGCGAAGGAAAAGCTCGTGAACAGTTCGCGGGGGGTCTTGGAGGCGGCGATGACGACCCACGCAACGGGGGTGAGGCAGTACAGCGCACCGAGGAGAAGGACGATCATCGCCAGCCAGGGCCGCCTGGCTGGGCGATCAGGGTGGGGCAGCGAGCGGGTGACCGGCCCGAGGGCGCGTTCCTGGGCGGGGGCGCTCATGCGTTGTCTCCGAAGGTGCGGCGCTGGAGGACACGAAGCAGGAGCAGCGAGAGGGTGAGAATGCCCAAGGCCAGAACGACGGAGGCGGCGGCCGCACCACCGAGATTGTCGTTCGTGAAGGCCTCTTGGTAGATCTTCATCAGAGGTACCCAGGTGGAGGAGATGGTCGTGGTCACCGGCCGCAACGTGGCCGGTTCGCTGTACAGCTGCAAGGTGCCGATGATGGAGAACAGGCCGGTCAGCACCAGGGCCGGCGCGACGAGGGGGATCTTGATGCGGAGGGCGATCTGCAGTTCGCTCGCGCCGTCGATACGGGCCGCCTCATAGACCGACGGCGAGATGGACCGCAGCGCGGTGTAGATGATCACCATGTTGAAGCCGACGCCGGACCACAGAGCGATGTTGGCGAGGGAGAAGTACAGCGTCGGGAAACCGAAGAAGTCCAGCGGGCCCGCGTCGAGTTTGCCGGCGAGGTAGTTCACCGGGCTGGTGCTCGGCAGGTACAGAAAGCCCCACAGGAGGCTGGCGATGACGCCGGGCACGGCGTAGGGCAGGAAGATGGCCGTACGGGCGAAGCCGCGGGCACGGATGCGGGGGGTGTCCAGGAGCAGCGCGAACAGCAGCGCCAAGCCCAGAACACTGGGGACGGCGATGACGCCGTACAGGAGGGTCCGGCCGAGCCCGGCGAAGTATTCGTGATCGGTGAAGACGGCCTGGTAGTTGTCGAGTCCGACGAAGGTCTCGACCCGTTGGCCGAACGCACCGCCGCCCCGGATGCGAAACCCGCGGAAGCTGAGGTAGACCGCGTAGCCGATCGGGACGATCAGGAACATGGTGAAGAAGAGGACGGCCGGAGCCGCGAACAGCCATGGTGTGGCCTGTGTCCGGATCTGCCTGCGGCGTCTCGGGGGTGGGGCGGTGGCATTTGCAGGAGGTGAGGCGGCGGTGCGTGACATAGTGCGTCCTGGTGTTCTTGGATGGGCCGCGTTACGCGGGCGGCCGGGACTCGGCCCGCGTTACTGACTGACGGTGTAGCCCGACTTCTTCAGATCGGCGACGACCGTTTTCTGGGTCACTCGGTACACGTCGCGGAACGAGGTCTTGTTGAGTGCGGCCTTGTTCAGTGCGTCGGTGAACTTGCTCTGCGCGACGTTGACGTTGGGGCCCCACACGACCGGGATGGTGGTGTTCTTGATGACCTGGTCGGCGACCTTGTAGAAGTCCTTCTGCTGCGGCATGAGCTTGGGCGGCTCATGGGTGAGGGTCGCGGCACGGCCGGCGTTGCCGCTCGGGTAGATGTCCAGGCCGAGCAGCAGCTTGGAGCCCTCGTCGGAGGCGCCCAGCCAGGCCGCGAAGTCCGCAGCCTCCTTGGCGTGCTTGGACTTCGCCGGTACCAGGTAGGTGGAGCCTCCCTGGAAGGACACGGACGCGTCCCCGGCCTTCCACTGCGGCAGCGGTGCCGAAGCCCACTTGCCCGCCGTGTCGGGAGCGACGGAGTAAAGGACGCTGGGAGCCCACGCGGCCGCGGCCCAGCTGAGGATCTTGCCGTCGTTGACCTGTGCGTTCCACTCCGGAGTAAGGAGCGGCTCGACCTTGACCAGGCCCCGGTCGACCAGGTCCTGCCAGAAGTCGGCCGTCTTCAGCGACGGCTCGCTGTCGATGCCGACGGTCCAGCTCTTGCCGTCGTTGTTCCACCATCGGGCGCCGGCCTGGGCTGCCTGGGCTGCGAAGAACTCGAACTGAGTGGGGGAGAAGCTGGCGATGTAGGCGTTCGGGTCCTTCTTGTGGATCTGTTCGGCCGCGTCGGCGTACTCGGCCCAGGTGGTGGGGATCTTGACGCCGTACTTGTCGAAGAGGTCCTTGCGGTAGGTGAACATCATGGGCCCGATGTCCTGCGGAACGCCGTAGACCTTGTCGTTGAGGGTCGTCAGGTTCCAGATGTTCGAGTCGATCTTGTTCTTGACGCTCGCGACGTCCTGGGTGATGTCCTTGACCGCCCCGGCCACCACCAGGGACGGCAGGGCCCGGTACTCGAGTTGCACGACGTCGGGGGTGTCGTCGGCCTGGTGGGCGGCGCGCAGCTTGGAGGCGGTCTCCTCGGTGCCCCCGACCTCCGACAGCTTGATCGTGACGTTGGGGTGTTCCTGGTGGTACTTGGCCACGATGGCCTTCGCCGCCGGATCCCCGCCCTTGAGGCTGTAGGTCCAGAACTGGAGCGTGACCGGCCCTCCGTCGGATGCCGAGTCGTCGCCGGAGGAACAGCCGGCCAGCGAGGCAGCCGCGAGAACGCCTGCCAGTGCGGCGGCGGCCAGTTTCCCGGGGCCTGGACGCCGCCGCAGACGGTCTGACTGGTCGGCGGACAGGGGTGATGCGCTCATTGCACGTCTCCTTCGACGTGTGGTGCGTCCCGGCGTCTGCCGGTGCTCGACATCGGGATCCTGATGTTAACGTTAACAATCTGTCAAGGCTTCTGCCGCGACCAATCCCCCTCCCACCCCCGCTGCCTCGGAGTGCGCCCTCGTGCCGACCTTCGCCAATCCCGTTCTTGCCGGCAGTCATCCGGACCCGTCGATCTGTCGGGTCGGGGAGGACTTCTACCTGGTCACGTCATCGTTCGCGTACTATCCCGGGATCCCGGTCTTCCACAGCCGCGACCTGGTGCGCTGGAGCCCTCTGGGTCACGTGGTGCACCGGTCTTCCCAGGTGTCGCTGAGCGGCCTGGACGTCTCGGACGGCATCTGGGCTCCCACCATCCGTCATCACGAGGGCACCTTCTACGTGGTCTCGACCCTGGCGAAAGGGCGCCAGGGCAGCGTCACGTTCCTCTCCACCGCCTCCGCCCCCGCCGGCCCCTGGTCCGACCCGGTCGTGCTGGACGCGGAGGGCATCGACCCCTCGCTGTTCTTCGACGACGACGGCCGCTGCTGGTTCACCGCCTGCCGCGACGCCGCCCAGCCGGACGTGACCGGCCCCGGTGAACTGTGGATGCGCGAGCTCGACCTCGAAACCCTGGCCCTGACCGGCCCGACCCACGTCCTGTGGCACGGCGCGATGCGCGGCGCCTGGGTCGAAGCGCCGCACCTGTACAAACGCGACGGTGTGTACTACTTGATCGCCGCGGAGGGAGGCACCGAACACCATCACGCCGTGACCGCGGCTCGTTCGGACACCGTCACCGGCCCCTATTCCGCGGATCCCAGGAGCCCGCTGCTCACCCACCGCCACCGCGGGGCGGCAGAACCCGTACACAACGTCGGCCACGTCGACCTCGTCGACACCCCCGCCGGGGAAACGTGGGCCGTGGCCCTGGGTGTGCGGCCGACCGACGGCACACACACGCTCGGCCGAGAGGTGTTCCTCGTACCGGTCGAATGGACCCCCAGGGGCCCCGTCTTCGCACCGGAGACCGGACGCGTGAGACTGTCGGAACGGCTGCCCGCCGGGACCACGGTGGTGGCCGGGGGCTCGCATCAAAACGGCCGAGTACGGGACGACTTCGACGGCACCGCACTCGGCCCGGAATGGAACAGTCTGCGCGGACCGGTCGACGATCTCGTGTCGCTCCGCCCCGGGCGAGACGGCCTGACCATCCGCCTGTCCCCCGAGCCCCTCAGCTCCAGAGGTACCCCCGCGTTCATCGCCCGCCGTCAGCAGCATCTGCGCCTGCGCGCCAGCACCCGGATCCGCTTCACCGCCCTCGCACCGACCCAGGAAGCAGGGCTGGCCGTCTTCCAGAACCACGACCGGCACGCCACTCTGGCGCTGACCGTCGACGCCTCGGGAATCCCTCACGTCGTGCTCACCGCCCGCGAGGCAGGCACCGACACCCGCCTCGCGGCGGTCGCCGTGGCCGACAGCGAGGTCGTCCTCGCGGTGGACAGCGACGAGTGCGGCTACACGTTCCGCGTCAAGGACCGCACCTGGACGACCCTGGGCAGCATCGACCGGCCCTTCTTCAGCACGGAACGAGCCGGCGGGTTCGTCGGCGTCCACATCGGCCTGTACGGCACGGGAAACGCCGAAGCCGGGCAGAGTGAGGCACACATACGCTGGTTCGACTACGCGCCCGTTCTCGTCCTCCCCGGGCAGGCCGAGACCGGCGGCACGGGCGGACAGCCTCAACTGACCGCCCGCTAACTTTGTGTGCAAATGACACGGTTCGGTCGCTGGTGGAACTGTCGCTGGTGGGCGAGCACCGTTGCGGGCACGGTGGGCTCTACGACGCTCTGGCCGCGGGCCGGGTCGATGTCGTCCGGCTGCGGCGGGCCCTGGCCGCGGTGTCTTTGTCGCGGGCGGCGGACGGTGGGCTGGTGCTGGCCGCCGACATCACCAGCTGGCTTCAGCCCGACGCGCACACCTCACCGCAGCGGATCCTGTGCCACACCTACGGACGGGGGCAAGGACCGGCACATTCCCGTTCCTGGCTGGCCGTACTCGGTGATCTGTGCGCTGGAAACGGGCCGCAGTTCGTGGACGGCACCGCTGGACGCGCTGCGTCTGGCGCCGGGCGCCGATGCCGCCACCGTCACCGCCTGGCAGCGCCGCGTGATCCACGAAGCCGCGAAGGCCACCAAGACGGCCCGCCCACGGACTGCTGGAACAGGGTCTTCAACTGTCCGTCCCCAGCTGCGGCCCCGTCGTCGAACTCCCCGTCGTCCATACGGAGGCCGGGCCCCTCGGCGTTTTCAGGGCTTCTCCCTCCCCCCGAGGCGTGCGAAACACGCTTCGAGGGCTGGCCCCGGGGTGGAGTGCGTGCATGGTGTCGCGGGGCGGACTGAGTGTGACGACAGTGCCTATGAGCCGGCGCGAGGAGCAGCGGTGCTGTGCCGCACGACGAGTTCCGGCGTGATCTTCTCGCGTGCCGCCTGCTCCCCGTTCAGCATCCGCACCAGCAGCTCGATGGCGCTCCTGCCGAGGTGGGCGAAATCCTGTCGAACCGTGGTCAGGGCGGGCACCAGGTATCCGGCGCCTTTGATGTCGTCGAACCCGACAAGTGACAGGTCCTGCGGCACCTTCACTCCTCGTTCCGCGAACGCTGCCAACACTCCCATGGCCATCTCGTCGTTCCCCGCGAAGACCGCTGTCGGCAGACCGGCGTCGTACTGGCAGAGTTCGTGGGCAAGGCGAAACCCACTTTCCGCGGTGAAATCCCCTTCCAGCACGACTCCCTCCGCTCCCGCGGCAGCGAGTTCAGCCTGCCAGCCTTCGACGCGCGCTCTCGCGTCGAAGGTGCGCAGGGGTCCGGACAGATGGTCAATACGCCGGTGCCCGAGGTCGAGAAGGTGCCGAACCGCCAGACGGGCGCCGAGCTCCTGATCGACCTCGACGAAGCTCAGATCGGGGTTGGGCACACTTCCGGACATCACCACCGCCACAGGCACCCCGTAAACGAGGCCGGCCAGCGCCTCCATCACGGCAGGGCGGTCGGCGACGACCGCGATCGCCTCCACCGACTGATCGGTGAGCCGCTGCAATGTCTCCACCAGGTCACCGGTGGTGCTCTCGCCCTGCCAGCTCGCCAGGCTCACCCAGTAACCGGCTTGCTTGGCAGCCGTCTCCACTCCCAGAAGGATGCGGGGCAGTTCGAACAGCTCCGACCCGACGATCACCACACCTATCGTCGACGAACGGCGGCTCTTGAGGGCCCTGGCCACACTGTTACGGCGATAGCCCAGCTTCCGAATCGCGGCCTCGACTCGGGTCCGGGTCTCCGGCCGCACCGACGGATGACCGTTGATCACACGGGAGACGGTGATGTGCGAGACGCCCGCTTCGCGTGCCACGTCCATCATTCCTGGTGGCCGGTTCATCTCACTCGTCCCCTCGCCCTCAGCCCCAGCGCAGGGCGCTTTGCCCACCGCCGATACTGTCACAGGCTTCGGAGCCACATCCCCGCAACCGTCCGGTCCACCGGGCGGCCGATGGACGGCGCCGGTCCGGACTCCGAAGCGATTGCTCAGGCCCGGTGCTGTTTCTGAGGCCTCCATGATGCCCCATGCGGTGACACACTCGCTGCGCGGCAGAAGTGTGCAGGTACTGGTTTGTCAGAGGCCGCACAGGTCGCGGTCAGGCGGCAGGCGGCGCGGAGTTCCGGATTCAGCGCCCGTGCGCATTGTGATCGACGAGTCCCGGAACAGCCCCGGCGCCCGTTGCCGTGTGCGTCCAGCGTGAGGATCGCAAGGGACGAGACGCGGTCCCGGCCGGGTCTCAGCCCGGAGGTCTCCACGTCCACGAGAGCCCAGTCGTGGAAGTAGTCGGAAAGGGTGGGCCACTTCGGGCTCGACGACAACAGTGCCATGTGAGGCTCCCCTCCCCCGGCGCGGCGGGCGGCACGCCCTCTCCACGGTGATGATTCGAACGGTGGGATTTTCGCACGCACCAGGCGCCGTTCGTGGTGGATCCGTAACGGAGAGCCAGCCCACCGGCACCGATCACCCCTACGACTACCGCGTTCGGGTAGCCAAGGAGTGAGGGATCCAGCGCTCCTCATGCCCTGCGATAGGCAACATTGCTTGGCCTCCGCGAGCAGGCTGGCTACTGTCATGACAAGCACGCGACGGCAGCGGAAGACGTGGCCGATATGCAGGAGCCATGGGGCATTCCGACAGAGATACAGCGGCTGCAAGGGCACGCCGAACGCGCCCACCCGTTGGGGGCCGTGGACGGCAGCGTCGACCTGCTGATCGGCACCTGTGCCATGGAGGCCGAGCCGTTCATGGGCTCGCCCGTCTTCTCCCGCCGCTTCGAGACCCTCGCCCGGCAGGCGACGGGCGAGCGCGCCTGGGACCGGCTCCTGAAGGTCTACGCCGACACCGCCCTGCCCGGACGCACGACCCTCAACGACATGCTCAGCGGCTGGTTGGTCGTCATGCCCTCGGTGTGCCTGGCCGAGTACGCCCTCCGCTCCGGCGCCCGGGTGTGGCAGTACACCTTCGACTACGCGCAGGCCGGGCCCTTCGGACCCACGCACGGCAGCGACGTCCAGTCCACCTTCGGCAACTGGGGCCAGGGCGACTTCACCGGGGCCGCGCCGGCCGACCTCCCGACGGCACGGGCCCTGTCCGCGAAGATGGTGGACTCCTTCGCCGCGTTCGCCCAGCACGGAACGCCTGCGATCCGGGCACTGCCGCACTGGCCGGCCTTCCCCCCCTCGCGACCGGGCGTGCCTGTCGTTCGACGTGGAGCCGCGTCTGGTGCGCGACCGGCTCGCCGACGCGCGGCGCGAGGCATGGGACGGGGTCGATCCCTTCGCCGTCTGCTGATACCTGATGCTGCCGTGGGAGCCGCCGTCCGTTGCGTGACGGCGGCTCCCACGCCGTTACCGGGCGACGTAGCCGCCGTCGACGGGGAGGGCGACGCCTACGACGAAACCGGCTCCCGGGCTGCACAGCCACAGGACCGCCTGGGCGATCTCCTCGGCCGTACCGAGGCGGTTGATGGGCTGGTTGGCCTCGGCCTCGGCGCGGTCGAGATCCCCCTTGGCGATCATGTCGCTGACCATCGGGGTGTCGATGGTGCCGGGGCAGACGGCGTTGATCCGGATGCCGCGCGGGGCGTACTCCAGGGCCGCGCTGGTGGTCAGGCCGATCACGCCGTGCTTGGAGGCGTGGTAGGAGGCACGGCCGGGGAGGCCGACCAGGCCGCCGAGCGAGGAGCAGTTGACGATGGCGCCGCTGCCCTGGGCGCGCATGTGGCGCAGCTCGTGTTTCATGCAGGCCCACACGCCGCGGAGGTTGATGGCGTTGACGCGGTCGAACCGCTCGGCGGGTTCGTCGGCGGCGTCGCTGGGCGGGATCTGGATGCCGGCGTTGTTGTAGGCGAAGTCCAGACGCCCGAAGGTCTCCACCGTGCGGTCGACCGCGGCCGCCACCTGGTCTTCGTCGCTGACGTCGCAGGTGAGGGCGAGGGCTCGGTGACCGGCGTCGGTGAGTTCCTTGACGGCTGCGTTCAGGGCGGCTTCGTCGATGTCGGTGAGGGCGACGGCGGCCCCCGACTCGGCGAAGGCCCGGGCGGTCGCCAGGCCCATACCGGAGCCGGCGCCGGTGACGAGGGCGACCTGGCCGGTGAAGTCGTAGGTGGGGTTCACGTGCGTTTCTCCCGTTGAGAGTGCGCCGGGTCAGGACGCTGCTTCGATGGTGACCTTGGTGGCGATGGCGAGGCGTTCGGTGTCGCCGTTCATGTGGCCGAGGATGATCAGGCTGGCGTCGCTGGAGCCGCTGCCTCGGTAGTAGAGGGCCAGGTTGCCCCAAGGGGCGTAGTACGCCAGGTCACCAGGCTTGGCTTCGGCGGCGTCCGGGGCGCCGGAGGTGGACAGCCGACGGGGCAGGTCAGCGATCTTCTCGGTCTCGTGGAAGTCGCTCAGGTTCAGCGTGAGCGGGAGCAGGGTGGCGAAGTCGCGGGCCGTGGCGCTGTCGTTCAGGGTGGCGCCGACCCGGTGGCCGTCGATGGTGAGCCGGAGGTTCATGGCGGTGCCCTTGTCCTCGGAGGGTGAGGCTGGTGCCGTCGGCGTCGGCGCCGGCGTTCGCTGTGAAGCGGATGCGGACGCGGACGCGGACGGCGCGGAAGACGGGGACGGGGACGTCTCATCGGTACAGGCGGTGACCGCCAGCAGTAAGGCGGCCGGTACGGTGCGTGCAAGAGTGGAACGGGTGGTCAGGCTCACGGCACCCTCCGGGGGCGTCAGTCGGGCAGGGGCTCGGCGTAGTGGCGGAAGCCGTCGCGCTGGAGGTGGATGTCGTACAGGCGGTCGGCCAGCACTTCAGGGCTGCTGTGCTCGGCGTCGGGGCGGATGGCTCCCGGGATGATCAGCTGGGCGGTGTGGATGTTCTCCGGGGCGAGCGCGTCGTGGAGCATGCGGGCGTAGGCGCTCTCGGCGGCGAAAGCGACCGAGGTGCCGGCGACCTTGAGGTTGGGGCGCACGGCGCTGCCGCCGTTGACGAACAGCAGCGTGCCGCGGCCGAGTTCGCGCATGCCGGGCAGAACGGCGTTCACCGCGGTGACCGGGCCCTTGACGGAGAAGGCGAGGGGCGCGTCGAGGTCGTCGGCTGTGGTCTCCAGGACCGGCTTCATGAAATCGGCGCGAGGCACGGGGCTGTACTGCAGGATCTCGACAGGACCCAGGGCGGCTGCCGCCGCGTACAGGGCCGCGTCCAGTGACTCGATGTCGAGGACGTCGGCGGTGAAGCCCCGTGCCTGGATGCCGTCGCGGGCCAGCTCGGCGCTCAGCCCGTCCAGCTTCTCGACGTTGCGGGAGATGAGGGCGACGGTGTGTCCGGCGGTTCCGAAGCGGCGTGCGGTGGCGAGCCCGAGGCCGGGGCCGGCGCCTACGAGGGCGAATGTCGTCATGGTGAGTCCTTGTGGGTAGTAGGGCTTCGCTCGGGCTCGCGGGGACGTGGCCGGCCCGGCGCTCGGGATCGCCGCGCAGGCCGCTCGATGTCGAGCCTCACACGCCGAGGCAAGAGCCAAAAGTGGAGAAGGACATCCGGGGAGGGAGCCATCCTGGGTCAAAACTCTCCCTCCTTCCTCAGATGCGATCGATGCCATGCTGAACGGCATGACCGGCAACGTTCCCCTCAACGAGCTGGGAGAATTCCTCAAGAAGCGCCGCGCCGAGCTGAGCCCGCGCACTGTCGGCCTGCCCGACAGCGGCGGCCCCCGCAGGGTCGCCGGGTTGCGCCGCGAAGAGGTCGCCCAGCTCGCCAGCATCAGCACCGACTACTACACACGTCTCGAGCAGGGCCGTATGCAGGCGTCCGCACCCGTGCTGGACACGCTCGCCCGGGTGCTCCATCTCGACGACGACGAACGCGGCTATCTCTTCCAGCTCGCCGGCAAGACCACCACTCGCGCCCGCAACCGGGGGCGGCAGAAGGTCCAGCCGCAGTTGCAGCGCGTGCTGGACGATCTCACCGCCACTCCAGCCATCGTGCAGGGCCGGCGCGGGGACATCCTGGCCTGGAACGCGCTGGCGGCAGCGCTGGTCACCGACTTCTCCCGGATCCCTGAGAGGCACCGCAACTACCCGCGGATCAGCTTCACGGATCCGGCCATGCGCACGCTGTACGCGGACTGGGAGACCTCCGCGCGGCTCGCCGTGGCGCAGTTGCGGATGGAAGCCGCGCAGTATCCGGAGGACCCCCGCCTGATCGAGCTGGTCGGTGAACTGTCCCTGCGCGACAAGCAGTTCGCCCAGTGGTGGGGCGACCACCGGGTCGCGGCCCGCACGGTGGGCACCAAGACGCTCAACCACCCCGTGGTCGGCGAACTCGTCCTGGACTGGGACACCTTGACCGCCAACACCGACCCGGACCAGCACCTCACCGTCTGGACGGCCGCACCAGGTTCCCCCACCCACGAGCGGCTGCGCATCCTCGCCTCCTGGGCCGCCGACCAGAATCTGCCGGCCTCTCCCCCGGTCGCCTGACCACGGAGGCCGCGCCTGTCGACGGGCAGACGGTCCGCTCCGCTTGTACATATGGGGAGATTTGACCCTTTCATTCGCCTTTGACTTTCCTTTGTGGAACTAGCATGAATATTGCGTAATCATCCCAAGAGGCTTCCTTTAAGGGTGTTTTGTCGGGATGACACATATGACCGCCGGTTCGGCGAATCTGCCCGCAGCGTTCACGAGTTTCGTCGGGCGGCGGCATGAGGTCGCGGAGATCCGCCGTCTGCTGGGCGCGGAGCGGCTGTTGACGCTCACCGGTGTGGGCGGTGTGGGCAAGACGCGGCTCGCGCTGGCGGCGGCCGCCGACATCGAGTGGAGCTACGAGCTGTGCTGCCCGACAGAGCGGCTGCTGTGGAGCCGGCTGTCCGTCTTCACAGGCGGTTTCACCCTGGAGGCGGCCGAGGCGGTCTGCGCCGGCGAGGGCATCGCCCGCCGCGAGGTACCGGATCTGCTCGATCGGCTGGTCGCCCAGTCCGTCGTCCTGACCTGTGAGGTGGAGGGCCTGCCGCGCTATCGGATGCTGGAACTCGTCCGCCACTACGGCAGGGAACGGCTCACGGACTCCGGGGAACAGCACCAACTGGGCATGCGGCATCAGGACTTCTTCCTCGGCGTGGCCGAGCGCGCCAACCGGGGCTGGTACGGTCCCGGCCAGGTGGAGAGCCTGGCCATGTTCCGTGCCGACCACACCAACCTGCTGGCCGCACTGGAATGGGACGCCGATCCTCGGATCCGGCTCCGGCTGGTATCGGCACTCAACTTCCACTGGTGCGTGGGAGGTTTCCTCAGTGAGGGGCGCCGCCGCTTCGAACAGGCACTGGCGGCCGGCCCCGAGCCCACGTCCGAGCGCGCCTGGGCGCTGCTCGGCGCGACCTGGGTGGCGCAAAACCAGGGCGACCTCACGACGGCCGACCGCTGGATGGACGAGGCGGAGCAACTGGGCGAGGTGCTGGACGACCCGGCGGTCCGGACCACGACGTCGGGGCTTCGCGGGGTCTCGGCGCATTACCGGGGACGGCCGGAGGAGAGCATCGGCCGCTACGAGGAGGCACTGGCCGTGATGACGGCTCTCGGCGACGAGCGCGAGGCGACCTCCTGGCTGCTCGCTCTGGCCTGCGGACAGGCCTACGCCGGTGATCCCCGCGCACCCCTGACCAGCGCCCGGCTGATCGCCTCCAGTGAGGCGAGCGGCGAGCGATGGGGCCGTGGGCAGGTGCTCATGGCTCTGGGTCACGGCGCCTGGGACCGGGGCGACCGGGAGGCGGCCGAGGCGCTGACCAGATCCGCGCTGGAGTGCATGCGGGGCTTCAACGACTACGCGATGGTCGCGCGGATGCTGGAACTGCTCGCCTGGGCCACCGTCGCTGGCGGCGCACCCGCCCGGGCGGCCGGACTGCTGGGCTCGGCGGACGCCCTGTGGCGCGATGCCGGCACGTCGATCGCCGCGTTCGGTCCGCAGATGGCCGGAAATCACATGAGCTGTGAGGAGGCAGCCGTCGCGGCTTTGGGCCGTAGGGCCTACGCCGCGGCGTTCACGGCGGGCGGCCTGCGCGGCACCCCCGACCGGGCCGTCGGCTTCGCCCTGGCCGCCGGGGAGAGCTCCGGCGCGGACACGGTCGCCGCAGTCGGCGGCGGCGCCCCCACGGTCGGCACGAACGACGCCGACTGCCCGCTGTCCCACCGGGAGCGGCAGGTCGCGTCGCTGGTGGCCAAAGGGTTGAGCAACCGGCAGATCGCCGCCGAGCTGGTGCTGTCACCGCGTACGGCCGACCGTCATGTCGAGAACATCCTCGGCAAACTCGGCTTCCGGTCACGGGCGTTGGTCGCGGCCTGGTGGGCGGAGAAACAGGCGTCGTAGGAGCCGCACGGGAGGGGCCCGGAAAGTCCGGGCCCCTCCCGCTTCAGGCGTCACGGCTTGTGTGGTGCGGTCACTCCGAGTGGAAGACCGGGCCCCAGCCGTCGGTGCCGGCCAGGTACTTCGCGGCGGTGTAGTCGGCGGCCTCGGAGTCGGACATCTGCGGGGCGTTCGCGCCCACGCCCGCGCCGGGGCCGGTGTTCTGGTACTCCTTGAACCGGGCCTGCGTCCAGCAGTAGTCGGTGGTCATGTCGGTCCACGGGTGGGCGGCGGTGATGCCGGAGTTGATCGTGGTGTTGCGGATCACCGCCTGCGGGGAGGCGGTCGCGGTGTTGTGCCAGGGCCGGCCCAGGTACATCGTGTTGGCCGGCACCCCGTTGGTGTAGATGGTGCTGTGGGTGATGAGGATCCCGTACTTCTTGCTCTCGTCGGTGTTCGGAGCCAGCACCGTGCCGCCGACCCAGTTGCGCATGGCGACGTTGCAGCCGTCGAACACCGCGGTCGCGTTGCCGAAGATGAAGTCGATGTTCCCCTAGATGTAACTGCCGACGAAATACTGCCGGTTCTGGTCGGTGGGGACGGGTGACTTCGCCAGGACGGTGTCCTGGCTGCTGATGATGCGGTCCTGGGTGTAGATCTGCCGGTCGCCCTCGGCGGCCAGCGCGACGGCCTGCGTCTCGTACGGACTGATCTCCGGGTGGGCCTTGGGATCGAAGGTGTTCTGGATGGTGAGGTTGGCGACGGTGACGTCGTGGGCCTTGATGGTGGCCACGGCGCTGCCCTCGGTGCCGTAGGGCGTGCCGTCGGGCTTGAGCATCCCGTGCGCCCGGTCGCCGGTGATGACGACGTCGGCGGCGTTGCCGCTGGCGCCCCGGATCATCAGGTAGGGCTTGCTGGACGGCACGGTGATCGTCTCGTTGTAGGTGCCCGGCTCGATGGAGATCGTGTACGCGCCCCCGTCCGTGGGCAGCGCGTCGATCGCGCCCTGCACAGTGTCGTAGTCCCCGGAGCCGTCGGCGGCGACCACCAGGGTGTCGCTGTTCGCGAGGTGCCGTCTGCTGGAGTACCCGGGGTAGCCGTTGGCGACCATCATGATGCGGGCGTAGTCGCGGGCGAGGTTGAGCGAGAGTTCGACGATGTCACCGAAGCCGTTGCGGAACCAGCCCGTCAGCGGGATGGGCGTCTGGTCGCTGCCCGCGAGCTGGACCTGCCTCAGCCGCTCGCTGAGCTGGCCCCAGTCGGTCTCCTGATCGACAAGTTGCGGGTCGAGCCGCGTCTCCACGGCGTACGAGTCGGTGCCCGTGGAGCTGAACCCCTGCTGGGCGATCGTGTCCTGGATGCCGCGGAACCTGGCGGCCTCGGAGACGAACTGGGCGAAGTACACCAGCGCCGCGGCCATCGCCACGTCGTTGCTGGACTTCCACAGGCTCATGGCGTGGGCCTCGGTGGCGATCCTGCTGAACACCATGGTCGTACGGTCAACCTGGCCCTCGCGCTCGAGGGAGCCGTAGTCCGACCCGGCGAGCAACTGCAGCGCGTCGCCTGCCTGCGCGCCCGGTATCCGGGCCTCCGACGACGGACCGATGTAGCGGTAGCGGCCGGTGCTGTCGTACCAGCCGACCAGGTACAGGTCGCTCGTGCGGAACCGCAGACGGAGCTCGTGTCCGTCCTCGGTGTAGATGACGGCCTCGGTGGCGCCGACGGAGTTGGGGTTGGTGTGGTCGATCAGGTCGGTGGTGCCCTCGACCGTGTTGTCGACGTCCTGGGCCTCGAAGTCGACGTTCTCGCGGAGCTGGGCGAGGAACGACAGGTAGTTGGCGGTGGTGGCGCCGTTCTCCGTGTCGAGCCGCAGGATCGGGGTGCCGGGCGCCGCCATGGCGGGCTGGGCGGTGATCAGGGCACCGCCCAGCGCTCCGGCCAGGAGGGCTGCGGACGTCACCGCGGCGACGAGGGCCAAGACCCATCTGGGTCTGCTGCGGGCGGGGTCCTGGAGGGTGGTGGTCATCGGACCCCTGCATGTCATGGGCAGCCATGGGACTCTTTGCTTTCCTTCGGTATTCCGAGAGGAAGCGCCCTCTAGGCGGAGAGCGCTTTCTCCGTGGAACACGTGATGGGTGGGAACGCAAAGAATTTCGTGATCATGCGAGGGTCGGCATGCGTGGAACTACCCATTCCGCTACCCAGGACGAGGCGGGCGTCGGCCGGCGGGCTACCGGACGAGAACCTCGGCGAGTTGGCGGCGCCACTTGCCCGACTCGTCCGAGGCGGGTGTGCCCAGCCTGGCTGTCTGCAGTCGCAGGCGGCCGGTGGCGGCGGTCAGCGTGTAGGTCTGGGCCGCTCCGGCCGGGTTCGCCTGACCGGTGACCGTGCGGGCGGTGGTGTACGACGTGCCGCCGTCACGGCGGGTCTGGAACGTGAAGTCGGCCGGGAAGTCCGCGGTGCCGCCGCCGGCCGTCGCAATGTCGGTGCGCGGGAAGAGGCGTACGGCGTCGAGGTCGGTGTCGGCCCCGAGATCGATCTCGACCCAGACCGGGTTCGCGGCCACGTCGGCGGACGTGAACTCGTTGCTGGTGTACCCCTTCGCACCTCCCACGCTGGTGAGGCGGCCGTCGGTGAGCCGGGTCCTGCCCCCAGTCGCCGTTCTCCAGGCTGTTGCTGCTGACCGGCCTGCCCAGGGCGAGGTCGTCGAGGTGGCCCGTTCCCGTGGCGGTGAAGGTCCAGGTGCCCGGCTGCAACGATCTCGCCCTTCCGACGGTCAAGCACGCGTGGTAGCCAGCGCTGTGCCCGCTAGGTCACCGCCGTCAGGGGCAGCCGGACCGCCGGGGGCAGTGGCGGGGCGGCCGGCTCGGCCCGCAGGCCCTGAAGCAGCACCGCGGCGAAGCGGTGTGAGGCGGCCACCGTGGTGACGGTGGAGGCGGCCCGGATGCCGCCGTTGGCCATGAGCATCATGATCAAGTCGTCCAGGACGAAGTCCGGTCGCAGCTCGCCCGCGACCTTGGCCCGGCGGACGAGCTCCACGACCTTGCCCAGTGCCAGCTCCCGGTCCGCGGCGAGGTCCACCGCGCGAGGGAAGGCCGAGGCCAGCGCCGCGGTGAAGCCCCGGTCGCGTGCCTGCATTTCACACGCCTTCTCGATGACCAGGCAGAAGCCGCGCCAGGGGTCCGGATCGGCCAGCCCCTCGTCGACGAGGGCCGTGCAGACGGTCATCTGCTCACCGAAGGCCTCGGCGACCAGCGCCTCCTTGGTGGGGAAGTGCCGGTAGAGGGTCGCGGGGCCGACCTCGGCACGCCGCGCGATCTCACGCATCGCCACCTCCAGCCCCTGCTCGGCGAACGTCGTGCGGGCCACGGCGAGGATGCGCTCGCGGTTGTCCCGGGCGTCGGAGCGCTGTGAGTGAGGCAAAGGGTTCGTCACCGCTCTCACTTTAGACAAACGGACGGGGTGTTCCGTTAGCGTCCGACGCCATGAGAGCACTGACATTCTCCGAGTACGGCCCCACGAACGTCCTTGAGATCACCGACGTTCCAGAGCCACACGCGGGACCGGGCCGGATCCGGGTGGCCGTACGGGCTACCGGCGTCGCTCCTGCGGACTGTTCCCAGCGTTCGGGCCGGCTGCGCGACATCATGCCGGTGCCGCTGCCTCATGTGCTCGGCGTGGATGCCGCGGGTGTGGTCGACGAGGTCGGCGTCGGGGTCAGCGGGGTCCGGCCGGGCGACGCCGTCTTCGGCATCGTCGATCTCGCGGTGCTCGGCGGCGCGAACGCCGAGTACGCCGTCCTGGCGACCTGGGTGCCGAAGCCGGACGCGCTGAGCTGGGAGCAGGCCGGCGGCGCGGCCGCGAACGTCGAGACGGCCGTGCGCACCCTCGACCTGCTGAAGGCCGGCCCCGGTACGACGCTGCTGATCGAGGGCGCCGCGGGCGGGGTCGGCACGGTGGCCGTCCAGCTCGCGGTGGCCCGCGGCGCGACCGTCATCGGTACGGCCGGCGCGCACAACCACGAGTTCGTCGCGGGGCTGGGAGCGATACCGACCACCTACGGCCCCGGACTGGGCGAGCGTGTCTCCGCCCTCGCACCGGACGGTGTCGACGCCGTCCTGGACTGCGCCGGATCCGGTTCGCTGCCCGACCTGGTGGACCTCGCCGGAAGCCCGGGCCGGGTGGTGACCATCGCCGACCTGGACGCCGCGAAGTACGGAGTCCACCTGTCGGCCTCGGCGGGGCCCGGAGGGGACCCGCAGGCGGTCAAAGGGCTGGCCGAGGCCGCCGCCCTCGCCGAACAGGGCCTGTTCACCGTGCCCCTCGCGGCCACTTCTCCCCTGGAAGACGCGGCCGAGGCACACCGACTGAGCGAGACCGGCCACGCCCGGGGGAAGATCGTTCTCACCCTCTGAGCAGGTCGGGCGAAGTCGCCCTGAAGGGACGCGGAGCTGCGCTCGCCATGATGTGAGGCTGGACCGGCGGGTGGCGGTGACGCCACAGAGCGGAGGGCCCGCGACGTGCGCGGGCTTCCCGCCCCTCTCACACGGCGGCGCTCCGCCGGGCGACCGTGGGTGTCACATGCCTCGTGCGCCGATGGCGCCGTCGGGGGCGATCTCGTCGATGCGGGCGACGTCGTCGGCGGTCAGCTTCAGCTCGGCGGCCGCGATGTTCTGCGCGACGCGCTCGGGGTTGCGGGAGCCGGGGATCGGGACGATGTAGTCCTTCTTCGCCAGCAGCCAGGCCAGGGCCAGCTGGGAGAGGCTGACGCCCCTGCTCTCCGCGAGCTTGGTGAGCTCGTTGACGAGGGAGACGTTCTGGTCGAAGTTCTCCGGGGCCCACCAGGGGATCATGTTGCGGATGTCGCTCGGGTCATAGTGCTCGCGGGACTTCACGGCGCCGCTGAGGAAGCCGCGGGCCAGCGGGGAGTAGGCGACGAGGCCGATACCGAGCTCCTCCAGGACGGGGAAGAACTGCTCGGAGTCGTGGGCGAAGACCGAGTACTCGTGCTGGAGGACCGAGATCGGGTGGACCGCGTGGGCGCGGCGGATGGCATCGGTGTCCGTGTTGGACAGGCCGAGGTACTTGACCTTGCCGGCGTCGACGAACTCCTTCATCACGCCGACCACTTCCTCGATCGGGACCTCGGGGTCGGGGCCGTGCTGGTAGAGCACGTCGATCACGTCGGTGTTGAGGTTGCGGAGGCTGTTGTCGACGACCTCACGGATGTGGTCCGGCTTCGAGTTGGGCGCGAAGGTCGGGGTGAGGCCGAACTTGGTCGCGATCGTCACCTCGTCGCGGATGGGCGCGAGGGCGTGGCCGAGCAGCTTCTCGCCCTCTCCCCAGCCGTACATCTCGGCGGTGTCGAAGTGGTTCACGCCCAGCTCGTGGGCGCGGCGGATGGCGGTGATCGATCCGGTGTCGTCCGAGGGACCGTAGGCGAAGGCGGTGCCCATCGCGCCGTAGCTGATCTCTGAGACGGTCAGGCCCTGGCGGCCCAGATTGCGCTGCTGCATGAGTGACTCCCAATAGGTTCAAACCAAACGGTTCGGTTCGAGCATACACACGTCCGCCGCCTCTGCCAAACCGAACGGTTCGGTATGGCGGCCTGGGCGTGTGGCTCCGGCGCGGGCGCGGGCGTCGTCGTGGTGGATGGGTATCCCGGTCGAGAGCGGCGTACCGGACCCGCCGTGGGTGAGGGCCACGATCTCCGCCGTGATCGACAGGGCGGTCTCCTGGGGTGTCCTGCCCCCGAGGTCCAGGCCGATCGGTGACTTGAGCCGACCCAGCTCCGCCTCGGTCAGCCCCGCCTCACGGAGCAGATCCAGGCGCTGGAGGTGGGTGCGCCAAGAGCCCATGGCGCCGACGTACGCGACCGGCAGCCGCAGTGCCCGGGTCAGCAGCGGGACGTCGAACTTCGGGTCATGGGTCAGAACGCAGACGACGGCGCGCCGGTCGAGCCGCTGGGTGTCGAGGTAGCGGTGCGGCCAGTCGACGACGACCTCGTCGGCGTACGGGAAGCGTTGCGCGGTGGCGAAGGTGGGCCGTGCGTCGCAGACCGTGACCCGGTAGCCGAGGAACGCCCCGGCCTGCGCGAGCGCCGCGGCGTGGTCGATCGCGCCGAAGACGAGCATGCGGGGAGCGGGCAGGGCGCACTCCACCAGCAGCGTCAGCGGGCCGGCGCCGCTGGTGTGCGGGCCGACCTTCACCGTCCTGGTGCCTCCCGCCTCCAGTGCGGCGCGTGCCTGGGCCAGCGCCTCCCGGTCGAGACCGGCGTCGCCGAGACCGCCGACGTGACTGCCGTCGTCGCGTACGGTCATCGCCCGCCCCAGCAGTTGCCCTGGGCCCTCGACGACGGTGGCCAAGGCCGTGGCCCGGCCGTCGGCGGCGTCCGCCAACGTGGCGCGCAGTTGCGGGCGTTGCGGGGAGTCGATGCGCTGGACGAGGACGTCGAGTTCGCCTCCGCAGGTGAGGCCGACCGCGAACGCGTCGTCGTCGCTGTAGCCGAAGCTGTGCACCGCCGCGCCGAACCCGGCGTCCTCGGCCAGCAGTTCGGTGCACAGTGCGTGGACGCTGCCTTCGACGCAGCCGCCCGAGATGCTGCCGAGGGCGGTGCCGTCCCGGTCGACGGCGAGCGTGGCGCCGGGTGGGCGCGGTGCGCTGCCGCGTACGGCCGTGACGGTGGCCACCGCGAGGGGCGCGCCCTCGTCCTCGTCGAGGCGCCTCAGTAGTTCCTTGCCCAGTTCGAGCATGAGTGTCGTTCCTGCCAGGCGTGTTGAGGGATCAGCCCAGGAGTTTGTCGAGGGTGATGGGCAGGTCGCGGACGCGGATGCCGGTGGCGTTGTGGACGGCGTTGCCGATGGCCGCGGCCGCGCCGACCGAGGGGAGTTCGCCCAGGCCGCGGGCGCCGAGCTCGCTGACGACCGGGTCGGGCCGGTCGAGATAGTGGACGTCCAGGTCGGGGATGTCGGCGTTGACGGGCACCAGGTAGTCGGCGAGGTTCCCGGCGGCGAACCGCCCGGACTCCTCCATGGGGTTGGCCTCCAGCAGGGCGTGTCCGATGCCGAAGATGACCGCGCCGGAGATCTGGCTGCGGGTGGTCCGCGCGCTCATGATGCGGCCGGCGTCGATGACGGTCGTGAACCGGGTGACGCGGGGTTCGCCGGTGAGGCGGTGCACCTTCACCTCGCAGAAGTGCGCGCCGAAGCTGTTCAGGGCGTACTGGTCGGGCGGCGGGGGCGCCGACGAGGCCGCCGTGGCCTGGACCCGGGGCAGGCCGATGGTCTGGAGCAGGCGCCGGAAGGTGACGGAGCGTCCGCCGCCGCTGATCCGTCCGTCGCTGTAGGTGACGTCGTCCTTGTCCAGGCCGTGGAAGGGCGAGCGCTCGTTCTCCACCGCCTGGTCGATCAGGGCGGTGACGGCCGCGCGGGCCGCCGCCTGTACGGCGGGGACGGAGCTGGCGGTCGCCAGGGAGCCGGCGGCCATCGCTCCCGCGGGCAGCGCGGAGTCGCCCAGGTCCGCCGTGACCCGTTGCAGCGGGATGCCCAGGGCGTCCGCGGCGGTGACGGCGATGACGGTGCGCGCCCCGGTGCCGAGATCGGCGGTGGCGGTGCCCACGGTGGCGGTGCCGTCGGCCTCGAACCCGACCCGGGCCTGGGCGGGGATACGGCCGCCCCCGTAGATGGCGGTGGCCATGCCCATGCCGATCAGCCAGTCGCCCTCACGGCGTGAGCGCGGCCGGGCGTTGCGGCGCGACCAGCCGAACCGCTCGGCCCCGACGCGGTAGCACTCGTCCAAGTGCTTGCCGGACCAGCGCAGTTGGGTGCCGGGGACGGTGACCGCGTAGTTCTTGCGCCGCAGCTCCAGCGGGTCCATGCCGAGCTTGTCGGCCAGTTCGTCCATCGCCGTTTCCACGGCGAAGGCGCCGGGTGACTCGCCGGGGCCGCGCATCGCGCAGACCGGCGGGACGTCGAGTTCGACGAGACGCTGGTCGATCGCGAGGTTCTCCGTCTTGTACAGCAGGGTCGAGGTGCCCTGGGCGGGGAGCATGGGCCATGCGCTGACGGCGGGATCCTCCGCGTCCGACTCGTGCGCGACCACCTTCAGCATGCCGTCGGCCGAGGCGCCGAGCCGCACCCGCTGGGTGAGGGCCGAGCGGTGACCGGTGAGGACGAAGACCTGCTCGCGGGTGAGGACCAGCTTCACCGGCCGCTTGAGGTCCCGGGCCGCGGCGGCAGCGAGCACCGGCTCGCTCCAGGTGGGCGCCTTGCTGCCGAACCCGCCACCGACGTACGGGTTGACGACCCGCACCCGGTCCGGCTCGACCCCGATGCGGGCGGCGATGCTCTGGGCGTGGATCAGCGGGGCCTGGGTGCCGGTGTGGATGGTCAGGTGCCCTTCGTGCCAGATGGCGAGGGCGGCGTGCGGCTCCATCGCGGCGTGACTCTGCGCGGGCTGGGTCACGGTCGTGGTCACGGTGACGTCGGAGGAGCGCAGGGCGTCCTCGATCGAGTCGACCCCGGAGGCCAGCACGGTCGACCTGGCCGGTCCCCCGCGGTCCGAGGGGGGCGCCGTGGTGCCCGGTGACTCGGCCGACAGGGAGGTCCGCGGCTCCTGTGCGTCGTAGGTGGCGGTGACGAGACCGGCGGCATAACGGGCCTGCTCGAAGGTCTCGGCGACCACCAGGCCGATGATCTGGCCGCGGTAGCGCACTCTGGTGTCCTGGAGCGGGGCGTAGTTCTCGACGATGGGGCCGCCGGCCGGCGCGTAGAGCTTGAGCGGGTTGAACGGCGTGTACACGGCGACGACACCAGGGGCCTTGGCCGCCGCGGTGGTGTCCATGGCGCGCACGGTGCCCTTGCCGATCGTGGCCTGCACGAGATAGCCGTACGCCTTGCCCTGTGCCTGGTAGTCGGCGGCGTACCTGGCCCGTCCGGTGACCTTGGGCCGGGCGTCGACGCGGTCGAGGTCGCGGCCCACGGGAGACAGCGTCATCGGGCACCTCCGAGCTCGGTCAGGGCGCGCTGCACGGTGCGGCGCACCAGGGTGGTCTTGTAGGCGTTGTGGGTCAGTGGGCGGGCTCCGTCGTCGGCGAGCGCCGCCGCCGCCTCGAACGTGGCGGCCGTGCGGGGGCGGCCGGCCAGGGCGCGTTCCACCGCCGGCAGCCGCCAGGGGCGGGTGCCGACGCCGCCGACCGCGACACGGGCCTCGACGACGGTGTCCCCGTCCAGGCGCAGGGCGACGGCGGCCGAGGCGAGGGCGAACTCGTACGACTGCCGGTCACGGATCTTCAGGTACGACGAGCGCCGCGCCCAGGCCAGCGGGGGCACGGTGACCCCGGTGATCAGCTCGGCGGGCTTGAGGACGTTCTCGATGTGCGGGGCGCTGCCGGGCAGCCGGTAGAACTCCCGCAGGGGGATGGCGCGTTCGCCGTCCGGGCCGCGCAGGCTCAGGACGGCGTCGAGGGCCATCAGGGCTACGGCCAGGTCGCTGGGGTGCGTGGCGACGCAGGAGTCGCTGGTGCCGAGGATCGCGTGGATGCGGTTCTCGCCGTGGAGGGCGGAGCAGCCGCTGCCCGGTTCGCGCTTGTTGCAGGGGGTGGTCACATCGCGGAAGTAGCCGCAGCGGGTGCGTTGCAGGAGATTGCCGCCGATGCTCGCCATGTTGCGCAGCTGGGGGGAGGCGCTGAGGTCGAGCGCCTGGCTGATGACGGGGTAGTGGGTGCGGACCAGGGGGTGCGCGGCCACGTCGCCCATGCGCTCCAGCGCGCCGATGCGCAGTCCGCGCTCGTCGCGGGAAATGCCGTGCAGCGGAAGGCGGTTGATGTCGACCACACTGCGCGGGGTCAGCACGCCGAGCTTCATCAGGTCGACCAGGGTGGTGCCGCCGGCGAGGTAGGCGCTGGAGTCGTTCGACCGGTCCAGTGCGGAGCGCACGCTGGTGGGTGCGGTGAATGCGAAGGTGCGCATCAGCTCATCGCCTTCTTGCCGTCCTGCACGGCCCGCACGATGTTCGGGTAGGCGCTGCACCGGCAGATGTTGCCGGACATGTGCTCCCGGATCTCGTCGTCGGTGTGCGCGCGCCCCTCCTCGACCAGCGCCACGGCCGACATGATCTGGCCCGAGGTGCAGAAGCCGCACTGGAATCCGTCGCAGTCGACGAACGCCTGCTGCATCGGATGCAACCGGTCGGCGGCGGGCTCCAGGCCCTCGATGGTGGTGACCTCGCTCCCGTCGGCGGCCGCCGCCAGCGTCAGACAGGACAGCACCCTGCGGCCGTCCACATGGACCGTGCACGCACCGCACTGGCCGCGGTCGCAGCCCTTCTTGGTGCCGGTCAGCTCCAGACGCTCGCGCAGGGTGTCCAGGAGTGTGGCGCGGGGGTCCAGGTGCAGGGTCTGCGCGCTGCCGTTCACCTTCAGGCGCACGGTCAGCGTGCCGTCGGGCGCGGAGTCGGCGAGGGTCGAGCCCTGGGCCACACCGACGGCTCCGACGCCGACGGCCCCCACGGCGGCGGTGCCGCCGAGGAAGCCGCGACGGGAGAACCGGGAGCCGGTCTGCCTGTGTTGTCCTGTGGATTCCTGCATGAGCGCTCCTGGATGCCTCGTCGGGGAAGGGTCCATGGGCACCGGGCGTCAGAAGTGGGCCGCCGCATTCCGACCCGTACAGCCCGGTGGACGCTCAGCATGGCAAGGACCCGGCAGCGGAGGAAGGGACCGTTTGTCCGCCCATCGACGATCCCTGGCTGAGGTCTTGCCGGGCACGCTCAGGCGCTGATACGCCCGTGCGCGAGCACGTTGAGGAGCTGGAGCTTCTCGTGATCCTCCGAGCCCGGGGTCGCCGTGAAGACCAGCAGCGCCTGGGCCTGGTTCTCGGTGAACAGCACCTGGCAGTCCAGGTCGAGCGGGCCGACCTCGGGGTGCAGCAGCGTCTTGCGCCGCCCGACCTGCACGGCGACCTCGTGCAGCTCCCACAGCTCCCTGAACTCCTCGCTGCGCCGGCGCAGATCGTCGACCATGGCCACGAGGCGCGGGTCGTCACCGCCACGCGACAGCGCAGCGCGCAACCCCGCGACATGGGTACGGCTCTGCAGCGCGTGGCCGGCCTGCGCGTAACGGCCGCGTGCCCGCGGGTCGGTGAACCACCGGTAGAAGCCGCTGCGGGCCATGCCCGTGTACCGGGTCTCGTCGCCCAACAGCGCGGTGGCGAGACGGTTCTGTACGAGGGTTTCCGCGAGGTCGGAGATGACCTGTGCCGGGGTGTCCTCCAGTCGGTCCAGTACCCGCATCAGTCCTGGGCTGACGTGCTCCTCACGGCGCACACGTACCGGGACGCCGTGCCCGGCGAGGCGGAAGAGGTGGTCGCGCTCGTCAAGACTGAGCCGCAGGGCGCGGGCCAGCGCGGCGAGGAGCTGCTCGGACGGGCGCGGGCCGCGCTGCTGTTCGAGGCGGGCGAGGTAGTCCGTCGACATCCCGGCGAGCACCGCGACCTCCTCACGGCGCAGCCCGGTCGCCCGGCGCCGCGCGCCCTTGGGGAGGCCCACGTCATGGGGCTGAAGTGCCTCGCGGCGCCGCCGCAGGAAGTCCGCCATGGCTGCCTGATCGAAATGCTCCATACCCCCATCATCCGAGCGGGCGGTGACGGCAGCCAGGGATTGCCGATCCCTGGCTGAGGCGCGACGCGGGGACCGGCCTCCACTGAGGCGTCGTCAGGCACGGTGGTGCCGACCCCGGCGGCGCATACGATCCGGACCGCATGCGCGGGAGCATCTGCCGAGCCCTGGACACGGCCGACATCGGCGAACCGGCCGTCTTCCCAGGGTCATCAGATGTGGAAGCCGCCGACCTCGATGCGCTGTGCCGTGACCCGGCGCATACGGCCGGACAGGACGGCGGCGACCGTGGTGCCGATGTTGTCGGGGTTGCCGATCTCTCCGAAGGCGCTCAACTGGCCGATGCCGGCGTTGTTGACGAGGCAGTCGAACGTCTCACGTCCCCAGGTGTCGCTCAGGGTCGTACGGATCTCCGCGACGGAGGCGTCGAGGGAGCCGAAGTCGGCGACGTCCTGCCGGAGGGCGACGGCCGTGCGACCGAGGTCCTGGACCTCCTTGACGACCCCGGCGGCCTCCTGCTCGTTGGAGCGGTAGGTGATCACCACGTCCAGGCCCTCCCGGGCCAGGGCCAGCGCGATGGAACGGCCGATGCCGCGGCTGGCTCCGGTGACGATGGCGATCTTCGTGCTGTCGGTCACGGGACTCTCCTCCGGTTCTCACCGAGCGGTTCGGCTCGGTGGTGCGTGCACCGTCCGTCGCCATCGACCGAGCTGGCTCGGCGAACGGGACGAGGCGCATCCCCCAGCAGCATCACCGCCCCTCCCGCCGGTCGCATCTTTTCCTGGACGGCGACGGTGCGGGTGTCAGATGCCCCGTCGGCCGATGGCGCCGTCGGGGGCGATCTCGTCGATACGGGCGACGTCGTCGGCGGTCAGCTTCAGCTCGGCGGCCGCGATGTTCTGCGCGACGCGGTCGGCGTTGCGGGAGCCGGGGATCGGGACGACGTAGTCCTTCTTCGCCAGCAACCAGGCCAGGGCCAGCTGGGAAAGGCTGACGCCCTTGCTCTCCGCGAGCCTGGTGAGTTCGTCGGCCTTGGAGAGGTTCCGGTCGAAGTTCTCCGGGTCCCACCAGGGGGCGGTCTGACGGAAGTCGTCGGCGGCGTACTTCTCACGAGGGGTGACGGCGCCGCTGAGAAAGCCGTGGGCCAGCGGGGAGTAGGCGACGAGTCCGATGCCGAGCTCCTCCAGGACCGGGAAGAACTGCTCGGAGTGGTGGGCGAAGACGGAGTACTCGTCCTGGAGCACCGAGATCGGGTGCACCGCGTGGGCGCGGCGGATGGCGTCGGCGTCGGTGTTGGACAGGCCGAGGTACCTGACCTTGCCTGCCTCGACGAGCTCCTTCATCGTGCCCACCACGTCCTCGACCGGGACGTCCGGATCGGGGCCGTGCTGGTAGAGCACGTCGATGACGTCGACGCCGAGATGACGCAGACTGTCCTCGACCGACTCCCGGATGCGCTGCGGCCGCGAGTCCGGGACGAAGCCCGGGTCGATGCCGAACTTGGTCGCGATCGTCACCTCGTCGCGGACGGGCGCGAGGGCGTGACCGAGCAGCTTCTCGCCCTCGCCCCAGCCGTACCCGGCCGCGGTGTCGAAATGGGTCACGCCGAGTTCGTGGGCGCGGCGGATCGCGGTGATCGACACGGTGTCGTCCGAGGGGCCGTAGCCGACGGCGGTGCCCATCGCGCCGTAGCCGATCTCGGAGACGGTCAGGCCCTGGCGGCCCAGCCTGCGCTGCTGCATGAGTCACTCCCAAATGGTTCAAACCGAACGGTTCGGTTCGAGCCTAGGCATGCACGCCGCCCTCGTCAAACCGAACGGTTTGGTAGTCTGGGGCGCATGGCCCCCCGCACCAGTACCACCGACACCACGATCGACCGCATCATCGCCGCGGCCACCACCGAGTTCGCCGGCCACGGCATCGCGGGAGCCCGGGTCGAGCGGATCGCGAAGGCGGCGCGAACCAGCAAGGAGCGCGTGTACGCGCACTTCCGCGGCAAGGAGGCGCTCTACCGGTTCGTCGCCGGCCGGGAACTCGCGGGCATGGCCGAAGCCGTCCCGATGGACGCCACCGACCTGCCGGGCTACGCCGGCCGCCTGCACGACCACGCGGCCCGCCATCCCGAGCGCCACCGGCTGATGATGTGGGGCCAACTGGAACTGCCGGCCGGGGTACCCGCCGCCGACGACCCGTTCCAGGAATCGCTGCGCCACAAGATCGAACAGCTGCGCAAAGCACAGGACGCAGGCCACCTCGATCCCGCGTGGGAGCCCGAGGACATCCTGGTGTTCGTCAGCCAGCTGGCCCTGTCATGGGTCAGCCAGGCCAGTCTCGCTCCCGCCGACGAGGAACGCGACGCCTTCCTCGCGAGTCGCCGCGCGGCCATCGTCGCCGCCGTCCAGCGCCTGTTCCCCGCTGCCGGCGACACGGGCCCGGCTACCGCCGCCTCCTGAGGGAACACGTCGCCCGCAAGGGCAGACGAAACGGGCACGGCATAAGCCGCGGCTCGGACCGGGGACTCGCACATGCCGTCCGCGAGGCCGTGCTGACGAGTTGTCCTCCGGTGAAACGGCGCCTTCCAACCAGGCTTCGCAGGACCAGTCCCGTCCCCGCAGCCAACCCTGCGGGGACGTGACTGGCCGCTACGCGCTCACGGCCCGGGTCTCAAGGGGCGCGTCGGCCCGCGCACCCCGGTCGGCGAGGTCGCGCAGTTGGTCGGCGGCGAGCGCGTACCCGGTGTCCGGGTGGGCGGTGGAGCGGGCGAAGACCATGCCGTAGACCTGCCCGTCGGTGGTCAGCAGCGGTCCGCCGGAGTTGCCGGGGCGGACGGTGGTGCGGAGCTGGTAGACGTCCCGGGTCGCCGTGGACTCGTCGTAGATGTCCATACCGACGGCATTCATACGGGTCGACACCGTGGCCGCCCGCAGATCCAGGCCGCCGTTCTGCGGGTATCCGGCGACCACGGCGGAGCTGCCCCGCATCGCGTCGTCATGGGCGAAGGAGACGGCCGGCGCGTCCAGACCGGCCACGCGCAGGACCGCGACATCGGTGTCCGGGTCGAACAGGACGACGGTCGCGGGCAGCCGCTCCCCCACCCCGCCGACCTGCACCGACGGGCGGTCCACACCGGCCACGACATGGGCGTTGGTCATCACCAGATCGTCGCCGTAGACGAAACCGCTGCCCTCGGAACCCCGTCCGGTGTCACCAAGCTGCCCGGTGACCTTCACCGTGCTCTGCTGCGCGGTACGCGTCACCGTGGCGGTCACGGCATCGCCGGAGGGCTCGGCAACCCCGGTGGCCGGCTCGCTCTGGAACGGGTTGAGCACCTGGGGGAATCCGGCCCGGCCGAGCGCACCGGAGGCCTGGTCGACCCACGTGACCGTCTGCTCCGGCAGCCGGTCGGCAAGGGTGTGCATGGTCGTCGACTCGCGTATCTGCTGCTGCAGGGCGGTCGAGGTGTGCGGGGATCCCAGGGCCGCGTTGCCGGCGATCCAGACGACACCGAGAAGAGCGGCGGCACCGGCCAGGGCGCCGCCCGCACCGTCGGCCCAGCGCAGCGGGCCTCGTGCCAGGAGCCGGCCGCGCAGCCAGGAGGCGGGCCGCCGGGCCAGCACGGAACCGACAGCGGCCGGGACGAGCACCGTGAGAAGGGCAGCGGTGTTCACGGCCGCCGCGGAGTCGCCGACTCCGTCGAGAACCCACGGCAGAAGAGCCAGACCGAGCAGTGCCCCCGCCACGGTCAACGCGAACACGACCACGGAAGCCGCGAGCCCGCGTCGGAAGCCCGACACGACGAACAGCAGCACGGCCAGCAGGATGAACAGGTCGAGCAGTGTCACGGAAGAATCCCTTTCCTGTCCCCAGAACCGATCAATTGGCTCGGGACAGGAAAGACGTCCGGCGGCATTCTCACCGTCCCCGAATGTGAGTCATATCGCTCCGGCAGAATTCCAGGAATACGGCAGAAAGCGGTGGGATTTCCTCTCCCGGGAAACCTTTTATCCTAGGAGTGGATTTCCTAGCCGCCGATCGCTGACATCGGGCGGTCCGGCTGGACGAACGTCGGGTCGTCCAGGCCTGCGCCCGCCTTCTTGCCCCACATCGCCGTCCGCCAGATACCGGCGATCTCCTCGTCCGGCGCTCCCGAGCGCAGCGCCGCCCTCAGGTCCGTCTCCTCCGTCGCGAACAGGCACGTACGCACCTGGCCATCCGCCGTCAGGCGAGTGCGGTCGCAGGCGGCGCAGAACGGGCGGGTCACCGAGGCGATGACGCCTACGACGTGCGGGCCACCGTCCACCAGCCAGCGTTCCGCCGGGGCCGAGCCGCGCTTCTCCGAGCCCTCCTCCGTCAGCTCGAAGCGAGTGCGCAGCGACGTGAGGATGTCCCCGGCCGTGATCATGCCGTCGCGCTTCCAGCCGTGCTGGGCGTCCAGCGGCATCTGCTCGATGAAGCGGAGCTCGTAGTCGTGCTCGACCGCCCAGGCCAGCAGGTCCGGGGCCTCGTCGTCGTTCAGGCCCGGCATCAGTACCGAGTTGACCTTCACCGGGGTCAGGCCCGCCTCGCGGGCCGCGCACAGGCCCTCGATGACGTCCTTGTGCCGGTCCCGGCGGGTCAAGGTCTTGAAGACGTCCGGGCGCAGGGTGTCCAAGGAGACGTTCACCCGGTCCAGGCCCGCCGCCTTCAGGGCGGGCGCGGTGCGCTTGAGGCCGATGCCGTTGGTCGTCAGGGACATCTGCGGACGCGGCTCCAGGGCCGCCACCCGCTCCACTATGCCCACCAGACCCGGACGCAGCAGCGGCTCGCCGCCCGTGAAGCGGACCTCCTCGATACCCAGCGAGGTGACCGCGATGTCGATCAGGCGGACGATCTCGTCGTCCGTGAGGAGGTCGGGCTTGGCCAGCCACTGCAAACCCTCCTCGGGCATGCAGTACGTACAGCGCAGATTGCACCGGTCGGTCAGCGAGACTCTCAGGTCGATGGCCTGCCGGCCGTAGGTGTCGATGAGCACGCGCTTCCTATTTCCCCTCACGCCTTCAAAGGAATTTCACAGAGAATCGCACGCCGTTTGAATTTCGGAAGCCGCACCGGAAACGCGGTGAATCGGTCCGGTGACCCGAGTCAGGGGCAGGCCGGTGCTCCGGTGGGCGTGGGCGATGATTTCGGCGGTGATAGAAATGGCTGTCTCCTCGGGGGTGCGGGCGCCGAGGTCGAGGCCGATCGGTGAGCGGAGCCGGGCCAACTGCTCCTCGGTGACGCCGACTTCGCGCAGGCGGTCGAGTCGTGCGTCGTGGGTGCGGCGGGAGCCCATGGCGCCCACGTAGCCGACGGGCAGGTCGAGGGCGAGCTGGAGCAGCGGGATGTCGAACTTGGCGTCGTGGGTCAGGACGCAGACGGCGGTCCGGGCGTCCACGGCCGTCCGGGCCAGGTAGCGGTGGGGCCAGTCGACGACCACCTCGTCGGCGTGCGGGAGGCGGGCTTCGGTGGCGAAGACGGGGCGGGCGTCGCACACGGTGACGTGGTAGCCGAGGAAGCGGCCGGCCTGGGCGAGGGCGGCGGCGAAGTCGATGGCGCCGAAGATCAGCATGCGGGGGCGGGTGGCGGCCACGTGGACGAGGACGGTGAGCTGCTCGGGGCAGGTGTCGGCGTCGCCGCCGAGCGAGACAAGTCCGGTGCGTCCGCTGCGGAGTTGGGCGGTGGCCCGGTCCCCCACAGCCCGGCCGGTCGGTCCGTCGCCGAGCGCGCGGTCGGCGATCCAGCTGTCGCCGAGCACGCTCAACGTGGCGCCGAGCAATCCCTCAGGCCCGTCCACGACCTGGGCGATGGCGGCGGGCCGCCCCTCGACCGCCGCGGCGAACGCGGCGCCGAGATGCGGCCGGGCGGCGGGGGCGATGCGCTGGACGAGCACGTCGAGTTCGCCGCCACAGGTCAGCCCGACGGCGAAGGCGTCGTCGTCGGAGTAGCCGAACCAGGCCCGCTGGGCCGGCCCTCGGTCCCGCAGCACCTGCCGGCACAGCTCGTACACCGCGCCCTCGACGCAGCCGCCGGAGATGCTGCCGATGGCGTTGCCGTCCTCGTCCACCGCCACCGACGTACCGATGGGCAGGGGTGCGCTGCCGGTGACGTCGACGACGGTGGCCAGGGCGAAGGGGCGTTCCTCACGGCACCAGCGGTGCAGTGTGTCCGCGATGTTCAGCATGAGGGACTCCAGAACAGACGGTCGCTGTCGCAGAAGGTGGAGCGGGCCGCCGCCGCGTCCACGGGGGCGCATGCGCGGCGGCGGCCCGGGGAGGCCCGGCAGCCGTACGGGGGGTTCGGCTGCCGGACCGGCCTATGGGCGTGCCGGGATCAGAGCAACGCCTCGGCGGTGATGGGCAGTTGGCGGATCCGTCGGCCGGTGGCGTTGAAGACCGCGTTGCCGATCGCGGCCGCCACGCCCACCTGGACGACCTCGCCGAGTCCCTTGACGCCCAGCAGGTTGCCGGCGTTGTCCTCGCCCTCCAGGTAGATCGCCTTGATCTCGGGGACGTCGGCGTTCACGGGCACCAGGTAGTCGGCGAGGCTGGAGTTCACGATGCGTCCGTCGCGGTGGTCGGTGACCGTGTGCTCCAACAGCGCCTGGCCGATGCCGCCCACGATGCCGCCGACCGCCTGGCTGTCGGCGAGCTTGGGGCTGATGATCCGCCCCGCGTCGTACACGCCGAGCATCTTGCGCACCCGCACGAGCCCCAGGTCCGCGTCGACCGAGACCTCGGCGAAGGTCGCGCTGTAGGCGAAGTAGGCGGACCGGTCGGAACCGGGCCCTTCGTAGGCGCCGTTCGCTTCCAGGTGAGAGCGGTCGTTGCGGGCCAGCAGGCTCTTGTACGTCTCCCCTCGCGCCGTGTTGTTCCGGTCGTGCAGTCGCCCGTTGCGCACCACGACGTCGTCCGCGTTCACCCCGTACAGCGGCGACTCGCGGTCCTCCACGGCCAGCTTGATCGCCTGCTGCCGCACCTTGTTACAGGCGTCGACGACGGCCGAGCCGACACTGGCCATGGTCGACGAACCGCCGTGCGGCGAGGTGAACGGATACTCCGAGTCCCCCAGCCGGAACGTCGTCGTGCGCATGGTCAGCCCCAGGGCGTCGGCCGCGACCTGGGTCTGGGACGTGTACGTACCCGGCCCCATGTCGGTGGTGGCCGCCTCCACGACCGCCGTGCCGTCGGCATCCAGCCGCGCCCTGGCCTGCCCCGGATACCGCCCACAGTCGTAGGCCCCGGCGGCCATGCCCAGGCCGATCAGCAGGTTCCCCTCCCGTGTCGAGCGCGGCTCGGGGTTGCGGCGGTCCCAGCCGAACTCACGGGCGCCGACCGTGTAGCACTCGCTCAGCCGTCGGGAGGAGAACGGCTCGTTGGTCGACTCGTCCTCGGCCGGTTCGTTGCGCCGGCGCAGTTCGATCGGGTCGATGCCGATCTCGTGCGCGAGCTCGTCCATGGCCGACTCGATCGCGAACGACGCGGGGGCGAAGCCGGGCCCGCGCATCCAGATCGGGGTGTTCACGTCCAACGGCACCTGCCGGTACGCCTGGCGGACGTTGGGCATGCTGTACATCATCTGGCCCGTGCCCAGCACGGCCTCGAAGAACGTCTCGTACGACGACGTCTCGTGGTCGATGTCGTGGATCGCGGCGTTCAGCTTGCCGCGCCGGTCGCTGCCGAGGCGCAGCCGGTACTCGTAGGCCGGCCGGAAGCCGGTGCCGAAGTACATCTGCTTGCGCGAGAGCACCAGCTTCACCGGGCGCCGCGTCACGCGCGCGGCCAGCGCGGCGACGATGGTGTGCGGCCAGCAGCGCAGTCCGCTGCCGAAGCCGCCGCCGACGAACGGGTTGATGACCCGCACCGCGTCCGCCGGGAGGTCGAAGACCGCGGCGATCTCGTCGTGCGTGCCCATCACCCACTGCGTCTTGTCCCACACCGTGAGCCGGTTTCCGTCCCAGCGGGCGACGGTGGCGTGCGGCTCCATCGGGTTGTGGTGGTTGCGCGCCAGTTCGTACGTCAGGTCCAGCCGCACCGCCGAGGAAGCCAGACCGGCCTCCGCGTCCCCGCGCGCATAGGGCGTCGGCTCGCCCGGCGTGGCCTTGGTGATGTCGGTCGAGGGCTTTTCGGCGTCGTAGCGGACCTTGACCAGGCTGGCGCCGTGCTGGGCGGCCTCCAGCGTGGTGGCCACCACGACGGCAACCGGCTGGCCGTGGAAGAGGACCTTGTCGTCCTGGAAGACCCGCAGTCTGCGCCCTTGCGGGTTGTTGGAACCGGCGTTGTCGCGATACGGCAGTTTCGGGGCGTTGCCGTGATGGATCACCCGCAGCACGCCCGCGTGTTTCTCGGCGGCGCGTGTGTCGATGGACCTGATGCGGCCACGTCCGATGCTCGCGTCGACCATGACAGCGTGCACGACACCCTTGAGGTCGTGTTCGGCAGCGTACTCCGCCTGGCCGGTGACCTTGAGCCGGCCGTCCACGCGGGACAGCGGCGCACCTACGGCTGCCTGCGGCTGGGGGCTCATCCCATTTCTCCTACCGTGCGCAGCTGGCGTTCGACGGTTCGCTTCAGGAGCTCGACCTTGAACCGGTTGTGCTCAAGGGGGCGGGCGCCGTCGGCCGCGTGACTCGCGGCCTCGGCCCACAGCCGGTCCGAGGGGCGCTCGCCGATCAGGGCCCGCTCGACGGCGGACAGCTTCCACGGCACCGTGGCCACACCGCCGGCGGCGACCTTCGCCTCGCGGATCACTCCGCCGCGTACATGCAGCGCGACGGCCGCCGAGGCGAGCCCGAACGAGTAGGACTGCCGGTCGCGGATCTTCAGGTAGGCCGACTTGAGCGGGCGTGGATACGCCGGGATCTCGACCGCCGTGATCAACTCGCCCTGCCTGATGTTCTGTTCGCGCTGCGGGGTGCTGTCGGGCCGGAGCAGAAAGTCGGCGAAGGGCAGGCTGCGCTCCTTGCCGTCCGGGGCCTGCAGGTGGACGGTCGCCTCCAGGGCGGTCAGGGCGACGGCGAAGTCGGAGGCGTGCACGGCCACGCAGTGATCGGAGCCGCCGAGGATCGCGTGGCCGCGGTTGTAGCCCTGCAGGGCGGCACAACCCGAGCCGGACTCGCGCTTGTTGCAGTCGGCGGTCACATCGCGGAAGTACGTGCAGCGGGTGCGCTGCATGATGTTGCCGCCGATGGTGGCCATGTTGCGCAGCTGGGCCGAGGCGCCCCGCAGAGCCTGGGCAGCCACCGGGTAGAGGGAGTTCAGCTTGGAGTCGGCGGTCGCCACGGACATCAGGGCCAGCGCGCCGATGCGGATGCCTCCGCCCTTGGTGGCGGTGATCTCACGCAGGGGCAGGGCGCTGATGTCGACCACCGTGTCGGGGGTCTCGACGGTCTCACGCATCAGGTCGACCAGCGTGGTGCCGCCGGCGATGTAGCGGCCGCCGCGCCTGCCGGCGTCCAGGGCTTCCCGGACGCTGCTCGCACGGGTGTAGGCGAAGGGATACACGGGCCGCTCCTTACTTCCGGGCGGCGGTCTCGACCGCGCGCACGATCTTGACGTAGCAGCCACAACGGCAGACGTTGCCGCTCATGTACTCCCGGATCTCCTCCGGCGAGCTGGTGTGGCCCTCCTGGATGCACGCGACCCCGGACATGATCTGGCCCGGAGTGCAGTACCCGCACTGGAAGGCGTCCTCGTCGATGAACGCCTGCTGCAGCGGGTGCAGTTCGTCGCCCTTGGCCAGGCCCTCGATCGTGGTGACCTCGGCGCCCTCCAGCCGAACGGCCAGTGTCAGACAGGAGTTGACCCGCTGCCCGTCGACCAGCACCGTGCACGCCCCGCAGGCCCCGGCGTTGCAGCCCTTCTTGGAGCCGGTCAGGTCGAGGTGCTCGCGCAGCAGATCGAGGAGCGAGGTGCGGTTGTCCACCGTCACGGTCCGGCGGGTGCCGTTGACGGTCAGGGAGACCCGGCTGGAGGGCGCCGCCTCCGCGGCGGCGGCCTCCTCCGAGCCGGCGAGGAACGTCCCTCCGGCCACCACGGCACCGCCCACCACGACACCGGTGGCGATGACGGTACGTCGGCTGGGTCCCGAGGGGGACTCACCCGATTCGGTCGAGGGTGGAACAGCGGATTCAGAGAGGTCAGCAGACATACATACGCCTTCGCATCACGGACGGGACAGACGTGAACAACAGCGGGGCAGCAGGCGCGGGATCAACGCCACCGCGGGAAAGCGCGACCCTGCGCCTTGTCAGGGCGGCTGGTCACGCCGGAAGTCTTGCATCAGCGGCAACACTTGCGGCAGGGAGACTTTTATCCCCCCTTTGCCTTCTCATGGTCTTCTGCATGACAAGGAGACGGTGAGCCAGCGCAATTCTTGAGGCATGCCACATTTCGCCCGCCGCCGGGCAACAGCCTGACTCTGCCAGTGGTAGGAACCGCGAACGTAGGCACATTCCTGCCCTGGGTGATTTCCCGGCGGCGAGGCATGCTCGTCACCGTGCCTGGACGGAAGGCAGCCGGGCGCGAGAGCACTGCTAGGAGATCCCCCACATGACCACCGTTGCTGCTTACGCCGCTCCCGCCGCCAAGGCTCCGCTGGAGCGCACCACCATCGAGCGGCGCCCGGTCGGCGAGTTCGACGTGCTGATCGACATCAAGTTCGCCGGTATCTGTCACTCCGACATCCACCAGGTCCAGGAGGGCTGGGGTACCGCCATCTTCCCGATGGTCCCCGGTCACGAGATCGCCGGTGTCGTCTCCGAGGTCGGCCCCGGTGTCACGAAGTACCAGGTCGGCGACCGGGTGGGCGTCGGCTGCTTCGTCGACTCCTGCCGCGAGTGCGACCACTGCAAGGCCGGTCTGGAGCAGTACTGCACCGGCGGCGGCATGATCCAGACGTACAACTACCTCGACAAGGACGGTCAGCCCACCTACGGCGGCTACTCCGAGAAGATCGTCGTCGACGAGAACTACGCCGTCCGCATCCCCGACGGCCTCGCCCTCGACGTGGCCGCACCGCTGCTGTGCGCTGGCATCACCCTGTACTCCCCGCTCAAGCACTGGGGTGCGGGCCCCGGCAAGAAGGTCGCGATCGTCGGTCTGGGCGGTCTCGGCCACATGGGTGTCAAGATCGCGCACGCGCTGGGCGCCGAGGTCACCGTCCTCTCCCAGTCGCTGCGCAAGAAGGACGACGGCCTGAAGCTGGGCGCCGACCACTACTACGCCACCAGCGACCCGAAGACCTTCGAGGAGCTGGCCGGCACCTTCGACCTGATCGTCTCCACGGTCTCGGCCCCGCTGGACTTCAGCGGGTACGTGAACCTGCTGAAGATCGACGGAGCCCTGGTCAACGTCGGCGCCCCCGAGGAGCCCATCTCCGTCAACGTCTTCCCGCTGATCATGGGCCGCCGGTCGATCGCCGGCTCCGCCATCGGCGGCATCGCCGAGACCCAGGAGATGCTGGACTTCTGCGCCGAGCACGGCTTCGGCGCCGAGATCGAGGTGATCGCCGCGTCCGAGATCAACGAGGCGTACGAGCGGGTGTTGGCGAGCGACGTCCGCTACCGGTTCGTGATCGACACCGCGACGATCTGACCCCGGATTCACCCCGCCCCCGAGAAGGGGGGAGGAGTTCTTCCCTGGGAGAATTCCTCCCCCCTTCTTTCTCTATCCAGGCCGAGCTCAAGATGCAGAAAATGCGCTTACGGGCCAATCTTGATGGAAAACCAGGCGCCCGGAGTATCACGCATCAAGCACCCTTGCCGGGAAATCAGGGGAGCGTATCGTGACCGAACTCGACATGGCCGAGCTGGCATTCAACGGATTCGTCGGGCAATGGACAGAAGGCACCACCGACGGCCGGCGCGCGCCCCTGCTGCGCCGCCCCTCCGAACTGGGCCTGGCCTACGAGGACGTGACGTTCCCGTCGATGGACGGCGTACCGCTCGAAGGCTGGTTCATCCCGGCCGACTCCGACCGCCTGATCATCCACAACCACTTCTCCCCCGGCAACCGCTACGGCTACCCCGGACACCTGCCGGGCTGGGACCGATTCGGCGGCTTCGAGGTCAACTTCCTGCCCACCTACAAGGGGCTGCACGACGCCGGCTACAACGTGCTCACCTACGACCTGCGCAACCACGGCATGAGCGGCTACGGCAACGGCGGCATCTGCACGATCGGCCTCACCGAGTACCGCGACGTCATCGGCTCCCTCCGGTACGTGAAGACGCGCCCGGACACGGCGGGCATGAAGAAGGCCCTGCTGTCGGTGTGCCTGGGCGGCAACTCCACCGCGGTGGCGTGGGCCAAGCACCCGGAGGAGTTCGACGAGATCCAGGCGATGGTTCTGCACCAGCCGTTGGAGGGCAAGTCCATCGGCGAGCAGTTCTCCAAGGCGATCGGCTTCGAGGGCGGCTACGACCGTCTCGACCAGGCCGTCCTGGAGCGCACCGGCTTCCACCTGGCCGAGCAGTCGCCCGCGAAGTACGCCTCCGCGATCACCGTGCCCACCCTGGTCGGACAGGTCCACGACGACGTCATGACCACCCCGGAGGCCGTGCAGGCGGTCCACGACGCCATCCCCGTTGACAAGGAGATGCACTGGATCTACGGCACCTCACGCCGCTTCGACGGCTACAACTACTTCAGCGAGCACCCCGAAGTCGCCGTCGCCTGGTTCGACAGCCACGTCCGCTGACCGGCGGCGAGGGAAAGGCCAAGGACATGTCCCCGACGGACAACTACATCTTCGACCTCGACGACCACGTCACCCGCACCCCGGTGTCGTACAAGAACCGGTTCGGCATCACCATCGCCGCGGACCTCTACCGGCCGCGGGACTTCGACACGTCCCAGCGCCATCCGGCGATCATCGTCGGCGCACCGCACAGCGCGGTCAAGGAGCAGGGCTCGGGCATCTACGCCCAGACCATGGCCAAGCGCGGCTTCGTGGCGCTCGCCTTCGACCCGTCGTTCAACGGGTACAGCGGCGGCGAACCCCGGCACATCACCTCGCCGGAGATCTTCACCGAGGACTTCAGCGCGGCCGTCGACTACCTGGGCACTCGTGACTTCGTGGACCGCGCGCGCATCGGTGTGATCGGCATGTGCGGCAGCGGCGGGTTCGCCGTCAGCGCCGCCCAGGTCGACCGGCGCATCAAGGCGGTCGCCACGACCAGCATGTACGACATCGCCCGCGCCTACTCCAAGGGCCACCGCGACTCGATCACCGACGAGGACCGCATCCGTATCCTCGACGAGCTCGCCGAGCAGCGGTACGCGGACTTCGAGGCCGGGCATCCCGCACTGGCCCCGCGCGGGGCGCCCATCGGATTCGACGAGAACACCGACCCGATCGGTCGCGAGTTCGGCGAGTTCTACTCGACCCCGCGGGGCTACCACCCCAACGCCATCACCCAGTTCACCTGACCAGCACGATGGCGTACCGATCGGTCGCGAGTTCGGCGAGTTCTACTCGACCCCGCGGGGCTACCACCCCAACGCCATCACCCAGTTCACCCTGACCAGCACGATGGCGTACATGAACTTCTCGCTGCTGGACCACATCGCGTCGATCTCGCCGCGGGCCCTGCTGTTCGTCGTGGGCGAGCACGCCCACTCGCGCTACTGCAGCGAGGACGCCTGCGAACTCGCCGCGGAGCCCAAGGAGTTGTACGTCGTCCCGGGCGCCGGCCACGTGGACCTGTACGACAGGACGGAGCTGATCCCGTTCGACAAACTGGAGGAGTTCTTCACCAAGAATCTCGCGTGAGCGCCACGTCGCGTACGTGACGGGGGCATCCGGACGGCCGGATGCCCCCCGTACGTCTATGGGCCGTACGTCTTATACGGCGTCGGTGAGGGACCGGAACTCGTCGTCGGTGAGGTCGAGCAACGCGGCGGCGGTGTTCTCCTCCAGGTGTGCGACCCGAGAGGTGCCGGGAATCGGCAGCATCACCGGGGACCGGCGCAGGAGCCAGGCGAGGGCGAGCTGGGAGGGGCTCGCGCCGTGCTGCTTGGCCACGGCGTCCAGCGGGCCGCCCGGGCGGGCGAGTTCGCCGGTGGCGATCGGGAACCAGGGGATGAACGCGATGTTCTCGGACTCGGCGTACTCGAGGACGTCCTCGGCCGACCGGTTCGCCAGGTTGTAGAGGTTCTGCACGGAGACGATCTCGGCGTGGGTGCGGGCCTCCTTCAACTCCTGGACCGTCACCTCCGACACTCCGATGTGGCGCAGCTTGCCCTCCTGCTGCAGCAGGGCCAGCTCACCGATCTGGTCGGCGAGCGGAACCTTGGGGTCGATGCGGTGCAGCTGGTACAGGTCGATGCGCTCGAGCCCGAGATGACGCAGGCTCAGTTCCACCCGCTCGCGCAGGTGCTCGGGGCGGCCGTTGGGGCGCCAGTCCCCCGGGCCCGGGCGGAGGAGGCCACCCTTGGTGGCGATGACCAGGTCGTCGGCGTAGGGGTGCAGCGCCTTGCGGATCAACTGCTCGTTGACGAACGGCCCGTAGGCGTCGGCCGTGTCGATGAAGGTGACGCCCAGTTCCACGGCCCGGCGCAGCACCCGGACGGCCTCGTCCGGATCACGCGGCTCGCCCCATACACCGGGGCCCGTCAGCTGCATGGCGCCGTAACCGAGACGGTTGACCGTCAGGTCGCCCCCGAGGTCGAAGGTGCCCGAGGCTACGGCGGGGCGCTCGGTGGGCTGCGTACTCATAACAGGTCCTTTGAGAGAGTGCGAAGGTCCGGACAGGCCATCGGCCTGCCTATTCGAGGCTTACACCGCCGCCCAACACGGAAAAGGGAGAGATCCTTCCCCCCTTCCGACATGTTGGCTCCTTTGCCGACAGGGCTCCCACAGGCTGAGAGGGAGTTACAGCTGCATGTAGACGCTCTTGGTGTACAGGTAGGTGTCCATGTGGGCGGCGCTCCCCTTGGAGCCGTAACCGCTCAGCTTCGTGCCGCCGAATCCGACCAGCGGATCGATGTAGCCGTAGCAGTTCACCCACATCGTGCCGGTGTGCACGCCCTGGACCACTCGAAGCGCGGTGGACAGGTTCTGTGACCACACCGCTCCGCCGAGGCCGTATTCGCTGTCGTTGGCGATGGCGATGGCCTCGTCCACGTCGTCGAAGGGCAGGATCGACAGGACCGGGCCGAAGATCTCCTCGCGGGCGATGCGCATCTCGTTGGTCACGCCGGCGAAGACGCTCGGCTGGACGAAGTATCCGTTCGCGAGGTCGCCCCCGAACCGCTCGCCGCCGCGCAGCAGTTCGGCCCCTTCGGCGCGGCCGACGTCGATGTAGGAGAGCACCTTGTCCAGCTGGGGCCGGGAGATGACCGGGCCCAGCGTGGCGTCGGCGTCGAGGCTGTGCCCGACGCGCAGGGTGTCCGTGAACGCCAGCAGCCGCTCGGTGAACTCCTCGACGACGGGCCGCTGGACCAGCACCCGAGTGCCGGCGAAGCAGATCTGCCCGGAGTTGGCGAAGACCCCCATCGCGGCTCCCGGCACCGCCTTGTCCAGGTCCGCGTCCGCGCACACGATGTCCGCCGACTTGCCGCCCAGCTCCAATTGGAGCTTCTTGATGTTCACGGTGGACGCCTCGATGATGCTGCGCCCGGTCTGGGTCGAGCCAGTGAAGGCGATGCGGTCGACGTCGGGGTGGGCCGCCAGCGCGTGACCGGCCTCCTTGCCGAGGCCCGTGACGACGTTGACGACACCCGGCGGCATTCCGGCCTCGTGCAGGATCTCGGCCACCCGCAGCACCGACAAGGAGGCGTCCTCGGACGGCTTCAGCACGGCGGTGCACCCGCTGGCCAGAACCGCGCCGATGATCCAGAACTGGCTGTTGAGGGGACCGTTCCACGGAATGATGCCGCCGATGACCCCGACCGGTGCCTTCAACGTCATCGTGGCGACGTTGCCGGGGATGCCGTTCATCAGCGTCTGACCGCTGATGTTGGCCGCCTGGGAGGCGAAGAACGACACCATCTTCAGCAGGGCGGGCTTGGTGGTGCGCAGCCTCGTGACCGGGGTGCCCATGTCCAGGGCCTCGATCTGGATCAGTTCCTCGAACCTTTCGTCGAGGATCTGGGCGATGCGCGTCAGCAGCGCCTGGCGTTCGTACGGGGTCCAGGTGCTCCACCGGCCCTTGAACGCCTTGCGTGCGGCGAGGACCGCGCGATCGACGTCGGCCTCGTCACCGGCGGCGAGCCGTGCCAGGACCTCGCCGGTCGAGGGGTTGACGGTGGTCAGCGTCTGCCCGGACGCGGCCGGGACACTCTGGCCGTCGATGAGGTGATGATGCGCCTCGCGGGAAATGAAGACCTGGGCCTGCTTGCACAGGGCGGAGTTCTGCTGGGATGTGGTCACTGCTTGCCTCTCAACGGACCTTCGATACGCCGTAGTCGAAACGCCGTCAGCCGGAATACGTCAGTGGAATCACGTCAGTCGAAGACGAAGACGCCCTTGCCGATCTGACGTCGGTCGAACAGGTCGTAGGCCCGCTCCGCGTCCTCCAGCCGGAACTCGTCCGTGAACAGCGACTCCACGTCCAGGCCGCGCTCGGCCACGAACAGGGCGCACTCCTCCTGGAGGTTCTTGCTGAAGGTGAGCGAGCCCATGACGGTCTTCTGCAACTGGATGAGGTCCTCGCTGTCCAGCTCGACCTTGCCGAAGACCCCGACCATGCACGCGGTTCCCCAGCGCCGGAGTGCCTGGACCGACTGACGGCGCACGGTGGCGTTGGCGCTGCACTCGATGGACTTGTCCGCGCCTTCGCCGTCGCGGGTCAGCGCGCGGACCGCGGCCACGGGGTCCTGCTCCCGTACGTCGACGACGTGGTCGGCGCCGAACCGTTCGGCCATCTCCAGGCGGGAGGGCTCGACGTCGAGGGCGATGACCCGGGCCCCGAAGGCCTTGGCCAGCATGGTGCAGCTCAGGCCCACGGGGCCCTGCCCGAAGATCGCCACGGTCTCGTCGGCGGACAGGCCGACCCGCTTGATCGCCCCGAAGGCCGTTCCGGTGCCGCACGAGATGGCCGCACCGGTCTTGTACGAGAGCGAGTCGGGCAGGCGGATCAGCGTGTGCGCGGGGACCTTCATGAGGTCCGCGTGTCCCCCGTCGCCGTCCAGACCGCCGTATACCGTGCGCCCGTTCGGACAGTACTGCGTCCAACCGGAACGGCAGTACCGGCAGGTGCGGCATCCGTCGTAATGGTGGACCATGACCCGGTCGCCGACCTTGGCCTCGCTGGGTCGCACGGCGTCACCGACGAGTTCGACGACTCCGCACGGCTCATGCCCTTCGATCACCAGCTGAGCTCCGGTACGCGCCGGGCCGTGCAGGTGATTGAGGTCGCTCCCGCACATGCCGGAGGCCTTCATCCGGAGGACCACTTCGTCCGGCCCGGGGACGGGGTCGGGGAACTCGCGGAGATCGAGCTTGCCCTCGCCCAGGAAGACAACTGCTTTCATGTCAGTGCTCCTCGATGGTCGGGAGGATCAGCCGGGCAGGCCGGGACGCCGAGCCGCGGGAGACGGGCCCGAGAGCGAGGGGCCGACAGACGCCCCCGCCGCTGGCCGTACGTCATGTGTGGCGGCGGAGCCCTCCGGTCCACCGTCGGCGTCGCCGTCCGGGGCGATCTGCGCCAACGCCTCTGGGGACGTGTCCACACCGGCGACGGCGTTGAGCAGGGTCACGACGACGTACATGCCCGAGACGGCCAGGATCACCCCGACGACGCCGGCGCTGTTGAACAGCCACAGGACGATGAAGGGCGAGAAGATCAGGCAGACGCGACCGACGGTCTGGGCGAAGCCGCCGCCGCGGAAGCGGAAGGCGGTCGGGAAGAACTCCGGGGTCGTTCCCAGACTCAGGGTCAGGAACGACGCGACCGTGGCGACCAGGACGAAGCCGACGGCGATGACCAGGGCAGGCGATGTCATGAACGGATAGATGCCGGCGAAGACCGCCGCCAGCGACCCGAACATCATGATGCTCTGGCGCCGTCCGAGGCGGTCGACGATGAACGCGCACAGCAGCGGTCCCGCGACGTAGCCGGACATGATGGCCGCGTTGAACCCGAGGGACTTCGACACGGTCATCCCCTGCTCCACGAAGAACGTGGGCATCCAGCCGGTGACGGCGTAGGAACCGAACAGACAGGTGACGGTCAGAATCAGCGCCATCAGCGTCCGCCGGATGACGGGGCGCGAGAACAGCACCGTGATCGGCACCCACTCGGCCTTCTCGTCCGTCGCGTCGGCCGCCCGGTCCGTCGCCGGAGACTGGCCGGCCTCCGGGCTCGGGACGCCGGACTCCAGCTCGATCTTCCGGATGACGGCCTCGGCCTCCTCGTACCGCCCACGCGACTCCAGCCAGCGCGGGGACTCGGGCATACCCCGGCGCAGCCACCAGGCGATCATGGCGCCGACACCCCCGATGACGAACATCCCGCGCCAGGACCACCCGGGAATGACCACCCAGCCGACCAGCGAGGACAGGGAGACGCCGAGCCCGGCGAATATGCCGAGCAGGCCCAGGTAGCGGCCGCGGCGGCCACGCGGGATGAACTCGGTGATCATGCCGTAGCAGATGACGTACTCGGCGCCCATCCCGATGCTCATCACGCCTCGCAGGGCGATGAGCACCTCCATAGACGGTGCCAGCGACGCGCACAGGGCGAGAATGCCGAAGAGCGCCAGGCTGAACTGGAAGGCGAAGGCGCGTCCGACCCGGTCGCTGAGCCAGCCGGCGAAGATCGCGCCGATCGCGAGACCGGCGAAGGTGACCGACAGGAAGAGCGAGTTCAGCTCCAGCGTCGAGAAGCCGGTGTCCAGCACCGACGCCAGCACACCGGCCGACAGCGTGTTGTCGAACGAGTCGAAGAACATGCCGAGGCCGACCAGCAGCACCAGGCGCCGGTGGAACGTGCCGACGGGGAGACTGTCGAGCCGCTGGCCCGCGTTGACGTGGGTGTTCATCGGCCGGCCCCTTCCGGGACGGCTCCGGTGATACGCGCCTGGTCGGCCAGGCGGGGAGTACGAGTTGCGCACGGATTCGGTCGACATTGTCCGGTCATGCGGCTTACTACCTTCGGCTCGGTGTCCGGCGCGCGGCGGCGCGAACACGACGATGTGTTGGTGAAGCGGCCCTGCTCATGGGTGGACCGTCGGGAACAAGTTGAACTGGCGGCTCCGCCTGGACACGTCGGTGGGACATGCCGGCGGCTCAACAGCGACGGTGCACAGCTCCTCGCAGCGGTGCTTGAAAATATCCTGCATTATGAGACTTCGTCAATGGCCGAGACCGAGGGGTCGGCATTCGCGGCGCTTCGTTCAGCAGGACCGGACCATTGCAGGAGCGAACCACATCACAGCAAGCGGCGCGGTCCGCGAGGAGAGGGCTCTACGGCGTCAGGGAACACCTCGACGCAAAGGTGAAGGGCGTGGCGCCGCGCGGGCTTCGACCGTCCCGCGCCTTGGGGCGCGTCAGTCGCGCTGCTGCTCCAGCAGGCGCTCCGACATGGTCGCCGCCGCCTGCTTGACGGCGAGCACCGCATGCTCGACCTCGACATCGCGACGCTGGTTCTCGTCCCAGGCGACTCCGACGCTGCCCAGGGCCGTCTTCTGGTCGGTGAGAATGGGCGCGGCGACGCTGTAGACGCCGGGGTTGAACTCGCCCACGGTCAGGACGTAGCCGGCCTTCTTCATCTCACCCAGGATCGCGCGGAATTCGCCCCACGTGGCACCCAGGCCGGCGTTCTCGATCTCCTTGCCCTGACGGGCGTAGATGGCCTTCAGCCGGTGATGGGGAAGGTGGGCCAGGATGACCTTCGACACCGCTCCCTGGAACAACGGGCGCCGCTGCCCGCGACTGAACCGGTTCGCGGGGCTCGACGGGGCTCGGTGTTCGCCGACGCACAGGACCGAATCACGGAACGCGGTGCACAGAAGCGCCGAGTGCCCGATCTTCTCGACCAGCTCTTCGAGTACGCCATGACTGGCCAGGAGCAGCGGATCGGTCAGGCGGATCTGCAGGTCCATCTCGATGATCCGCGGACCGAGGGTGTAGTAGCCGTTGCGCGCCGAGCTGAGCAGACCCGCCTCGTGCAGCGTCTTGATGTAGCGATACCCCGTCGACCTGGAGGTCTCCAGGGCCTCGATGATGGCGGCCGTCGACCACACGGGTTCCGTTTCGCTGAACAACTGCAAGATGTTGAGCATCTTGGCCAGGCTGCCCGCGCCGTCCGGAGTCGCTGTCGCCGTCACCTTTGTGACGATATTCCACATTGTGGGATATCGTCAACAATTACGATCGGCATGCCGCCCCATGATAGTGCCCTGCCGTGTGGGGGGCTCGGCTCAGCTCGGCCGCGGCACCCCGGTCACGCCCGCGGGACCGCCATGTACTTGTACTCCAGGAACTCGTCGATGCCCACGCGACCGCCCTCGCGGCCCAGACCCGAGGCCTTGACGCCGCCGAACGGCGCGGCGGGGTTGGACACGATGCCGGTGTTCAGGCCGACCATGCCGACCTCCAGGGCCTCCCCCACCCGGAAGCCGCGGTCCACGTCCTGGGTGAACAGGTAGCCCGCCAGGCCCCACGGGGTGTCGTTGGCCATGCGGACCGCCTCCTCCTCCGTGTCGAAGGGGACGACGGGCGCCACCGGACCGAAGATCTCCTGGGACATGAGGTCCGACTCCGCCGAGACGTCCGAGAGGACGGTGGGCGCGTAGAAGTAGCCCGGGCGGTCCGGCCGGTTGCCGCCGCAAACGACCTTCGCGCCCTTGCCGACGGCGTCGTCGACGAGTTCCTGGACCTTCCGCAGCGCCTTCTCCTCCACGAGCGGCCCGACCTCGATGCCCGGTTCGGCGCCGTCGCCCACCGTCAGCGCGCCCAGCCGTGCGGCGAGCAGGCGGGCGAACTCCTCGGCGACGGGCCGCTGGACGAAGATCCGGTTCGCGGCCGTGCAGGCCTCGCCCATGTTGCGCATCTTGGCCGCGACCGCGCCTTCGACGGCACGGTCCAGGTCGGCGTCCTCGAAGACGAGGAAGGGGGCGTTGCCGCCGAGCTCCATCGACGAGCGCATGACGTGCCGGGACGCCTGCTCCAGCAGGCGGATGCCCACCGCGGTCGAGCCCGTGAAGCTGATCTTGCGGGCGATGCCGCTCGACATCCACGGCGAGACCACCGAGGACGGGTCGGTCGTGCACACCACGTTGAGGACGCCCGCGGGGAGCCCGGCCTCTACCAGGATGTCCACGAGTGCCAGGGAGGAGAGCGGGGTGAGGTTGGCGGGCTTGAACACGATCGTGCAGCCGGCCGCGATCGCCGGTCCGATCTTGCGGGTGCCCATGGCGAGCGGGAAGTTCCACGGAGTGACGAGCACACAGGGGCCGACGGGTTCGCGGGAGACGAGGATGCGGTTCTTCCCGTCGCCCGTCGTCGTGAGGTCGCCGCCGATGCGGACGGCCTCCTCGGAGAACCACCTGAAGAACTCGGCGGCGTAGGCGACTTCGCCCTTGGCCTCGGCGAGCGGCTTGCCCATCTCGGTGGTCATGATGAGGGCGAGCTCGTCCTGGCGCGCCATGATGAGGTCGTAGGCACGGCGCAGGATCTCGCCGCGCTCACGGGGACTCGTCCTGGCCCACTCCTTCTGCACACGACCCGCGGTCTCGATGGCGCGCAGCGCGTCCTCGGCGCCGCCGTCGGCCACGGTCGCGACGACCTCCTCGGTCGCCGGATTGACGACGTCGAAGCGGGCACCGGACGCGGCCTCGCCCCACTGCCCGTCGATGAAGACGCCGGTGCTGACTTGGGCGATGGCCTCGCGTGCCTGCTGCGAGAGGCGGAGGGCGCTGACATCGGTGGTCATGAGAGTCCTTCTCTTCCCTGGGTGGGGCGGTCTGTGGAAGTGGTGGTCGCACGCGGGTCGAGGACCTGGGCCAGGTGCAGGCCGGGTCTCGAAGGGTCGAGCTGGTCGGCCTGCCGGGCGCAGGAGAAGCCGTCGGTCAGCACGGCGACGTCGTGGTCGGTGGCCCTGAGCGCAGGAGCGAGCGCGATTTCCGCGACCTGCATGCTCACGTCGTAGTGCTGGGCCTCGAAGCCGAAGTTCCCGGCGACACCGCAGCAGCCGTCCGCGTCGACGACGGTACGCACACCAGCCGCCTTGAGCGCCGTGCGCTGGGCGGCGGCCCCGAACACCGAGTACTCGTGGCAGTGCGTCTGGAGTACGGCCCGCTCCGGCACCGGACTCGCCGGGGACGGCTCCCAGCCCGCCGACACCCGCTCCGCGACGTACGCGGCGAAGCTGCGCACGCGCGCCGCGACGCGCCTGGCCTGCTCCGTGGGGACCAGTTCGGGCAGGTCCTTGCGGAGCGCGGCCGCGCAGCTCGGTTCGATGACGACGATCGGCCGGTCGGTGCCGTCGTCGAGCGCTTCGGCGGCCTTGGACAGCAGCCGTTTCGCGGTGCCGAGCTGGCCGGTCGAGATCCATGTGAGGCCGCAGCAGGCGTCGGCGGAGCAGGCTACGGCGTCGCCGGCGTCCGCGAGGACACGAGCCGCCGCACCGGCCACCTCGGGCCGGAAGCCGCGCGTGAACGTGTCCACGAACAGGACCACTGAGGCTTCACCGGCACCTCGGACACCGGCGTCGGCGATCTCGCGCCGCCACTCCCGCCTTCCGGCGAACCGCGGCAGCGCGCGCTTTGTCGTGAGCCCACCCGCTACCGCCGCGACCTTGCCCAACGGAGTCGCGAGGACCGCGTTGACGAGGCGGGAGAGACGGCCGGTGAGCTTGAGCCAGCGCGGGAGCCAGCCGAGCGAGAAGTGCGCGAGCGGCCGTAGGCGGCGCCGGTAGTAGTGGTCGAAGAACTCCGACTTGTACGTGGCCATGTCCACCCCGGCCGGGCAGTCGGTCGAACAGGCCTTGCACGACAGGCACAGGTCCAGCGCCTCCCGGACCTCCTTCGACCGCCAGCCCTCCTCGACCGTGCGCGCGCCCCGGACCATGTCCTGGAGGACGCGGGCACGGCCGCGGGTCGAGTCCTTCTCGTCCCGCGTGGCCCGGTAGCTCGGGCACATCACCCCGCCACTGTCCGCGCGGCACCGGCCCACGCCGATGCAGCCCTGCACGGCGTGCACCCAGGGATCCGTCCCGGCGGACGTCGCCGGGTGCAGGTCGAAGCTCGTACGCCACTGGCGCTGCGGCACTCCCGCGAGGGCGAGGTGGGCGTCCATGGGATCGGGATCCGTCACGGAGCCCGGGTTCAGGATGCCCGCGGGGTCCCACAGCCGGCGGCACTCGGCGAACGCGGCCATCATCTCGGGCGAGTACATGAGGGGCAGCAGCTCGGACCGGGCCCGACCGTCCCCGTGCTCGCCGGACAGCGATCCGCCGTGCCGCACCACGAGTTCGGCGGCCCGGTGGGTGAAGCGGCGGAAGACCGCGCGACCCTCCTCGCTGCGCAAGTCGTAGGTGATGCGGATGTGCATGCAACCGGCGCCGAAGTGCCCGTACATGACACCGGTGAGTTCGTGTTCGGCCAGGAGTTCCCGGAGGTCCGCGAGGTAGTCGGCGAGCCGCTCGGGTGCGACCGCGGCGTCCTCCCAGCCCGGCCACGACTCGCCCCCGGAGGCCAGCCGGGAGGAGAGTCCCGCCCCGTCCTCGCGGACCCGCCAGAGCGAGGCACGCTCGGCCGGGTCCGCGGCCGAACGGCCTTGTACCAGCCGCCCGTTCTCCGCCAGCCTCGCGAGCAGCTTGTCCGCCTGGGCGCGTACCGACGCCGGGTCGTCGCCGTCGAGGTCCACGAAGAGCCAGGCCCGGCCCTCGGGCAGGCCCAGGACGGAGTCGGGGCCCCGGCGGTGGCGCATCGTGGCGACGATGGCCTCGTCGGTGCCCTCGACGGCGGCCGGCGAGAACTCCAGGATCGCCGGGATGTCACGGGCGGCGTCGACGACGTCCTCGTAGCCGAGGCAGACGAGCAGCGCGCTCGCCGGCTTCGGTACGAGCTTCATGCGCGCGCCCACGACGACGGCCCATGTCCCCTCGGAGCCGACGACGGCGCGCGCGATGTTGAACCTCTTCTCCGGCAGGAGGTTGTCGAGGTGATAGCCCGACACCTGCCGGGGAATGCGGCCGAGTTCGAGGCGGAAGATGCTCAGGTTGTCCTGCGCGAGCCGCTCCAGTGCCGCCGCGAGGGACTCCGCCCGGCCGGCCGAGAACGTGTCGGCGGGATCGGTGGCCCGCAGACCCGTCTCGGTCGCCGTCAGGCGGGCCCCGTCGGACGTGACGAGGTCGATCTCCGCCACGTGGTCGGAGGTGCGGCCGTAGCGGACCGAGTGGTTGCCGCACGCGTCGTTGCCGATCGCTCCGCCGACCGTGGCGCGGTTCTTGGACGAGGGGTCGGGCGCGAACGTACGACGGCCGCCGGTCGCGCGTTCCACCTCCCGGGAGAGCGTCGCGAGGACGACGCCGGGCTCGACGTCGACCGTCCCGGCCTCCTCGTCAACGGCGCGGACACGGTCCATGTGCCGGGAGAAGTCCAGGAGGAGCCCGGGGCCAATGGCGTTGCCCGCCATGGACGTTCCGCCCCCTCGGGCGATGACCGGTGTGCCGCTCGCCCGGCACACCGCGACGGCGGCCACGACGTCGTCGACGGTGCGCGGGAACGCCACGGCGAGCGGTTCGACACGGTAGTTGGAGGCGTCGTAGGCGTACTCGGCGCGTCTGCGTGGCGACGCGTCCGCCCGCACTCCTGCCTCCGCGAGTTCCCGGAGCAGCGCCGGGCGGCCGGCGGAATCGGTCATGGGCATGAGCTCTTTCTCGCGAGGTCAGGCAGGGGCCGGCGGCCGGTGTCGGCTCAGAACCGGTGCAGCACCGCGCGGAAGAACTCGGTCGGCTCCACGGCCTCGACGGGCACCGGACCCTCGTCGGCCAGGAACTCGTACCCGGTCTCGGGGCCGTACTTCTCTCCGCCCGCCGTCACCCTGCCGTTGATCTGGAAGAGGATCTCGATGGAGGGGAACTGGCCCGCCTGGTACACCGCGCCGGCGTCCAGGCGCAGGAAACCGATCCGCAGATCGCGTTCGGTGAAGCTGCCCAGCCACTTCTCCCGGACGCCCGCGTCCCCCTTCTGCCAGTCGTAGGCCTCGGGGTTCATCGCGATGACGTCGGTGTACCGCGGGGTCGCGAACTCGAGCTTGCCGCCGGTGGCGTGCTCGAAGATCGCCTCCGAGCCGTCCTTGGTACGGGACACTCCATCGGCGTCGGTGTAGTGGTACAGGCCCTTCTTGAACTCGCCGGTCCTGGCCAGTTCGGCGTTGACCGCCTCGCGCTGCGCGACGCTCAGATAGCCGGCGCCGCTCGCCCCGCCGCATTGCAGAACCATGGTGCGCAGTCCCTCGGGGCGCTCCTGGGGGCCGTAGTGGACGCTCTCGGGGAAGTACCCGACCCACCCCTCCTCCAGGACGTCGGTCTCGGTGTAGGGCAGCCGGCCCTGGATGACGTAGCGGATCTGGTCGAAGTTGTGCCGGTGGCGGGGGGTCCGCCAGCCACCGCCGCCCGTGAGACCCATGTTCAGGTCGTAGTTGTTGGGCGAGCCGTCCTCTCCGAACAGCAGGTGCTTCTGGTCGAGCGTTCCCTCACGCATGGTTCCGACCCGCTCGCTGCCGGTGTCGGATGCCTTGCTGACGCGCATCTCCGCTCCTTCACACATTCGATGTCGTCCCGCGAAGGGAGTCCTTGACGGGAGCCACTTCCGTTGACGATATCCCATAATGCGGGATAACGTTCAAGCGCCCGCTGGATTGAGTGCGACGCCGTGAGGATCGACGATGACGACGACACCCCTGACTCACACCCCGTACGACTCCGGAGTACCGGCGTCGGCACGGGACTTCGGCGTCGAGGGGCGGGTCGTCCTCGTCACCGGTGCCGCCCAGGGCATCGGCCGTGAGCTGGCCCGCCAGTTCGCCGCGGCCGGTGCCTTCGCCGTGGTGGCGGACCTCAACGTCGACAAGGCGGAAGCGGTCGTGAAGGAGATCCACGACGCCGGCGGGACCGGCCTGGCCGTCGGGGTGGACGTGGCCGACGAGGCATCCGTCGCGGCGATGGTCGACACCGTCGTCGAGAGGTGGGGCCGGGTCGATGTGCTGATCAACAACGCTTCGATCTTCGCGACCATCACGAAGGGGCCCTTCGACAAGATCCCCGTGGCGGACTGGGAACAGGTGCTGAAGGTCAACGTCACCGGGACCTACCTGTGCGTGCGGGCCGTGGCCCCTCATATGCGTACGGCGGGCTTCGGCCGCGTCATCAACATCTCGTCCGACTCCGTGACCCGGGGCACCGTCAACTACCTGCACTACGTCACCTCGAAGTCGGCGCTGATCGGTATGACCAACTCCCTGGCGCGCGAGCTGGGCGGCCACGGGATCACCGTCAACTGCGTGCGGCCCGGCATGGTCGCCACGGAGGTCGAGCGCACCGTCAACCCCACCGTCGAGGTGCGTGAGCGCGCGGCGGCGCAGCAGTGCATCCCGCGCGGGATGGTCCCGACCGACCTGGTCGGCGTCATGTTCTTCCTGGCCGCACCGGCGTCCGCGTTCATCACCGGCCAGACGATCGCGTGCGACGGCGGCTACACCCACAGCAGTTGACCCACCCGACAAGCCCCACGCAGTCCGAGGAGACCGAGCCGCCCATGAGGCAGTACCCGCACCTCTACATCGACGGTCGATGGACGGAACCGACCGAGCCCCGCGCACTGGAGCTCGTCGACCCCACCCGCGAGGAGCCCTTCGCCAGGGTGACTCTGGGGGACGCCGCCGACGCGGACCGCGCGGTCGCCGCGGCCCGACGCGCGTTCGACAGCTTCTCCACCACCTCCCCTGACGACCGGATCGCGTTGATCGACCGCGTCATCGACGTGTACGAGTCGCACCTTGACGAGTTCTCCGAGCTGATCGCGCGCGAGGTCGGCATTCCCGTCGGCAACCGCGCCCAGGTCACCGGCCCGGCCGAGCACATGAGGGTGGCCCGCGACACCCTGCGCGCGTATCCCTTCGAGGCGCGGGTGGGCGGCGCCGTCGTCCGGCGCGAGCCGATCGGCGTCTGCGCGCTGATCTCACCGTGGAACTGGCCGATCCAGACCGGCGTCATCAAGGCCGTCTACGCCCTGGCCGCCGGCTGCACGATGGTCGCCAAGCCCAGCCTCAACTCCGCCGCCAGCGGCGCGCTGCTGGCCCAGGTACTGCACGAGGCCGAGGTGCCGCCGGGCGTGTTCAACCTGGTGAACGGCACCGGCCGCGAGGTGGGCGACCGACTGTCCCACCACCCAGACGTGGACATGATCTCCTTCACCGGCTCCACCGCCGCCGGCAAGCTGGTAGGAGCCGCCGCCGCGGGCACCGTGAAACGCGTCTGCCTCGAACTGGGCGGAAAGTCGGCCAACATCGTGCTTCCCGACGCCGACCTCGAACAGGCCGCCCGCTGGAACATCCGGCGCGCCTTCTTCAACGCCGGCCAGTCCTGCCACGCCCCCAACCGCATGCTGGTGCACGAGAGCCAGGTCGAGCAGGTGGTGCCCTTCCTCGTCGACGAGGCCCGCCGCTATCACCTGGGCGACCCGCTGGAGCGTACGACGACCATGGGACCGGTCGTCAGCGCCGCCCAGTTCAAGTCGATCACGGACCACATCCAGAGCGGTCTCGACGAGGGCGCCCGTCTCGTCACCGGTGGCGTCGAGCGCCCCGAGGGGCTCGACCGGGGCTACTTCGTGCAGCCCACGGTGTTCACCGGCGTCACACCCGACATGACGATCGCCCGCGAGGAGATCTTCGGCCCCGTCCTGGCCGTGCTGCCCTACCGCGACGAGGACGACGCCCTGCGCATCGCCAACGACTCGCCCTACGGGCTCGGCGGCTATGTCTTCGGTGGCGACCGCGAGAACGCCCGGCGCGTGGTGAACGGTTTGCGCGCCGGACGGGTCAGCTACAACGGCGCGGCCACGGACTCGTACACCCCCATGGGTGGTTACAAGCAGTCCGGCATCGGCCGCTCGATGGGCCGGTTCGGTCTTGAGGAGTATCTCGAAGTCAAATCCGTGTACGGGTTCGAGGACGAGGCGCAGGAGTTGCCGGCCCTGTTCGGCTGAGCCATCCCGAGTCGGTCAGGAGCCGTCAGAACATGAGCAACGAACCCACCCGCCTGCTGCGCAACCCCGCCAAGGAGAAGCTCTCCCGGGGCGAACCGGTGTTCTCGATGACGATTCGCCTGGTGCGGACCGTCGACATCGCCGCCATCGCCCACACCGCGGGATTCGACTCCGTCTACATCGACATGGAGCACAGCAGCTTCCCCCTGGAGGCCGCGGGCCAGATCTGCATGGCCTGCACCTCCCTGGGCGTCACTCCCCTGGTCCGCGTGCCCGGCCTGGACCCGTTCTTCATCGCCAGGGTCATGGACGCCGGCGCCATGGGGATCGTCGTACCCGGTGTGCAGTCCGCCGACGAGGCGCGCGCCGCGGTCCGTGCCGTCAAGCACGCGCCCTTGGGCGAACGTTCCCTGGCGGGTGCGGCGCCCCAGCTGCTCTACCGGTCCCTCCCCGCCGACCAGACCGTCCGCGAACTCGACCAGGCCTCCATGGTCGTGACCCAGATCGAGTCACAGGCCGGTCTGGACGCGGCGGACGCCATCGCCGCGGTGGACGGCGTGGACATCCTCTTCGTGGGCGCGAGCGACCTCAGCGTCGAGCTGGGGGTGCCGGGGCAGGTGGACCATCCCGAGGTGCACAAGGCGTTTCTGCATGTCATCGACGCCTGTCGAGCGCATGGAAAGGCTGTGGGCATCGGTGGACTCGGCGGGCGGCCGGACCTGGTCCGGCAGTATCTGGAACTCGGCGCCGGCTATGTCTCCACCGGCAACGACATCTCCTTCCTCAGCGCCGCCGCGGCACAGAAGCGCCGGCAGTTCGACTGACCGACTTCGGCCAATCGACTTCGACCGACCGGCTTCGACTGACCGGTTTCGACTGACCGACACGTCATGGAACAGGAAGCGCACATGAAGATCTGCGTATACGGCGCCGGAGCCGTGGGAGGGCACATTGCCGGACGCCTCGCCGCGGCACAGGCCGAGGTCTCGATCGTCGCGCGGGGTGAGCAGCTGGCCGCGATCCGGCGGCAGGGGCTGCGGGTGGAGACCCATGACGGAGAGCTGGTCTCCCACCCGGTCGCCACCGACCGGCCCGGCGATCTGGAGCCGCAGGACCTCGTCATCGTCGCGGTCAAGGCCCCGGCTCTGCCCGCCATCGCCGAGCAGGTCGGTGCCCTGCTCCACGAGGACGGCTCGGCGCTGTTCGTCATGAACGGCATCCCCTGGTGGTACTTCCACGCCCACGGCGGCCCCTTGGACGGCACCCACCTTCAACGGCTGGATCCCGGGCGGGCGTTGTGGGACCACGTCGGTCCGGAGCGCGCCGTGGGCGCGGTCGCCTACACCGCGTGCAGCGTGATCTCACCGGGGGTGATCCGTGCCGAGAACCCGCGCAACCGCCTGGTCGTCGGACGCCCCGACGGCCGGCCCGACGCGAGGCTCGACACCCTGGCGTCGCTCCTGAACCCCAGTGGACTGGAGACCAGCGTCACGCCGAGGATCCGTGACGCGGTCTGGGCCAAGCTGCTGATGAACCTGATCGGGGGCTCGCTGGCCGTGCTGAGCACCTCGCCGATGAAGGACGTCCTCGACAAGCCCGCCATCGCCGGTACCGCGAAGGCGATGGCGGCGGAGGGCGCGGCCATCGCCCGTGCCCTGGGCTGCGACCCGGGCGCCCCCTACGAGGGCCTGGCCAAGCTGGCGAAGTCCGGGCATCTCCAGAGCATCGCGCAGGACCTTCAGGCCGGCCGGCCCATGGAGATCGACGCGATGTTCCGCGTCCCCCTCGACCTGGCCGAGCTGATGCAGGTCCCGACCCCCAACCTGGACCTGGTGATCGAGCTGGCCACCCAGCGGGCCCGTGCCGCGGGCCAGTATCGCGACACCAGTACCGTCGTCGACGTCTCCCGGTGAACCGGCCCGGCCGGAAGGCCGAGGGGCCTGCCCCAGCTCATCCCAGCGGCAGGGCCTCGCCGGAGCGTTCGGCAGCCGACGGCCGACGGCGCCGGTGGCGGACGATCAGGACGGAGCCGGCCAGCAGTCCGAGGGAGGCAAGAGTCAGCTGACCGGCGAGGGACGGGCAGTCCGACGGAGTGTCGTAACCGCCGTCCTCGAGACCCGCCTGACGCTCGAAGTGGTTGAACGCGCCGGGGAAGAACGCCTCGTCGAGGGCGTAGAGCGCGGGGAACGCGGCAGGGCCGGCGGCGAGTGAGAAGGCCGCCCACTGGTCGGCATGGCGGGCCTCGTGCTCGGCCAGGCGGTGCGCGCGGGGCGTTTCCGTCTCCATGCGCTGGTCGGTGAGGAAGACCGTGCCGAACATGGTGCCGGCACGGACGACCCCGTCGTCCAGGACCACGGCGGTCGTTCCGTTGTCGCCCTGGTACACCTCACCGCCCTGGCCCATGCCGTAGAGGAGGGCAGCCCCGGACACCGGCGCGTTGACCACCGTACGAGCGGCTTCCCACAGACCGGAACCCCCGGCGGCCTGGGCGGACGGTGCCGGGCCGGCGCGGAACTCGCCGGCGGAGCCGGCCGCCGTGAAGGACAGCGCGCACACCAGTTGCACCACCGTCCCGGCGACGACCACCGCCACCCGCCGCCGCGACGGCACGCGACCGCGCAGCGTTCCCACGGCGGCGAGGACCAGACCGAGCAGGCCGCCGCAGATCAGACAGGCGGACCACCACAGCACCTTGAGGGTCCAGGGGTGTCCCGGCCGTGTGACGGAGGGCTGTTGGTCCGGAGCGGCCGTCTGCCGCGGTGGGACGAGCGTTGGGGTGGTGGGGCGGGTCAGTGTGGACGTGGACATGGGGATATCTCGGCGTCGGGGTGGGTGGCTTCGCTCATCGCGCTGCGGCGCGTCGCCGCAGTCGCAGCACCGGGACCAGGTTCAGCAGCAGCCCGATCGCCGCGACGCCGGTGACCAGGTTGAGGCCGGGGCGGTAGGCGGTGAAGTCGGCGCCGCTGTCGCCCGCTTGGGCGATCACGGCGGTGAGGACGGCGAGGACGAGGGCGGCGCCGACCTGGCCAGAAGTCTGCACCAGGCCGGAGGCGAGGCCCTGTTCGGAGTCGTCGATGCCTTCGGTGGCCTGGGCCATGATGGCGCTGTAGCCGAACGCGAAGCCGCCGCCGAGGAGCAGCAGGGACGGGAGCATGGCGGTGACGTAGTCGGGTGAGGAGCCGGCCGTCGCCAGGAACCAGACGTAGCCGAGGGTCAGCGAGGTCATCGAGGTGATGATCAGCGGTGCGGTGCCGAAGCGGTTCACGAGTCGGCCGGTGAGGGGCGAGCCGACGGCGACGATCAGACCGACCGGCAGCAGCGCGAAGGCCATGCGCAGGGGCGACCAGCCGAGCCCGTCCTGCAGGAACAGCGTCATCATGAACTGGAAACTGAGGTAGGAGCCCATCAGCGCGACGATGCTGAGGTTGGCCCGGACCGTGGTGGCCTTGCGCAGGATGCCGAAGCGGACCAGCGGGTGCCGGACCCGCTGCTCGATCAGGACGAAGGCGAGCAGCAGCAGGACGGCGACGCCGAAGGCGGCGAGGGTCGCGGCGGAGGTCCAGCCCGTCTGCGGGGCGGTGACCACGGCGTAGACGGCGAGCAGCATGCCCGCGGTGAGGGTGACCGCTCCGGCCGGGTCCTGGCCGCCGGTCTCGGTGCGGCGATCGCGCGGGATCAGGATCAGGCCGACGACCAGCGCGAGCAGGGCGAGCGGGACCGGCATGAGGAAGGTCCAACGCCAGCCGATCCCGGTGAGCAGACCGCCCAGGATCAGGCCCGAGGAGTAGCCCAGGGCGCCGAAGAGGCTGAAGACCGACAGCGCCCGGTTGCGCTGCGGGCCCTCCGGGAACGTCGTGGTGAGGATCGACAGGCCGGCGGGCGCGGTGAAGGCGGCGGCCACGCCCTTGACGAAGCGGGTGGCGATCAGCAGCGAGCCGCTGTCGACGAGCCCGCCGAGCAGTGAGGCGGCGGCGAAGACGGCCAGCGCGATGAGGAAGACGCGGCGGCGTCCGAGCAGGTCGGCTGTGCGGCCGCCGAGCAGCATCAGGCCGCCGTAGCCGAGGACGTAGCCGTTGATGATCCACTGCAGGGAGCCGGTGGCCATGCCGAGGTCGTGGCCGATGGAGGGCAGGGCGACGCCGACCATGGAGACGTCGAGGCCGTCGAGGAACAGCACGAGGCACAGCACGGCGAGGACGGCCCAGAGGCGGGCGGTCCAGCGCGGTTCGGGGGCGGCCGAGGGCAGCGTCCGGGGGCGGGACTGGGTCAGGGACATGGGGAAAGGGGTCTCTTTCCTGGCGGATGAGCAGGCAGGTCGGACGCCTCGGCGCTGAGGGAACCGGTTCTGTCGGTGGGAAGAGGGCCGGACCGGGGGCGGGGACGCGCGGCGCGGTGGGCCTCGTGACGAGCGTGCCAGGAAAAGCCGTACACGAAAAAGGGAGAGCCTCTTCCTAGGCGCGGGGCGCGTAGGAGGAAAGGCTCCCCCTTTTGAAGGGAATAGCTGGGCGACGAAGGGAATGCCTGGGGGACGGTCAGGCGGAGCTGTCGCTGGTCGAGTGGCTGGGGTCCGCCGCCCAGGACGCCAGCATGCGCAGGCTGTCGTGGGTCGGGGTACCGGTTTCGGCGGTCCAGACGATGATCGCCAGGTCGGGATCGGCGGCCCAGGTGACGGCGTTCCAGTCGAGGTGCAGGTCGCCGACGACGGGGTGGCGCAGGTGCTTGGTCCCGGTGTCCCGGACGGCGACGTGGTGGGAGCCCCACCACTGGCGGAACTGCTCGTCCCGGACCAAGAGTTCACCCACCAGAGCGGCCAGCTGCGGGTCCCCGGGGTTGTTCGCGTTGTGCATCCGCATCTGGGCGATGGCCAGCCGGGTGACGCCCTCCCAGTCCGCGTACAGCTCGCGCATCGCGGGGTCGGTGATGAGCAGCCTGATGTAGTAGCGCTGCTTCTCGGGGATCTTTCCGAAGTCGGTGATCAACGCGGCACCCATGGCGTTCCAGGCGACGATCTCGGTACGCGGACCGATCACGAACGCGGGAGTGTGCGCCATGTCGTCGAGCATGCGCTGCAACTGCGGCTGCGCCTTCAGGCGCGGCTGCCGGCGGGGCGGGCGGAATTCGTCCTTGGCCGCGAGCTCGTACAGGTAGGCGCGCTGGTCCTCATCCAGGCGCAGCACCCGGGCCAGGGACTCCAGCACCGACGGCGACGGCTGGATACGGCCCTGTTCGAGGCGGGCGTAGTAGTCGGTGCTGATGGCCGCCAGTATGGCGACCTCCTCACGGCGCAGGCCCGCGACACGACGCGAGCCGCCGTCGGGCAGACCGACGGCGGCCGGGTCGAGCTCGGCGCGGCGCGCCTTGAGGAATTCCCCCAGATCGTGGCGGTGAGGATCGCGGTTCATGCCATCACCCTGACACCGGAACGCGGTGTTGTCAGGGGGAGAGATTTGTCCCTGGAAGTCCTCACCGCCGAGAAGACGCGCTGCCCTGCGGGATCAGCGGACGCGGCTCCACTTCCCGGTGAGCTGGACGAACTCGCCACCCACGATGGAGCTGGCCAGGGACGTCCCCGCCGTGTAGTCCTGGATGTGGGTGACGATGTCGCCGGAGACGGGTTCGACCCAGCGCACGACATACAGGCCGTCGCGGACCTTGGTCGCGCTGTAGTCCATGGTCTCGGTCTTGCCCTTGTGGTCGCCCGTTGTCAGCACGAAGCTGACCTCGGACTCCGATGCGAAGGTGATCTCCGCCGCGAAGGGGCCGAGCTCCGCCAGCCAGGTCTGGCCCACGCTGGGGAGAATTGCGTTGGTCTCCATCGGTACTGCCTCTCTATGACGGCGCTCGGCCCCGCGCGGTCAGCGGACGCGGGACCACTTCCCGTGGAGCTGGACGAACTCGCCACCGATGACCGAGCTGGCCATGCAGGTGCCCTCGGTGTAGTCCTCGATGTGAGTGACGTGGTCACCGGCGTCCGGCTCCGTCCAGCGCACGACGAACAGGCCGTCGCGAAGCTGGGTGGTGGTGTACTCCATCGTCTGCTTGCGGCCCTTGATGGCGCCGCCCGTCACCTCGAAGCTGACCTGGGTCGCCGAGTCGAAGGTGATCTCCACCGTGAAGTGGCCGAGCGGGGTGTCCGGGCCGAGGTCCGCGAGCCACGTCTCACCGACGCTGGGGAGAGTCGCGTTGCTGTCCATCAGTACTGCCTCTTTCTCTGAGCCTTTGAGCGGCGGTGCGGGGTGTCGTCAGCCGAGGGTCTTGACGACTTCCTGGGCCAGCGGGACGGCCGAGGCCGGGTTCTGGCCGGTGATGAGGGTGCGGTCCACCTCAAGGTGCGGGGCGAAGTTCTCCTCGCCCTTGTGGTAGTCCGCGCCGACGTCCGCGACGAGACGGTCCTCGAGCAGCCACTTCGCCCGGTCGGCGAGGCCGTTCTGGATCTCCTCGGAGTTGGACAGACCGGTCAGGCGGTAGCCGGAGAACGGGGACTTGCCGTCGGCGTCCACGGTGGACAGCAGCGCGGCCGGGCCGTGGCAGACCAGCGTCACGAGCTTGCCGGAGGCGAGCCAGTCGCCGAGCAGCTTGCCGGCCGCGGGGTCGTCGGAGAGGTCCTCCATCGGGCCCCAGCCGCCGGGGACGAACACCGCGTCGTAGTCGTCGATGTTCACGTCCTCGATGCGGACCGGGTTCGCCAGTTCGGTGGCCTCCTTGAGGGCGGTCCGCATCCGCTCGGCGCCCTCCTCGCCGCCGTTGAAGTCCGGGGTGAGGCTGAGCGCGTCGGCGGTCGGCGGGACGCCGCCCGGGGTGGCCGCGGCGATCTCGTAGCCGGCCTCCTTGAAGACGCCGTACGGGCCGATGGCCTCCTCGGCCCAGAAGCCGGCCGGCTGCTCGAACCCGTCGGCCAGGGTCCAGTGGTCGGCGGCGGTGATGAGGAAGAGGATCTTCGCCATGGGGTGCTCCCTGGGGTGAGTGCGGGCGGTCAGCTGTTCGCGGCCTGCTGGACGACGTGGCTGTCGGCGGCCTGGATCAGGTGCGTGAGCTTGCCGTCGCCGACCGTCCACAGGTGGATGAAGCGGGCGTCCGACTCCTCGCCGGACTTGGCCACGGCGTGGTAGTGGCCACGGACGAACACGTGCTCACCGGCGTCGTAGAAGTCCTCGGCCACCGCGCCGAAGGAGGTGAAGCGCGGCGCGAGGCGGCCGAAGAAGTCGCCGCCGGCGCTGGCCCAGGTCTTGTAGACGCCGCCGTAGGGGAAGCCGGGGGTGATGTCCCAGACGATCTCGGGGTCGATGACCTCGGCGACCACGTCCGGGGCCATACCGGAGTCGTAGAGACGGCGGACGAGAGCGAGGTTCGGGGAGTCGGACATGGTGCTGCTCCTTTACGGGTCAGGCTGCGGGTGAGGTTCGCGGGTTCAGGCGGCGAGGGCGGCGCGGCCGGCGCGGAAGAAGGCGGTCTGCTGCGCGACGCGGGCGCCGAGGCCCTCGGCGGTGGCGATGTCCGACTTGTGGACGGCCTCCGGACCAGCATCGGTCGGAGTCTGGGCACCCGCACCGACGAAGTAGCCCAGACGGTTGATGTCGTCCTCGCTGCCCCCGGTGGAGGCCCAGCCCGGCTGGACGCCGAGGCTGACCCAGTGCATGCCGTGCTGGGCGGCCATGGTGAAGAAGTAGCCCAGGGTGGAGGACTTGTCGCCGTTCTTGGCACCGGAGTTGGTGAAACCGGCGGCGATCTTGTCGACCCAGGTCTGGGTGAACCAGCGCTTGCTGCTCGCCTCGGCGAAGGCGTGGAAGGCGGCGGAGGCGGTGCCCATGTAGGTGGGGGCACCGAAGATGATGGCGTCGGCGGCGTCCAGCTGCGCCCACTGCTCGTCGGTGATCGTGTCCACGGGGATGGAGATCACCTCGGCACCGGCTTCCGCGGCACCGCGCGCCACGGCCTCGGCTATGACGGCGGTGTGGCCGTAGCCGGAATGGAAAGCGACGGCGACCGTGGGGCGGGAGGTGGAGGACATGGGGGTATTGCTCCTCGAAAAGGATCCCGAAAGGGATTGCGTGAATCGTTCCCTGGAAGCATGGCACGGAATTCAACAGCGAAGGTAGGAAGGATTCGTCCCTGGCTTTACGACGGGAATCACCTGCCGATTTTACGAATTCATGGCGGGAGCCGCCGCCCAGCAGGAAAGGAAACGCAGACCCTCGTATGCGCGCGAGCCGGGTTCGGCGCTCCAGACGATCAGCTGCTGATCGGGGTCGGCCACGCAGGTGAGGGCGTCCCAGGCGAGCGAGAGCCGACCGGCGACCGGGTGGTCGAACACCTTGGAGCCGCCGGTCCGGGGCACCACCGGGTGGCCTCCCCACCACTGACGGAACTGGTCGTCCTGCACCGACAGCTCACCGACGAGCTCGGCCAGCCTCCGGTCGCCGGGGCAGACTGCGGCCTGGTGCCGCAGCACGGCCACGGCGTTGCGGGCGGAGTCCTCCCAGTCGGCGTACAGCGTTCTCATGGCCGGGGCGGCGAAGAGCTGCCGGACGTAGTTGCGCTGCTGCTGGGGGACCTTCGCGAAATCGGTGCCGAACAGGGCGGCGGCCATCGGGTTCCAGGCCAGGATGTCCAGATGCCGGCCGAGGATCACGCCGGGGGCCACGCTGAGCTCGTTCAGCACGGTGCGCAGCCGGGGGTGCGCCTTCTGGGGGGCTCGCCGCCGCGCGGGTCCGGCTTCCTTTCCGGCCAGCTCGAACAGGTGGTCCCGCTGGTCGTCACTGAGGTGCAGGACCCGGACGAGCTCGGCCAGCACGGACGCGGAGGGGGCTGTACGGCCCTGCTCCAAGCGGGTGTAATAGTCGGTGCTGATGGCGGCCAGCACGGCCACCTCGTCCCGGCGCAGCCCGGCCACGCGTCGCCGCCGGTCGGTTTCGGGCAGCCCGACCGTACGGGGGCTGAGCTCGGCCCGACGGGCCTTCAGGAATTGACCCAGCTCCTTACGGTGCGCGCTGCTGTTCATACTGGCCAGTGTGCGCCGTCCGCCACTCGGCTGGGTAGGACGGTTTTATCCCTGGATACCTCTCTCCTGGGGTGGAATTCTCCTCCGTACGGGTCCTGCGGGCGGTGACAGAGTCGGCGACAATTGTTTTTCACAGGCCGTCGGCGCTTCTGTACACCTTTTTGACCGTCGTCGACGAATCCGGCACGTCCGGGTGACACCGCTGCCCGAGCAACGCATCAGGAGAAGAGACATGCGCGCAACCGTGATCCACGCCCCCGGTGACATCCGGGTGGAGGACGCCCCCGAGCCCAAGATCCTCAATCCGACGGACGCGATCATCCGCACCGTCGCCACCTGCGTCTGCGGCTCGGACCTGTGGCCGTACCGCGGCCTGGAACCGGTCGGCGACCCACACCCGATGGGCCACGAGTACGTCGGCATCGTCGAGGAAGTCGGCAGCGAGGTCGGCAACGTCAAGCCGGGCCAGTTCGTGGTCGGCTCCTTCGCCACCTCCGACAACACCTGCGCGAACTGCCAGAAGGGCTGGCAGTCCTCCTGTCTGAACCGCGAGTTCATGGGCACCTGCCAGGCCGAGTACGTGCGCATCCCCAACGCCCACGGCACCCTGGTCGCCACCGACGAGCACCCCTCCGGTGACTTGGTGCCGAGCCTGCTGGCCGTGTCCGACGTGATGGGCACCGGCTGGTACGCGGCCCTCGCCGCCGAGGTCAAGCCGGGCTCGACAGCCGTCGTGGTCGGTGACGGAGCCGTCGGCCTGTGCGGTGTCATCGCCGCCAAGGAGCTCGGCGCGGAGCGGATCATCGCCATGTCCCGGCACGAGTCCCGGCAGAAGCTCGCCCTGGAGTTCGGCGCCACCGACATCGTCAGCGAGCGCGGCGAGGAAGGCATCGCCCGCATCAAGGACCTCACCGGCGGCATCGGCGCCGACTCCGTCCTGGAGTGCGTCGGCACCTCCCAGTCCATGAGCCAGGCCCTGCACTCCACGCGCCCGGGCGGCAACGTCGGCTTCGTCGGCGTCCCGCACGAGGTGGCCGTCGACGGCCAGGAGCTGTTCTTCTCCCAGGTCGGCCTGCGCGGCGGCCCGGCGCCCGTGCGCCGCTTCCTGCCCGACCTGATCGACCGCGTGCTGTCCGGCCACATCAACCCGGGCAAGGTCTTCGACCTCACCCTCCCCCTGGAGCAGGTCGCCGAGGGCTACAAGGCGATGGACGAGCGCCGCGCCATCAAGGCCCTCCTCACGCCCTGACCCGGTCGCCTCGTGGGCGTGAGCTGCGCCGGCCGCGCTCACGCCCACGAGGGCACACCCCGCCGCACGGTCGTAAAGGAGCAAGCCCATGACGGCCTTGACGAACGACGAACTGACCCGGATCGAGTCCGCCGAGGAACTTCAGATGGCCCCCTTGCGCAGCGACGGAACGCCGCGCACACCCGTGCCGATCTGGGTCGTCCGCGACGGAGACGACCTCTACGTACGCTCCTTCCGCGGCAGCGCCGGCGCCTGGTACCGGGCGGCCCGGGCCAGCCACGAGGGCCGTATCCGCTCCGGCGGCGTCGACAAGGACGTCACCCTCGTGGAGGTCACCGACCCCGGCGTCAACGACCGCATCGACGCCGCCTACCGCACCAAGTACGGCCGCTACGGCGCGAGTTACATCGACCCGATGGTGGCCTCGCGGGACACGACCCTGAAGCTCGCACCCCGCTGAACAGCGGCAATCTCACCCCTCCAGGAGAAGCACCTTGCTCGGTCTCGAACTCGTCGTGGTCCTGGGCGTGGCCGTGCTGGTGGGCAACGTCGTGGGACAGCGCCTGGGCATAGCCCCGCCCGTCGTCCTGCTCGTGACGGGTGTGCTCCTGGGGTTCATCCCGGCGGTGCGGGAGGCGCAACTGCCCCCGGAGGTCGTGCTGTTGCTCTTCCTGCCGGTACTGCTGTACTGGGAGAGCCTGACCACGTCCCTGCGCGAGATCCGCACCAACCTGCGCGGCATCCTGCAGCTGAGCACCGTGCTCGTCATCCTCACCGCCTGGGCCGTCGCCGCGACAGGGCACGCCCTCGGGCTGCCCTGGGGGCCGGCCTGGGTGCTCGGCGCGGCCATGGCACCCACCGACGCGACCGCGGTCGGCGTCCTCGCCCGCGCCCTGCCGCGCCGCCAGGTCACCATCCTGCGCGCCGAGAGCCTGATCAACGACGGCACGGCCCTGGTCGTCTACGGCCTCGCCGTCGGCATCACGGTCGGCGAGGAACACCTGAGCATGCCGCACGTCGGCGGGCTGTTCCTGCTCGCGTACGGCGGTGGAGCCCTGGTCGGGGTGGTGGTCGCGTGGGTCAACATGAACCTGCGGCGGCGGCTGAAGGACCCCCTGCTGGGCAACCTCGTCATGATCCTGGCGCCGTTCACCGCGTATCTGCTGGCCGAACTGGTCGAGGCGTCCGGCGTCCTGGCGGTGGTCGTCAGCGGCCTGATCATGTCCCAGGTCGCCCCGCGCATCATCCAGGCCGAACACCGCACACAGGCACTGGCGTTCTGGCCGCTGGCCACCTTCCTCATCAACGGGGCGCTGTTCGTCCTGGTCGGGGTGGAACTCCAGTACGCGGTCCGCGACCTGGGCCGCGCCGATCTCCAGGACGCGCTGATCGCGGTCGGTGTCATCTGCGTGGTGCTCGTCGCCGTGCGCTTCGCGTTCCTGTACGCCTCCACCTACCTGGTCCGCGCGCTCGACCGCCGCCCCCAGCAACGCACGCTCCGGGTCGGTCACCGAACCCGTGTCGTCAACGGGCTGGCCGGCTTCCGGGGCGCGGTCTCGCTCGCGATGGTGCTCTCGGTGCCGCAGACCCTCGACTCGGGCGAGCCGTTCCCCGACCGCAGCTTCATCGTCTTCGTCACCTCCGGCGTCATCCTAGTGACCCTGGTGGTGCAGGGACTGCTGCTGCCGGTGGCGGTGCGCTGGGCGCAGCTGCCACCCGACACGTCGGTCGACGAGGAACACGACCTCGCCGAGACCACCGCCATCGAAGAGGCGATCAAGGCAATGCCCGAGCTCGCCGCCGGCCTGCGGAGCGATCCGAAGATCACCGAGTGGCTGCGGCAGGAGTACGAGGCCCACCTGGCGTCCCTCCAGGCCAGGAGCGCGGGCGCCCATGACGACCCCGCCGTGCTCCAGCACCAGGACTACCTCGCGCTGCGCCTGGCCCTCATCGCCAACAAACGCTCCACCGTGGTCAGGCTCCGCGACGAGCGCCAGATCGACGACACCGTACTGCGCCGCCTGCAGGCCGCCCTCGACAGCGAAGAGGTGCGCCTGGCCGGGGGCGCGGCGGTCGAATGACTCATCCCTGAGGAAGGACTTTCCATGAAGGCCATAGGACTGACTGAATTCGGCGGGCCCGAGGTGCTGCGGGTCCTGGACCTTCCGGTCCCCCAGGCCCGGCCGGGCGAGATCCGGATCCGTGTACACGCGGCAACGGTCAACCCCGTCGACACGCTGGTGCGCCGCGGAATCGCCTTCGTCTCCGACGCCGAACCGCCCTACGTGCCCGGGATGGACGCGGCCGGCGTGGTCGAGCAGATCGGCGAGGGAGTCGACACCGATCTCACTGTCGGCGACCGCGTCATGGCCGTCGCGGTCGTCTCCGGAATGCACGGGGCATACGCCGAACACCTGGTCGTCCCCGCCGAGTCGGTGGTCCGCGTACCGGCGGGTGCGACCGACGTCGAGGCCGCCACCCTGCCGATGAACGGGCTCACCGCCCGGATGGCGCTGGACCTGCTGGAACTTCCCGTAGGCGCCACTGTGGCGGTCACCGGAGCGGCCGGCGCGGTCGGTGGCCTAGCCGTCCAGCTGGCCAAGGCCGACGGGTACCGGGTGATCGCCGACGCGGCGGCCAAGGACGAGCAGTTGGTGAAGGAACTCGGCGCGGACGTCGTATTGCCGCGCGGCGCCGAATTTCCGGACCTGGTACGCAAGGAGGTGCCCGAGGGTGTCGACGGACTCGTCGACACCGCGGGCATCGCCGCTCAGGCCGTCCGCGCCGTGCGCGACCGCGGCCGGGTGGCCTCGTCGGTCGGCGGCACCCAGGTGCCCGCCGAACGCGGCATCGAGACCCGGTTCACGTTCGTGCCGCAGTACGCACGTGAGCACGCCAAGCTCGACCGCCTGCGCGAACTGGCGGAGAAGGGCAGCCTCACCCCTCGGGTAGCGCGGACGCTGCCGGCCGAACAGGCCGTCGAAGCACACCGGTTGCTGGAGGCGGGCGGCCGCCGGGGGCGCACGGTCCTCGCCTTCTGAGCAGACCCCAGCGCAGAAGGTGCCGCTCACCTCAGACCTTCTTCGGCTTCTTCGGGGGTTTCGCCGTGCTGCCGCGCACGGTGAGTGTGGTGGCGATCTCCACGCCGATCTGTGCCGGCCTCTCGCCGCGGCCGAGAGAGAGCGCGAGTTCCGTGGCGGCCGCCGCCATCTCCGTCAGCGGTTGGTGAACCGTCGTCAGCGGCGGGTCCACCCAGGCCACGACGGGCAGGTCGTCGAAGCCCACGACGCTGAGGTCATCGGGAATGGTGAGCCCCAGTTCGCGGGCCGCCTGGTAGACGCCCAGTGCCTGTAGGTCGTTCGCGGCGAAGACGGCGGTGGGCCGGTCGCTCCGCGTCAGCAGTTCACGCGCGGCTTCGCCGCCGCCTTCCCTGGTCAGCGGTGCACTGACCACCAGGCCGGGGTCGGCGGGCAGGCCCGCTGCCTCCAGGGCGGATGTGTAGCCGGCCTGTCGCGCACGGAAGCAGGAGACGTCCCGGGGGCCGCCGATCATCGCGATGCGGCGGTGCCCGAGCTCGATCAGGTGCCGGGTCGCCGACTGACCACCGCGCCAGTTGGTGGCGCCGACGAAGGGCACGTCGTCGGGGGGCTCCTCCGTCGGGTCGAAGACGACGAACGGGATGCCCTTGGCGCTGAGTTGCTCGCGTTCCTCGTCGGACAGCTGGGCCACGGACAGCACGCAGTGCGGTCGGCGGCCCACCATGTCCTTCACGGTCCGGGTGGGCGCGTCGTGCAACCCGAACTCCGAGACCATCACGCCCACCCGGTTCCTGCTGGCCACTCGCTCGACGCCACGGATGATCTCGACCGCCCAGAGGCTCTTCAGTTCGCGGAACACCAGCTCCATGGTGGTGTTCCGGCTGCCCGGCGGCTTCTTGTAGCCGTAACGGTTGATCAGTTCCTCGACGCGGGCACGGGTGCCGCTGGAGACGCCCGACCTGCCGTTGAGCACCTTCGAGACGGTGGGGATGGAGACTCCGGCCGTCTCGGCGATGTACGCGATGGTGACCGGTCCCCGCGGTTCGTCCGGGAGGCCCTGCGTGTGTTCCGCCGACACGTCCGCCCCGTTGTCCGCCACGCTCGCCCACCCTCGCTGCCACAGCACTTCATGTTGTCGTTGATCCCCGGCTCATTGTGGCACTTCAGGCAGGCGAGCGACGGCCTCGTGTGCTTCCCGTACTTGTTCCGTAGCGCTTTGTGTTTCGCGGTCGACCCGGCCGCGGACAGCGGGTCAGGTGCTGGATCCGGTCACCGTGCCGCCGGAGCGGGTGACGTGGTACGTCACGGTGGTGCCGCTCCAGAAGTGGAAGGTGAGGGTGACCGGCGCGCCGTCGGTGAGGCTGCCCAGAAAGGCGGCGGTGAGGTCGATCGCCCCGCCGGGGTAGTCCGGGGAGAACGTGGTGTTGAACTGCTGGTAGGAGGTCCAGGTGGCGGTGCCGGCGTTGGACCCGTCCGCGTACTTCGCCTCCATGGTGGCCAGTTGGTCACCCCGGAAGTCCGTGGGGATGACCAGGCCGCTGCTCGTGCCGGACGCGTTCGACAGCACGGGGGCGTCGTACGTGCGGATGTGGACGGGCCAGGGCAGGCCGTAGGAGAAACGGAACTGGATGGTCGAGTTCACCCCGTAGGCACGGTCCCCGGCGAGGCTGGTGAGAGCGGCGTCGGTGAGGGTGACCCGGTCGCCGGAGACGGTGTAGTCGCGGCCCTGGGTGAGCTTCCGGTTGCCCTGCCACACACCGCGGAAGGAGGTTCCGTTCGGGTTCAGGGTGAGCGTCTGCGCGCCGATGGCACCCGACTTGGGCAGGTACACGGTGTCACTGGAGGCGGTCCCGGAACGCGTGGTCCAGGCGGACCTGATCCGGTTGATCAGCTCGAGGTCACGCCACTGCAGGGTCTCCCTGTTGAGGTAGTTGAAGGCGTCCCACAGCGCGGTGGTGACCCCGTTGACCCGGGCCTCGTAACCGAGTTGCTCGAAGTACTTGAACCCCTCGCCGCGCTCGATCATGGCCGGGTGGTTGAAGTCCGGGTAGTTGAGGAGACCGAACTCCCCCAGGTACACCGGGATGCCCTTGGCGACGAAGATGTCGTGCATGCCCGTGAAGGCCTGCGCCATGTCCTGCTGCGAGGTGGCGTCGTAGCGGGTGTAGCCGGCGATGTTGACGCTGAAGGGCCAGAAACCGTAGTAGTGCACGGTCGCGGCGATGTTGTCGTCGTTGAGGGAGGCCATCTCGGCGGCGAGGGCCTCCATCAGTGACTGGCTGGGCGTGCAGTACACCGTGGGCAGGAGCAGCAGCCTGTCCGTGTTGCCGCCGCCGGAAGCGCGGACGATGCGGTGGAACGAGGTGTTGAGCTCGTTCAGCAGCTCCTGCTTCTGGGCGTCGATGGCGTTGTTGAACTGCGGCTCGTTGACGCTCTCGAACAGCAGGAGGCGCGGCTCGTCCCTGAATTCCTCGGCGATCTGGGTCCAGGTGGCGTTGAACCGGGCCAGCACCCCGTCGTGGTCGGAGGGCATGTCGGCGATCCACGTCCACGAGTCGTGGTGGAGGTTGAGGTCCACGTAGAGGCCGTCGGCGATGGCCCAGTCGACGACCTGCTTGACCCGCTTCATGAAGGCGGGGTCGATGGTGTAGGGCGCCGTCGTCGACTGGTGGCTGCCCCAGGTGACGGGGAGCCGGACACTGCGGAAGCCCTGGGCCTTGACGGTGTCGAGCAGGGCCTTGGTGATCGGCGGGTTGCCCCAGGACGTCTCGTCCGGGATGGCGTCCAGGGTGTTGCCGAGGTTCCAGCTGGGCTGCATCGCCTTGACTACGGCCATGCGGTCGGAGGGCACGGCGGGCGCCTTGGTCGCTTGTGGGGCGGCGAAGGCTGCGCCGCCCCAGGCGAGTTGGGCCACCGCCACGAGTGCGAGAAACAGGCCGACGCAACGGCGGAGCGGTCTGGGGCTTCGGTGGCCGTTCTCATGCCCATGCCTCGTGAGGCGTTGTGTCCGGTGCATGGTGAGATCCCTTCTGTGCGGGTGGGTGGGTGTCTTAGAGCTGCGGTTCGGGACTCCTCGTCAGCGGGGGCTGGGGACGTAGTCGAACCAGTCGAAGTGCACGGCGCCGTCGGCGGCGTACAGCCCGACGACCCGGCCGGTGAAGCCTCCGGCGACCTCGGTCGAGAGGTAGCGGCCGTCCAGCGAGGCCACGTCCGTCCTCGTCCCGTCGGGTGTCTCGACGCCGAAGACCAGGGAGTCGGGGCCGGTGCGCGAGTCGTGGGGCTCGGGTGCCTTGCCGGTGCGCACGGTGAGCACGAAGGGGCCGGTGGGCAGCGCGAGTTCCGCTGCCACGGAGCGCAGCGACCCGATACGGGCGATCACCCGGACAGTTCCCTCGGACGTGGCCTCGATGGCGTAGTGGTGCCGCTCGTCCAGGCGGACGGCCAGGCCTCCGGTGCCTTCGGAGCAGTCGACGAGGGTCCGCGCCTCGAAGCCGAGGTGCTGCTGGCGCCGCCCGAGGAAGATGACGCCGGGCTCGTCCAGGGAGGTCCCGCGGGCGCGCAGGGTGAGATGGCTGGGGCGCTCCTTGGTGGAGTAGTGCTCGGCCGGACGGTCGTTCAGCGAGATCCAGGAGGGCCGCAGCTCGTTCGCGTCGAAGTCATCGCGCGCGTCCGGCGCCGGGGTCGGCACCAACGGCCAGGGCATCTGCGGGAGTTCGGGGTTGACCTCACCGACGACAGGCCAGCCGTCGACCCAGTCCACCGGAGCCAGGAAGGTCTCCCGGCCCAGGATGTGCCAGCCGGGGGTGCCGCCCTGCGGACGGACGCCCAGCAGCACCATCCACCAGGAGCCGTCCGTGGCCTGGACGAGATCGGCGTGACCGGTGTTCTGGATGGGCCGGTTGGTGCTGCGGTGGGTCAGGATCGGGTTGGCAGGGCAGGGCTCGAAGGGGCCGTTGGGAGAGGTGCCGCGGGCGATGGAGACACCGTGGCCGCGCTCGGTGCCGCCCTCGGCGATCATCAGGTACCAGTAGTCACCGATCCGGTACAGGTGCGGGGCCTCCGGGGCGGCGGCACCGGGGGTGCCGGACCACACCGGCTGCGGCTCGCCGAAGGTCTCGCCCGTGTTCGGGTCGATACGGACCTGGGCGACCCCGGAGATGGTGCACCAGCAGTTCCCTTCCTCGTCCCAGGCCAGGTCGGGGTCGATGCCGGGGACTCCGGGGAGACGGACCGGGTCGGTCCAGGGGCCGGCGGGGTCGGTCGCGCTGACCACCAGATTGCCCTCGCCCGGGGCGACATTGGTGACGATCAGCCAGAACCGCCCGTCGTGATGGCGCAGGGTGGGCGCGTAGAGACCGCCGGAGGAGGGGGTGTCCGGGGGCAGGCGGAGCTGGCTGGGCCGGTCCAGGGCGTTGCCTATCTGGGTCCAGTGCACCAGGTCCCGGCTGTGGAAGAGGGGGATGCCGGGGAAGTACTCGAAGCTCGAACAGGCGAGGTAGTAGTCCTCGCCGACACGGCAGACGCTGGGGTCGGGGTGGAAACCCGGGATCACCGGGTTGGTGGCGGATGCCGTCACGTTCTCGTCGTACACCTCGTCAGGTCCCTTCGGTTCTCGGTCTGTGGTTCGGTGGGTCTGCACGGGCAGGTCAGGGCGCGAAGGTCAGCGTGCGCAACCGCTGTTCGCCGGTGAGGACGATCTGCAGGTCGTGTACGCCCTCCAGTTGCTCGGCGAGAGGAGCGGTGACGGTGGTCCAGGCGTAGCGGTCGCCGGTGACGGGCACCTCCAGGGAGGCCAACCTGCGCTCTCCCACATGGAGTTCGAGCACGGCGGCGTCCCCCTCCCCCGTCCGGGACACCTCGACCGCGAGCCGGCCCGCGCCGCTCAGGTCCACCTGACGGAAGAGCAGCGTCGCGGTCTCGCCGGCCGGGGTCACCACGTCGCCGTCCTCGCGTGTGGCGTCGACCAGGGCGAGGTTCTCGTAGTCGTCGAAGTCGAGCGCGCGCAGCGGGCCTTCGAGCGGGCTGCGCGGACGCGGGGCGGGGCCGGTGACGGTCAGCTGCGCGGTCAGGGCGGGAGCCGCCGCCGAACGGGCGAGCACCAGTTCGTAGCGCCCGGGGTCCACGGTGAAGGCGCCCGTGGTCACGTCCCAGTGGCACAGCGCCTCGGCGACCGGCAGCCGGAACTCCAGCTCCGCCGTCTGGCCCGCCGCCAGGCGCGCCTTGCGGAAGGCGACGAGTTTCAGCCGCGGAGCCTGGTAGCGGGCGTCCAGGGCGCGGGCGTAGAGCTGCACGGTCTCCGTGCCCGCGCGCGGCCCGGCGTTGCGCAGCGAGACCCGGACCCTGATCTCGCCGTCTTGGCCCAACCCCTCCTGGTCCAGGGCGAGTTGGGTGTAGTCGAAGCGGGTGTACGACAGGCCGTGGCCGAAGGCATAGAGCGGGGCGGCGCGGTGGTACTGGTATGTCCAGCCCGCCTTGATGATGTCGTAGTCCAGTCGGCCGGGCAGCTCGTCGTCGCCGCGGTACCAGGTCTGCGGGAGGCGGCCGGCCGGGTCGGCCTCGCCGCGCAGTACGCGGGCCAGGGCCCGGCCGGTCTCCTGGCCGGCGTGCGAGATCCACAGCATCGCGGGCACGTGCTCGTCGGCCCAGTCCAGCGCGTAGGGGTAGCTGGACATGACGACCAGCACGGTGTCGTCGTGGACCGCGACGACCTCGCGCAGCAGCCGGTCCTGCTGGGGCGGCAGCCGCAGTCCGGCCCGGTCCGTGGTCTCCTTGCCGTTGATGTGCGGGTCGTTGCCGAGCACGACGACCACGGTGTCGGCGCTCCGCGCGGCCGCGACGGCCTCGGCGACGCCGTCGCGCACCACGGTCCGGGTGAACCGGACGACCTGCTCCGGGTTCTCGGCGGTCATGGTGAGGACGCCGGTGTCCGGATCGGCCTGGGCGTAGCGACTGTTGCAGATGTTGAAGAGCAACTCCGCTCCGTCCTCGGCGGGTTCGAGGCGGAAGGTTTCGTGGACCTCCCACTCACCGGGCTGGTCCCGGTCGGCGGCGACCTGCTGGTCCGCGTCGCGCAGTGAGGCGTAGCGGCCGGTGACGGCGGAGCGCAGGGTGAGCACACCCAAGTCCCAGTCGAAGAGGTCCCATTGGGCGGCGGGGTCGGTGTCCTGGGCGTCCGTCACGGCCAGCCGGCCTTCCGTGCCTACGGCGGTGAGGGCGCGGCCGTCGGCGGTGCGCAGCACGATCCGGTCGACGCCCTCGACGCCCTCGACGCCGAGCCCGTCGGCGACGGTGATCCGGTACGGGTGGCTTCCGCTGTACCAGTCCTCGAACAGGGTGCAGGCGAGCGGACCGACCACGGCCACGCGTCGGTCCGTGGCGAGTGGCAGCACTCCGGTGTTCTTGAGCAGGACGACCGACTCGGTGGCCGCGCGCAGCGCGAGCGCCTGATGGGCCGGGGAGTTGACGACGTCCCAGCCGATCCCCGCGTAGGGGTCCTCCTCGGGGTCGAACTCACCGAGCCGGAAGCGGATCGACAGCTGACGGCTCACGGCCCGGTCCACGTCGGCCATCGACAGCAGGCCGCGCTCCAGGGCGGCGCTGATCCGGCCGAAAGTGGTGGCGCTGTCCTCGAAGTGGTCGGTGAAGCTGTCGATGCCGGCCTTCAGCGCGGCGGCGTGCGACTCGGCGTGGTCGTCGAAGTAGTGCTCCGGGTCGACCAGGTTCGAGGGGGCGTCGGCGTCGCTGACGACGAAGAGTTCGTGGCCGGTGGGCTTCGCCCACTCCCGCAGCTGTTGCTTCAGGAGCGGACTGACGTGGCAGGGGCGGCCGTTGACGAGGTTGTAGGCCGCCATCACGCCGGTGGCCGCACCGGTGGCGATGGCGAGCCGGAAGGCGGCGAGGTCGTACTCGTGCAGGACCCGGGGCCGCAGGCCGGAGGAGGTGGTGCAGCGGTCGTCCTCGTTGTTGTAGGCGAGGAAGTGCTTGAGGACCGGCGCGGTGCGCAGGTGGTCCGGGTCGTCGCCGGACATGCCGCGGCAGAAGGCGGCGCCGAGCCGGGCGGAGATGAGGGCGTCCTCGGAGTAGCCCTCCTCGTTGCGGCCCCAGCGCGGGTCGCGCAGCAGGTTCACCACGGGGGCCCAGCCCTGGAGGCTGTTGCGGCCGGTACCGACGACCGGGGGGCGGTGGTGGTGGAAGGCACGCTGCTCGACGGAGACGGCCTCGGCGACCTCGTGGACCAGGTCCTCGTCCCAGGTCGCGCCCAGGCCGACGGCCTGCGGGAAGGTGGTGGCCTCGCCGAGCCACGCGACGCCGTGCAGGGTCTCGGTACCGGTGCGGAACTCGGCGACACCCAGGCGGGGAACGGCGGGCGCGTACTGGTGCAGCATCGCGACGCGTTCCTCCGGCGTGAGTCGGCAGAGCAGGTCTTCGACGCGTTCGGCCAGCGGGCGCCCCGGGTCGCGGAAGGGCAGCGTGGCGGAGACGGCAGCGGTACTCACAGGTGAGGTCCCTTGCGGAGTGCGACGACGGGGGTGGACGGCACCGTACGGCCGGGTCGCAGGGCCTCGATGCCGTGTTGAAGCGCTTCGACGCTGGCATGGGGCACTGAAGACGTCAAGAGAAAGTTTCCAAGAAACTTCAGTTTCTAAAAGAGCGATCCGGTTTCCTGCACGGCCCTTGCCTGGTGCTCCAGGGCGCGCTTAACCTCTCGGCGATGTCGAAGCGCTTCGACAGGCGGGCAACGATCCGCGCCGCCTTTCGACGTCCTCGAAGCCGCTCATGCCTCCCGCACCGAGGTCACGCGGCCACTGCGCAGCCCTCTCGCACGACGTTCCTCACAGAACCTCAGAGCCGAAGGACCGCCCACCATGAGCATCGCAATGAATCGCAGAACCTTCGTGAACGGCGCCGCCGCCGTCGCCGGGGCCGCCGCCCTGTCCCCCTTGCTGTCCGCGTGCGGAAGCGGCTCGTCCAACTCGAAGGGTGGCACCAACTCCCGGTCGGGACTGGCCGCCGCGCTTCCCGACTACCGGCCCAGCACGTCGGTGAAGCCGGACATCCCGTCGGTCACCGGGCCCGCCGGAGCGTTCACCAGCCCGGGCTTCCTGTCCTACCCGGCCCACCCCGTGACCACGGTTCAGGGAATCCCCGGCAAGGGCGGCAGCTACACCGCGGTGACACCGATCTGGGGGACCCTGCCCCCGCCGGACAACTCCTACTACCGGGCCATGAACAAGGCCCTCGGCATCGACCTGACCATGAAGCCGGCGAACGGCAACGACTACGCGACCGTCGTCCCGACGATGACCGCGTCCAAGAAGCTGCCGGACTGGGTCCAACTGCCGTCCTGGTGGAACGCCACCTTCAACGTCAGCGCGCTGGCGGGCACCCAACTGGCCGACCTCACCCCGTACTTGGCCGGCGACAAGATCAAGAAGTACCCGAATCTGGCCGCGATCCCCACCGGCGCCTGGCAGGCCGCCGCCTGGGAGGACAAGATCTACGGCATCCCCTCCTTCGCCGCCGGCATGGCCGTGGCAGGAGCCATCTACTTCCGCGCGGACATCCTGGGAGCGAAGGGCATCACCGCGGACCAGGTCAAGTCCGCCGACGACCTGTGGAACCTGGGCAAGGAGCTGACCGACGCCAAGCGCGGTGTGTGGGCCTTCGACGACGTGTGGACCTACCTGTACCAAGCGTGGGGCGTTCCCTCCAAGTTCGCCGTCAAGAAGGGCAAGCTCGTGCACAAGTACGAGATGCCCGAGTTCCTGGAAGCCCTGAACTGGCACTACCGACTCGCCAAGGCCGGCTATGTGCACCCGGAATCACTGGCGGGCGACACCAACAACGGCATCTCCCGGTTCTATGCCGGAAAGTCCCTGATCCAAGGCGGCGGCACCGGCGCCTGGAACCTGGCGGACCACCAGTCCGGCGTCGCCGCGAACAAGAACTACCGCCGCGCGGCCTTCGACATCATCTCCGCCGACGGCACATCCACACCCCAGACCTTCCTCGGCCCCTCCACCAGCATCATGAGCTACCTCAACGCCAAGCTCAAGGGCGACCAGATCGAAGAGCTGCTGTCCGTCGCCAACTACCTCGCCGCGCCCTTCGGTTCAGCCGAGTACACACAGATCGTCTACGGCGTCGAGGGTGTCCACTACACGATGGTCAACGGCATCCCCGCCTACACCGACGAGGGCAAGAAGACCGCACAGCAGCAGACGTTCAACTTCCTGGCCTCCGCGCCGCAGGTCGTCAGTAACCCGGGTGCCAACCAGGTGACGAAGGACTACACCGCCTGGCAGGCCCGGACCGTGAAGCACGTCTACAAACCGGTGTTCTGGAACATGAACATCACGGTGCCCAAGCGCTTCGCCACCGCCGACACCGCACAGGCCGTCGAGGACGCCATCAAGGACTGCTACCACGGCATCAGGAAGGTCTCCGACGTCCAGGCCACCATCGCGTCCTGGAAGTCCAGCGGCGGCGACCGGCTGACCGACTGGTACCAGACCGCCGTACTGGAGAAGAACGGCAGCGGCCAGTAACAGACGACGGCGTGCGGACCGGCCGCTTGGCAGCGGCCGCCGCACAGCGAGGAGGAGCGGTGGCCGCCACGATCACCACCAAGAACAAGAAGGAATCCACGTCGGCAGCGGTCGAGGGAGGTGAGGAGTCCGCTCCCCCGGCGAACCGCATGAGTCTGCGGTTGCAGTTACGCCGGGACAAGTCGCTGATCATCATGACCCTGCCGGCGGTCGCGCTGCTGCTGGTCTTCAACTACGCACCGCTCTTCGGCCTCATCACCGCCTTCGAGTACTACGACCCGCTGGTCGGGGTGGTGCACAGCGACTGGGCCGGCCTCGACCAGTTCCGGCAGCTCTTCGACGACCCGCTGTTCTGGGCGGCACTGCGCAACACCCTCTGGCTCAGCTTCGTCCAGCTGATCCTCTTCTTCCCCGTGCCGATCGGGCTGGCGCTGCTGCTCAACACGGTGCTCAGCGAACGGTTGCGGAACTTCATCCAGTCCGTGGTCTACCTGCCCCACTTCTTCTCCTGGGTGCTGGCCATCACCCTCTTCCAGGAGATGCTCGGCGGTGCCGGAGTGCTCAACCACTTCCTCGCCCAGCACGACCTGGGTCCCTGGAACATCATGACCAACCCGGACACCTTCGCTCTGTTGGTCACCTCCCAGGCCGTGTGGAAGGAGGCCGGCTGGGGCGTCATCGTCTTCCTCGCCGCGCTCGCCGCCATCGACCAGAACCTCTACGAGGCCGCCGCCGTCGACGGCGCGGGCCGCTGGCGCCGGATGTGGCACATCACCCTCTCCGGCATGCGCGGCGTCATCGTGCTGATGCTCGTCCTGCGCCTGGGGAACGCCCTGTCCGTCGGCTTCGAGCAGTTCCTGATCCAGCGCAACGCCGTCGGCCACGACACCGCCGACGTACTGGACACCTTCTCCTTCTACTACGGCATCGCCACCAACAACTACAGCTACGGCGCCGCGGCCGGACTGTTCAAGAGCGTGATCTCCCTGCTCCTGATCTGGGGCGCCAACAAGGTCGCGCACACCTTCGGTGAGGACGGGTTGTACCGCAAATGAGCCAGACGCTGACGCCAACGCAGACCGCCTCCGCCCTCCGGCCCGACCGCCACCGCGGCCGTCCCGTCTGGGAGGAGAAGCCGACCCTCGCCGGGCAGACGCTCAAGGGCGGCGTCCTTGTCCTGGTCCTCGCCGCCGTCCTGGTGCCGCTCTACATCGTCGTGCTCACCAGCTTCTCCACCCCCGGGGCCATCAACCGCGCCGGCGGACTGGTGCTCTGGCCCGACGGCTTCACCCTCGGCGCCTACCGGCAGATGCTCACCGACGGTCCGGTCACCCGCGCTCTCCTGGTCAGCCTCGGCATCACGGTCATCGGCACGGCGCTGTCCATGGTGGTCTCGGTGATGTGCGCCTACGGCCTCTCCCGGTCCCGCTCTCTCGGCCACCGCAGCATCCTGACGGTGCTGATCGTCACCATGTTCGTCAGCGGCGGGCTGATCCCGACCTACCTCGTCGTCACCGGCCTCGGGGGCTACGGCCAGTACTGGGCGCTGATCCTGCCCAGCGCCGTCTCCGTCTTCAACATCCTCGTCCTGCGCTCCTTCTACTCCGGCACCGCCGCGGACCTGATCGACGCGGCCCGGATGGACGGGTGCAGCGAATGGCGCATCCTCTGGTCGGTGGTGCTGCCCACCTCCCGCGCGGTCACCGCGGTCGTGGCCCTGTTCTACGCCGTCGGCTACTGGAACGCGTTCTTCAACGTGATGCTGTACATGCCGACCGACAGCGCGAAGTGGCCACTGCAGTACGTGCTCCTCCAGTACGTCAACTACGGCCTGACCATGCCCGGTTCGGTCAACAGCGGCTACGGCGGCACCCACATGCAGACGGCACCGCAGTCGCTCCAGATGGCCGTGGTGGTGCTGACGCTGGTCCCGATCCTGCTCGTGTACCCCTTCATGCAGAAGCACTTCAAGACGGGCGTGCTCACCGGGGCCATCAAGGGCTGACCCGCGGCAAGCAGAAGGCATCGCGGTGTGCCTGGATCAGACGCCCTCTCAGGCGATTCTGGTCGCGAGGATGCCACCGTCGACATCGATCGACGCGCCGTGCACATAAGCCGCCTCGTCGCTCACGAGGTAGCGCACCGCCCAGGCGATGTCGACGGGGCGGCCGGGCGCGCCGGCCGGGATCGAGGTGGTGAGGTGGGCCAGCACATCCGGGTCGGAGTTGCCGGGGGTCGTCGTCGCACCGGGCGCGACGGCGTTCACCCGCACACCGCGCGGCCCGTACTCGGCGGACCAGGCCCGTGTGAGCTGTTCGAGTGCCGCCTTCGTGGCCGGGTAGAGACCCACGAACGGAGTACCGACCCGGCCCATCCACGAGGTGATGTTCACGATCGCGCCCCAACCGCGTTCCGCCATCGCGGGCGCGAGCGCGGCGACGAGGCCGTGCGGCACGCGGATGTTGGTCGCCAGGAGCGCCTCCACCGCCCCGTCGCCGAGGCTGTCGGTGGGCCCGACGGGGAAGATGCCCGCGTTGTTGACGAGAATGTCCACGCGGCCTCCGAGCGCCTCGGTCGCACGGCGCGCGAAGTCCCGCGTCGCGTCGGCGCTCTCGGCCAGGTCACCGAGTTCCACCGAGGCACGGCCACCGGCAGCCTCGACAGCGGCCGCGACACGGCCTGCTCGCGACTCGTCGCGTCCGTGAACGAGCACGTGCGCCCCGCTCGATGCCAGCACATGTGCGATCGCTTCGCCGATGCCGCTGGAGGAACCGGTCACTATCGCGGTGCGTCCGGCGAGGCGGTTGTCTCTGGGCAACGAGTGAAGCGATTGGTCTTTCGAAGTCATGCCGACCATCGTCCCGAAGCAGTGCTGTGGCGGCTTGCCGAATCTCGTCGATTGCTTGCCGGATCCGCTCACGGTCCGCTCCGGGGCCGTGAGCGGTCTTGTTGAATAGCGCTATGACCTTGGGTATGAACGCCCCAGCGGCACAGGAATCGATCGCCGCCAGCCTCGGCCGTGCCGCCGCGTGCCTGCGCCGTCACGTCGAGCATCCGCATCGTTCGAAACCGCTGGGTCTCCTGCTGAACCGCTCCGCGGTCACCACCCCGCTGGTGTACACGAAGTACGCGCCGAGCTTGTCCGTCGTGCTCAGCGGGCGCAAGCGCGTCATCATCGGCGACGATGACGCGCCGTGGGGTCGCGAGCGCTTTCTGATCACGCCCGTCGACCTGCCCGTATTCGGCAGCGTGATCGCGCTCGGCGAGGAGAGGGACTTCCTCTCGGCCACCTGGCGACTCGATCCCTTGGTCGTCGCCGAAGTGGCCTCACGACTTCCCCGGCGGGCGTCCGACGCGCCGCCCGAACGCCTCGGGACCATGACGCCGCAGCTGGCGGAGGCCATCGACCGGCTCTTCCGCTTGCTCGACGCACCCGAGGAGCAAGCGGTGCTTGGACCACTCCTTGAACGTGAGATCACGTTGCGGTTGCTGCAGACCGACCAGGCGCCGCGCGTGCTCGCCGCCGCCGACTCCGCGCGTGCCGACCTCGTCGCGAGCGCGGCCAAAGCCCTGAGCAGCGATCTCAGCAGCCCGTGGACCCTCAACCGGCTCGCCGAGACGGCGGGAACCAGCCCGGCGACGCTGACCAGGCGGTTCCGGCAGGTCACTGGCATGACGCCCATGCAGTACCTCAAGCGCCTGCGCCTGGGCGAGGCCCGCCGCCGCCTCCTCGTCCTCGACGATTCCGCCTCGCATGCGGCGGCCATGGTCGGATACGCGAGCGCCGCACACTTCTCACGCGACTACCGCGCCGCCTACGAGGTGACTCCGACGGAAGACGCGAACGAGTGGAGAAGGCGCACGCGGGCGAGCGGCTGACCTCACGAATGCGGGCGCGCTCCCGATCCGCCCCTCGGGCGCCGGCCAACAGGTAGGCGCGGCGCACCGAGCCCGGCGCGTCCAAGGTCCGGCCGAGCTGATGGCAGGCGCCGTCGCAGAACGCCGTGAAACGGCCGACCTCGCAGTGGTGGCCGTCCGAGCCCACACGTCCGCTACTGATCCGCTCTCCAGCCGTCGTCGGCATCCGAAAGTCAGCGGAACCTGGGCAGTTGGCCGGCAACTCCGCCGGCCGCCCCGCTCCGGAACCGCCGGCAGAGCCGCTTCTTCGGGCTCCTTGGCCGGCCTTCTCTCCGGATCGGGTCTGCACGCCACGAGGTGACGTAAGGCGTACGCCACGGCACCGGCCGGGGGCACCAGCAGTCACCAATACGTCATCTGGACGCTCGCTACCTCCCCAGCGGTGCTGCAATCGTCTGTTCGCATCATGGAAAGCCACCATCCACCTTCTGAACAGATGAAAGCCGGGGCATCCGACCTCAGCGAGGAAGCCGACCCGACGGTGCGCGTCACACCATCGCCCGAGCACCTGGAAGACACCCAGGAGTGCGGTGAAACGCCCGTTCCTGGCGACCACTTCGAACCCCTCTAACCTCACCCCCCAGTAGGGACAGACATGCACAGACACCCCATACCCCGGCCGGGCACACGATGCCGCGGCCGCTTCCTGGCATTGCTGGCGGCAGCTTTGCTGTCGGTGCCCATGCTGGGCATATCGGCAGCTCCCGCCGTGAGTTCGCCGTCAGCTGCCGCAGATCCCGCTGCCGCCCAGGAGCAGGCCGCGATCAAGTCGACCCACGACATCACGCTCGTCACTGGTGACGTCGTGACGGTCACCACGTTCGAAGGCGACACTCCGCCGGCCGTCCGGGTGCGACCTGACGGACCGTCGCACGGTCTGGCCGTCATCCAGCACTCGGAGACGGGAACGTATGTCGTTCCGCAGGCCGCGCGGCAGGCAATGATCGACGACGCGGTCGATCCCGAGTTGTTCGACGTCGAGCGGCTCGTGGCGGAGGGCTACGACGATGTGTCCACCAAGGTGCTTCCGCTGGTGCTCGACAACAGCGAAGGCGCCGGCGTACCGAAGGCCGCCCCGCAGGCTCGGATCACCAGCAACCTGCGGAGCATCAACTCGCGCGGCGTCGGCGTGCCCAAGGCCAAGGCCGAGGCCTTCTGGCGGCGCAACGACAGCACCGGCGAGCGCAAGACGCTGCACGTCGGCAAGATCTGGCTGGACGCCAAGGTCAAGGTCGACCTCGCCCAGTCGGTGCCCCAGATCGGTGCCCCCGCCCTGTGGAAAGCCGGGTTCGACGGCAAGGGCGTCAAGGTCGCGGTACTCGACACCGGTGTCGACGCGACCCACCCCGATCTGGCCGGACGGGTCTCGCTGCAGGAGAACTTCACCGACACCGCCGACGCCGTCGACCACCTCGGCCACGGCACGCACGTGGCGGCCACGATCGGCGGCTCGGGCACCGGAAACGGCGCGAAGGGCGTGGCGCCCGAGGCCGACCTCATCTCGGGCAAGGTGCTCAACAACAGAGGCAACGGCTACCTCTCGGACATCATCGAGGGCATCGAGTGGGCCGCCGCCGAGCACGCGGACATCGTCAACATGAGTCTGGGTACGTCCGACCCCGACGACGGAAGCGGCCCGCTCAGCGCCGCCGTCGACCAGGCCACGGCCGAACACGGCACGCTCTTCGTCGTGTCGGCCGGCAACTCCGGCTGGAACACCATCGGCAGTCCGGCCTCGGCCCGGGACGCGCTCACCGTGGGGGCGCTCAACCGGGACGGATCCCGTGCGGGCTTCTCCAGCACGGGCCCGCGGATCGGCGACTTCGGCGTCAAGCCGGAGATCTCCGCCCCGGGGGTCGGCATCGTCGCCGCCCGTGCCAAGGGCACCTCGCTGGGCAACCCGGTCGACGAGCTCTACACCTCGATGGACGGCACGTCCATGGCGTCGCCGCACGTGGCCGGCGCCGCGGCGCTGCTCAAGCAGGCGCATCCCGAGTGGACCTGGCAGCAGCTCAAGTCCGCGCTGGTCGGCTCGGCCCAGCCGGGCGACTACCGGGTCGAGGAGGGCGGTTCCGGCCGGGTCGACGTCGCACGGGCGCAGACCCAGCTCGCCTACGCCGTCCCCGCCGCCGCCGACCTCGGTGCCGCGCCGTTCGTCGACGGCGGGCCGTACAAGACGCTGGCCCGCGAGGTCGCGTTCCATAACGACGCCGCCACCGCGCGCACCTTCACGCTCACGGCGTCGGTCACGTCGTCCGCGGGTGCCCCGCTCCCGGACGGTGCGATGCGCCTGTCCACGAGCGAAGTGACCGTGCCCGCCGACGGAACGGCCGCCGTAACGATCACCGTGGACCCGAACCTGCTGACCGCCGAGACGCCGTACTCCGGGCTCGTGACCGCCGCCGCGACCGACTCGACCGCGTCGGTGCGGGTACCGGTCTCGTTCTACGTCGAGCCGCCGTTGCGGACCATCACGGTGCGCGGCACCGGCACCGACGGCAAGCCGGTACTCGACGACAGCCTCCTGCTCGTCCAGGACGAGACCGGCACCAAGACGTACCAGGGGGTCTTCCGGAACGGCGTGGGGACCGTGCGCGTCAAGCCCGGCACCTACGTCGTCGAATCCCTCCTGCTGACCCCCGACGCGGGCGGCGAACAGGTCAAGGACGTCGCGATGTACGTCAAGCCCGAGGTCCGCATCGGGGACACCGGCATCGAGCTGGCGCTGGACGCGCGCAAGTCCACGGAGATCACCTACCGCACCGGCCGCACCACGGAACAGCAGATCGGCTCACTGGGCTACTGGCGCAGCACGCGCCCGGGCTTCAACACCCTGGTTGCCCTGCCGCCGGACTTCAAGCACATCAGGCTGTTCCCCACCCCGGCCCCCAAGAACGGGACGCAGGAGATCACCGTGTACTCAACACGGACCGCTCCGATCCTCGACGCCAAGGCCGGCCGTACGCGCCTGCATCCCACCCAGCTCGACTCGGCCAAGCGGTTCGATGGCAAGGCCGAGCTGAAGCTGGTCGACGTCGGGGACGGCTCAGCGGACGGCTTCGCAGGCAAGGACGTCAAGGGCAGGCTCGTGCTCGCCACCCCGGATCCGGAGGCCATGTCCTCGGTCGTCGAACGGGCGGCCGCCCAAGGCGCCGCGGCGGTCGCGATCGGGAACACCGGCCCCGGCCGCCTCGTCGGGGCGGTGGACTCGCAGGCAGCCCCGGCGTTCGCACTGCCCGGGGAGGACGTGAGTGCCCTGCGCCGTCTCCTGCACCATGGAAAGCACGTCGAGGTCGACCTCGTGGGCACCCTGCTCACGCCGTACGTGTACGACCTCGTCACCCCCTTCACCGACACGGTCCCGCGCGGCCCGCTGACGGTCGGGGTCGACGAGTCCAGCCACGCGCACGTCAGCGCCCGGATCCATGAGCGAGGCGGTGCGGCCGGTCCCGCGAACTACACGAACTACATCCTGCGGTGGAACGGATCCGACGCTGTCCGCTACGTCCCGGTCGGCACCCAGCTCGCGGTACGGCGTGGTGCCGTGCTCGACGAGTGGTTCAGCGCCAGCTCCGAGACCTCCTACAACGCCGGGGTCACCTTCGACTCCTCGGGCGGCTCCGTGTGGTTCTCGGACATCGAGAACGGCAGACACCGGTTCCAGCAGCCGGGTCACCGCACGGTCGACTACTTCAAGACCGTCAACACCTCGAAGTTCGGGGTGCTGAAGACCAAGGGCAACACGCTCTGGGTCGTGACGGACCGCCTCTTCGATCCCACCGGCCTGCACCTGATGCGGGACTGGCAGGGCGACGCCAAGCGGATGACGCTGTACCGCGACGGCACCCAGCTGTACACGAACCAGCTGTCGGACTTCGGGGCCATCTCGGTGCCCTCGGGTGAGGGGGACTACAAGCTGGTGGTCGAGGCGCGACGGGACGCTCCCGGGTGGAAGTACTCGACCCACATCACCACCACGGCATCGTTCCGGGCGAACCCGCAGCCGGGCTCGGCCGACAGCCCCATCTCCATCCCGCAGGTCGTCTACGGCACCGGAGTCGACCTGTCCAACCAGGTCCGCGCCGACCGGCCACAGACCCTCACGGTCACGGCCCGCCCCTCACAGACCGGCGAGGCGGAGGTCACCAAGGTGCGGACGTGGATCTCCTACGACGACGGCCGGACCTGGAGCAGCCTCAAGCTCGCCCCGGCCGATGCCGACGGCGTCTGGAAGGCGAAGTTCAGGGTTCCCGGCGGCGCGTCGGAGTACGTGAGCCTGCGCACCGAGGCGACCGACGCGAACGGGCACTCGATCGACCAGACCGTGGAGCGTGCCTTCGGGGTCAGGTGACGGTCAGGACGATGTCCACATGAGCCGACGGCGATCGGTGCCCTCTTCGAGCGAGGGCCACCGGTCGCCGTCGGCGCGTCCGGAAGGCAGGCGTCACTCCGGCTCCGGCGGCAGCAGCCCCGCCCTGGACGCCGCCACCGCCAGCGCGGTGCGGGACGAGACACCGAGCTTGCGCATCGCCCCGGACAGATGCTGGCCGACCGTGCGGTGGCTGATGTACAGCATTCCGGCGATCTGCCGGTTCGTCATGCCCCGCGCGGCAAGGTCGGCCACCTCCAGCTCCCGGGGTGACAGCTGGTCGCCGTACCCCTGCGGCCCGCGCCGCCAGGTGCGCACCACCTCGGTGCCGTTCTCCCGCAGCACCTGGGCGACCCGGTCGGCGTCCCGCTTTGCGCCCAGCTCACGGAGTCGTCGCTCGGTGTCCGACAGCAGCCGCAGCGCATCGTCCTGACGGTCCGTCGCGATCAGACATCGGCCGCGACGCTCCAGGGCGAGCAGTTCGTCATACGGCCGCGGCAGTGCCGCCCACGCCGCGGCGGCGTCGGCGAACAGTTCGGCGGCGTCGCCACGGCTCCTCGCCTCGGCCGCGACGGCCCGGCAGGTGGCCAACGCCGCGGCCGGGGCCGGCGCGGTGCGATCGCCGAGCCAGCGGGCGAACTGCCCGAGCAGCGCGTCGACTTCCGCGTCGGCGCCGGCCGCGACCAGTGCCTCGACCCGGACGGGAAGCACGTCGGTCGCCCACAGCCACAGGCCCTTGCGGGCGATCGTCGCGACCAGGTCCGCCGTGACGTCCAACGGCTCGTCGACCGCGACGTCGAGCAGGCCCGAGCGGCCCAGGGCCGCCGCCGGGACGACCATGGCGTCCACCATGCCGCGCCGACCGGTTTCGTCGAGCAGGTCACGCAGCCGTCGTTCGGCGGCGCCCCGGCGGCCTTCGACCAGATCCAGCAGTGCGAGGACCCCGCTCGCCTCGATCCTCGCCTCGCGCAGGCTCGCGGCGGACTCCGCCACCTCCGCGGCTCTGTCCGCCAGGCCTGCCCACGCGCCGGTGTACCAGTCCAGCTGGGCCCGGGTGCTGTGCGCCATGCCGAGCGACCGCTGGTAGCCGGTGGTGTGGATCTCCTCGACGGCACGTGTCAGGAGGTGCTCAGCCTGCTCGTACAGCCCCCAGGAGATCGCCATGTGACCAAAATTGATCAGCGCGCGTGCGATCTGCCGCCGCTCGTCCACGGTCTCGGCGTCGTCGCGCAGGATCTCGCGTGCCGCCTGCCATCCGGCTTCCTCACCGAGCATCAGCAGGATCAACGCCCGGTCGACGGCCAGCTCCAGGCGCTCCGTCCGGGTCCGGACCTGCGCCATCGGTTCATTCGCGCGCTCCAGCCAGGCCAAGTGTGAACTCACGGGCCACGGTCCCCGCGGTACCGCCAAGGACAGCATCGCCTTCGCCGCAAGGGCGGGCCGGGCAGCCAGGTCGGGCACAACCGCCTCGATCTCCTCGTAGACGACGTCGAACTGTGCCAGTTGGAGCAGGAGGCGACCCAACAGCAGCCTGATCTCACCGCGATCACCCGCCGCGAGGCCGGTATGGGCCAGAACGGAGCGCAGTGCGCTCGTCACGTCTGTGGCCGTGCTGCCCAGCGAGGCGCCCCCGGCCGCCGTGAACCGCCCCATCTTCCGCGCCAGGCGGACCTGAGCCTCCACCGGGTGCTCGACCTCGCTCAACACGTCCAGCAACAGCGCCACCGCTGTGTGGTCGTCACCGGATTCCCAGGCCAGATCCGCGGCCTGCTCGCTGCGGACGGACCATCCGCTCATGTCGTTGGCTTCGCGAAGGTGCCGCATCAGCCGGGTCACCGGCTGCGGATCGAGGTGCTGCAAGTGTTCCGCGGCGCGCTGGTGCAGCCGCCACCGCTCCGACGCCGGGATCGCGTCCGCCACGGCTTCCGCGTCGAGCACGTGCCGGAACACCAACTGGCCGTCACCCGCATCACGCAGCAGCCCCGCGGCGAGGCTGCGCGCGATTCCGCTCCGGCCGGCCTCGCCGTCCACGCCGGCGACCGCGGTCAGCAGCGCCACGTCGGCCGCTTCGCCCAGCACGGCGGCGGCCTCCAGCACCCGCCGGGCCTCCGTGGGAAGACGGTCCACGCGCTCCAACACCGAATCCCGCAGCGTCGGTGGCACATGCAGCTCGTCGAGCGCCCGGCGGGCCCACGCGCCGTCCCGATGGACGATGTCGCCGCGCTCCCGCATCGACCGGACCATTTCCTCCATCGCCAGCGGGACGCCGTCGGTGCGCTGGTGCAGCAACACGGCGAACTGCTCAGAGACCTCGTCCGCGCCGAGGATCGACCGGACCAGCTCCCCGGTGTGCCGCACATCCAGCGGGGAAAGCTCAACCCTGGCCAGTGTCATGCCGGCGGGGCGGCGAGACGTCAACCGCCGTAGAAGCGAGCCGAAAGGGACGTCGTCCGGGCGGTATGTCAGCACGATCGACATTCGCAGGTCACCAGAGGCGCACAGAGTGAGCAGCCATTCCAACGTCGCCGAATCCGCCCAGTGCGCGTCCTCGACCACAAGCGTCGCGACACCAAGCCGCTCGAGCAGTTCCGTCATCGCGCGCAGCAGCCGGTGCCGAGTCTCCTTCGGGTCGTCCAGCGCGTCCAGTGGCGGCGGCAACTCCTCAGCCCACTCGGCGAACAACGGCCGCAACGCGCCGCCGAGCGGACTCAGCGCAAGGCCCGACAGGGTCGGTCTCAGACGCCGCACCCCGTCCACGACCGGACCCAGCGGGAACGGCTCGCGCACAGGCGGGCACGGCGCAAGCAGGACCGCGTGATCCGCGACAGCCCTGAGTGCCTCGCGCAGCAGCCGGGACTTGCCGATACCGGGTTCGCCCTCGATGAGCACCAGCGAGCATCCGGACCGCAGCGCCCGCGTCACGCCGGCGAGGGCGTCGTCCCGGCCGACGAGGGCGGGAGTTCCCGCCGCGGCCATGACAGCACCCGCCGGACCGTCCTGGCTCGTGCCACTTGCGAGTCCTGAGCCCTCACGGTGTCGTCCGGTCTCCGTCACCATCAGAGCTCTCGGCTCCCCTCAGTAGTCCACGCGGTGGCGTGTGATGCCGCACGCCACCGGCAGGAGGCTAAGCGACATCGCGTCACGCTGTGAAGGCGCCGACGAGACGCACGAGTTAATACGCGTCGCGGTACAGCGGTCGTCACGAAAGGCTGCTCAGCACCTGAACCCTGTCCTGGACGGGCGAGCCCCTGACCACCATGCCCCGTCCACGCGGTGCGGCCGCATCGGCGCCGGGGAGCACCTGCCACCATGCTGAAAGCTGATTGGTTTCAGACGACTGGCCGGGAGGGGCGGAGTTCGTGCTCCACCGGGGTGACCATGCCCATCGTGTTGACACCGGACCCCAATTCCACTCCGCGATCGGAGTGGATGACGGTGGTGTCCGACCGCGGGGAGGGATTGCCGATGGCCAGGGCCAGGGCGTTGGTGGTCAGGGAAGTAGTGGACGAGGCATCGATCGACCAACCCACCACGCGTCGCGAGAAGGTATCCAGAGGACCGCGCAGTACACCTCGCCTTCCAGAGTGGAGTACTCCGTCGTGTCGATGACCCATACCCGGTCCCGCACGTGGCGGGTGCAATTGCGCTTCACGAGGTCGGTGACGGAGGGGTCACGTCCTTGGCGCGGGGGCGCCGGTTCGCCGGGCAGACCGTGCAGGCCGGCGCGCTGCATCAGCAGCTCCACTGTGCCGTGGCCGACATGGATGCTCAGGCCCAGGTCGCCGAATGCACACGGTGAACGACGCTGGCAACCGGGCCTATAGCGCCCGCCCTGCGCATAACGCCCACGGGTACAACCCCAGGTCAGAAGCCCTTCACGGCCGATTCAAGGATCGCAACGCACTCCACGCGGTGGGTCATCGAGAACACGTCGACGTCCAAAGGCAGCCTGATGCGCGGACGGTGTCAGCCCCGCACCCTGTACTCAAGATCCGGACCATACTCGGGCCAGACACCGCCAACTACCCTTTGAACGACGCATACGACCTGGTCAGAGCTATATGCACCCTGTACTACCAGCAGACGAAGAACCTTCTGGTGTCGCATTCGCCGAGGAAGCTGGGCTTCTTCTAGAGGCACGAAAAAATGCGCCTGACCTGGGCTTTTGTCCGTCAGGCGCCTTCCTCTCGACCCGTCCGGGACAAGGGCCGACTTACGTCATAACTCCCAGTTCCTCCCATCGCTGTCCCGCTCCTGACCAGTACTTCCGGACCAGTCACGGACCAAACCCCGACTCACCCTTCAGACTCCGCGCCCTGGCTGACTCGGTCCCACTCCCGCATGGACTCCTCGATGAGGCGGTTGGCGACGGCGAGCCGGTCGTGACGCTCTGACGTCATGTGAAAGCCGGGGCCGACGGCACGGAGACCGACCCCGGCCCACCGCGCGCCACCACACCGGAGGCTCCTCGATCCGGAGAGCCTCCGGTGCGCCCAGCAAGTGATCCAAATCCGGCGAGTGATCGAAAAGACGGAGCACGGTTCCGAACGGCGGCTCAGCGCGGGGGAATTCCTCCACGCTGCCCCTGCCGACCCTTCGCCCGAACATTCCCCCACCATCGAGAAGAACGAGGAGCCATGCCCAAGGCATACGTCTTCACCGAGTACGGCGGTCCCGAGACGCAGACCTTCGTCGACCTCCCCAAACCCGTGCCGGGGCCGGGTGAGCTTCTGGTCGCGGTGCACGCGTCCGGGGTGAACCCCGTCGACTGGAAGGTGCGCGCCGGCTACGTGCGGGAGGTCCTGCCGCTGACGCTGCCGGCGGTCTTCGGCACGGAGGTCTCCGGTGTCGTGGAAGAGATCGGCGATGGGGTCGAGGGGTTCGGGATCGGAGACGAGGTCTTCGGGGCCCTGCCGTTGAACGGCGGCTACGCCGAATACGCGCTGTTGCCCGCCCAGGCCGCGACCCACAAGCCGGCCACCGTGTCGTTCACGGACGCCGCGACCCTGTCGGTGTCGGCGGCCACCGCCCACCAGGGCATAGGCCAGCTGAACCTCAAGCCCGGTGCCACCCTGCTGGTCAACGGAGCGGGCGGCGGTATCGGTGTTGCCGCCGTGCAGATGGCCCTCCACCTGGGCGCCATCGTGATCGGCACCGCCAGTCAGGATAAGGCGGAGTTCGTCTCGTCCCTCGGAGCCACCCACGTCGCGTACGGACAAGGAGTGGCTGACCGGATCACCGCGGTCGCCCCGAACGGCGTGGACGCCATCCTCAACCTGGTCGGCGGCGCCGCCCTGTACGCCGTCGCCCACCTCGCCGCGGACAAGTCCAGGATCATCACCGCTGCGGATCCGACGGCAGCATCCGAACTCGGCGGTGGCTACTTCCAAGTGGCGCAGCACGGGGAGGCCCTCTGGCACCTCGCAGACCTGGTCGAGTCCGGCGCGCTCGATCCGCACGTCAGCAAGGTCGTGCCCTTCGCCGAGGCGGCGAAGGCTCTTGCTGCGGTCGAAGCCGGCCATTCTCTGGGCAAGACCGTCCTGAAAGTGCGGTGACGGACGCGGCGCAACCGGCCCCAACACGGGGTATCTCCTCTCGGCCTGAACTCCGGTCTCATTGCCAGGGCAAGAAGGCCGCGCAGCAGCAACTCGTAGGCCATGGAGGCCCGTTCGACGGGGTCGGTTTCGACGGCTGGCAGAGTTCCCGGCCAGCTGGCATGCCACGGGCGCCGCCTCGATTCCGATGATCAAGGTGAGCATTCACGCGAGCCCCGAGCAACTGCCCGCTCCCGGGGGCCGAGCCAGACTTCGTCGTCGGCGGGTACCTTGCGGCAGCCAACCGAGAGCAGCATAGGGAAAGCAGGTGACTCACTGTCAACAGTTCACTGACTGCTGTTCGTTTATTCTTCGGGTCCGCTGCAGCTGCGATCACCAGGGCTGTCTGTCGTGTCCGATATCGCGTCACGTGCGCACCGTTTGCGGCCAGGCGGGCGGAGCCGCCATTCAACAGGCCGCCGTGACTCCGGTCGCTCACGCGTCGACGGCACATGCTTACGGTTCAGTGCCACGGAGTAGCCACCCTGATGGACGGGCCCTCCCCGGAGAGGCCCCGGACGGGGTACGGTAACGACTCGGACTTGGCGTCGCGGACATGTAGTCTATGAATCGTTGCAGTTCAGAGCCGGTTCACGAGCTCCTGCGGTTGGTAAAGTTGAGTACGAGAAGGGCGCCGACGGCGGTGTCCTGTCGCAGGCTGTCTCCTACCTGTCGTGGTTGGACTCCGCGCGTCACGAGTTCGAGGCGCTGGTCAGAAAGAAGCTGGGCTCCGAGGTCGCCGAGTCGATCGACTGGCGGAACCCTCGGATGGTCTGCATCGCCGCTGGCTTCTCGCACCACGACCGAGTCGCGGTGCACCGTCTGCGCGAGCGGATCGACCTGGTGCGCTACCGCGTCTTCGAGGGTGGGCTGCTGAGCCTGCTGCTGATCGAGTCCACGCCCGGATCTACGAGACCGATCTCGGATCGGCGCCAGAGCCGCGAGCGGGAGGTCACGGCTGGTGCCGCCAGCAAAGACGAGAAGACGTCCGCTCAGGCGACCGCGACCGCGGGTGCGATTCCTGGCTGCCTGCAGGACCTGTACGGCGAGCTGGACGAGGCCCTCACCGCCTGGGGCGAGGTCGAGGTGGCTCAGCTTCGGCACTACATCGCCTACCGCCGGATGGTGAACGTCGCCTCCGTCATCTTCCGCCCGAAGCACGGGGCGATCCTGGTCTACCTCAAGGTCGACCCGGGCACGGTCGAGCTGGAGGAGGGCTTCTCGCGCGACATGCGCGGTATCGGCCACCTCGGGACCGGCGACCTGGAGGTGCGTATCGCCTCGGCAGCCGACCTGGAGAAGTCGGGACCGCTGATCCGGCGGGCGTTCGAGGCGGCCTGACGCAAGACGAAGGGCGGCTGGTACATCGGTTTTTCGATGCTCCAGCCGCCCTTTGGCGTCTGTGGTCCATCAGCCCTGGTCTGGTCGTTCTCATGCTCATGCCTCCGGCCCGGCCAGGACGAAGTCGTTCTGGGTCAGAGTGTGTTGCGTTGCCTGCAACAGTCGCTGTTCTGCCACGTCGGCGTAGTGCGAGGACAGCTCGATGCCGACGAACTGCCGGCCCTCGCGCAGGGCGGCGACGCCTGTCGAGCCGCTGCCGGTGAACGGGTCGAGGACGGTGCCGCCTTCGGGGCAGATCCTCACGAGCTGCTGCATGATCTCGACCGGCTTCTGGGTGATGTGGACGCGGTCCTTGCGGGGCTGGGAGGCGATGAAGTGGCCGGGCAGGTAGAGGTCCCGGTCCTTTTCGAGGCTGCCCTTGACGCCCCAGATGATGAACTCGGCTGACTGCTTGAACCCACCCTTGCGGGGTCGGCTGGCCGGCTTGATCCAGGGAATCGTGCCGCTCCAGGTCCACCCAGCCATCTGCAGGGCGTCGCTGGTGGTCGGCTCCTGTCGCCAGTCGGAGAAGACCATGACGACGGAGTGTTCGGTCGCGGCCCGGTACGCCTCAGTGAGCAGCACGGTCAGCCAGCTTCGATAGCTCCGCTGGTCGCGGTTCTCTCCGGGGAAGTTCTGCAGGTCGTGCGCCGATCCGGCGGTGACGTACTTGGCGCGGGCGGTACGGCCGGTGCGGTCCGAGCTGGTGCGTCCGCCGGAGTTGTAGGGAGGGTCGGTGATGACGGCGTTGACGCTCTCGTCCGGGAGGGTCTTCAGCACGGTGAGGGCGTCGCCTCGGTGCAGCGTGTAGCTCATGTGCGGGGCCTCTTTCAGGGCACGACGGGACTGGGCCCGCTCCGGACGGCGGTCAACAGCGGCCTTTCGGAGCGGGGTTGCGCCGGAGGTTAGCCGCGTTTCCCGGCCGCACCTAACGAGCCTGTGCCGCACTCCGGGCCCGGGTTCGACGGCCGTTTGGTGCGGCCGGAATCCAGGTCTACTGTCTCGCCACGTCACCGAGGGGGAGCCCAGCTCCACCCCAGCTGACCTGTGCTGATGCGTGTTGCCGCGTCCAAAAACGAGGGCTGGAAAGCACGTTGACCCCCCGTTCCCGAAGCCGTGAGGAGACCCGGTGCACCGCCTGAGATTACGAGCGCGGCTGGTTGCCGCGCATGACCTGAGACCGGCATCCGGGAGCTACCAACTCCCCTGCCCCGGGCCCGCCCTGAGAGGCGGATTCACATCGGCGCGGTGCCGACGGCTTTGCACGAGAAGTCGGCACCGCGCCTCCTACGAACCGCGAGGAGCCGCTGCGATGCAGCACGCCCTGATACGCCCACGCCCTGACCCAACGCCGTTGCCCAGCCGGGCCGTCCGCCCCGGCGAACGGCAGCGGCGATGAAGAAGACCACCGGAGCCGTCGTCGGTCTCTTTGCCTCTGGTCCGCTGCTGCTGGCCGTTCCGATCCTCGCCGTCGGGGCCGGGAATGCCTCGGCCTCCTGCTCGACCGGCGGTACACAGGCTGTGGATACCTCAGCCGTTGCCGCTCAGGTGAAGGCGATCCTGGACGGCGGGGGCAAGGGTACGGTCTCCGTGCCGGGCCTGGACGACCCTGCCGAGCAGATCTCCAATGCCAAGACCATCCAGGCCACCGGCGTCGCGATGAACATCCCGACCCGGGGCCAGATCGTGGCCCTGGCGACCGCTCTGCAGGAGAGCGGCCTGCGGAACCTCAACTACGGCGACCGCGACTCACTGGGCTTGTTCCAGCAGCGGCCGTCGCAGGGGTGGGGCACCGCGAACGAGATCCTCGACCCGGTGCACTCCTCGACGATGTTCTACGAGGCGTTGGAGAAGGTCTCGGGCTGGCAGTCCCTGTCCGTCACCCAGGCTGCCCAGGCGGTGCAGAGGTCTGGCTTCCCCGAGGCTTATGCGAAGTGGGAGCCCTTGGCCACCGCCTTGCAGCAGGCGATCGAGCCGTTGCTGTCAAAGGCCGGCGGCGCGTCACCGAGCCCTTCGCCATCCGGCTCGGACAGCACGGCCAGTCCTCCGCCGAGTACCGCAGGCGACTGTACGACTGGCGGGGACGGCACCGACTTCGGAACCATCCCGCCCGGCGCGGTGCCGACCGGATACAAGATCCCGGCAGACGCTCCGCCCAAGGTCCAGACGGCGATCCGCTGGGCGCTCGGCCAACTCGACACCCCATACCAGTGGGGCGGGAGCTGCACCGGCTCCCACGGGCCCGACCCCATGGGTCGCTGTGACTGCTCCTCCCTGATGCAGCAGTCGTACAAGGCCGCCGGGGTCACCCTCACACGGACAACGTACACGCAGGTCAAGGAGGGTAAGCCGGTATCGGTCGACGCTCTCCAGCCCGGTGATCTCGTCTTCACCGAGGGGACTGCCGAAGTCCCGGAACACGTCGGGATGGTCGTCGGCCAAGGCTTGATCGTGCACGCCCCGCACAGCGGCGACGTGGTCCGCCTCGCGACCCTCGCGTCCTGGAAGCCGCAGATTCTCGCGGCCCGCCGAGTCGTCTGACCGGCGCTTCTCTCCCTCCCCCTTCCTGCACTGGCGCTTCGCCCTCTCGGGCTTTGGCATGCACTAAATCGAACTGGAGTTCTCACTCATGTACCTCGCCGACAAGGTCATCCAGCTCGCCTACGACCCTGGGATCAAACCGAACGAGGGCGGGCTGCCGGGCCTGTCGGTCCTCAAGCAGGTGATGGGCTCGATCAACCTCTTCGGGATCATCGCCGTGGTCGGCGCGCTGGCCGTCAGCGCGGGAGTGTGGGCCTGGGGCCACCACTCCGGCGGCCACCAGGCCGAGGCCAGCGGCAAGAAGGGCGTGCTGGTCAGCGCCGGCGCGGCCCTCCTGCTGGGTGCCGCGAATGGTGTGGTGGCGTTCTTCAGCACGCTGGGGACGCAGGTCCACTGATGTCTCCCCGCTCCACGAACCCCGGCGGCGCTTCTCGCGTGCGCCGTCGGGCGTTGCTCGGCACCGCTGTCCTGGTGGTGCTCGTCGCCCTCGCCGGCCTGGCCGCCTACCTCACCCGCGACGGCAGGACCTCCTCCAAGGCTCCTGCACCGCAGGCGAGTTCGGCTTCCCCCTCCTCCCCGACCGCTTCTGCTTCCTCCTCGTCACCGCCGCACGGAAGCGGCAGCGCCCTGTCCGTTCCCCCGTCTACGCACGACCCGATCACCTTCGGGAAGGCGGCAGCCGCAGCGCTGTGGTCCTACGACACCCGCGCCTACTCCCAGCATGAGCTGCTGGCCGCCCTGCACAAGTGGCTGACCAGCGAGACGAAGTACGCCGACGCCGCCTCGGTCGACGCACTCGTCCCCTCGCCCGTGTTGTGGAAGGAAATGGCCGCCAACGGCCAGTTCGCCACCGCCACGGTGAACGAAGCCCACTTCCCAGACTCGTTCGCCCAGGCCCTCCAGGAAGATCCCGGGGCGATCACGCAGACGTACGTCTACGCCGTGACGGTCTCCGGCAAACAGTCGATCGTCTGGAACGGCTCGCCGCACGGCGGCGCCGAGAACCGCGTGACCACCCTCGCGGTCCAGTGCCGCCCCTCCCAGCCCTGCGCCCTGGCCGGTGTCCTGCCGGCCGTCGCGCCCTGACCCCCACCCCAGAAAGGAGGTACCACCATGGGAGTCTGCGACTTTCCACTGATGGACAAGGTCTGCGGCGCCGTCGACTTCGCCACGAACCCCGCCGGGACCGTCACCGACGGCATCGGGGCGTGGATCGCGAAGTCAGCGGGTGAGCTGGCCGCCAGCGCAGCCGATCTCGCCGCCAAGGCCGTCAACGAAACCACCGCCATCGATCTCAACGCCGGTTGGTTCCGGGACAACTACGAGTTGCTGTTGCCCATCGGCCTCGCCTTGACCGTCGGCACGTTCTGCATCCAGTTGATGTTCGCGGCCTGGCGACGGGACGAACGCGCCCTCGCCCAAGCGGCGATCGGCACGATGACCGGCGTCCTCTTCTCCTTCTGCGCCGTCGCCTTCACCTCCGTGGCCATCACGGTGGTCGACGCTCTGTCCGACGGCCTGTTCCAAGCAGCCAACAGCTCAGTGGACGACGCGATCCGCCGCGTCATCAAGGTCAACAACCTGGGGGCGTTGTACGGCCTCGGCTGGACAGTCCCAGCCCTGGTCGCCTTCGGTTGCGCGATCGGCGCGTTCATGTACTGGGGTGTCATGGTCGCCCGCAAGGTCGGCGTCCTGATCATGGTCGCCCTTGCCGTCTTCGCCGGATCCGGCGGCGGCTGGGAGGTCGCCAAGCGCTGGCGACGGGGCTGGATCGAGGCCACCGCCACCCTCGTCGTGTCGAAACTGCTGATGACCGTGGTCTTCCTTATCGGCGTCTCGGCGATGGGCAAGTCCGATACCAAGGACGGAATGGCCGCCCTCTCCGACGCGATGGCCGGCATCGTCGTCATGGTCCTGGTCCTGCTCTGCCCGTACGCCACCTACAAGTTCGTCCACTGGGCGACCGACGGCGGCGGCCACGACGACCTGCACCGCACCGGCGTCGCCGGCATGGCGGTCGCCACAGGGGCCGCGAAGACCGCGGGCAGCCTCGCAATGCAGGCCAGCACCGGCACTCCTGCTCCGCAGGGGCCGAGCCAGGTCCCCGGCGCGGGCAGCGACGGTGTCGCCTCCGGCATCAACCCCACCGGCGGCAACCTGAGCAAGGAGGGCATCGACGCCGGACCCCCGAAGCCGCAGACCAGTTTCCGGTACGGCGAGGACCCGAACGCCTCCGGCGACAAGGGCCGGGCCCTGATCCAGCGCCCCGGCATCCCTGCGCTGATCACACGGCCTGCCGACACCGAAGCAGGAGGCTCCGAGGGGGGCGCTCCCTCCGCCGCCCAGCCCGCTGGTGCGTCGGCTCCGGGCAGCAGCTTGACCCGCGCAGGTGCCGTGTCGCCCAGCGGTCCCGCTGCACCGCCGCCGCCCTCCACCGGTCCGTCGACGACCGGCTCCCCGACTCCGACGAGCTGGGTCTACCCCAACCAGCCGCCGTCCAGGTCCTGACCCACCACCACCCAGGGGCGGGCTGCATCCCTCCAGCCCGCCCCCTTCCCCCGACCACCCGAAACGGAGTCCTGCCATGACCTCCAGAAGAGCGCCGCGCCTTTCGCCCCTTCCCGCCCGCTCCCACTGTCCTGGAACCGCCATGTCTGACAACCCCCAGGCCGAAGCCACCACGGCCACCGTGAAGTTCCCGCACCGCAGCAGGCGCGGCATCCTGCTCGGCCTGACCGCCCCACAACTGATCTGCGTGAGCCTCACCGGCCTTCTCCTGCTCGCCGTCATCCTCACCCGTGGCATGGTCGGCGCCCTCGAACTCATCCCGCTGTGGGCCACCATCGCCCTGCTCGTCTTCGTCCGCTACCGAGGCCGAGCCCTGGCCGACTGGGCTCCGATCGTTACCCGGTACGTGCTCCGCCGGATGCGGGGCCAGTTGATCTGGCTCGCCCGGCCCTCCCGCCGCCCGGTCCGCGAAGGAGTCCTTCACCTGCCCGGTACCGCAGCCAGCCTGGGTGTGGTCACCGCACCCGACCGCCGGTACGGCGCCGTCCACAACCCCCACACCGGCACGCTGACCGCCGTCGTCAAGGTGTCCTCCCGCGCCTACGCGCTGCTCGACCCGGGCACCCAGAACGCCAACGTCAATGGCTGGGGGCGTGTCCTCGCCGCGCTGGCCCGCACCGGTCAGGTCGCCCGGATCCAGGTGATCGAGCGCACCGTGCCGGACTCCGGCGACGCCCTTCGCCGGTACTGGGAGGAGCACGGCCAGCCCGACGCCCCGGTGGCCGGCGCGATCTACAGCGAGCTGATCCAGAGCGCGGGCCCGGCTGCGGCTCCGCACGAGGCGTACGTCGCGGTCTCGCTGGACGCCAAGGCCGCGCGACGCCTGATCAACCAGGCCGGCGGCGGCCTGACCGGGTCCTTCAGCGTCCTGGCACAGTTGACCTCGACCTTCGACCAGGCCGCACGCACCGCCGGACTCAATCCCACCGGCTGGCTCACCGCCCACGAGATCGCGGCGATCGTGCGAACGGCATACGACCCCAAGGCCCTTGCCGCACTGGACCGTTGGTCCTCCTCCGGGCGTCCCGAGGCTGCCCCCGCCGCTGCTGGCCCAGTCGTGGTCGTCGAGAAGTCGGACCACATCGCGACCGACTCCGCCGTCCACTCCACGTACTGGGTGGAGAACTGGCCCCGCACCGAGACGTCGGCAGGCTTCCTGCACCAGCTCCTGTTCACCGCCGGGGTGCGGCGGACCCTGTCGCTGTCGTACGAGCCGAAGGGACTGGACGCCGCCCTGCGCGATGTCCAGCGCAAGAAGGCTTCGGTCATCGCAGACGCCTCTGAGCGCGCCCGGCGCGGCCAGGTCGACTCCGAAGCGGACTCGATCGAGTACCAGGACATCAAGTCCCGTGAACGCCAGCTCATCGCGGGCCACGCAGATGTCGCCCTGACCGGCCTCCTGACCGTCTCGGCCGACTCCGAGGAGGAGCTGCGTTCCGCCTGCGCGGTCGTGGAGACCGCGGCGGTCGGCGCCCAACTCGACCTCCGGCCACTCACCTGGCAGCAGGCAGAAGCGTTCACCGCCGCCGCCATGCCGCTCGCCCTCGCCGCCTGACGCCAGCCCTCCCCCCTTCCGAAAGAGCACCCCCATGTCCCGCACCGCCACCCCGACCGCGCAGGACTTCGTGCCCTTCGCCACCGCCGCGCTCGACTTCCACCGCGCGCTCAACGTTCCAGGCGGTCCGCTCGTCACCACCCGCGCCGAGCTGGACGCCCTGCACGCCCACCTCGTCTCGCTGCACGGCCTGCTCGACGCCCACGCCGCCCGCACAGGCCGACTCGTGCCGATCGAGGGCGACCCGCTCCGCGCCGCCCGCACCCGGATCTGGCAGGCCGCCAACCACGTCCACACCGCCTACCACGCGGCCCCCCGGCCCGACTCCGGCGAGGTCCCCGACCGCGAGGCGTGCCAGGCCGGCCTGCCAGAAGGCGCACCGGAACTGACCATCTGCCAACGCCACCAGCGCACCGCCCACCTGGTCCGACGCCGCACCACCCGGGCCGACCTGCACACACCGTTCACCGGCCTCGTCCGCCACTGACCCTGCCTTCCGTCTGGAGAACGTTCATGCCCCGTACTCGCGCCAGCGCCTCCCACCTGTTCGTCCCCCGCAAGGCATCGCGGGCCGAGCAGCGCGCCGCCCGCGCCGGTTTCGCCGAGGCCCGACGCCAGGCCCGCCTCGCCGGAGCCCCGCCCAAGCGCCGCGACGAGGAGATCCTCGACCCGGAGCTGCGGCCGACCTATCCGCCGTCCGGACGGCCCGGCTCCTCCTCGGCACGCGGCGGCAAGCTCAGCTTGCCCGCCCACCGGATGACCACCGCCACCGTGTCCGGGGCCTATCCCTTCCTCGCCGAGGGCGGCCTGGGCGCGGAGGGTATCTTCATCGGCCGCGATGTCCACGCGGAGGCCGCGTTCTGCTATGACCCGTTCTCGCTGTACAGCAGCGGCCGGATTGAGGGCTTCACCAACCCAAACGCGGTCCTGGCCGGGATCATCGGCATGGGCAAGTCCGCGCTGGCCAAGTCCATCGCGACCCGGTCGATTGCCCACGGTTACCGGGTCTACGTGCCCTGCGACCCCAAGGGCGAGTGGACGGCCGTCGCGCAGGCTCTCGGCGGCTACAGCATCGCGCTGGGGCCAGGGCTCCCGGGCAGGCTGAACCCCCTGGATACTCCGGCCCGGCCCGCCTCGGTGAGCGAGGAGGACTGGTCGACCGAGGTCCGCAAGCGCCGTCTCCTCCTCTTGGCCGGCCTCGCGCGCACCGTGCTGAAGCGCGATCTCCAGCCGATGGAGCACACGGCCCTCGATCTCGCGCTGGACCTGGTCGTCACCGAAGCCGAGGCAGGCGGCACCGTGCCCCTGCTCGGCGAGATCGCGCACACCCTCGGCTCGTCCGAGCGCCTCGACCGGGCTCTCGGCGACCAGGCCGGGCGCATGGGGGCCGCCGCGCAGGACCTCGCGCATGCCCTGCGCCGTCTGGTCCACGGCGACTTGAGCGGCATGTTCGACGCGCCCTCGACCGTGGCCTTCGACCCGACCACCCCGATGCTGTCCATCGACCTCTCCCGCCTGGGCGGCTCGGGCGACGACACAGCGCTGGTCCTCGCGATGACCTGCGCGAGCGCCTGGATGGAGTCCGTGCTCGCCGACCCGGACGGCGGCCGACGCTGGGTGATCTACGACGAGGCATGGCGTGTGATGAGGCACGTCGGCCTGCTGGAGCGCATGCAGAGCCAGTGGAAGCTCAGCCGAGGTCTCGGCATCGCCAACCTGATGGTCATCCACCGCCTCAGCGATCTGCTGAGCGCGGGCGACGCCGGCTCACGCGGCCGGGTACTGGCGGAGGGCCTCCTCGCCGACTGCAGCACCCGCATCATCTACCGCCAGGAGCCCGACCAGCTCCCCGCCGCCGCGTCGCTGCTCGGCCTGACCGGTATCGAAACCCAGGCCGTGTCCGCCCTGAACAAGGGCCGGGGCCTGTGGAAAGTCGCAGGTCGGAGCTTCATCACCCAGCACATCCTGCATCCGGCCGAGCGCGAGCTGTTCGACACGGACGCCCGGATGCATGCAGACCCCCGTGAGTTCACTTCAACTGACGATTCCTCAATTCCTAGGCTGCGCAAGGAGGCGCGGCAGTGAACCTCCGTGGGGTCGCGGGTTCCCGGTCCGGGCTCGTCCCTGGTCTCCGGTTCGGTGCGGTCGAGGACGCCGAACCGCTCCAGCTCCACCCAACACCCGGCCCGGCCGCGAGTCCGACAGCGGCGCACCAGCCACTGACGGGAACGACCGCCTCGCCACAGCCCGAACCGAGGAGTTCACCGACCTGTTCCACGAGGCCGTCACGGAGGACTTCGGCGCGGTGGCCCGCCTGCATCAGATGCTCGATACCGCCTCCGAGTGGTGTCACACCCACGGTGCCCGAAGCAGCGCGTCCGAGTTGGACGCCATCGCCTCCCGGCTGACCGACCTCGGCGAGTAGCTGCATCTCGTCGCCGAGAACGTCGACCACGAGATCCGCTCCCGGTCGCACCAAGCGGCAGCAGCAGCCCGCCACTCGCCAGCGGCACACGCGCTTGCTGCCGCGTTCGCGGTGAGGCACCCGTACAGAAACGAGGAACAACCGTGCCCGCCTCTCCCGACTCCTCCGCCACCCCTGACTGCCAGCCGCAAGATGCCAGCGAGCGGGCGGCATGGCGGGTGCACGTCCAGGCCCTGGCCTCCGCCGCCGACGGCATCACGCAGGCTTCGGACCAGTGGGACGCCGTCTCCGACTCGTACTGCGACGAGGACGGCTGGCCCGTCGACGAAACCGGCTACGCCGACGGCAAGGTGGCCCGGGACGCCGCCGCCTGGGAACACGTCGAGACCTTCCTGACCCACGGCCCCGAAGTCCTCGCTGGTGTCCGGGCCGCCGCGCAACCGGCCGACTACCTTGACGGCCCGATCAGCGCCGACCTGCTGCGCCTGCGTGGGATCGACTCCGTACTGGAGCGAGCAAGCGAGATCCGCCGCGAGTGGGATCAGGTCATCGCGCTCATGGAGGGGTCCATGCCCGGGTCGCGGGAGCTCTACGAGGAACAAGCCCGCGAGATCCGCAACTCCGAAGGCTGGCACTACGCCGACGAACTCAGCTACAGCGGAGCGGCGTTGGCCGGGGCTGCCGATCACCTGACCGACCGGATCGGCGTCGGCCAGTCTGCACACACCGGGCGTGTCCAGGCGGCCCTGGCCCGATCCGCCTCCGGCCAGCGCGGTGCCTCTGCCACTTCGCCGCCAGCCTCGGCGGCATCGGACCCCCCTGCCCCGCGCCGCTCGCGCTGACGCCTCTAGCACCAACTTCCGGCGAGGCCAAACCGCCCGATCACCGGATCCTCAACGAACGCCACTACCCCCATCGCCCCCGCCCGGCTGCGGCTTCCCGCCGTCGACCGCTGGGGACGGCCGGCCACGGAGAAGCCCACATGCGCCCCGATCAGACCCTGATCACCCTCCAACGCGAGGGCACAAGCATCACTGCGCGCACCAACGAACCCTCCATCCAGGAAGCCGCCGCTGGCACGTCGGAGCATGACCACCCGTACAGCCACTTGACCACGCCGCTTCGGCAACGCGGACTGTCCTGCACCGTCGAGTACGGCCTCAGCGACTACATCGTCCACGCTGAACTCCCCGACGGCAGGGCCCTGATCATCTCTCCGCCCCAGGAACCGCCCACCGACCACCCGCCCGGGTATCCGGAGAGCTGGTTGGTGACGCGCGGGCATCCCGACGACTCCACGCTCCACGAGGTGATCTACGACTCGGCGCCCGACGGTCCTCACGCCCGGCATGGCGGCAGCATCCCCCGCCTGCTCGCCGCCGTCGACACGCGCCTGGACCAGCTCGGCCTGCCGCCTCGACCGGAACCGCAGCGTCCTGACCAGAAGACGGCTGCCGACGCAGTAGAACCGACGGCGCCCCGAGTCGCCGCCGCTCTCGCGGTCTCGCCGACCGCCCGGTGCACGACCCCAGCCGAGTGGCCGTCAGCTTCGGCGGTACGTCCCTCCCTGCCTCCCGCCCGACCTTCGTCCGCACCCGGTCGCTGACCGCTGCCCAGCTTGGAGCCCGCCATGTCCCGCACCAGCAGAACCATCCCCGCCCTCGACCGCCCCTCTCCCCCTGCGCGCACCGGATGGATCCACCATGCCCACCCCCGAGCACGACCAGCTTCCCGACGTCGCGGTCGGCCGCCACCCCGACTTCGGCATCGTCGCCTCCAACCCGAAGCGCCTGGCCGCAAGTGCCTGGATGTTGAGGGGATTCGACTTCCGCCCCGTCCCCAACCACCCCAACCTGTACGCGTTGGCCAACCAGCAGCGTGATGGTCAGGGCCGTGCCACCCAGGCCGTCGCGCTGCTGCGCAAGGCCGGCTACCGGGTTGACGTGGACGCCGCGTTCGACCCCTCGCCAGCATCCGGACCAGCGCCCGCCCGCGACCGGCGGCCCCCTCGCGTTGAGCCGGACGTCGCGTTCGCCGAGCATCCGCAGCTCGGCGTGGTCGCCGCCACCGCTGACGGTTCCTCCGCTCTCGGCGGCCGACTCCTCCTGGAAGAGCACGGCTGGCGGCATAACCCGAGCCTGGACATCTACACCCTGCCTATCACCACCGACCGCAGCGAGGCACTCGGCAGGGTCGCCACTGCCACGCTGGCGATGCACCGGTCCGACCTCCAGGTGGCCGTGCAGCCCCTCCTCGCCCAGGACGTAGCCACGCGCCGCTCACCCGCGCCCGCGACGGCAGCGCGCCACCAGCGCAGCCAGGGCTTCACCACTCACAAGTTCCCCATCAGCGCCACCGCGCTCGCCACCAGTCCCGCCCGCGCCGGCCTGCCGGGTAAGGCGCCGGTTGCCGCGCCCGCCGCCTCCGGCCCAACGGCCCGCCCGGTGGACCCGCGCATCGCGTTCTCCCGCAACCGCTGACCCAACTAAGGAGCAGTTCCCATGGCCGTGAAGACCATTTGGCAGATCACCCATTCCTGTGGGCACCAGGCTGAGCGAGACCTGTCCGACCGGGCGGCCGACCGTCGCGCGGGGTTCGCCGAGTGGCTCGCCAAGCAGGAGTGCTCTGACTGCTGGCGGGCCGCGAAGGAGGGCGACGAGCAGGACAAAGCCGCCTGGCTGGAGGCCAAGCGCGCCGAAGAGCAAGCCGAGTCCGAAGCCTGGTCGGAGCAGTACCGGATGCCGTCCCTGGAAGGAACCGATCGCGCCGTCGCCTGGGGCGTGCACTGCCGCCACCAGGTCCTGGCTGCCGCGTACACCGCTCTGGTCCTCGAAGGCGAGACCAGCGAGGCGGAGTGGGAGGAGACCGAGGAGGTGGCTCGCAGGATCACCCGCGCCGGCTGGTGGATTGATCAACGCTCCTCCGAGCCCGGCGACCTGACCGAGCTGCTCGAGGCGGCCACCGGAGCCGACCGGCCCACCGAGAACCCCTACTTCTGACCGCCCGGTGCCCCGCCCCGGTGGGGCACCGAATCTCTCTCCCTGCCAGTGATGCGGATATCCCATGCCTGAGTACCCCTTGCGTTGCGATGTGCGGCGCACCGAGAGCACCACCGATCTACTCGCCGACCTGCACCGCAGCGAGCCCGGCTTCGCCCCTACCTGCTCACCGCCTGGTCGCCGGAGTTGACCGCCCAGGACGCCGTCGTCCTGCCGTACCTGGCGCTGCTGCTCGACGAGCCCCTGGCCTCGCCGAAACCGCGGACCGGACACACCGCGTCCCGGCGGCTCACCTGGCACTGCGCGATCCGCAACACCACCGGTCAGGCACTCGATGACAACGACTGGCTCGAACTGACGCGCGAGGTCCTCGACGTCACCGGCATCGAGCCGCACGACGACCCGGCGGCCTGTCGGTGGGCGGCCCTGCGCAACACGACCGACGGCGTCGACATCGTCATCCGCCAGGACGGCCGCTGGGCCCGGCTGCACAACGACGCGTACTTCGCGCGCTCCGCCTGCACGGACTTCGCCTACCATCAGGGCCTCGACGAGCCGCGGTGACCTCAGACGTCTATCACCCATCTCCGGCCGGGCCGAATCGCGAATTCTGCGGATCCTCTCTCCCCGACGGCCCGGCCACCCGGGCTCCCGTTCGCCACCCCCTTCGAGGTAGACGCTGTGATCGCCCACCTGCAGCACGCCAGCCACGCCACCGGTCTGCTCACGTATCTGTACGGGCCAGGCGAGCGCGGCAACCACACCAACCCCGGCCTGATCGCGGGGAACGGCCACGGCACCCGATCGAGAGGCTCACCCAGCCCGACGCCCTGCCGTATCTGGCCCACGCCCTCGACGGCCCCACGCCCAACACCCCGCACCCAGGAGACCCACATGCCTGCCCCCTACATCACCATCAACACTGAGCCCAGCGGCAGCGTCTCGGCGAAGGGCGCCAGCGACGACCTGTCCGCCGCGCTCCTCAAGCACGCCGGTTTCCAGCAGATCGAGGACTGGTACGGCCGACGCCACCGCCTGCCGACCACCACCCCGCAGGCTGAGCGCATCGCCGTCGCCTCCCACGCAGCCGAGATGCTCCGCGCCGCCCGGTACAGCGTCGACTTGGACCCCGACCTCGACACCAGCCGGTCGACCACCCCGGCCAACGCTCTCGGGCTCTACACCGCCGGAGCCGAAGTCCTGCGGCTGACCGACCAGATCAGGGCCGCCGAGAACGGTGCCGGCCTTGCGCAGGCGGTCGATCACCTCCTTCATCCCGAGAACGGCGTCCTGGAACGCGTCCGGGAAGCGCTGGAGACGGCAGGCGAGCAGATATGCGACCTTGACGACGAGGCGTACGCACTCGCCGACCGGTTCGGCTTCGCTGCGGAGTTCGTCAGCGCAGCGCAGTCCGAACTCATCGGAGCGGAACGTGAATTGCACCGTGTCAGCGGCTCGCAGCAGGACCATGCCAAGGCACAGACGCAGTCCCCCGCTCTACCCGACGCCCGAAGCGCGGCTCTCGCCACGTCGCCCGCAGCGGACAAGGCCAAGGCGTCTTCGACGCTCGGAACTCCGTCTCCGGGGGTCGGTACGGCCGCACGTCCGCCACAGGTTTCCAGCCCTCGGACCCGGTGAGGCCGATGCTCTCCTCCCTTACTCCGTCCGTCGGGCTGGCGCGCACCTATCTCATGCGGGCCACCGACGCTCTGGCCAGCGCATCCGCCATCAGACCGGCCAGCGCCCCGCCCCGGTCACCGCGCACCCGATGACCTCGGCCTGACCTCGACTGCCGCCCCCTTCCTGAAGCAGGAGCTGCCCCGATGACCAGCAGAAGAGCGCCGGGCACCCCGCCTCGCCTTGTCCGCTCTCCCTCCTTGGATCCGCCATGCCCGCCCCGCGTACCAGCGCGCCCTCGACCACCACCGGCTCCGACGCGCTTCTCTACCTCCTGTTCGGCGTCCTCGGCGCCGCCATCGCCTTCGGCTCCCTCGCCTGGCTGACCGGCAACCTCACCAGCGTTCTCGTCGGCACCGGCCCCTGGGCGCCGTTCAAGGCCACCGACGCGCTGCTGCACCCCGACGTGCTGTGGCCGCACCTGAGCCCCACCGCCCTGCTGGTCGGTGCGCGGCTCGTCCCCGGACTGCTCTCCGTCTGCCTCACCGTCACCGGCCTGCTTCTGTGGCTGCGGCTGCGCGGTGGTGCGAAAAACGGCCTCGCCCGCAAGCAGGATCTCGCCCCTCTGATGGACAAGGAGATCACCGCCAAGGCGAAGAGCCTGCGGCCGAGCCTGTCCGGTCTCAAACCGAAGGAGGTCGCTCCCGCCGACCGCGGGATCCTCGTCGGCACGCACTCCCCGGGCCGGGCCGAGGTCCGCGCCTCCTGGGAGGACGTGATCGTCGCGATCATGGCCCCGCGCTCCGGCAAGACGTCCGGGCTGGCGATCCCCGCGATCCTTGCCGCTCCCGGCCCGGTGCTGCTGACCTCGAACAAGGCGGCGAACGACGCCTTCACCGCGACGGTGGACGTCCGCGCCAAGGTCGGCACGATCTGGACGCTCGACCCGCAGCAGATCGCCCACCATCCGCGCGAGATGTGGTGGGACATCCTGGCCAACGCCCGCGACCTGGCCGGGGCAAAACGTCTGGCCGGGCACTTCGTCGCCGCCAGTGTCGACGATTCCAGCGGCTCCGACTTCTGGTCCACCGCCGCGAGCAACACGCTGGGCGCGCTGTTCCTGGCCGCCGCCAGCCATCGGCGCCCGATCACCGATGTCCTGGCCTGGCTCGCCTCCCCTGCTGACCGCACTCCGGTGGACCTGCTCACCGATGCCGGCCACGGCGCGGTCGCCGCCCAGCTCCAGGGCACGGTCAGCGGGGCCACGGAAACGCGGGACGGCATCTATGAGACGGCGCGGCAGTACGCGAGCTGCCTGCTCGACCCGGACGTCGCCGCATGGGTCACCCCCAGCAAGCACCTTCCCGAGTTCAAGCCCTCCGCGTTCGCCACCTCCCGCGACACGTTGTACCTGCTCAGCAAGGACGGCGGCGGCTCGGCATCCGCGATCATCGCCGCGGCGGCCGACGCGGTGATGCGCGCGGCCGTGGTCGTCGCCGAGCGCTCCGGCGGGCGGCTCGACCCGCCTGCCCTGTGCGTTCTCGACGAGGCCGCCAACGTGTGCAAGATCTCCGATCTCCCGGACCTGTACAGCCACTTGGGCTCACGGGGCGTGATCCCGATGACGATCCTGCAGTCCTACCGACAGGGCCAGCGGTGCTGGGGCGAGGCAGGCATGGACGCACTCTGGTCCGCCGCCACGATCAAGATCGTTGGAAGTGGCATCGACGACGCCGACTTCGCCGACCGCCTGAGCAGGCAGGTCGGTGACCACGACGTGCAGACCACGTCGGTGTCGACCAGCGATGGCGGCAGGTCCACCTCGGTGAGCATGCGTACCGAGCGGATCCTGCCCCCCGACGCGATCCGCGCGCTCCCCAAGGGGAAGGCGCTGCTGCTCGCCACCGGCATCCGGGTGGCGATGCTCGACCTGCGGCCCTGGTACAAGGAGCCCGCCGCCAAGGTGGTCGGTCCCGCCTCGGCCCGCGCGACGAAGGCCATCACCGAGCGGGCCATCGCCAAGTCCCCGGGCCGCGACGACTTCGGGCTGTCGGCATGAGCGCCCCGACACTCAAGGTGCTCTCGCTCGGCGCCGGGGTCCAGTCGACATGTCTGCTGCTCATGGCCACCGAGGGCCATCTACGTGTCCAGGCCGACGTCGACTTCACGGCCTGACCCTCCCTCCCCTACCTGTTCAGGAGTCCCCCCGTGTCCTCGCGCACTCCACCGTCCCCTCTGGTGCGCTCCGAACGCCTCGCCCGGTCACCGCTCGTCCGGTGCGGCGGCCACTGGTGGCTGGTCACCGGTTCCGGCTCGATCCCCGCCACCGATCCGACGTTCACCGGCGAGCTGGACCGCTTCGCCGCCGCGATGGCCGCCGCCGACCAGACCATCGCCGATCTCCGCTCCCAGCAGGACGATCCGTCGACTCCCCGCCCCGGGCGGCAGCGATGAACCCGCTGCTGAGTGCCGAGCAGGCGGTGCTCGGCTCGGTGCTACTCGACCCCGGCCAGTTGGCGCACCTCGACTGGCTCGCGCCGGATCATTTCCACCGGCCTGTCCACCAAGCGCTGTTCGCCGCCCTGCGCAAGCTCCGGACCGAGGGCCACCCCGCCGTGGCGACCAAGGAACCGGTGCCGCTGTCCTGGGTGACCGACGCGGTCGACGAGGCCAGCCACCACGTCCGGGGACTGACCGCGGTATACGCCCACACGCTGATCTCGGCCTGCCCGCGCCCCGAGCACGCCCCGGTATACGGCCGGATGGTGCTGGAGGGAGCAATCCACCGCACCGTGACCGAGCACGCGATCCGCCTCCACCAGGCAGCCCGCGCTGACGCCCTCCAGGGCGAGGTGGAGGGAGCGCTGCACCATGCGGACGTCCTGGCCGGGGTACTCGGGGACCTCGCGCGCCGCTGGGGTTCCGAACCGCACCCGGTCGCCCCGGCCACGCCGCCCTCCACAGCCCCCGCCGCGCCGCCGGTACGAGCGGACAAGGTCGCCAAGGACGAGCAGTTCCTGCTGGCGGTCCTGGTCGAGCAGCCGAAGGCAATGGACGAGGTCGTCGGCTGGCTGCGACCGGGCGACTTCGCCGTCCCCGCCCACGGCCAGCTCTACCGCTGCCTGGGCGCACTGCACCACCGCGGCGAGCCCATCGACCGGATCACCGTGCTGTGGGAAGCCCAGCGGCGCGGTCTGCTCGCCAACGGCACGCTGACCACCGAACAGCTCACCGCCATCTGCGACGGCGTCGGCCCCGGCAGCGCCGAGTGGCTCGGCGAACAGGTCATGCGCTCCTCCGTCGCCCGTACTGCCGCCACCTCCGCCCGCGCCATCCACGCCCTGGCTGAGAACGAGACCCTGGCCCCCGGAAGGCTCATCAACCACGCCCTGCACGCGCTCGGGCCGCTCGACGAAGTGCGCGCCCGCTGGCAGACCGCGGACGGCCACCCCGCTCCGCCACCGCCCCCCGTGCCGCCGGCCGAGGGGCAACCGACGACGCGGGTCCACGCCGCCCTCGCCCGCAGCACACCACGGCCGACCGCACGGCCCTCGGAACACCCAGGCCCTGCCTCCACGCCATCAGCCGCGCGACCGCCCTCGCGCACCCACGGCTGAACCGTCCTCACCCTCCAACCCATCCCATCCGACTGTCCCCACCTCTGGAACGCACCGTGGACAACACCCCTATCTCCGACGCCTTGGCCCTGCACGCCACGGCCTCCGCCTTCGACTCCCAGCACGGCAAACTGCCGACGCCGGGAGCCCTCCACCGCTCACCCAATGCCGTCGCCGTCGCCGCGCGAATGCCGTTGATCGGCTCGCTCTGCTCGGGTTACGGCGGCCTGGACCTCGGGGTCCAAGCCGCCCTCGGCGGCACCCTGGCCTGGCACGCCGAGATCAACCCCGACGCCGCGCGCATCCTGGCCCGGCACTGGCCCGGCGTGCCCAATCTGCAGGACATCACCGCCGTCAACTGGGCCGATGTGCCTCGGGTGTGCGTCCTGACGGCAGGTTTCCCTTGTCAAAGACGTCTCCGTCGCCGGCCGCCGGGCCGGACTCAACCCCCACACCCGCTCGGGGCTGTGGCTGCACGTCGCCCGTGCGGTCGAAGCCCTCCGCCCCTGCTTGGTGGTGATCGAAAATGTCCGCGGACTCCTCACCTCGCCCGCCGGTTCCCCTGGCGACGTGGAATTCTGCCCGTGGTGTCTGGGAGACGACCCAACCCAGCCTCCTGTGCGGGCACTTGGTGCCGTACTCGGCTCCCTGGCCGATCTCCGGTACGACGCTAGGTGGCTCGTACTTCGTGCCTCCGACATCGGAGCCCCCCATCGTCGCGAGCGGACCTTCCTCGTCGCCTGGCCCGCCGAGCACCCTGCTCAAGACACCGACGAGCAACATCGGCAAGAACGGCGGCTCCCAACACCCGTCCAAGAGGAAGAGCGGCGGCCACGGACCGAACCTGGCCGACGAGGTGGAGTGGCTGCTGCCCACGCCGAAGGCGTCCGACGGAACCAAGGGCTCGCCGAACCAGCGGCACGGCAACGGGGACCTGACGCTGCCGAGCGCGGCAGCATCGCTGCTGCCCACCCCGAGGGCGAGCGACACCGACACCCCGGTCCGCCGCCGTCAGGGCAAGGGCTGGCGGCCTCCCCTGCCGACGGCAGTCCTGCCGCTGTGGGCGGAGGCCGCCCCGGAAGCCGAGGAACCGACGAGCGATGGGGAGCGTACGCCCCCGCCATCGCCCAATGGGAGAACCTCACCCGCCCCGCCCCGCCCCGCGCCGCCGCCCACCGACGCCGCCGGACGTCTCCGGGCCGACTTCGTGGAGTGGATGCAGGGCCTGGCCCCTGGCTGGGTGACCGCCACTCCGGGACTCGGCCGACCGGCTCAGCTCACCGCGCTCGGCAACGGCGTGGTCCCCCAACAGGCTGCCCGCGCCGTGCAGTTGCTGGCACCGCCCTTCCCGCGCTGCCCCCGCTGTACCGCGCCGTAGCGCTCCATTATCCGGTTTTCCCGGCCGCACCAAACCGCGGTACCTCCGCATCCTCTTGCCCATGCCGACCTGCGAACGGAGCACCGCCGTGACCTCCAGAAGAGCGCGCCGCATTTCGCCCACGCCCTGCTCGCTCACTCCCTTGGATCCGCCATGTCCGACCCCAGCAAGGCCACCCCCGAGCCCGAGCCGTTCCGCGTTCCCGACGGCGATCTCGACGATCTCGCCAGCACCCTCGCCAAGACCATGGCGGAGGTACGCCAGCACGGTGTCATCCTCGACCGCCTCGCCTCCGAGCCCGTCTCCGCCCCTCGGCCCATCGACGACACCTCCACCGCAGACACGGCCGGCGCCGACAAGGCCGGCGCCGCGGCCTCGGTGTTCATCCTCGCCTTGGGCGGCGAGGCATACGCCGTCGAGCTGGCTGCTCTCAGCGACTGGGTGAACTACCTGTTCCTGCCCGTCTACGGACGGGAGATCAGCACCACCCGGCCGTGGTGCGACCGGTGGTACGAGCACCCCGAGGCCGTTGCCCGGCTGCACGCGCTCTGGCTCGCGTGGCAGCAGCTCACTGACGCCGAGGCCGGCCTGTCCGGTCCCTCGACGTGGCACCGCGACCACCTTGACCAGGCCCTGGTTCATCTCCGAGCCCCCGACGGCCCCTTCGCCGCATGCACGACGAGCCCCACCCGGCCCAACCACCGTGTGCTGGCCACCCCGGCGCCCGAGCTGACGGAAGCCACCCAGCGACCGAACCCTCGGAGGCCGGTGTGAGCAGCGCCCGCTTCGCCTTCGCCGCCCACCCGGATTCCATCGCGGACCTGCGCGAACTTCCCGACAAAATCCGTGACCTGGCGCTGCTGGAACTGCAGAACCTGGTCCACGGCAGCGACGACTGCCTGCCACTGACCGGCCGCCTCGCGGGCTACCACAAGGTCTACGTCGACCCGGCGGTCTCCTACCGAATGGTCATCCAGTTCCGCCCGGCCCCGCCCACCTCGACCCACAAGCGCGAGATCTACCTCGTTGCGGCCGGTGCACGGGAGGACTACGCGGTCTACCGCACGGCCCAGCTCCGCGCCAACCGCACCAACCTCAACCGGCCCACCGACACCGACGCGGCAGCCGAAGCCCGAGTCCAGGCAGCCCGGTCCCGATCCCCCCACACATTCGACCCGATTGCGCCCCTCCCAACCAGCGCACCGGCGGCAGCCAGGCCCACCGCGCCCGCCGCCTCCCGAAAGGCCCCCATGCGATGACCGACGACCGTACGCCCCTGGCCCGCACCGAACTGGCCGGGCTGCTCACCGACGCCGCGCAGAGCGTCTCCGGGGTCCTGACCACCGAGTACCCCACCTCCGCAGGCCGCTCCTACCTGCATCCCGTCCTCGGCGCGCTGTCCGTCGGCCCCCGGGTGGTCTGTGAGCTGAACGACCGCCTCGAAGAGTTCGTCATCAAGGAGCCACTTCCCTCCACCCCCGCCGGCCTGTTCACTCTGGCGTCCTACGCTTCCGCGCTCGGCTGGCTCACCGAGTCCCTCGCCGAGCTGACCGCCTCCGTGGACCAGATCTGCACACGTGTCGGCATCCCCGCCGAGCCTCCGGACCCGGCCTTCGCCGCGCCCTCGTCGGCGGAGCAGAAGGATGAGTTCGACTTCGCGTTCAGCGCGCTGGAGCTGGCCGCCATCCGCAGGGCCGCTGAGGCTGCCGGCCTCAGCCCCGGCGACTACGTCGAGGTGCTCTCGAGGTCCCTCCTCGCCGCCTCCCGAATCACCGACGCCTGCATGGAGATATCCAGCAGCCTGCTCGAAGACGCCGCGTACGTCCTCGGCGAGGGAACCGACCACGTCTGGATCGGCGAGGGGCCCGACAGCCTGCCCACCCTGGTGCGCTCCCTGCTCGCCCGGATGGAGGCGGCCGTATGAACCCCCATGACATGACGAAGCGGCCCGGCGCGCACTTGGTCGCCGAAGAGTTCGGAGTCGAGGACCCCTGGACGCTGAGCGACGACCATCCACCCCGCGACCCACTTCACCTCGTCGGAAGGATGGTCGCCGAGGCCGCCCGCAATGTCGACGAGTTTCACGGCGAGCTGACCCGCGCCGCCGAGTCCGCGATCGAGCTTCTTGAGCCCGTCGGACGGGACGATCACGCTGGCATGTATGGCTGGCACGGCATCCTGCGCACCACGGGTCCGCAGATCGAGCTGCTCGCCGCCCGCCGGAGTGCGGCTTACGAGCAACTGACCCGGGCCGTGTCCACGTATCACCGCCTTCTGCCCGAGTCCGACGCCGAGCCAGCCTCGAAGGCACCCCTCCAGAGCCTGGGCCCGGCCCCGGAGCAGACACCGAGGCGGGACGACGACTGGGCCATCACGGATGGTCGCCAACTCGCGGCTCTTGAGGCAGTCGCAACGGGCAGCTTGCGCTTCCACCAGAGCGCGGTCTACGGCCACACCTGGCTCTCTGACGGGGACGGCAACCGGCCGAAGGTACTAGCCGAGACCGCCGAGCGGCTGCTCGCGGACAGGCTGCTGGAGAAGGACACCAGCACGTCGCCGTACCGGCCGGGGCAGCTCATGTCGCTCACACCGCAGGGCGAGGAGGCACTCCGGGTCTCCCGGACAACAACGCCGCGTGTATCCGCTGCCCTCAGCCGCAGCAACCCCGCCTCGGCTCCTGGCAGTGCGGTAACCAACCCCACGCCCGTTTCCCCCGCCGGCACGACCGCCAAGCCCTCCCGCTCCCGATGAAATCCCCGGAAGGAAGACCCTCATGTCCACCGTGACCTACACCCGCCACCTGGTCGAGCACCGGTACGGCCGCCCGCTGAAGGACCTCCGGCGCGACGGCGCGCACGACGGTTCGGGCGCTCCCGTTCTGCCGATCGCGCTGCGGCGGCTCGGCGGCCTGGCCGAGACGAACGCCCATGGCCGTGCCGCCCGCCGCAACCTCGACGCGGCCTGGCAGCGCTGCCGCTCCGGCGAGCACGCCCTCGACGACCTCGTGCTGCGGTACGCGGCCGAAGTCGTGGACCTCGAACGCCAGGAGCAGTCGGAAGCCGAGGCGGTCTGGGACCTGCTGGACGTCCGCCTCCTGCTGGACCACCCTGCCGCCCGCCGGCCTTCGGCCCGGCGAACCGGACCCGCATCGGGCGATGAGGACCTCGTAGCCGTCGCCCGACAGGTCGCCGCCCGTCTGCCCCGTCTCAACCGCGAAGCCCTGCGCCAGGGCCTGCGCGCCCGCGGCATCCACGTCAGCAACGGCCGCCTCGGCACGGTGCTCCAGCGTCTACGCGCCGAGCGCGACCTTCACTGATCCGATCCCGCGCCGCCCGATTCGCCCTTCCCGGCCGCGCACCGCTGCTGACCACACCCTTGGAGGAGCCGTGCCGTACGACCTGAACGACGAGCGGTGGCGCGAGTACCACGTCACCCCGCGATACCTGGCCGGATCGACCTTCACCGGCGATCCCGCCCTCCGGCCCCTCCTCGACGTGGGCTGGAAACTGACTCACGACGAGATGGGCATTATGTGGAATCAGGTTTGTCAAGGTTCACGGGGTGTGCCTCTTCTTCGAGGAAGTCCTGAGCTGACGGGACGCAGATCGGGTGTGTGCGTGGAGCGGCCCCCTCCTGGGGACGGCGGTGAGTGACGAGTTGCCGGGGTGATCACGTCGCGGGTGGGCCGCCGAGCTCGGCGAACCCGTCGGATTCTTCCTCGCCCGCCACCGCCAGGGCCCGTACGACGCCCGCTGTACCCTCAGCTGGACTGATCTCCGGTTTGAGAGGCAGGGGGGTGACGGCCCGCGTTCCTCCTCCGGCTTCGGATCCTCCTTGCACGTGCCGAGGGGGTCCGGACCCCCTCGGGGTTCGCGATCCGCGCGGATCGCGCCGCCCGCACTCCTGCAAGGTCGCGCTAGGTGGCCGGCCGGGCCTCGGCTTCCGCCGCCGCAACAACCTCGTGAACGAAGGGCATCACGTCTTCCACGCTGTTGCGGGCTTTACCTCCCGAGCGCGAACCCCTCCCGCCCGTACGGCCGGCCTCCTCGGCCAGGTGCAGGTCCATCTCCGCCTCCAGCGCGGCCTGCATCAGATGACGGGCGATCTCCGGCAGCAGCCCGCCCTCGCCCATCAGCCGCAACCCGCCGTCGGCACGGACCCGCTCAGCCGCCAGCTCCGCCAGCTCGTCCAGCACCAGGGGGCTCAGCCCCAGACCCACGGCCGCCTCACGGCCCTTCGTCGTCATGTGTGCCACATCCGCACCGTCAACGCTCCGGTCCAGCACCGCAACCGACACGCCGTCAGCCGTCTCGATCAAGTGACCATTCTTCGCACCCATCAGGTGTCCCTTCGGAATGGGTGTCCACCTGATTCATTCCTGACACTCCCCGGCATACCCGGCGATGCGCCGGCGGCGTTGGGCACGGCAGCGCGTGCATGAACATCCGACCCCTGCGGATACGCGTGTGAGACTCCGCACGGGCGCCGCAGTGTGCCGGGCCGGGCCGGTCAGCCGCTCGCCACGGCGAGTCCGCTGGTGACGACATGTCGGAACCTACCGGGGAGACCGTCATCGGCGGTGGATGGGACCGCTGGTGGTGCTGAGCCTGCGCTCTGGGGCGCCGACGCGGGTGGCGATGATCTCGGCAGCGATGGAGAGGGCGGTCTCCTCCGGGGTGGTCGCGCCGATGTCCAGCCCGATCGGGGAGTGCAGCCGGGCGAGTGCCGCGGGTCCGAGTCCGGCGGCGCGCAGGTCGTCGCGGCGCTGGGCGTCGGTGCGGCGGGATCCCATGGCGCCGACGTAGCCGAGCGGCAGCCACAGGGCCAGTTCGAGCAGCGGCAGGTCGAACTTGGCGTCGTGGGTGAGGACGCACACCACTGTGCGGGTGTCCAGGGCGCCGCTGTCGGCGAGTGCGCGCAAGTGGCGGTGCGGCCAGTCGACGACCACTTCGTCGGCGGCGGGGAAGCGCTGGGCGGTGGTGAAGACCTCGCGGGCGTCGCAGACGGTGACGCGGTAGCCGAGGAACTTGCCGATCCGGGACACGGCGGCCGCAAAGTCAATCGCACCGTAGACCAGCATCTGCGGCGGGGTGCTGTGCACGGTGGTGAGGACGGTCACCTCGCCGGCGGCCGGATCGCAACCGCCGTGCGGGTCGTAGTGGTGTGCGCCGTCGCGGCCGAGCGTGAGCAGGGCGCGGCTGTCCCGGCTCGCGGCCAGGTCCAGGCCCGGGTGGCCGAGGCTTCCGGCGTCGTCGTGCTCGGTGATCGCCATGGTGGCGCCCAGCAGGTGTGCGGGACCGCCCACGACGGTGGTCAACGCGACAGGGCGGCACTCGGCCATGGCGACGAGGACCCGGCTGAGGACGGCACGGGCGGTGCTGGTGACCGGGCGGACCAGGACCTCGATCGTGCCGCCGCAGCTGAGCCCGACGGCGAAGGCGTCGCTGTCGCTGTAGCCGAACGCGGCGCACTGCGGCTCGCCGGTGGCGAGCACGTCCCTCGCCAGGTCGTACACCGCTCCCTCGACACAACCGCCGGAGATGCTTCCGAGGACCTGGCCGCCGGCATCGACGGCCACGCAGGCACCGGCCCCACGGGGGGCGCTGCCCCGGACCCCGGTCACCGTGGCGAGGGCGAACGGGCGGCCGTCCTCGCACCACTGCCGCAGATCCGCGGCGATCTCGATCATTGCGATCCTCCTCAGCCGATGTGCCGAAGGCCCGTCAGACGCAAGGGCGCCCCCCGGATGGGCTGTTCGTGGCGGTCGCCGGCCGCCCGTCAGATGGGGCGGTCGGGCGACCTCGCGGTGCGGCCTCGTAAGAGCAGAGCTCCGAGATCGCCCTCCTGGAGTGAGCAGCCGGCGCTACCGGGCGGCGGCGACGGCCGCTCCGGCCGGACGGTGGGACCGTCAGAAGACGGAGGTCTGCTCGATCAGCTGGTCGGTGACGAGCATGTACGGCGGGTCGAATGTGATCATCAGGTCGGGCGCCGCCGTCTCGGCCGCCATCACCGCGGTCGCGCTGCAGGCCCAGAACACGGGGACCTCGTCCGGGGCGAGGTCCGGCGGCGCGCCGAAGTCGGGCGCGGACAGGTCGGCGATGCCGATCGCCGACGGGTCGCCGAAGTGCACCGGCGCTCCGTGGGTGGCCGGGAAGCGCGAGGTGACCTGGATCGCCCGTATGGCGTTGGGCGTCGTCATCGGCCGCATGGTGACCGCCAGAAGGCCGGCGAAGGGACCGGCGGGCTCGCACGGGATGCTCGTCGTGTAGACGCGTCCGGGCCCGCGCACCACCCCCGCCCGGTCCAGCGCGTGCTCGAACGTCAGGCTGCAGCCGAGGTAGAAGGTGACCAGGTCGTCCCGCCACAGGCCGCTGACGTCGCCGACCCGGTCCACTAGGCGCCCGTCGCGCCAGACGCGGTACCGGTACAGGTCGGTGCGAATGTCGCCCCCGGGGGCGAGCGGGCCGGGGCTGGGGTCGCCCGGCGCGGACATCCACAGCAGCCCGCACGCCTTGGCGTTGCGCTGGCAGAACCGGTGGAAGTCGGCCGCGTGCTCACCGGGCAGGATCACCACGCTCGCTTGCGTGTAGCCCTCGGGCACGGTGTCCAGAGCCCCGTCCCACTCGCCCTTGGCGATCTGCGTGCGCAGGCTCGCCGGGTCGCCGAAAGCGGCGCGGTCGGTCACCGCGCCCGTGGTCACGTCACGTCCCATAGCGTCTCCTTGAGTGCATCACGGGCGGCGTTGGTCCCCGAGACGGTGAACTCGGTGTATCGCCCATCGAATTGTCCATACGGACCCCACAGTGAGCCGCATGGGGCTGCCGAGGAAGTAGGTCGTGCAGACGTGCCGGCGTTCCAGATGAAACAGTGCAAGCCTTCGCTGTTTCTGCCAACCGGCCGCGAACGTCCGTCAGCGCGGTGCTGCGGCGGAAGAGGCCGCGGCGAGGTAGGCGTCCCGGAAGCTGAAGTCCGACAGCTTCGCCACGTCGGTGTGTGTCTTCACCACGCCCTTGTCGATCAGATACGCCTGGAAGGCGTCCACCACGGACTGGTCGAAGGCGCCCTCGACATTGACGGTCGGCAGTTCCACACCGTCCCAGTCCGAGGCGTCCTTCTGCTGGGTGTACTTGACCAGCACGGCGACGATCGCGTCGCGGTCGTCCGGCTTCAGCAGGCCGTCGTAGCCAGCGATGGCCTTCATCAGGGCGTTCACGAACGCCTGGACGGTCTTCCTGTTCCCCATGATCTTCTCGCTCGCCTGCACCCAGCTCGGGAAGCCGGGCGCCACTTGGCCGACGGAGGCGATCCGGACGCCAGCGCCATCCTTGACGGCCTTGGAGGCAAGCGGCTCGAACATCCAGGCGGCGTCGACCGCGCCGCTGGACAGGGCGGTCACCATGTCGGGCAGGCCGAGGACGGTGAACTTCACGTCCGAGGCCGTCAGCCCGGCGCCCTGAAGGACCTTCTCCGCGAAGTACTGGCTGCTGGTCGAGGGGCCGATGACCGCGATCTTCCGGCCCTTCAGGTCCGCGGCCGTCTTGACCTCGCCGGAGTCGGCCAGTTCCTTGCGCACCAGCAGCCCGGGAATCCGGGTCCGCACGTCGTAGGTGTTGGTGGCGAGCACCACCGGGTCCTTGAGTCCGGTCGCCGCCGCGTTGAAGAAGGCGGCGTTCGGCTGTCCGATGGCGAAGTCGATCTCACCGCCCGACAGCAGAGCCGGCAGGTCGCTGGTGTTCTTCACCGGCACGAACTCGACTTGCAACCCCTCCTCGGCGAAGAACCCCTTCTCCTTCGCGATGTACAGGGGGACGTCCGCGGCCCCTCCCACGGAGTTGACCCGGACGGTGGTGAGCCCGCCGCCCGCGTCGTTCCGCCCCGTGGTGTCGCCGCCGCAGGCGGCGGCGAACACCAGGGACACCAACGCCGTGAATCCGGCGACGCGGCGGGCCAGCCGCCGCCACCGCAATGCGCTTGCCATGTGCTTTCTCCAATCATCAGGGGGACCGAGGTGGGGCGCCGCGGTCCCCCGAAGGCGCGCCGTCAGGACTTCCACGGCACGAGCCACTTCTCCAGAAGCGCGAACAGCGCCGCCGAGGCGAAGCCGAGCAGCGCCGTGGTGGCCAGTCCCACGTACATCTGCTCGATCTGGAAGACCTGCCAGCTGTTCCAGATGAGGTAGCCCAGGCCGCTCTCGGCACCGGTGAACTCCACCGCGACGATGACCAGCAGCGCGACGTTCATCCCGAGCTTCAGCCCGGCGATGATCATCGGCAGCGCGCCGGGCAGCGCGACGTCGAAGAAGGTCATGCGCCGGCTCGCGCCGAAGCTCGCGGCCACCTCGAACCGCGCGGTCTCGATGCCGGCCACCCCGGAGACGGTGTTGACCAGCACGATGTAGAAGACCGTCACCGCGATCACCAGGTACTTCGAGGTCTCCCCCAGGCCGAAGACCAGGATGAACAGCGGGAGGATCGCCAGCTTCGGGATCGGGAAGGTGGCATCGATGAGGGGCTGGACGAGCGCGCGCACCACGGGCACCAGCGCCATCACGAGCCCCAGCAGCACGGCCGGAACCGCTCCGATCACGAACCCGACAGCGATGCGGGACAGGCTCATGCCGAGGTGGCCGAACAGTTCTCCATTCGCCACCGCTTCGGCCAGCGCCGCCGCGACGGCCGTCGGCGCGGGGAAGAAACGCGCGTCCAGCAGTCCGGTCCGGGACGCCAGCTCCCAGGCCACCAGAAACCCGACGGAGGAGGCAGCCGACAGCAGCAGGGTCGTCCGGCGGCTCATCGGCCTGCGCACCACCCGGATCCGGCGGCCCGGCGACGCCGCGGGGGCCGCGGCGTCCGCGGTGCTCGCCGCGCTCACTCCGTCACCCCCGCCGTCTCCGGCGCCAACAGGTTCCAGATGCGGCCGAACATCTCGCCGTACCGCGGATCGGTACGCACCGACTCCACCGACCGGGGGCGTTCGAAGACGGCGGACACGTCGACGATCTCCCGGACACGGCCCGGCCGACCGCTCATGACGAGGACGCGGTCGGCCAGCACGAGCGCCTCGTCGAGGGAGTGCGTGACGTAGACGACCGTCTTGGCCGTCTCCTCCCAGATCGTCAGCAACAGGTCCTGCAGCACGAGCTTCGTCTGCTCGTCCAGCGCCGCGAAGGGCTCGTCCATCAGCAGAAGCTGGGGATCGGTGGCGAACGCCCGCGCGAGGCTCACCCGCTGGCGCATGCCGCCGGAGAGCTGATGGGGGTAGGCGGCAGCGAAGGCATCCAGGCCGACCTTCGAGATATACCGCCCGGCGATCTCCCGCCTGCGGCGTGTCGGCACGCCCTGCGCCTTGAGCCCGAACGCGACGTTGTCCGTGACGGTCATCCAGGGGAAGACGCCGTGTTCCTGGAAGACCATGGCGCTCTCCGTCTTCGGCCCGTCGCCGTCGCCGGGCGGAGCCGGCCTGACCTCGATGCGGCCTCCGGTCGGCTGCTCCAGGCCGGCCATCGCCCGCAGCAACGTGGTCTTGCCGCAGCCCGAGGGCCCGACGATCACGAGGAACTCCCCCCGCGCGATGTCGAGGTCGACGCGGTCGAGCGCCCGCACGATCCGTTTTCTGACAGTGAAGTCGACCTCGAGGCCACGTACCAACACCTTCGGCTCATCGGGCATTCGGGCTCCCCTGGGGCAGGATCGTGGCGTGCAGCACCGGCGTGCCGGTCTCCCCCGCGGTCGCGCGCAGGGCGTAGTCGACGTCGGCGAGGCCGCCCTCGTAGGTGGACATCAGGTCCAGGGGCAACGTGTCCGAGGCCAGGAGCGCCAGCGCCCATTCGACCGACTCCCAGCTGTGGCCGCGCACGGCCTGGACGCCGATCTGTTTGCGCGACAGCTGCCATACGGGAAAACGGCTGAGCGGCTCGGCCGAGGCCGCCGCCAGCACGAGGCGGCCCCTCTTCGCCAGGAGGTCCACGGCGAAGCAGACCGTGTCGTCGTTGCCGGCGGCGGCGTCGACGACCAGGTCGGCGCCCCTGCCCCCGGTGAGACCGAGGACTCTCTCGAGTACCTCGGCCTCGGTGGTGTCGCCGTCCGGTCCGGTCATGGCCACGGTGTCGGCGCCGAGGCGGCGGGCCACCTCGAGCCGGGCCTTGTCCCTCGCCCTGCCCACCGCGATCACTGTGGCGCCCGCCTGCTTGGCGGCCACGACCGCCCCGATGCCGGACTGTCCCGGCCCCAGCACGACCACCGTCTCACCGGCGCGCACCCGGCCGTCCAGACAGACCCACTGGTAGCCGTTGCCGAGCGGCAGCCCCAGGGTGGCCAGCGCCGACGGCACCGAGCCGGGGACGCGATGCGGCACCGCGGACGGGTGGACGTACATCACCTCGGCGTAGCCGCCCCAGATTGCTGGCGCCACGGACAGCGGCGTCGACCCGAACCGTACGGCGCCGGGGTTGGCCGATGTGTCGGACGCGAGGCACGACCGGAACTCCGACGTACGGCAGAAGTGGCAGTGGCCGCACGGCAGGTACTCCTCCAGGAGCACCCGGTCCCCGTCGGCGAATCCCCACCGCTCGGCGGCGATCTCGCCGACGTTGGCGAGGGTCCCGACGTTCTCGTGGCCCATCACCCGCTCGGGCAGGTCGGCGCCGTACATCTTGACGTCCGAGCCGCACATCCCGGCCGCTTCGACGAGCAGCAGCCCGTCGGTCGGACCGGTTTCAGGGACCGGGAGTTCGCGCAGTTCCGTGCGGCCGGGTGCCGTGGTCACCGCGGCGGTGACGATGTCGCCGGCTTTCACCGCGGTCCTCATGCGCCGACCTGCTCGCGCTCGAAGACCAGGATGAGGTAGCCGGTGGTGGACGAGTTGTAGATGATCGGCTGGATGGTCCGCAACTGCCAGCCGTCGGCGTCGTGTTTGTCGAGTGCTTCCTGCATGCGCTCGGTCACCAGCTCCGGTGTCACCCCGGTCGCGCGGATCTCCACGACATGGTGCTGCTGCATCGGGCTCCTTCGATTCTGTGCTGGCCGCGGACCGGTCAGTGCCAGTAGGCGAGGGTCATGGTCTTGGCGGCGTCCTTCCAGTCGGTGCCGTGGGGTACGAGCGCGTCCGCGCCGCGCACTTCGGCGACCGCCTCGGGATCGGTTCCAGGAGGTGTCCGGCCGGCCTCCACGTCGTCCATGGCGCGCAGCAGCAGCCGGCGGCAGGCGAGCACGGCGCGGTCGGTGGAGCCGAGCGCCTCGCTGCTGCGGTCGACGATGGGGCCCATGCCTTCCTGGAGCGCGAAGTCCTGGGTGTTGACTCCCTGGATGCCGGTGAAGGTCTTGGTGCGCTGGACCTCGCGGTCGATGAGGTAGTCGTTGGACTGGTTGCGGATGAGCCAGTAGCTGCCGGGGATGTTCTCGTCCTTGCCCCTGCCCATCTCCGACTCGTGCTCCTCCCACCACTCGTCGGTGATGGGGAACCGGTCGTCCATCGAGTACAGCGTGTTGTAGACGTAGGTGTGCTCGTCGTCGATCGGCACCCAGATGTGGCCGAACACACCGGGGAGTTCGGGCTGCCTGCCGTCGAGGCCGACGAAGAAGCCGCGGCACTGCTGCGCCGGCATCAGGTACTGGTAGATGCGCAGGTACGTCGTGTCGTTCCCGACATTGCGCAGGCTGGCGTAGCGGAAGCCGTAGTCGGTGAAATCGACGTCGAGCCGGGGGTGCCGGTCGAGGTTGCGCAGCAGCCGCGGGTTCTCCAGGTCGTTGTTGTGCGCGAACGAGCTGTGCGCGGTGTCGATGCCTCCCTCGATCGCCTGGAGGAAGTTGCAGTGCTCGCCGGTCTTGGAGACGCGGCGGTGGGTGGCCGGGGCGCGCAGCCACTCCTGGTCCGGCACGGGCGGCGTGAGCTGCTGGGGGCCCATGTAGGTCCACACGATGCCGCCGGCCTCGTAGGTGGGGTAGGCTTTCATGTTCACGCGGAAACGGAACTTGCTGTCGGGCTGTTCGGTCGGGACGTCGACGCAGGTGCCGAGCGTGTCGAACTTCCAGCCGTGGTAGACGCAGCGCAGACCGCACTCCTCGTTGCGCCCGAAGAACATGGGCGCCTTGCGGTGCGGGCAGTAGGCGTCGAGCAGGCCGATGCTGCCCGCGCTGTCCCTGAAGGCGACGAGGTCCTCGCCGAGCAGCCGCACCCGGATAGGCGGGCAGTCGGGCTCCGGGATCTCCTCGCTGAGGCAGGCGGGGATCCAGTAGCGGCGGAACAGCTCACCCATCGGCGTACCAGGTCCTACGCGGGTCAGGCGCTCGTTGAGCTCAGGTGTGATCCTCATCGGCTTCTCCTCTCGGCGGCCCGGGCGCGGCTCGGCTCCGGACCACGGGACGGTGGTGCGTTCTCAGATACGGGTGTAGAGAAGGCGGGCGTTACCCTCGGTGATCTGCTGACGCTTGTCGGCTCCGAGCCAGTCGAGGGACTGGAGCAGCGAGAGGATGTCGTCGTAGGAGCGGCCGGTCTCCGGATTGACCGGCGACCCGCTGCCGGGGACCTCTGTGCCGAACAGCACCCGGTCGGCGCCGACGACGCGCAGCAGCAGGTCGAGGCTGTGCGCGTCGTGGACCAGAGAGTCGAACCAGATCCGGGAGAGCGAGGTGTCGAAGTGCTCGACCTCCGGGAGGGGTTCGCCGCCCTTGGAGTCGTAGGACTCGACCTCGGTCTGCTCGAGGTAGCGTGCGGCGCGCCAGCGGCCTATCTGGTAGGGCACCGAGCCGCCGCCGTGGGACACGATCAGCTTGAGGCCGGGGAAGTCGGTCAGGGCGCGGCTCTCGGCGAGTGAGATCACCGTCCGGCTGGCCTCGGTGATCATGTGCTCGCTGTAGGACTCCCGTGTGGACTTGCAGCCCGCCGAATGAACCAGGGCCGGGACGTCGAGTTCGACGAGCTTCTCGAAGAGCGGATACCACCACTCGGTGCCGATCCGTGGGATGCCGAGGTCTTGGCCCTCGGCGGGATCGGGGTTGACGAGCACTCCGACGAAGCCGAATTCGCCGACGCAGCGTTCGAGCTCGTCCAGCCACTGGTCGGGGGTGGTGCCCACGGCCTGCGGGAGCGCGGCGACGCCGCGGAACCGCTCGGGGAAGGCGGCGACCTGGGCGGCGACCGCGTCGTTGGTGGCCCTGGCCCACCAGCGCACGATGTCGGCCGGCCCTTCGGAGTGCATGAGCTGGAAGGGCCGCGGGGAGATCAGCTGGATGTCGGTGCCGACCGCGTCAAGCAGGCCGACGTGGCGTTCGGCGGCCTTGAGCACACCGGCCGGCGGCAGCTTCACGCCGGAGCGGCCGTGGGCGCCGCGTCCTGCGAGGAGGATCGACCGGTAGGCGTAGAGCTCCGCTGGAGCGCTGACGTGGCCGTGGATGTCGATGACGGTCAAGACGGAATCGTCTCCTTAGCTTGAATGGCCGAAGGGCGGGTGTCGGACGCTGGGTTCACAGGTCAAGCACGATCCGCGGGGACTTCGAACGCGAGACGCAGATGAACATCGACATGCCCTCCTCGCGCTCGGCGTCGCTCAGGATCTGGTCGTGGTGCTCGGGGATCCCGTCCAGGACGTGCACCTCGCACGTCCCACAGACGCCCTCCTCACACGACGAGGGCAGCTCGGGCAGGACGTCGCGGAGCGTGTCCAACACGGTGCGGCCGCTCTCCACCCAAACGACGCGGTCGGTCCGGGCGAGTTCGACCTCGAAGCCGTCGCCGGACCTGGCGGCCTCGGCTTCGGCGAGCGCCTCCTCGGAGGAGGAGAACCGTTCGATGTGGAGCCGGCCGGCGATGCCCAGTTCCTCGCACCGCTTCCGCACGGTCGTCAGCAGCGGCTCGGGCCCGCAGCAGTAGACGAGGGCGTCCGGTTTGACTCCTGCGAGGATTCCCTCGATGTCGAGGAGCCCTTCCCTGTCCTGGGGGACGATCTCCACGTTTCCACCGTACTCGGCCAGTTGGCCGAGGAAGGCCATCGAGGTCAGGGTGCGCCCGCCGTAGTGCAGTTCCCACCGCTTGTGTCCGGCCAGCGACCGCATCATGGCCAGGATCGGGGTGATGCCGACGCCCCCGGCGATGAAGACGTACGCGTCGGACTCGGCGAGTTCGAAGTGGTTGCGCGGGCCGCGTACGGTCAGCTGGGTGCCGACGGGGAGTGCGGTGTGGATCTCCTTGGACCCGCCGCGTCCCCCGTCCTCGCGCAGCACGGCGACACGGTAGCCCGTACGGTCCGACGGATCGCCGCACAGGGAGTATTGGCGTACCAGGCCCGAGGGAAGTTCGAGTTCGAGGTGGGCTCCGGGCCGCCATGCGGGGAGCGGCGTACCGGCCGGGTCGGTCAGCAGGAGCGAGACGACTCCGTCCGCCTCGTACTGGATCTGACGCAGCAGCAGCCGCAGGGTGTGCTCCTCGGTGGTCACCGCGCTCACCCGACCCTCGTCTGGAGGGAGTGATAACCCGCCTGCTTCCGCGCCTCGCGGAGGCTCACGCCGTTCTGGACCTGCTCGCGGATGCGTTCTTCCGCCGCCTCGATGTCCCGGGAGACCTCGAGGACTTCCTCGGCCCGGTGCGCGGGGACGGCGACCACGCCGTTGGCGTCGCCGACAAGGACGTCACCGGGCCGGACGACGACACCGCCGATCTCCACCGGCACGCCGACCGCTTCCAGCTGGACCCGGTCCTTGCCCGTGCGCATCCAGTTGCCGCGGGTGAAGAGCGGGTAGTCCAGGGCGAGCGCGCGGCGTACGTCGCGGCAGACACCGTCGACGACGGTGCCGGCGACGCCCTTGCGGCCGGCGAGGATCGTCATGAGGTCGCCCCAGACGGTGACGTCGAGGCGGCCTCGGTTGTCGAGCACCGCCACCTGTCCGGGAGCGATGTCGTCGACGAAGTCGCCGACGCTGCCGCCGGTGACGTAGTCGTCGCAGTACTTCACGGTGAACGCCGGGCCGGCCATCTTGAAGCCGCGGTCGAGCGGCATGATGCCGAGGCACTGGCCGGGGATCCCGAGCCTGTCCAGGGCGTCGCTCACCGTCGGGGTCTCCAGATCCCCTAGCGCGGTGAGGAGTTCGGGCGAGAGTTCGGTCGTTGTCATGAAGCTGCTCCTGCCGTGTGTGCTTCGTAGCTCGCGCCCATCACCTCGGTGATCGGCATGCCCGCGCGCACGTCGGCCGCCATGGCGGCCTCGCGGGCCGCCATGGCCTCGGCGGTGGCGACGACCTCGTGGGCCTGCTGGGCGGGGACGAAGGTGATGCCGCTGCCGTCGGCGAGGACGAGGTCGCCTGGGGTGACCGCCACGCCTGCGAACGTCACCGGCTCGCCCCAGGAGGCCTCGACGATCCGGCTGCGAGCGGTGATCGGGGTGACATCGGGGGCGAACACCGGGTAGCCGCATTCGCGGCTCTCGTCCACGTCGCGGCACGGGCCGTCGAGGAGGGTGGCCTCGATGCCCTGCAGCGACGCGGCCAGCGACAGCAGTCCGCCCCATCCGGCCATCACTCCGCCCGGGTGGGACACCACCAGGACGTCGCCCGGTCCGGAGGCGGCGACCGCCGCCGTGCACAGGTGCCGTGGCCTTCCGTCAGGTCCGGTGGCGGGCGCGGTCCGGCCGGCCGGAGCGAGTTCGACCGTCACCGCGCGGCCCACGACCTTGAACTGTCCGGTCCGGCACACGACACCCGGGACGGCGCCCGTCAGGCCGTGACGGTCGAGGGCGTCGGAGACGGCACAGGTGTCCAGCGCGGCGAGCCGGCTCAGCAGATCGGTGGGGGTCAAGCTCATAGGGGTTCTCCCGGGGCAGTCGGCGATGGGCGATGGCTCCGGCGGGCCGCCGGTGTCCCCGCCTTGGGGCGGAGGGGGCGGGTTCACTCCCACCGCAGGAACGCCATCCCGCAGCCGGTACCGGCGGCCGTGCGATAGCAGGGGATGTACTCGGACCAGGTGACCGCTCGGCCCTCCATGGCGCCGGCGACTGTGATCCAGTTGCGGATCTCGGACGAGCCCGACTGCAGCAGTTCCTGCGGGACCGAACGGAGGTATCCGGCGTCGCCGGCAACGATCGCTTCGAGGACCGCGCGGTCGAGGTCCTCGTTCACCACGAAGTGGCTCAGACCGCCCGAGGCCGCGAAGACGACCTTGCGGTCGCTGCCCGAGCGGCGCACCCCCTCGGCGAGGGCACGGCCCAGGTCGTAACAGCGGGCCGCGGTGGGCTGGTTGGGCGGGAAGTACGTGTTGAGCAGCACCGGGACAACGGGGACGTTCCGCTCGCCCAGCAGCCTGCGGATGACGAAGCCGTAGGCGTGCCCGAAACCCCGGCCCGGGGGCATCTCCTGAAGCGACGTGATGTCGAAGCCGAGCGCGACACCGGCGGTCACCAGATCGTGGGCGAGGTCGGGCGCGCCTTCGAAGAAGTGGACGTCGTCCATGGCGTAGCCGACCTTGACGTTCTCGAAGAACTGCCCGGCAGGGGCGTTCTCCAGGATGCCGGTGTGCCAGTCCTTACCCCAGTAGATCCCGATCGCGGGCTGGATCGACTTGTCGAAGACTTCGCCCTGGTCGTCACCGACGACGACGACCGCGTCGACGTCCAGCGCCGAGATCTCGCGGGCGAGCCGGTCCATCGAGTCGTGGCAGGCACGGTGGCGCCGCTCCCAGAGTTCCTCGCCCAGTTCGCCGGCGAAGCGTTGGCCGGCCGCCGCCCCCAGCTCCTCGAAGGTACGCAGCACACCGGACTCGTCGAAGAGTTCGGGGTTGGTGCGGTCCTGGTCCGCCCGCTCACGCCACAGGTCCGGCTCGTTGAGGAGCATCGGGCTGTGCGACGTGCCTATTCCACCGACGATCTGGGCCATCCGTAGAGCTCCTCGGAAAGAGTGACACCGCTCACGAAGAAACAAACTTGTGCGCTACTGTAGGCCCGCAGGTTCCACGAGGCAAGATCTGCGCACGCCGGACGTGTCAAGGAGGACTCCGCATGACAGAAACACCTGCCGGGATCGGATCGCAGGAGCTCGAGACCGCCCTGCGGCTGGGAGCCGCCACCCTGTTCGAGGCTGCGGGAACGGCCGGCGCCCTGCCCTCACGGATCACGCCCGTCTCCCCCGGCCTGCCGGTGAGCGGCCGGGCCTTCCCCGTCACGCTGCCCCCGGGCGACAACCTGTGGCTGCACCACGCGATCTACGCCGCGTCACCCGGCGACGTCATCATCGCCACCGCGGCGGGCGGTTACGAGTACGGCTACTTCGGCGAGGTCCTCGCCGAGGCGGCACTCGCCCGCGGCATCGCGGGGCTGATCATCGACGGAGGGGTCCGCGACACACGCCAGACAGCTGACCTGGGATTTCCGGTGTTCAGCGAACGACGGTGCATCCGCGGCACCGGCAAGAACCCCGCCCTGGCCGGCTCGCTCGGCAAGCCGGTCGTCATCGGCGGCACCACGGTCCACACGGGCGACCTGGTCGTCGGGGACGCCGACGGAGTGGTGGTGGTTCCAGCGGCCGAAGCGCGTCAGGCGATAGCCGCCGGCATTCAGCGGGAGCGCAAGGAGGCGGAGTTGATACGCCTGTTGCGCGAGGGCAAGCGGAGCATCGACTTGTACGGCATGCCGGCCGTCGAGGGGGCCGTGTGATGCGTCGCGCCATCGAGGTCGAAGGGCTCGGCCACCGCGGGCAGCCGATCCCCGTCGCGTCCCTGCACCGGGGCATCCTGGCAAGCGGCGGCATCGCCGGAATCGACCGCAAGAGCGGCGAGCTCACCCCTGACAGAAACGAACAAGTGCGACTCGTCTTCGAGAATGTCCGCGCGGTCCTGACCGCCGCCGGCGCCACCGTGGACGACGTCGTCAAGATGACCTTCTTCGTCACCGACAGAGCGCTGCGCGACGCGGTGAACGCCGAATGGACCGCGATGTTCCCCGACCCCGGAAGCCGTCCGGCGCGCCACACCCTCACCCAGCAGTTGCCGCCGGGTATGGCGGTCCAGTGCGAGCTGCTCGCCGTGCCGGGGGCCGCACCGAGGGCGGAGGAATCATGACGGTCCACGCGCTCGCCGGACTTGAGCTGGACGCGGCCGGCCACCTGGCCGCACCCCCGATAGCCGCACCCCCGTCGCCGCCCCCACTGCCTTCGGGCAGGTACGTCGATGTGGGCGGGGCGTTCCTGTGGACCGTCGACACCGGTTCCGGCGGCACCGGGGCCGACGACACCGGGACCCGCGGCGATCCGGTGCTGCTGCTGCACTCCGGGGTCGGCTCGGTGGAGCTCTGGGCCCACCAGCTGGCGTCGCTGTCACGGGCCGGCTTCCGGGCCATGGCCTACGACCGCCGGGGGCACGGGCGTTCCCGTGATGTCGGGGGCGTCCACGACGAGGCCGCCGACGCCCTGGCGATCGCCGACCGGCTCGGGCTGGACACCGTGCACCTCGTCGGGGTGGCGCAAGGCGCGCGGATCGCCAACCAGATGGCCCTCCGCCATCCCGACCGCGTGCGCACGCTGACCCTCGCGTCGAGCATGGCGGGCGTGAGACTGCGTGGTCCGCAGGGGGCGGGCACCGCCCCGCTCCTCCCGGAGCTGTTCGCCAAGCTGCCCGCGTGGTTCCGCGAACTCGGCCCGGCCTATCGCGCAGCCGACCCGGAAGGGGTACGCCGCTGGATCGCGGTCGAGAGCGCCGGTGCCGACCGACGCCCGCCGGACGGTCCCCCACCCGGCCGGATCGATCCTGATGCGCTGCGCGCCCTGACGTGTCCGGTGCTGCTGCTCACGGGAGACGCCGATCCGTTCCTGCCGCCACCCATGGTCCGCGCCCTCGCCGGGTGCTACGCGCATACGTCGCTGGCCGTGCTGCCGGAGTGCGGTCACTCGCCGCAGTGGGAGCGCCCGGACCTCTTCGGCCTGGTCCTCGAGACGTTTCTCCGCACCGCCTCGGAACCGGGCGGCTGACCCGACCTCCGCGCCCCGATGAGCCAGGGGACAACGTAAGGCCCGGTGACGCTCTGGGGGAGCAGGCGTCACCGGGCCTTACCGCATCGGAACCCGTCGTGTGTGCGACTCAGAGCGTGAGTGTCTGCTCGGCGAAGACACTCGCGGGATCGATCGTGTCGCCCACCAGGCCCTGCTCGTGCAGGAAGCCCGCCAGCGTCTCGAGGACATGCCGCTGGCCCGCGAATCCGTAGGGCAGCGGATCTCCCGAGGCCACCGAGTCGGCGGCCTCGGGCGGCGTGATGCCCACCTGGCCGAACAGATCGACCAACTCCGCCGTACGGCGCAGTACTTCCGCCTTGGCCCGCTCGAACGCCGCGTACACGTTGAGCACCACCCACGGATGTTCCTCGGCGATGGAACGCCGGATCACCACGCAGTGGTTCACCGGCAGGATCCCGGTCGAGGCGAGGTAGCGCAGCCCCTCGGCCCGGCCGTCGTCGAAGAGCGGGCGCACCGGCGCGTGCCGGCCGCCCTGGGCGCCGCCGCGGTCGATCAGATTGGTGCCGGTGAGATGCACCAGCGAGGCGTCCAGCTCACCGCGGACGAACATCTCCGCCAGTGTGTCCGTGCCGTCGAGCTGACTGACCGTCACGCCGGGCGGCGGGGTGAAACCGGTCGCGTCGCCATGGCTCAGCCCCGGCGGTCGCTCCATGAACCAGGTCATGTCGCAGGGCGCCACACCGAACTCGTGCTGCAGCGCCCCGCGCGACCAGACCGCCGAGGTCTGCTGGTACTCCGGCACGCCGACCCGAGCGCCCTTCAGGTCCTCGGGCCGCCTGATGTCGCTGTCCGCCCGCACCACGATGCCGGTGTGGAAGAAGCGGCGCATGGTGAACACGGGCAGCGCGACCCAGTCCCTGACGCCCTGTGCGTACTGGATCAGCAATGTGGCCAGCGACATCTCCGAGATGTCGAAGTCACTGAACTTGAGCTGGCGCCAGAACATCTCCGAGGGGTGGACATGGCTCACCGTCCAGTCGATCCCCTCGGGTGACTGATTCGCGAGCGGGTCGGTGACCAGGCCTGGCGACAGGCAGGCGCTGAGGCTCAGCCGCGTCATCTCCGTCTCCTTGCGTGCTTGCGTGGACTCCCCCGCTTTCGGGCGGGGGAGGAGGCCGGTCGGCTCAGTTCCGCTGGTAGTCCTTGTTGGTGCCGCCCTTCTGCGACTTGAGGTAGCCCTCGACGTCGCCGAGCGGGTCGATGGACACCCGCATCCGGGCGGCCACCATGTCGTCGGACCACATCGCGTGCTCCAGCGGCAGGTGCTGGTCGAGGTTGATGGCGATCTTGGCGTGGGCGAGGACCGAGGGGTTGCGGGTGCCGAGCTCGGTGGCGATCTTGAGGGCCTCGTCCTTGACCTCTCCGGCTGGCACCGAGAACGTCGCCAAGCCGAGCCGCTCGGCCTCGAGGCCGCTCAGATTGCGGCCGAGCAACTGCAGGAGCACCGCCTTCTTGCGCGGGATGCCTTCCTTGATCACCTGGGCGGTGACGCCCTGGCCGAAGCTGCCGCGCAGCACCTCGGGCATGCCGATCTGGGCGTCGTCTGCGACGATGACCACGTCGTGCGCCATCATCAGCGAGAATCCGCCGCCCAGGCAGTAGCCGTGGACCGCGGCCACACTGATCTTCGGGTAGTTGATAAGAGCGAGCGACAGGCGGGCCGGTGCCTTCATCCGGCCCCAGTCGTACACGGGCTTGAAGGAGGCCCGGAAGTCGCGCAGATAGTGCAGGTCCATACCGGCGGCGAAGGACGGGCCGTTGGCCTGGGTGAGCACCACCTGGATGCCGTCGTCGTCGCGCACCTCGTCGAGCGCGTCGATGTAGCCGTTCAGGATGTCGGCGTCGAACGCGTTGCGCTTCTCGGGGCGGTTGATGGTGATGACGGCGACCTTCTCGTCGTACTTCTTGTCGAGCAGGATCTTGTCGGACATGGGCCGGCTCCTTTTCTGTTTCTACGAAGCTGTCTGCGCCGAGTCCCGTGTGGCCGTGACGGCCGCCAGGACGCGCTCGGCGGTGAGCGGAAGGTGGCGGACGCGTCCGCCGGTGGCACGGGCGACGGCGTTGGCGACGGCTCCGGGGACGCCGAGGTTCGCGAGTTCGCCGACCGCCGTGATTGCTGAGAAGTCCCTCGGATCGTCCGCGGATTCGACCAGTTCGATCTCCAGCGGGGGTACGTCGCAGTGGCCTGCCAGTTTGTAGCTGTCGAGGCCGGTGGTGACGATCGCGCCGTCGCCGTCGGTGATCAGGCGCTCGTAGAGCGTCTGGCTCAGGCCGAAGACGAAGCCGCCCTCGAGCTGGCCTCGCACGGCGGGCGGGTTGAGCACCGGGCCGATGTCGGCGACGAGATGGGCGCGCAGGACGCGTGTGACTCCGGTGTCGGGGTCGACGGCGGCCTGGACGGCCAGGCCGCCGAGTCCTGCCCGCAGTGTCCGGAACTCCTGGCGTGAGACCCCGGCCGTCGCGCTCACGGTGACCTCGCCCCGGGCTGCCGTCAGGTGGCCGAGCCATCCGGGATCGTCCGGCGGCCGCGCCACCTCCAGTGCGGCGAGGAGTTCGCCGCACGCGGCAGCGGTCGCGCGCCCCACGACCACGGTGACCCGGCTGGCGCCGGCGCCGGCGTCCGTGAGGCCCGCGTCGGTGCCGGCTCCGGTCACCACGACTTGGTCCACGGGGACGCCGAGCCGGTCGCTCACGATTCGGCGGAACAACTCGTAGCTGCCCGCGCCCTGGTCGGGGACACCGACGTCGAGCAGGACGCCGCCGGCGGTCGCGCGCAGCCGCACCGTGCTCTCGCCGGGGCCGGGGCCGCGGTGGAAGACCGAGTGACCGACGCCGAGGAGCAGACCGTCACGCTCGCCCGTCTCCCATGAGGCCGACGCCCTCGCGAGCCGGTCGACGATGCCGGCCATCCCGGCGTGTGCGGCGTGTTCGCGTCTGAACTCGAGTGGATCCACACCCAGTTCGGCTGCCAGCTCGTCGATGTGGGATTCGGCCGCGAACGCGAGCTGGAACTCTCCCGGGGAGCGGACATGGCCGCCGGGAACGTTGTTCGTGTAGACGCCGAGTGTTGTCTCGTCGACATGGGGCACGTCGTACGCGCCGACGGCGAATCCCAGCAGCGGCAGGACACCGGTTGGCATCGGTTTGAGGGCGGCGAAGGCACCGCCGTCCAGGGTGATGCGGCCTTGGTGGACATGCAGCCTGCCGTCGCGCAGCCCGGCCCGGAGCTCCACCGAACCTCCGTGGCGGGCACCGGTCGCGGCCAGTTCCTCGGCGAAGGGCAGGGCGGCGCGCACCGGCCGCCCGGTCGCCTCGGACAGCAGGAGGCACGGCCCTTCGACGAAAGGCGAGCCCTTCGCTCCGAAGTCGCCGCCGATCTTGACCGGGTGGATGACGATCGTGGACTCGTCGCGGCCGCCGATGGCCGCGAGATCGCGCCGCAGTTTGAACGGCTCCTTGTGCGCGGCCCACACATGGACCAGTGGCCCGGTGGCGTCGACCAGGCAGGTGTGCGGCTCCAGGGGCGCGGAGTGGGAGCGGTCCCAGGTGTAGGTGTGTGTGACGACCAGGTCGCACTCCCCCAGCGCGGCCGAGGCGTCACCGGAGTTCAGCGATCCGCTGCCCTGGACGTTGGGCGCGGGCCGGCCGGGCACCGGGTTGGTGTAGCCGTCGTACCCGGGGTGGAGCACGACGGCGCCCTCGGCCGGCGCTTCGGCCGGGTCGGTCACCGCGGGCAACGGCTCGTAGGTGACGTTGACGAGTGCCGCGGCACGCAGCGCCGTCCGCCGGTCGGTCGCGGCGACCGCGGCGATGGGCTGGCCGGCGAACAGCACCCGGTCGACGGCGAGGACCGGGTAGTCGGCGGTGAACCGCCCGAACCGCCGTGCCCCGGTGGAGGCGCCGGTGAGCACGGTGTGCACACCGGGGAGCTTCTCCGCCTCACTGGTGTCCGCGGAGACCACACGGGCGTGGGCCTGGGTCGAGCGCACCAGCGCGGCGTGCAGCGCGCCGGGGCACGGCACGTCGGCGGCGTAGACCGCGGCACCGGTCACCCGGTCGAGGTGGTCCACCGACGGCACCACCGTCCCGTCGGTGAGAGGCCTGCCGGTCATGCCGCCCTCCTGCCGTCGTCGAGGCACCGGGTGAGCGCGCGGCCGAGTGCCACACCGGCGAGGTGACGCCGGTAGTCGCCGCTGCCGCGGTGGTCGGTGACGGTCTCCAGGTCCGCGGTGGCCTCCCGCGCGCATGCCTTCAGAGCGGGGGTGTCGCCAGGGTGCGAGCCGGCCAGTGCGGGGATGTCGAAGACGCGGGGCGACGCAACGGCCGCGCCCACGACCGCCCGTACGGAAGCGATCGTGCCGTCGGCGCCCAGGTCCATCCGGACACCGGCGTTGACCGTCGCATAGTCGTCGAGGCTGCCGGACTGGATCTTCGACCAGCCGGTCCGGGACGTTGGAGGCAGTCGCGGCACCCGGACACGCCGGATCACCTCGTCCGCGGCCAGGGTGCTCCGCCACGCGCCGGCCGACAGGCCGGCGATCGGGACGGTCCGTTCGCCGCGCGGCGACACCATGTCGGCCTCGGCGCCGATCACGGCAAGGAGCACCGCGGGGTCCTGGGCCGGGTCAGCGTTGGCGAGGTTACCGCCAATCGTCCCCGCCGCCCGCACCCGCACGTTGCCGACATCGGAGAACAGCTCGGCCAGACGCGGGTGACGCGCGGAGAGTTCGGGGTCGGCGGCCAGTTCGCCGTGGGTCGTCAGCGCGCCGATCTCGAGAGCGCCGTCCTCCAGGACGGTGACGCCCGAGAGTCCGGGCACGCGGCGCAGCAGGACGAGTGCCGACGGATCGCTGCGGCGGTGGGTGATCTGCAGGCAGACGGTCACCCCTCCGGCGACGAGCCGGGCGCCCGGGTCGGCGGTGAGGATGCCGGCCGCCTCCTCCAGCGTCGCCGGTTCACGCAGAAGTACGGTCATGTCAGCACCCGGTCGATCGCCCGCTGGATGCCGTAGTAGCCGGTGCACCGGCACAGCGTCAGCGCCATCCGCGACGCGCGCTCCCCCGCCGTCAACTCGCCCGCGTCCGGCGTGTCGACGAGCGCGGAGGCCATGACGAGCTGGCCCGATGTGCAGAAGCCGCACTGGAAGGCGCCTTCCTCGATGAAGGCCCGTCGGAGCTCACCGGCGCGCTCACGCGCGGCCAGACCTTCGGCCGTGACGACGTCACGGCCGTCGGCTAGGACGGTGAGCGTGTGGCAGGAGCCGGCCGGGGTGCCGTCGAGGAGCACGGAGCACACCCCGCAGAAACCGACCTCGCACCCGATCTTGGTGCCGGACAGTCCCAGTTCGTCGCGGAGGAAGTCGACAAGTCTCTGGTCGGCGGGGACCCGTGCCGTCACGGACTCGCCGTTGACGGTGAGGCTGATCTCGGTGAGCCCGTCGGCGTCGGGTTCATCGGGCACCGGAGGCTCCCTTGAGCGGGCGGGTGCCGAGCCGGCTCCGCCAGGCCTCGTTGGCGAGGGTGAGGGCGTTCGCCGACGGATCGGTGTCCGCCAGCGCGCGGGCGCGTTCCCAGGCTGTGTCCATGAGTTCGGCCGGGGGCACGACGTGTTCGACGAGACCGAGGCCGAACGCTTCCTCCGCCGGCATCTTCTCGCCCGTGGTAGCCATCCGCAGCGCGCGGCGCGGGCCGATGATCTCCGCGAGCGCGGCGACGACCGGACGCGGGTAGCGGCCGTGCAGGAACTCGGGGACGCGGTACCAGGCGTCGTCGGCGATGACGACGGTTGCGCAGGTGCTGAGGAGGTGCAGTGCCGCGCCGATGGCCGGACCGTGCACCGCGGCGACCCACAGGATCGGCGAGCTGTCGAAGGTTTCTATGAGCCGCACGCCGGCCGGCGGCACGCCCGGGATCCGCTTGGCCTTGAGATCGCCGCCCGCGCTGAACACCGGGCCGGTCGCGGACAGCAGGCCGACCTTCACTCCGGAGGCGGCGAAGTCGTCGTGGGCGGCGATGGCCTCGTCCACGAGTTCCGCCGTCATCGCGTTGCGCCGGTCGGGCTGGTCGAGGACGAGGTGTCCGACGCCGCCGACGACCTGCGCCTGGACCGCCGTTGCCGTTTTCATGGTTCTCCTTCTTGCTTCGTCACGCGTCGTGGGAGCGAGCGGGGTCGTTCCGGGTACGGGCTTCGCGGTGTCAGGCCTCGCCCGCCGGGCTCAGCACCACCAGGGCGTCAAGGGCGCAGGCGCGGTCGGCGGTCACCGTGAGCGGGTTGATGTCGACGGCTTCGACCAGGTCGCCGAGGTCGGTGGCGAGGGCGCCGATCGCGATCGTCGCGCGGTGCACCGACTCGATGTCGTGGACGGCGTTGCGGTAACCGCCCACCAGCCGGCCTGCCTTGGTCCGCGCCAGGAGGGCGGCCGCCGTCTCCTGGTCGAACGGGGGCAGGCCGACGGCGACGTCGTCGAGGATTTCGACCGCGACACCGCCGGAGCCGACCGCGACCACCGGGCCGACCTCGAGGTCACGGCTGAGGCCGAGCACCAGTTCGACGCCGCCGCTGACGAACTCGCTGACCAGCACCTCGGCCTGCTCACCCGGGGCCACGCGGGCCACCGCCTGGGCGAGCTTGTCGAAGGCCTCGCGCACGGTGGTCGCGTCACGCAGATCGAGCAGTACTCCTCCGATTTCGGACTTGTGGCTGATCCCGGCGCCGGCGACCTTGAGTACGACCGGAAAGCCGATCTCCTCGGCGGCCTTGACCGCCTCTTCCGCGGACTGCGCCAGCCGGTCGGATGTGACGGGTATGCCGTAGGAGGCGAGCAGTTGCTTGGAGTCGTGCTCGGACAGGGGCGTCGGGACGCCCGGGCGCTGGAGCTCGGTGAGCCGCGCGCGGATGGCGTCCAGGTCGGGATGGGGCGACTGCCGTTCCGCCCGCCTGGCGGGTGTGGCGGCCCGGCCGGCCTTGGTGACCACCGCGAGCGCGCGGCTCGCCTCCTGCAGCACGAAGACGCCGTCGAGGCCGTCGCGGACCGAACGGGCGTGGTCGGTGAGACTGTACGACGACAGGGACATCGCGCCCACCGGCTTACTCACGGCACCGGACCTGACCTGCTCGGCGAGCTGGCGGAGGTACTTCTCCTCGCGCGGCTTGAGGGGGCTGCGCGGCAGTTCCTCCTGGACCAGGACGACGTCGACGTTGGGGTCGGCGGCCACGGCCTCGACACACTGGCGGTAGATGTCCGGGTTGGAGAGTCCGGGGAATCCGGTGTCGAGCGGGTTGCCCAGTGAGGAGCCGGTGCCGAGGAGTCCGGCGACCTTCTCGATCGTGGCGTCGTCGAACTTCGGGAAGGTGATGCCCAGGCGGGAGGCGTAGTCCATGACGAGGTCCTTGAGGCCTCCCGAGTGACTGATGACACCGATCCGGGGGCCGGGCAGGCCGCCGGAGTGCAGCAGCAGTTCGACGGCGTCGACCAGTTCGTCCTGGGTGCTCACGGTGACCACACCGAGTTCGGCGGCGAGCGCCTCGAACGCCTCCAGGGAGCCGACGACCGATCCGGTGTGGGCGAGCGCGGCGGCACGCCCCTCCGGCGACGCGCCGACCTTGAGGACGACGATGTGCTTGCCGAGTTCCCGGGCGCGCAGGCAGGCCTTGCCGAACGCGTCGAGATCCTTGATGGACTCCACGAAGCAGGCGACGACTCTTGTCGCGTCGTCCTCGACGAGTTCGGCGACGAAGTCGGCGCAGCCGACCAGAAGTTCACTGCCCGAGGCCACGACGGTGGTGGGCCGGATCGCGCGGTCCATGAGCGCCTCGTAGGTGAACATGAGGACTCCGCCGCTCTGGCCGACGAGCGCGACGGGACTGCCCTCGCCCTCGGCAACCCGTGACAGGCTGAGCGTCATCACGCCCGACTCCTGGCGGTAGAAGCCGCCGAAGCTGCCGCCGGTGACGGGGACGTCGCTGCTGGCCGCGATCGCCCGGACCTTGTCCGCGAGCGCGCGGCCGTCGTCGTCACCGCCCTCGCCGAACCCGGCCGCGTGGATCGCGATGCTCCGTGCCCCGGCGGCCAGGGCCTGCTCCAGCGCCGCGGGCACCGCGGTGGCGGGGATGCTGAGAATGACGTGGTCGGGCGTCTGAGGGAGCGAGGCCAGGTCGGGGTAGCAGGGTCCGTCCCACAGTTCCCGGCGCCGGGGGTTGACCGGGTACACGGCGCCGGCGTATCCCGTCCGCGTCAGGTCGGCACGTTGCCGTGCCGTCGGTCCCTTGTCCGAGGCGCCCACGATCGCGATGTTGGCGGGATGCAGCATCGCGGTCAGCGGCCGCGGGGTGGTCGTGGACGTCATACGAGTTCCTCCGTGATCGACGTGTAGGTGCGACGGTGGTAGACGAGCGGCGTGTCCTCCGACGCACGCCCGCCGACGGCGAGACCGAGCACCAACTGGTGGTCGCCGACCGTGTGGATGTCATGGAGCAGGCACTCCGCGTGCGCGACCGTGTGCCGCGACAGAACCGGCACGCCGCGCGCAAGGCCGGACGGCTCCCACGTGATGCCGTCGAAGCCGCTGGCCGGCGCCGCGAAGTGCTGGGAGACAGCGGCACCGGACGAGTCGAGTACATGGACAGCGAAGGCACCGTGCCGGCGGATCGCCCCCAGCGTCCTAGATCCCGCTGCCAGGCTCACCATGAGCACGGGCGGCTGGAGCGAGATCGATGCGAAGGCCGTGACTGTCGCACCGCGCGGCACCGCACCGGGGCCGAGGGTGGTGACGACCGTGATCCCCGAGGGGAAGCTGCCCATGATGTTCCGGAACTGGTCGGAGCCCAGGTTGTCTTCGACGTCGGTGGGCGGGCGCGGCAGTCGGGTGGCACTTTCGAGCGATCCCATACCATCTCCTGCTCTTAGTAACCAATTAGTGCACTACTGACAGGAGGTCGTCGGCCTCATGGCCGATCGCCGTCGAGCGGCCGACGACCCCGCTGTCCGTTCAGCGCGCCCTGACGCCGGGCCCCGGCTTCGGCCCCTCGCCCTGCCCCAGGCCCACCGCGGCGCGGCCGAAGGCGACGGACGCCAGGTCCCAGGTGAATGCGACGTGTTCGGCGGCGGTGTTCACGTCGCGCCACCAGCGCTGGATGGCACCCGACTCGTAGACGCCGCTTCCGCCGCTGGCCTCGTAGAGCGTGTTGACGGCCTCGCGTACCTGCTGCACGGCGAAGGCCAGGTCACGTTGCCGGCGCGCCCTGGCGACGGTGTCGAAGACCGGCCGGGCGGGCGCCTTGTCGGCCTCCTCCGCGTGGTGGAGCAGAAGATAGGTCGCGGCGTCGATCTGGGACGCCGCCTTCGCGATACGGGCGAGCGCGGTGCCGTTGGAGGCCTGCGCGATCGGCGGCAGGCCCTCGAGGCGCCGGCGGGTGCTGCTGGTGAAGACCTCGAGCGCGGCCCGCCCCGCTCCGACCGCCGCCCCCGGCAGGGAGAACGGCCAGACGGTGTCGTACGCCTGGCGGTACAGGCCGCCCTCATGGATCGCGGCGCCAGGAGCGTTTCCCGCGCTGAGATCGGCGAACCGGACCGCCCGGTGCTCGGGGATGAAGGCGTCGGTGACCACGAGGGACTTGCTGCCGGTGCCGCGCAGGCCCACCGTGTACCAGTCGTCGACGATCTCGACGTCGCCGCGCGGGATGAGGAAGTACCACGGCTCGGGCGCGCCGTCGCCGTCGGACACCAGCCCGCCGACGAGCACCCAGTCGGAGTGGTCGATGCCGCTGCAGAACCGCCCTGTCCCGCCCCGCCACCTGAATCCTCCGGGGACCCGCTCGGGAGGACTGCCTCCGAGCCGGATGAGCGAGGCGATGAGGCTGCGCGGGTCGGCGAACACCTCGTCCTGGGCCTGCTCCGGGAACAGGGCGGCGAGCCATGTGTGTCCTGCCAGGACGCCGTAGACCCAGCCGGTGGACGCGCAGGCCGACCCGATCTCCGCCTGGACCTCCAGGAGGGTCGCGAACCCCAGTTCGGAGCCGCCGTACCGCTTGGGCGTGACGATCCCGAACAGGCCCGCGTCGACCATCTCGGCGATCGAGTCGGGGCTGACGGAGCGCGCCGACTCGGTCTCCTCGGCCCGCCCCGCGATGCCCTCCTTGAGCTTGCACGTCGCGGCGAGCGCTTCCTCTCGTGAGACGAGCACCGCCGGCGGCGGCCGGTCGTCGGTCGGTCCGGCGGCGTTGACTGCGTTGGTGGTCATGGTGCTCCTAGTCAGGGGCCACGGCATGGTTGAGGCGCTGGTCAGTGGCCGGCGGCGGCCAGTTTCTCGATCCGGCTGCGCTCGTCCGGGCTCAGGAACCAGCGGTAGTGATGGACCTTCGACACCGGCGGCAGGCCGGACGCGATCTCATGCCAGGTCTCGGCACGGTCGGTGCTGTGGTAGACCTCACCGGTCGCAGTGCCGAGGAAGAGTTCGGCCTCGCCGTTGTGACCGTGCAGCGACATGGCCTCGAAGTTGCCTTTGACGTCAGCGGGAAGGCCTTGGACGGCTTCGTGCCAGGTCTCGCCGAAGTCGAAGCTCCGGATCACACCCGCGTGAGCGGTGCCGAGCTGTTGCTCGGCCCAGGTGCGCGGCGGGTCGCCGGCACCGGCGGCGTACACGGTCGTCTCGTCGTCGGGGTCGAGGACCAGCGCGTCGGGGTAACCGAGGCGGTCGAAGCGGGTCTGGACGTGCTGCCAGGTCACGCCGGCATCGAGCGAGCGGTAGATGCCCTCACCGCCGACGAGGATGATCTTGGCGGGGTCGTCCTCGCGGATCACGGTCCGGTGGACGTCGCGGTACCAGAGATCGGTGTCCTTCTCGTAGGAGTCGATCTCGGTGAACGACTCCCCCGCGTCCCGGGTGCGCAGCAGCGCGCCCTGCTCGACACACACGTAGAAGGTGTCGGGGTCGCTGTCGTGCCAGGTGATGTTCTTGACATGGGCCAGGTGCGGGGGCGGCGGGAACGTCCACTTGTCCGTGCCCGGCACCTCGGTCAGCGCCGGAAGCAGCTCCCACGTCCTGCCGAGGTCGCGGCTGCGGTAGAGGCCGGGAGGCTCCACCCCGGCGTAGCAGACGACGCCCTCGCTCCGCCTCTGGACGGCGACATGGAAGACATGCCTCTCGGCGATGCCGTCCATCGACTCGGCCCAGGTGAGGCCGCCGTCCCGGCTGATCCACAGCCCGCCCTGCCCGTGTCCGCCGACGAGAACGGCTCCCGACTCGGCGTCGTAGGCAATCGAACTGACGTGAACTTGCTCGATCGAGCGACGCGACTCCCGCCAGGGGGCGCCGACGCTCGCGCGGGTGAAGTGGACAACGCCGCGGATGGTGCCTACGAGCAGTTCGGTGGCCGGGTCGACTGTCCTTGTGCGGTTCTGCCCGTTGGGCGAGAGGCACACCAACATGGTCGATCAACTCCTCGAGTACGCTTCGTCGAAGGTAGCGCATTTGTTTGTTAGTTCGCAACCCTCTTGGGCTCAGCGGCAGTTGAGGCTGCGATCCCTTATCCGGGGCTCTCACGGATGCGGCTGGGAGGTGGCCGCGCCAGAGGTGGCAGCGTGCGTGGTGGCCTGTCCCACCGGGCGAGGTCCAGGGCGCCTGTGCCACTCGCATGTGGTCGCGCCCGGCCGCGGACGGGTCGGGGTCGTCCCAGGAGGTCGTTTCCACGGCGGAACGGTCCCGTTGCCGGGCGGGAGCCGGGCCGGAGCCGGTCAATTGGCGCATCGCCCCCGGGTCGTGGCCGACGCCCGCGCCCGGAGCGACGCCGCGGGCGCGTTCGCGTACTGCTCGCCGGCCGTCAGCCGTTCGCGTCACTCCGGGGTCGGAACGCGTGCACATCTGCCGGGTCGACGCACATCCACGCCTCACTGCCCGGCGCCGGCGGCGCCGAGACTCCGTCGGACCAGACGCGGTAGATGACGTGGTCGCGCGTGACGACGTGCTCGGCGTGATTGCCCGAGAACATCTCGGACCGGTAGGTCACCGGCCAGGCGTTCGGCCCGGTGGGCTGCTCGGCTACCACCCGGGCGCGCTCGGGCCGGAAGACGGCGACCGCTGTCGAGCCGGCCTCCACGTCGACCGAGGCCCTCCCGGCCACCACCTTGCCGAGCGGTGTGCTGATCACCGCGCCCTCGGGAGTGACGGACTCGACCTGGCCCTGGAGTTCGTTGGCCGAGCCCACGAACGTCGCCACGTAGTGGGACGCCGGCAGGGAGTAGAGGGTGCGCGGGTCGGCGAGCTGGGCGACGGTGCCCCTCTCCAGCACGGCTATCCGGTGCCCGAGCTCCATCGCCTCCTCCTGGTCGTGCGTGACGTAGACGGCGGCGAAGCCGAACTTGCTCTGCAGTGCGGTGAGTTCGACGCGGAGGTCCTTGCGTACCTTGGCGTCGACGTTGGAGAGGGGCTCGTCGAAAAGGACGAGGGAGTCCCCCGAGACGAGTGCGCGGGCGAGAGCCACGCGCTGCTGCTGACCACCGCTGATGTGGTTGGGATACGCCGAGACGACCTCGCCGATCCCCACCACGGAACAGATCCGTTCGACTTCGTCCCGCAGCTCCCCGCGCCTGACGCCGCGCTGGCGGAGCGGATAGGCGATGTTGTCGAAGATCGACATGTTGGGCCACAGCGCGTAGGACTGGAACACCATGCTCAGCGACCGTTGCTGGGGCGGACGGTCGACCCTGGCCTCGGAGGAGTAGACCTGGCGGCCCTCGATCAGGATCTCGCCCGAGTCCGGGTGCTCGAGTCCGGCGATGGAACGCAGCAGTGTGGTCTTCCCGCAGCCGCTCGGCCCGAGCAGCACCAGGCACTCGCCCGCACGGACGTCGAGGGAGACTCCGTCGACGGCGGGCACCTTGGCACCGTTCGAGCGTACGAAGTGCTTGCGCAGGTCCCGCACGGAGAGCACCGGCCGGTCGGCCTCGGTGTCTCGCGAGGCCTTCTCCACCGTGCGGGTGGCGGACTTCATCAACGACATAGCAGACTCCTTTGTCAGCCGTTCGAGAGGATCACGCGGCCCGCCCGCGCCGCTCCGAGGCCGCCCACCGCGAGGCCCTCCGGCCGTACCAGACGGCGAGGAACACGACCACCGCGGAGACGACCGTCAACACGGACGCCAGAACGGCCACCTGGGAGGTGGAGCCGTTCTGCTGAGTCTCGAGGATCTGGTAGCCGATCACGGGGTTGGTCACGCCCGCGAGCAGCGACGACACGGTGACGTCACCCATCACGCGGACGAAGACGATCGCCCACGAGCCGACGAGACCGGGAATCAGCAGCGGCAGCACCACTCGCCAGAAGGTGCGCCACTCGCCCGCCCCCGAGATGGCCGAGGCCTCGGTGAGTTCCTCGCCGACACCGGCGACGGCGGCGTCCGAGGTGATGGAGGCGTTCGGGATGTTGAGCAGCAGGTAGCCGAGGAACAGGATGGTGACCGTGCCCGCCATCCAGAACGGCGAGCCGGTGAAGGTGAGCACGATGCCCACCACGAGGAGCAGGGTGCCGAGCGTCGCGGGCAGTTTGATCCCGGCGTCGACGACCCGGCCGAGGACCGGCCCGGCGCGCCTGATGTAGAGCGAGACGACCGCGGTGACCAGGGCCACCACCGTCGCGGCCGCCAGGGCGAGCAGCAGGCTGTTGCGCAGACCGGCCTGCATCTGAGGGTTCGACAGGAGGGTGGTGTATCCGTCGAGGCTGATCCGGTCCCACTGGATCGAGGGCTGCCAAGTGCCGGTCAGGGCCACGACGAGGAGTCCGCCGAACGGCAGGACGGTGGTCAGCAGCACGTACAGCACCATCAGGGCGCGGGCCGGGGTCCGCCACCGGCCGAGCTTCAGGGGAACCGTGCGGGTTCCCTTGGAGCCCATGGTCGCGTGACGGTTGCCGCGCAGAACCCGTGTCTGCAGGAACCACACGATCATCACGGCGACCGAGATGATCGATGACAGCCCGACGGCAAGCCCCCGATCCGCGGGAAAGGTGTTGCGCAGCGCCGTCACGATCTCGTTGGACAGCATGCTGATGTCCGCGGGCGTACCGATGACGACCGGGATGTCCACTGTCACCAGGGCGACCCAGATCCACAGCAGGGCCCCCGCGACGACGGCCGGCATGACGGACGGAAGTGTGACCTTGCGCAGTGTCCCCAGTGCCCCGGCGCCGCTGATCCGGCTCTGCTCCTCCAGGTTGGAGTCGAGCGTGCGCAGGGCCGGGGCGATCATCATGTAGGTGAACGCCACTCCATAGACCGAGAACACGAAGACCATGCCGTGCCAGGAGTAGATGTTCATGACGGGATCGGCGTTCTCGGTCCCGAACAGCCCCAGGAACCATCGCCAGGCGTTGTTGACGTAACCGGCCTCGGGCGCGAAGAGCATGATCCAGCCCATCGAGCCCGCTATCGGCGGTACCAGGAACGGCACCATCGGCAGCAGATCCGACAGCAGGCCCATACGGGCGTCGGTGCGCTCGTTGAGCCAGGCAAGCCCTCCGCCGACGACCACGGCGATCACGGTGCTCGCCAGGACGATGGTCAGGGTGTCGAGAACGGTCCTGCCCAGGTCAGGATGTTCCAGGGTTCGCCGGAGCGGGTCCAGAGTGAACGAGCCGCCGGTGAAGAACAGCTTGAGTACGACAGCGCCCAGCGGGATCACGGTCAGGACGATCGCCGCCAGGGCCAGGAGCAGGCTGAACGCAGAGAACGGCGACATCCGCCGATGCCGGCGCGCCGCTCGCAGCCGCCCGCCCCGCGGAACGGGAATGCTCGTCACCATGCCTCCTTGCAGGTGTCGGAAGTCGGGATGTCTGGCCGCGGGGCGCTACGACGCCGTCGCGGGCGTCACCCGAGCGGGCAGGGTCAGGGGCGCGCGAAAGGGCCAATGCTCCTTCTCCACCGTGCCGGTCAGCTCAAGCGAGCCAGTACCGTTGATCACGGACTCGAGCGCCGCCAGAACGACGGGCCGCGCGATGTTCTTGCCCGGGCACGAGTGGATTCCCGCGCCGAAGGTGAGGTGGGGGTTGGGCGAGCGTCCGATCCTGAACTCGTCGGGGTTCTCGAAGACTTCGGGATCGCGGTTTGCGGCAGGGAAGACCAGCGCGACCGGGTCGCGCTCCTTCATCCGCACCCCGGCGAACTCCAGATCCTTGGCCGCGGTGCGGGCGAAGCCGAGCTGGGGCATGTCGAGGCGCAGGAACTCCTCCACCGACTCGGCTATCAGTGCGGGGTTGCCGCGGAGGGTGCTCTGCAGTTCCTGGTCGAGCAGCAGTCGCTGCAGCATGTTGCCGAGGCTGTGGGACGTCGCCAGCCACACGATCAGCATGGGCTGGCGCACGGCGCCGACGACCTTCTCGGGGTCCAGCGGCTGCCCGTCCGGCCTGCGGGCCTGCACCAGGGCCGTGGCGAGGTCGCGCGAGGGGTCGCGCGGGTTCGCCCGTCGGTCCGCTATCAGCTCTGCCGCGACACGCTGGAGGTTCTCGTGGGCCTCGGCCACCTCGGCCGGATTCTGGTGGCCCGGCTGGCCGCCGTGGACGTACATCCGGCACCAGCGGTCGAGATCCGCCGGGTCGACGTCGTCCATCGCGAAGACCTTGGTGACGGTGAAGGCCATGAGCGGCCCGCAGTAGTCGCGGACCAGGTCGACGTCGTCGCTCTCCACCGTCGCCGCGACCAGGCGCTCTGCCTCGGCGCGGACGGCGAGCATGATCTCCGCTTCGACAGGGCCCGAGAGCACCGGTGCCATCGCGTCGCGGAACCAGGTGTGCTCGGGCTGGTCGACGTGCATCAGCGGGCGGTTGTGCACCGGGGCGCCGGCCCTCGGCTTGGTCATGATGTGGAGCACGGAGTTGACGAAGAGGTCGTTCTGTTTGGCCGCCTCGACGACGTCGCGGCGACGGGTGAGTGCCCAGAATCCACCCCACTGCGAGGAGTGGGCGACGGGACACTTGGACCGCATCTCGTGGAGGAAACGGTGAGGGTCCTCGGTGAACTCCGGGTCCATCGGATCGAAGTCCGACTCCTGCCCGGTTCCGACAACGCCGGCATGGTCCGACATGGTGCTCCTTTCGGGATGGTCTGAGCCGGGTTCCTGCCCCGCGGGCAGGAACCGGCCTTGTTCGTCAGCGGATGTGGGGCGCCCCTGGACACTTGGGGACATCAGTTCTTGAACGGCCCGATGAGCTCGTCGTGCCGCTCCTTGGCCTGCTGCATCTGCTTCAGCGTGGGCGGGACGAACGTGTCCGGGATGTGGTCGTACGGGCCGTAGGAGCCGACACCGGTGTTCACGGACTCCGAGCCCTTGGGCGTCAGCAGGAAGTAGGAGAGCAGGCGGGCGGCGGCCGGATGCGACGCCTTCGCGGAGACCCCGAATCCGTGCGTGGGCCAGAACGCGTCCGGCATCGAGACGAATTCGACCGGGGCACCCTCCGCCTTCATCGACTCCACCACGAACGGCAGGCTCTGAATGGCCAGCCAGCCCTCTCCCGCGGCGACGGCACTGTGCATGGGCTCGAGACCACCCTGCGAGGGACCGCGCTGGGCGGCGAGCTTGCCAAGGTAGCCGGTGCCGTACTTCTCGGCCAGGAGGTTCAGTGTCAGCAGCTGGTTGATGTCGTCGAGGCCCGCGCTCGAGTAGGACAGGATCTTGCCCTTCCAGAAGGGGTCGAGCAGGTCCTCCCAGCTCTTGGGCACCTTGCCGGCGGGCACGTGCCGGGTGTTGTAGACCAGACCGGACTGGATCGTCTGGATCAGCGCGGTGCCGAGGTCGTCGTAGATGTACTTCTTCGGATAATCCGGGACGAAGTCGAGCACTCCCGTGTCCCGCAGCGGCACGATCACCCCGCGACGGGCGGCGTCGGCGTAGTAGTCGGGCTGCGCCGAGATGACCACGTCGGCGGAGGGGGCCCCGGCCTCGACCTCGCTCTCGTAGCGGGCTATCAGGTCCGTGCCACCGATCCGCTGGATCCGCAGATCGATCTTCGGGTAAGCGCGCTTGAAGGCCTTCTCCAGTGCCTTGATGTCGGTCGGGAGGAAGTCCGTGTAGACGAGAACGGTTCCCTCCTCCTCCGCGGCCGCCGTCATCTCCTTCACGGAGCTGAAAACAAGGTCGGCGCCGCTCGCACTCGCGGTGGGGGGCTTGCCGCAGGCGGCGGCCACCAGCATCAGTACGGTCGCGCCGAGCAGTGCCAGGAACTTACGCATGGACTCATCCCATCTTCGTGTGCGGGCCCGAAGGCGTGACGGCCTCGGGCAACAGCGAGTCACCTGCGCTGCAACACAGCTCACAGCGCCGGACGCTATCGCACAAGTGCGTCTGTCGGAACGGCCCGTCAAGGGTTTTCTGAGATTCCCGCCGACCGCGCCCCCGGGCCCGCCCGCACGGCGAAGGTCCGGCACGGGCGGCTCTGGCGCCCCGAGGGTGCCGACACGGGCGATCAGATGCCGCGCCTGGACATGGCCATAAAGGAGCCGCACGATTACCTGGCACGCCGCGAATTCCGCGCCGGCCGTCCGATCGACGGGCAGGCTCGGAAAAGGCAGCCGCGCGCATGGGCCCCACTCCGGAACCCCTGCGTTCACGAGGCCCCTGGCGAGTCTCCGTTTCCCCTTCTGGCATGCAACATGTGCGATACTGTCGTAAGGTAGATGCTTCGATCGAATGTCGAGGTGACGATGCCGAGCTCAAAGTCCGACTGGACGCCCAGCGTGCTGGGGAACGCGATCCTTCAGCTTCTCACCCGTAACACCATGAGTGGCTACGACCTCAAGAAGCGTTTCCACTCGTCCATCGGTAACGGGTGGCACGCGTACGACACGCAGATCTACCGGGAGTTGAAACAGCTGGAGGCACACGGTTTCGTCAGCGGACGGACCGCTCCGGGCGTTTCCGGGCCGCAGCGACGCCTGTACTCCCTCTCGGAAAAGGGCTTGTCCTCGGTCACCGAATGGCTGACTTCCTCGATGGATCTCGACCGCATCAAGGATGAGGTGGGACTGCGGACGTGCACCGCGGATCTCTTTCCCGAAGGCTCCTTCGAGGATTTCGTCCACTCGGTCGCGGCCCAGTGGGAGAAAATGCTGCAGCACCAGCGTATGTCGCTGCAGGTACTGACCGAGCAGTACGGCGGCGGGCCGGAGACGTCGGACGACACCGTCTACGGCCGCCAGCTGGCCATCGAGATGACGATCCTCACCACCGAGGCACGGCTGGAGTGGACGCGTCGTGTCCTGAGGGTCATCCGGCGCCGGCGGCGCCTGGCCGAGGTCGCTTCGGGAAGCGCGTGACCGTCGCCCCGTGGCCGGCCCGCCGACTCGCTCCGGTCGGTAGGCGGGGAGTGACATGAGGTGCCGGGCGCGACATGCTGGTCCCCGCCGCGCCTCAGCACCCTCCGCGGCCTCCGGTGACCCCGGCGGCCGGATCCGCGTCACTCGGTCTCGTCCCAGGGCGCAATCTCCGCGACGTGACGGGCCGCCAGCCGCCCGGAGATCATGAACTCGGCGATGTCGCCCATCGAGTTGTAATACGGGCCCCACATCGATCCGCATTCCCCGATCGCGTAAAGCCTGGGAATCGGCTGGTCGCGGGAGTCGAGGACCCGCTGAGAGGCGTCGTGCTTCGGTCCGCCGTGCGTGTTGACGAAGGTCGGCAGCATCGGGCCCACCGCGTAGAAGGGGCCTGTGTCGAGAGGCGTGAGGAACTCGGCTCGTCCGTGATGCCGGTCCTCTCCCGAGGCGCACATCCGGTTCCATTCGCCGACCGTGGCGGTGAGCTGCTCCGGGTCGATGTGCCCGCCTCGTGAGGCCCCCGGATAGGAGGGGAAGACGCAGCGGTTCGCCAGTTCCTCGATGGTGTCCGCCTTGATGATCCAGCCGCGCTCGAGTTCGGCGGCATTGTCCTCGCTCCACGCGGGAACACGTGAGTTCTTCGTCGTCATGGCCGCACCGGCGTCGAACGCCTTCTGGTCGAAGATCTGGAATGCGGGCACGTTCGCGAACTCGGCCGTCGCCACGTCCATGGCGAACCAGGGTTCCCGGTTGCCGAAGCCGTGGTGCAGCGTGGCCATCTCGGTCGTCTCGTCGTAGAAGCGACGGCCGTGCTTGTTCACCCAGATGACGCTGCCGGCGTCCTTGAAGAGACCCGCGTTGTATCCGTAACCGGTCATGCGCATGAACTCGTGGGTGACGTATACCGTGTCGGGGTCGACCTGCACGCCCCAGGAGAGCGGGCCCGTGACCGAGTTCATGTGCCAGAGCTGGGCTCCCGCGGCCTGAGCCATCTCTATGCCCTCTCCCGTCAGGTTCGAACTGCCGGAGAATAGGGTCGGACAGTGGCTGATGTACTGCTGCCGCATCCGTTCGTTGAACTCGAAGCCGCCCGTCGCCAGCACGACGCCCTTCCTGGCCTTGACCGAGACGGACCGGCCGTCGGGCGCCGACGCCCTGACGCCAAGGATCTCCCCCAACGCCGGATCCTGGATCAGCGCGGTAACGGGTGTCGAGTACTCCACCCGGGCACCCTGGCTCTCCGCCAGTCGGGCGATCGACTCGAACAAGGCGGCGCCGCCGGGGGCCTTGATGAAGCTGACCCCGAGGAAGCCCTCGGCACCGGGTGCCTCGGGGAACTCGGGGAAGAAGCCGTCAGCCCTGAACGGCTGCGCGTCGGGCTTCGCGGGGAAGCCGAGACGGCTCTCGAAATCGGCGAGGTGACCGAGCCCGTCGAGGTAGGCGAGCAGCACGTCCTTCTCGGTCTGCCCGCCGCACATCCAGTCCAGATACTCGAGCGACTTGTCGTCGTCGACCGAGGCGACGAGCAGCGAGCCCGCGATGCACGCGGAGTTGCCGCCTCCCGCCGCCCCCTTTTCCAGCACCAGCACGTCCTGGCCCGCGTCGGTGGCGATCGCGGCACAGGTCGCCCCGGCGCCCCCGTACCCGGCGATCACGACATCGGCCTCCATGTCCCAGCACTCCGGCATCCAGGCCGGGCGGGTGGCGCTCTCCGTCCGCGACGTCATCGGGATCCTCCTCGCTGTCGGTCCCCTCGGGGCACCGCCGTTCACATGGAAAACTCACGAACTTCTGCGATACTCTCCGTGGGTCGGTCGAACCGTCAAGTCCCCGGAGCCCACGAAGGAAACGGGCAAGGCCGCCCTTTCGCGGATGGCTTTGCCCTTGCCAGGTCTTCGGGAGCCGCCGCGATCGGGCGGTCACGGTGATGCCCCCGGGGACGGTGAACGCCTCCAGGGCATGCTTGCCGCCGGTACGGCCGTAGCCCGCTGAACTTCCTTCCGTCGAACGGCTTTCCTCGATTCCGTTGCCTCCGCCCTGGAACGTGTGGATGCTGACGTTGCCGCAGGCCAACTGGTTCGCCACCACCCAGGCCCGCGTCGGATCCTCGGAGCGGCCGGCAGTCGACCACCCCTCACGGCGAACCACGGAGACAGGCTCATGCTGAACATCGCGGACGCACTGCATCGCTGGTGCCGTGAGGCACGCCCCTTCGCCCTGGCCACCGTCGTCGACGTGCGCGGCAGCGCGCCCTTGCCGGCCGGTACGTCGGTCGCGGTGGACCAGGGTGGCAACGCGGTCGGCAGCATCTCCGGCGGCTGCGTCGAGGGGGCGGTGTACGAACTGTGCCGACAGGTACTGCGCGACCAGGGCGCTCCCCAGCGCGCCTGGTTCGGCTACTCCGACGACGACGCCTTCGCCGTAGGACTGACCTGCGGCGGAGAACTCGACGTCCTCGTCCAGCGCATCGATCCCGCAGCCCATCCGCACCTCGGCACGGCCCTCGCCGAGGTGGCCGAAGGCCGACCCGCCGCCCTGGCACAAGTCGTCGCCGGCCCCGACGGACTGATCGGCCCCACCCTGAGCGTTCTCGGTGACAGCTGGATCGCCGACGGCGTACTGGGCGTAGGGCCGACGGGCCAGGCCGTGGCGGACCGGGCCACTGCCCTGCTGCGAGCGGGACGCACCGCGCTCGTCTCGCTCGGCGGGGACACGGACACCTGCCCCGACCGGCTCTCCGTCCTCGTCCACGTGGCCGCCACCCGCCCCCGCATGCTGATCTTCGGCGCGGTCGACTTCGCCGCCGCGCTCAGCCAGGCCGGCCGCTTCCTGGGCTACCACGTCACCGTCTGCGACGCCCGCCCCGTCTTCGCCACCAAGGCACGCTTCCCCCACGCCGACGAGGTCGTGGTCGACTGGCCCCACCGCTACCTGGAACGCACCGAAGTGGACAGTCGTACGGCCGTGTGCGTTCTCACGCACGATGCCAAGTTCGACATCCCCCTGCTGCAACTCGCACTCGACCTGCCCGTCGGCTACATCGGCGCCATGGGATCCCACCGCACCCACACCGAACGCCTGCACCGCCTGCGCGAAGCCGACGTCACCGAGGAGCAGTTGGCCCGGCTGCGCTCCCCGATCGGCCTCGACCTCGGCGCCCGCACCCCCGAGGAGACCGCGGTATCCATCACGGCCGAGATCATCACCCACGCCAACCACGCCAGCGGCCTGCCCCTGTCCCAACGCACCGGCCCCATTCACCGGCCGACTGCTCACGGCCTTGGCGATGACCAGCCCATCGGCGAAGACGTTTCCGCACGGTTGGAAGCCGAGACCGCGGTCGCGGAACCCGACTGGTCACTCGCTACGGTTCGGGCCCTGGCAGCGAACCGCGGGGACGGACATTGATTCATCACCGACACCGGACACGGCACGGATGCAAGTTCGCGCGCAAGGCCCCTTTCGTCGACCTCTAGGGCATGGCGGCGGGGGTGTGCGCCATCACTGCCAGGATGGGACAGTTGGTTACCTGCTGCGCCGACCACCGGGATGCCCTCTGCCCGGCCGTACCTTCCTAGCGCTGGACGGGGGTTTCGCGCAGCTGTCCTCGCCAGGAGCCGTGGCCATCCTGTGCGTGACGGGAGGGATCAGAGCGTGCCGATCACGACCCGGCTCGGAAAGTCCTCGCCCATGTGGATGGGCTGGTGGGCGACAGCGGTCTCGGCCGAGTCGTAGGCCGGCATGCCGGTGTTGAGGTTGCGGTCCCACCGGAGGTGGCAGCTGGACGTCACCTGGACACGAAGCCGCTCCCACGGGGCCAGGATGCAGGCGATGTTCCGCAGGCTGACGGTGAACTCGTACACGTGCCCCGGTTTGGGTGGTGCCGGCCGGTGGCCGGGGCGGGAGGCGCCGGTGGCGTAGCTGTCGCGCCAGGAGGCGCGCACGGCGGCCGTCGTTGAGCCCGATCGAGACGCCGTCCCGCGAGACCTTGCACAGCCGGACCACGAAATCGGTGTCCGGGGCGCTGGAGGAGGCGTGGAAGGTGGCGCGGACCTCGCCGAAGAGGGTCAGCGGTGCGGTGAGGGGTTCAGAGGTGTAGGTGAGGACGTCGCCGCGGGCCTCGATACGCCGCTGGTCGGCCGGGCCCGGCCGGAAGCCGTGGATCATCGTGGCGCCGCCGACGGTCGGTACGGGATCGAGCGGGTCGTAGTCGTAGGCGGCACGGGAGTTGCTGCCCGGGTGGTCGAGGAGCCGGCCCCCGTCGGCCAGGTACCAGGTGCGGTGCGCGGCGGGAGCGGGCAGCTGCTCGAAGCCGCGCCAGCGGTTCTCACCGGGGAAGTACAGCAGCACCGCCGGGATGCGACGCAGCACGGTGTCGGCGGCTGCCTTCTGAGCATGCTGCTTCTTGGCGTGCCAGTCCCGCGACGACCTGCCGCAGATCGTGATCGGCATGGCGGTGACCCGGGACAGGATCCCGGTCCGCTGCTGGTGCTGGCCGGGCAATGCCTCCGACCAGAGGCTGATCCGGCAGGTCCAGGAAGAGATGCGCGACTGGATCCTCAGCAAGAGCGTGTGGGTGACCGACCGCGGCCTCTCCTCGGAGGAGAACCGCCGCTACTGCGCAGCGGCAACCATGCCTACATCATCGGCGAGAAGCTCCGCTCCACAAGTCCGGAGGTGAAGGCCGCCCTCCCGGCAGGGCCGCTACACCGAGATCGCCGAGAACATGCGCGTCAAGGAGGTCCGGATTGCCAGCTCAGCTCCAGCGTGCTCGACTCGGGATTGGTGCCGATCACCGGCTCGGTGTGCCAGCCGGCGAGTATCGCCAGATCGGCCGCGGTGACGTCCGGGACCATCAACTCCATGGGCACGGGGTTTTGGTCGAACTCGAGCACCTTGCCGACCTCGGCCGACCCCACTTTCTGCGACTCCATCTCGTGGGGCTCCGGCCTCAGTTGGCGACCTTGATGCCCACCGGGACCGTGAAGGCCTCCAGTGCGTGACGGCCTCCCTTGCGGCCGTAGCCGCTGAACTTCCGGCCGCCGAACGGCATTTCCTCGATTCCGCTGCCTCCGCCCTGGAACGTGTTGATGCTGACGTTGCGCACACCAGCTGGTTGGCGACGGCCCAGGCCCGCGCCCGATCCTCGGAGAACACGTAGTTCACCAGGCCGTAGTCCGAGTTGTTGGCCACGGTCACCGCTTCGTCGTCCGAGGAGACCGTGATGAGCGAGATGACCGGACCGAAGATCTCCTCGCGCACTGCCTTCATGTCGGGCCGGCAGTCGACGAGCAGCGTGGGCGCGGCGTAGAAGCCCGGCGACAGGTCGGGCCGGTCGCCGCCGACGGCCACGGTGGCGCCTTCCGCCACGACGGACGCGATGTAGTCCTCGATGCGGTCACGCTGGGCGGCGCTGATGACCGGGCTGACCTGTGTGCCGGGGGCGTTCGCGGGGCCGATCGTGAGCGTCTTCGCGAAGGCGGTGAGACGCTCGACCAGTTGGTCCCGGACGCTCTCGTGCACGATGGCCCGGGTCGGCGCGCCGCAGATCTGACCGCTGTGGAAGACCCAGGTCAGCGCCAGGGTCTTGACGGACTTGTCGATGTCGGCGTCGTCGAGCACCAGGCAGGCGCCCTTGCCGCCGAGTTCGAGGAGCACGGGCTTGAGCCGCTCGGCCGCCGTCTTGGCGATCTCGACACCGACCTTCGGGCTGCCGGTGAAGCCGATGCCGTGCACCCCGGGATTGCGGACCAGTTTGGCTCTGGCGGCGCGGGCCGCGCGGCTGCACGAGGCCGCGGGGACAGCGTCCGTCGTCGTGGACCTCAAGTTCGGTGCCGCTGACCGAGTTGACCACACCGGGCGGGAATCCCACCTCGGTCGCCAACCGGACGAGTTCCAGCGCCGCGAGCGGGCACTGCGGCGGCGGCTTGATGATCACGGTGTTACCGGTGATCAGCGCGGGCCCGCCCATCGTCGAGATGTTGACGAGCGCCGCGTTGTAGGCGCCGAAGACGGCGACCACACCGAGCGGCTTCCGCGTCGCGACACCGGAGAGCAGCTCGCCGCCCATGGCGACGCGCGGGGGAAACTTTCATCGAGGTCGAGCGTGGCCCGGTCCGCCGACGCATGAAATGCCGTGATCGCGACGTCGAGCGTCTTGCCCGCGGACCCCTGCTCGACGCCGCCCATCTCGGCGCCGAGCAAGGGCACCAGACGGTCGCGTTCCTCGTCGAGGCGCTGTGCCAGGGCGCGCAGGAGCTCGGCGCGCCGGGTCTTGGGGGTCGCCACCCAGTCCGCGGCGGCGGCGCCGGCGCTCTGGATCACCGCCCGTACGTCGTCCAGGGTCGCCTCGGGCGCGTGCCCGGCGACGCCTTCGGTGGACGGGTGATCACCGCGTACTCGCCGCCCCCGCCGGGCAGGTCCTTGCCTCCGGCGTGCATCGGGACGATCACGGCCGCGGGCGTGGTGTCAAGTGCGGTCACAGCTCGACCTCCTGGGCGTCCCCGTCGTGGAGTTTCACACCAGCGCGCAGTTCCTGGAGGCTGAAGATGATGGTGGAGTCCTGGAACCGTGGCCGCGGCCCACCATCTCCACCGCCGACTGCTCGACCAGGTTGATGATGGGCAGAGGCACGTTGAGGTCACGCCCCAGCGTGGTGGCGAGCGCGACGTCCTTGCGGCCCAGGTCGAGGGCGAAGCCGGCCGGGTCGTAGCGGTGCTTGAACGCGACCTCGGCAGCATGAACGTCAAAAAGAGGCCCTGGCCGTAGGCACCTTCGCGGAGCACCTTGAGTAGTGTCCGGTGGTCGATGCCCGCCTTGGCGCCGAGGCTGAGCACTTCGGAGAGCAGGCCGAGGGTCGACAGGCCCACCGCGTTGTTGGCTATCTTGGCGACACACCCGGCGCTGACAGGGCCGACGTGGAAGATCTCGCGCGCCAGGTGCTCGAGGACGGGGCGCACCCGTGCGAGTTCGTCGTCCTCCGCACCGACGAAGAAGGTCAGCGTTCCCTCCCGGGAGTGCTATGTGCCACCGCTCACCGGGGTGTCGATCGCGGATGCGTCGCGCGCCTCGAACGCCTCGCGGACCTTACGGATCGTCAGCGGCGAGCTGGTGCTGAGGTCGGCGTAGAGTGCGCCGGGTCTGATGCCCTCAAGTATGCCGCCGGGACCGAGCGCGACGGCCTCGACCTGCGGTGGGCCGGGCAGGGAGCTGAGCACCAGCTCGCTCTGCGACGCGACCTCGGCCGGGCCGCGGGCGAGACTCTCGCTGGATAAGCTTTTCTACGGCCCCCGTCGACCAGTTGCCCGCGTCGCAGTGCGGGGCCGCGGCAGGGCGTTCACCGGCGGGGTCGCCAGCCCGCTGAAGTCGATCCGGACGGGACAAGTAGGCCATCTATGCGCTACTGAGTGACTGCGGGTGGCGATCCCGGGGCAGCTGCCGCACAGACCATGAACCCGCCAGGCGTGACCTGGCGGGTTCATGGTCCGACACCACGGATGCGGAGCGGGGCCCCGCTGAAGCGTTCCGAGGTCCGGAGAGGCTCTGATCACCGGCCATCGTCCGGTGGTTCAGCCGACCGCCTCTTCCGCCGGGGCGCCTCGAGGGGCGTCTCCAGGCGCCCACCGCTACGCGGAAGGCGGAACGTCCGCGGTGTTCACGTTGTTGACGCTCCCGACGGCAGTTGATGTCGTATGCGAAACAAGACCAGCTCCGCCGGGGGCAAAGACATCTGGTAGGCCCCGGGCAGCGCCGTCTCGTCCACGCCGTGCTCGCGCTGCGGCACCACACCGGTCGGGCTCCCTGACGGCATGGTAGGTGTCCTCTTCCATGGGTTCGCAGTGATTACGTCTATAGAGTTGCTTCAGCCTCGCGATCACCTTGGACTCGTTCCCCTTGTCCTGCCGACAACTTGTATGCCGCCGTCAGCATCCGGAAGAAGAGCCGCCCACCTCCCTCGCGCGCAGATTGGACCGTTCCTGTCTTCGGCGATGACCACGGGGACCTCCGCTCGCGAGCAGCAGCGCGGGCGGCTGGATGAGGAGAGGCGTGCGGTTGATCCACTTGTTGAACCAGGACTGCGAGACCTCAAGGGCCCGGCAGGAACAAGCTCGACGGCGCGGAAAGCGAGCGCACCGACAGCGTCTGGGCGATCGCGTGCGGGATGCCGAACACGGTCCGCTGGGACGCGCTGAACTCCGCGATACTCACCGATTCATCGCGCCCTTCACCCACAGGACCATCGAGCGCTTGAGGACATCACGCTCCATCAGCAGTTCTGCGCGCTCATTGTCCCACTGCTCCTTCTGCGCCCCGCAGCCGGGCCGGTTCCTCCCGCTCCGACTCGCTCCTTCTGATCCACGGCCGCGACGACCGCGTCGTCTCCTACGAGACCTCGCTGTTCCTGCTGGCGAACATCCCGGACAGCCGCCTGGTGGTGCTCAACCACTGCGGCCACTGGGCGATGGTCGAGCATGCCGACGAGTTCAACCGGCTGGTCACGACTTCGTCGCCAACAACTGAGCCACGGGCCGACCGGCCGGGGATGGTCTGTACGACACCGCCGCGCCGGCGGCGCCGTGCAGGCCCTCCTCGTCTGTCAGCGGCCCTCCTCGGCGAGGTCCTGCTCCAGGGCGTGTGCCGCCGCGTTCAGGGTGGCGACCAGGGACCGCAGGCGGTGCGGGTCGTAGCGCACGCTGGGCAGCGACACCGACAGACCGGCCAGCGCGGCGCCGTCCCGGTCACGCACCGGTACGCCGACAGCGACCAGACCGCGTTCGGACTGCCTCTTGTTGACGGCGAATCCGTTGCGCCGCAGCCGCCGCAGCTCAGACCGCAGTTGGTCGGGATCCGGGCGCTCGGCCGGACGCTCCCGGTACCGCTCGGCTGCGTACACCTCGTCCAGGTCCTCGTCGGAGAGGCCGGCGAGCAGCAGCAGGCCCGCCGTGGTGCGGTGGGCCGGGAACACCATGCCCTCGCGTGAGCCGACCCGCAGTGCCTGCCGGCACTCGACGCTGGCGATGAACCGCACTGTGTCCCCGGTGCGCACGAACAGGTTCGCGGTCTCGTCCAGCAGGTCGACGACCCGGTGCAGATGCGGGAGGGCCGCTGCCCGCAGCCGGTCGACCAGTGACTGGGAGTGCGAGGCGAGTTCAAGGACCGGGCCCGCGCGGTAGACGCGGGCCTCGCCCTGGACGGCGAAGTCCCGGTACACCAGCATCGCCAGGATCCGGTGCGCGGTCGACCTCGCGACGCCCAGCCGCTCGGCGATCTGCGACACGCTCGCGCCGCCCTCCATCTGCAGGATGGCTGCGGCCCGCAGCGCGTGGTCCACGCTGGCGATGGGGTAGGGCGGCGGGGTCTTGAGCGGCTTGTCCATGAAACGGCGCACGCTGTGGCTTGTGACTCACTCCTCCCTCGCCCATGACATCGCCTCGGGCTCCCCGGTGCGGCTGCAGGCCGTCGCCGCGGAGGGGCAGCCCGAGGTCACCCCGGCTCTCGAAGAGCTGTACCGGGGCTTCGAGAACGAGCTGCTCGTACCACTGTGGACCGAGATCGGCGACCTCATGCCGGCCCACCCGCGCTCGCGCGCCGTACCGCACATGTGGCGCTGGCAGCGGCTGCGCGAGCTGGCCGCCCAGGCCGGCGACATCGTCCCGGTCGGCCGCGGCGGCGAGCGCCGCGCCATCGCGCTGGCCAACCCGTCCCTCGGCGGACGGCCCTTCGCCACCCCCACGCTGTGGGCGGCCATCCAGTACCTGATGCCCGGCGAGGACGCCCCCGAGCACCGCCACACCCAGCACGCCTTCCGGTTCGTCGTCGAGGGCTCGGGCGTGTGGACGGTCGTCGGCGGCGACCCGGTGCCGATGAACCGCGGCGACTTCCTCCCGCAGGCCGGCTGGAACTGGCACGCCCACCACAACGCCACCGCCGAGCCGATGGCCTGGATCGACGGCCTGGACATCCCCTTCCAGTACGTCACCGAGGCGCAGTTCTTCGAGTTCGGCCGCGAGGAGATCAGCGACGCCGAGCGGATCACGCCGGAGCGTTCGCGCTCCGAGCGCCTGTGGGGCCACCCGGGCCTGCGTCCGCTGTCGGCCGTCCCGGCCACGCCGGGCAGCCCGCTGCTGTCCTACAAGTGGGAGTACACCAACGCCGCCCTGGCCGACCAGCTCCTGCTGGAGAAGGAGGGCTTCGGCGGCACCGTCGAGCCCGGCCACGCCGCGGTGCGCTACTCCAACCCGCACGACGGCTCCGACGTCCTGCCGACCATCCGCGCCGACTTCCACCGCATCGTCCGCGGCGCCGAGACCGCGCCGGTGCGCGAGACCGGCTCGTCGGTCTACCAGGTCTTCGACGGCTCCGGCGTGGTGACCGTCGGCAACAAGTCCTGGACGGTGAGTCGCGGCGACCTGTTCGTCGTCCCGTCCTGGGAACCGTTCTCCGCCAGGTCTGAGAGGGCGTGTAGATCTTGAACGCGTGGCTTCCCGTTCGGTGGGTCGTTGCTCTGGTATGAGCGAGTTGGAAGGGCAACGGGCTGTGCTGGCAGCCAAGTTCGAGGCGATCCTGCCGCATCTGGACGAACGGCAGCGTCGTCTGCTGATAGGGGCGGAGGCTCGGTCGCTCGGCCACGGCGGCATCAGGGCGGTGGCCCGTGCCGCAGGTGTTCGTGAGGCCACTGTGTCGCTCGGGGTGCGGGAACTCGACTCCGGAGAGGCTCCGTTGGGGCGGGTCCGCAGGGCCGGCGGCGGCCGCAAGCGCGTCGTCGACCTGAACCCGGCCCTTCGGGCGGCGCTTCTCGCTCTGGTCGAGCCCGATGTCCGCGGGGATCCGACGTCGCCGTTGCGTTGGACCACCAAGTCCACCCGGAAACTCGCAGCGGAGTTGACCCGGCAGGGCCACAGGATCTGTGCGGATACGGTGGGCGACCTGCTGCGAGAGGAGGGCTTCAGCCTGCAGAGCAACGCCAAGACTCTGGAGGGCAAGCAGCACCCCGACCGGGACGCGCAGTTCCACTACCTCAATGAGCAGGCCCGCAACCATCAGGACGGCGGGGCTCCTGTGATCAGTGTGGACACGAAGAAGAAGGAACTGGTCGGCCCTTTCAAGAACAGCGGCCGTGAATGGGAGCCGAGAGGCGAGCCGGTGCGGGTCGACACCCACGACTTCCCCGACCGTGAGCTGGGCCGGGCAGTGCCCTACGGCATCTACGACGTCGCCGCAAACACCGGCTGGGTCAACGTGGGCACCGACCACGACACCGCCGGGTTCGCCGTCGAGTCGATCCGCCGCTGGTGGAACGGCGCCGGGCAGGCTGCCTATCCGATGGCCAGCCGGCTGCTGATCACCGCCGACGCGGGCGGCTCCAACGGCTACCGCACCCGCACCTGGAAGACCGAGCTCGCCCAGTTCGCAGCCGAGTCCGGCCTGGCGATCACTGTCTGCCACCTGCCTCCCGGAACTTCGAAGTGGAACCGGATCGAGCACCGGCTGTTCTCCCACATCACCATGAACTGGCGCGGCAGGCCCCTGACCAGCCACGAAGTCATCGTCCAGAGCATCGCCGCGACCACCACCAAGACCGGCCTGACGGTGCACGCCGAACTCGACACCGCTCAGTACCCCACCGGCATCCAGGTCAGCGACGACGAGATCGCCGCCCTGCCGATCACACGGCACCGCTTCCACGGCGACTGGAACTACACCCTCCACCCCCAGCAGCCGCTGGACGCAACACCGACGAACAACACGCCGGACCAGGCCCCCGCGAACACATCACATCAACTCGCGCCACGTTTACTGCAGGACCCGGAACTCACCGGTATGACCCGCCAACAGCTCAGCGCACTCATCGACACACTGACTCCCGCGCTCGAGGTCCAACGCGAGCAAGTGCTCCGCACGCGTCGCGGTCACGAGCGACTGGTCGCCCCCGGCACAGGCGCCAAGGCCAAACTCACCCCAGCCGACCGGGTCCTGGCCACCGTGCTCCACCTGCGCAAACTCGCCACCATGGACCTCCTCGGCCAACTTTTCGGCGTCACCGCCATGACCATCAGCCGCGCGAAACAGGAAGTCCGTCCGCTCCTGGAAGCGCACGGCCACGACATCTCTGCCTCCACCGCTCGCTTCCGCACACCATCCGATATCGCGACGTTCCTCGCGTCCAAGCCCACCTGAAGCAAGATCAAGAAAACGTGTTAAAGATCTGCACGCCCTAAAGCGACTGCTCCCGGAACTGCCGCGGAGGCAGCCCGTAGCGTTCCTTGAACGCGCGGCTGAAGTGGCTCGCCTGCTTGAACCCGAGCCGCAGCGCGAGTGATTCCATGGTGCCGGTGAGCGGCGCCCGCTGGGTCAGGATCGCGTGTGCCCTGGTGAGACGCTCCTCCATGAGCAGCCGCACCGGCGAGGTCCCCTCAGCGTGGAAGAGAAGGTAGAGATAGCGCTCGGAGATCCCGATCTCGTGGGCGATGACAGCAGGAGTCAACGACGCGTCGGAGTGACGCTTCCGGATGCACTCGCGAGCGCGGGCTCGGTGCAGGTCCTGGTACTCGTCCCCGTCTGCATTGCTCCCAGACTGCCAGCGCAACGCCGCAGTCAGTACGTCCAGTGCATTGTCCAGCAGCGGCGCAGTCACCTCGGCCTCGACGTCCGCCACCCGCTCGGCCAGCGACTGGAGCAACCCCGATGCAAGCGCTCCGATGCCGTTCAGGCCGCCGATGCTGAGCGCCGTGACGCCCTCGACATTTCGCAGCCTTCGCGTGAGGAGGTCTCGCGGAAAGCGCGCCACGACCTGCTTCGAGTCCTGCCGGAACGCCACCCGGTAGGGCCGCGCGCTGTCATACAGGACCAGCTGACCGGGTTGAGTGAGCTCGGCGACCCTGTCTGCCTGCGAGTAGACGATGTCACCTTGAACAAGAAGACTCACGAACAGGTAGTCGCCGCCCGTGCGACGGATGAGCCCTGTCGACCGCTCGACCTGGTGCGGCCGCGCCGCAACGGTGCACAGGCGGGACTCGCCGATCTGGCCGCCTACGATCTGGCCCTCGAAGCCGCGGCCATCGTCCGCAGCCTGCGTGGGATTGAGGTCCACGAAGGTGTCAGAGATCGCCTCGCGCCAGAACTCGAAACGTTGAGCCGCGCTGACGTCCCGGGTCGTCTTCTGCACCGTGAGCACGGCCGCCCCCTTTCGACAGCTCGCCTCTTGTAACGCGCGTCTGAAGTGGCACCCAAAATATCTGCGGCTGACCACTTTTGCACTAGTGCTGCGAGCCCCCTCACATCCAGCGACTCCCTCATGACTCTCGCGGTCCGCCGCCCCGTCGAGGACCCGCTCCTGCGCTCGGCGATGCATATCCGATCGAGCCTCGTCGTCTCGAACAACGCGGTCGCCGTCCACCAGGACCGCTTGCACGCCCTCACCCAGCCCGGCCATGTGCCGGCCTTCTACGACCTGGAGCGGATCACCAGCACGGCGGTGGACCTGCGGGTCGCGGAGGCCGAGAACCGCATCGCCCTGCAGGCGATCAGCCACGTGATCGAGGCCCGCGACGCCGCCGTGACCGCGGACCGGGCACCAGCACTCCCACTGGCCCAGGCCGCTGTCGCCCGCTCCGCGCACGCACCTCGTGCCCTGGGCCAACCCCCGACCGGTCCGCCCCGTCGGCCACAGTCGGCCCGTCGGTGGCCGCGACCGGGCCACGCCGCTAACCGGTTACTCCGCGTCTTCGTCACGGTGGGCTTCCCCGAACCGGGAGCACACCACGCGGGCCAGCTCCTCCACCATCAGCCCAACGCGCCGCCCGTCCGCGATCCGGCGCTCCACCACGGCTTCCCCGTCAGGGTGCTTCTCGGCCTGGGTGTCCACGGCCCACTGGCCGTCGGCCACCATCGCGATGTCCCCCAACCGTCCATGGCTGCCCTGCGCCGCGGATCTTGCGCTCCAGCCCGGCACCGACCCAATGTCTACTCGACTCCACCACGCCTGCTGCCCCTTCGGCTCTGTGCGGCCGAGCGCCGCAACCGAGTTGCGACAACCGGCCGCGCCGATCCATTCCCCGGCCCGCCGGTCTCTCACCTTCGGCGGCCAGTTCTCCCACGGCAGACACCACCTTCCCGGAAACGACTACGTACTTCGGCGCACCGCATGTCAACGTACGGATGTCGGGAAAACCGCAGGTCAACGAAGGGACTGTCCACTCGTGAACGCCTCCAGCAGCCTCCTGCCCGCTGTCATCCGCCCCGCCGTGGAGGAACGCGCCTGGCTCTCCAGCGACCACTGCGCGGGCCCAGTGCTCGAACTGCTCGGGGCACTCGGCTGGGCAATCGTCGACACCCCGGAGGCCAACGTGCACTGCACCAGCCCGGACGGCCGCGTCTACGTCGGCTGGCTCCCCGAGGACACCGCCGCCTGGAAGCGCGGCATCGTCTGGCAGGTCCGGGTCATCCCCGCCAACGCCGAGCCCTGGCTCCAGGAGTTCGGCCTCTACACCCCCTCCGAGGCCGTGGCCGGTTTCCTCGCCGCGCTCATCGCCGGCCCCAGCCGCACCGCCCCGCAGCCGGTCTCCCTCCGGACCACCGCACGCACCACCCCGCCGCCGGTCGGCTCGCGTGCCGGGCTGCCCGGCCCCGACCAAATCGAGAGGAACACCCCTTGGCCCACCGCGCGCCGCTGACCAACCACCACGCCGACGGCACCGACTGCCCGGCCGAGCACAAGCACACCACCTCCGACAAGCCGCTCCACCCCGACTGCCCCGGCCGCGCCTACACCCAGGCCATCTGCTCGTGCGGCGACTGGCAGATGAAGAACCCCGGCAAGAGCTACGTCAACGAGTCCCGCAGGCGACACCTCGCCAGCCAGCCCAAGCCGACCCCGACCGGCCCGAAGGTCTTGCGCAACCTGCTCCGCCTCGAGTCCGCTGACGCTCCACCACCACACATGCTTCACCCGCCCATCTCGCTCCCGGAGGTTTCCGTGCCCCACCACCTGACCGTCGGCCACCTGCTCCGCCAACTTCAGAACCTCGACCCCAACCTGCCGATCCGCCTGGCCGTCAACCCCGACTGGCCCTTCGCGCACTACCTCGGCACCGACGTCGTCGTGGGCGACGGCGCGGCGTTCATCGCCGAGGACGGACAGGAGGGCTACCTCCCGGCAACTGTCCGCGACGCCCTCGCCTGGGCCTGACCCCCGTACCGACCCGTCCAGGAGGCCCCGATCTCACCGAGACCCCACCCTTTCGCCGCCCGCCCGCTGCACGCCCTCGCCGTGCGGCCCATGCCGTCGGGAGTGAGCGGCGCACTGGTCCAGCGCGTCTCCGCCCTCCCGGGGGGACCGCTCGACGTCTCCTGGCTCCCGGCGGGCGCCCCCAGGCTCCCGCTCGGCCGTATCCGCCTGCACTGGGAGCCCGCCTCCCGAGCGGGCTGGGACGTCACCGCCCACCTCGGCCTGGCGACCACCGAGGTCCTCCTCGCCTCCTGGCCCGCCGCCCCCGACAACTGGCCGCGCCTGGTCCACCCCACCCTCCACGAGGTGACCGGCCTGTGCGCCGCCCTCGCGGTCGCCACCGTCGCCTTGGACCTCTCCAACCGCCTCGCCGAGGTCTGATCGCAACAGCAGAAGGCCGCCCTGCGCCGTCCGGCAGGGGCGGCCTTGCCGTACGCCCGCCCATCCGTATGTTGCGTACGCTCATCACCGACGAACGAGGGGGACACGATGGCCGACGACCAGCAGCTCTGGGGGGATCCGGAGGTCGCCGCCCACCTGGGCATCAGCGTCCGGACCGCCCGCAGCCGCAAGAGCTGGCTGGAACACCGCACGGTCCCACGTCGGACGCATACTCCAGCATGCTACGCAAACTGTGTTCGTTGCTGGTGCTAGGAGCAGAATCGTGCTGCCCTGAACCGACAGCACGTATTCCTGACGTGTCGTATGACGCGGGCCCGATGGTCAGCCGCTTTCCACGCCAGCGGTGCGAGGTCCCGCGAGATCTTGGACAGATTGGCTCCAGAAGGCACCAGGGCAAACAAATGGCTTGACACCGCGCAGCTGCGCTGGCCTCTTGCCGTCCTCAGCCTGCGCCACGTGTACGGCCCCCGCTTCGCCTCGGTCCAACGGCGGACGAAGGTAAGCTCCTGCCGATCAATCATGTTGACGGAAGGCGGAGTTCACGTGGCAGCGGCGCGCCGACGACTCGGAACGGTCTTCGTCCACGGGCTCTTCTCCTCCAGTGCGGTTTGGGCTCCCTTCCAGGAGCTGCTGGCTTCGGACCCTGATCTCAACGCCGTCGAGACCCTGTCGTTCTCGTACACGTCCCGGCCAGCCTCGTTCAGTCCGCTACGCCGCATCCCGTCGTTCGACGACGTGGCTGACAACCTGCGGGGCTTCCTGGAGGTGGATGCACGGGACTTCGACAACCTGGTGCTGGTCTCCCACAGTCAGGGTGGCCTGGTTGTCCAGCGCTACCTCGCCAGAATGCTCGGCGAAGGCCGGGGCTCCGAACTGGCCAGGATCCGGCGCGTGGTGCTGTTCGCCTGTCCCAACCTCGGCTCCGAACTGGCGCTCACCCTACGCCGCGCGGTCTGGTGGGGTCGGCACCCGCAGGAGCATCAACTGCGACCAATCACCGCTGCCGTAACCGAAGCGCAGCGGGCGGTCGTGACCCGCATCGACCACGCGAAAGCGGTTGCTCCCGACACGTGCCCGATCGCCATCACAGCGTACGCTGGCGATGCAGACAACATCGTCAAGCCGGCCTCGGCCCGAAGTGTCTTCCGGGACGTCGGCGTGCTCCCCGGCGACCACTTCACCATCGTCCGGCCGGACTCACTGGAGCACCGCTCGTACACGGCGCTTAAGCGACTTCTGCTCACTGACCCCGACACCTGGCACCAGTCGGCTGCCACCGACAGTGAACCCGATGACGGCACCGCCGTCGGCGGACCTCGGCCCACGCCGGGCGTCCCGATGAACAATCCCCTGGTTACCGGCACCACCGGCCGAGTCGGAAAGCAGAGCACCGGTGCCGATCTGGACCCGGCAGTGAGCGGCCTACGCCGGGTGACGGAGTGGAACGCGCGCATGCTCGGCGTCAAGCCAGCGATCGAGGCGCAGGGAGCCCGGGGAGACCTACCGCTCTACGTGCCGCGCGACCACGACCGCGAACTGCGACGTGCCGTAAGGGAGATGGCGACGACCGGAGGGCTGATCGTGCTCCTCGGCGAGCCGTCCACGGGCAAGAGCCGTTCGGCTTACGAGGCCGTCATCGCCGAACTGCCCGACTGGTGGCTGCTGCGCCCGCAAGACGCCCCGGAGTTGGAAGAGCTGGTCGACCTCGGTGCGGGCCGAGCGGTGGTGTGGCTGGACGACCTCAGGCACTTCGTCGACGCCCAGCCGACGCTGTCCACGGCGACCCTGCTGCGGCTGCTCGATCCTCGGGAACCGAAGGTGATCGTCGGCGCGCTGTGGCCAGAGTCCTACGACCGCCATACTGGGGCAGCGGAAGCGACCGATGCCGCCCCCAGCAGGACGTCGACCGAGGCCCGCGAGGTCCTCCAACTCGCCAGGATCGTAGACGTGGTCGGCGAGCTGAGCGAGTCCGAGCAAGCAGCCGCCGAAGCGGCTGCGGGCAGGGATCCGCGAATCGCTGCGGCGCTGGCAGGCTCCGACTTCGGCCTTTTCCAGACCCTGGCCGGTGCACCCGCCCTGGTCCGTCGGTGGCGTAGCGGCGATGTCTACGGCAGGGCACTGATGAATGCGGCGATCGACGCTGTCCGGCTCGGGGGACCGGAAATCCTGACTGTCGACTACCTACGCGCGGCAGCACCTGGCTATCTCACGTCGGCCCAGTGGGCCAGAGCGACACCCCAGTGGCTGGACAGCGCGCTCGACTACTGCACCACGATGGTGAACGGCGCGACCGCGGCTCTCTCGCCGACAGCCGGTGATCAACCCGGCAGCGTCGTCGGTTACACCATCGCCGACTACCTGCTGCGTACCGGTGAGCGGCACCGGCGCTTTCTCCCGGTCCCGGCCGAGGCGTGGCAGGCCATGCGCGACACAGTTACGGACACCCGGATCCTGACCGAGCTCGGGTGGAGCGCCGAGTGGCGACTGCTGTACGAGCTGGCGCACGACTTCTACCGGGCAGCTGGCCCGGATGGTGTGGTTCGCCGAGCACAACTGCTCAAGAGGCAGGGATTGACCGCCGATGCTCGGCAGCTCCTCGAACCGCAGGCCGTGGAGGGACAGACTCAGGCGATCGACGCCCTGGTGGCTTGGGCCCGATCGGACCTCGACGATCCGGAGCAGTTGACCGCCGAGCTCGTCCGGTACGCGCCCGTCCATCAGAGCGCGGCCGTAGAACTGGCCAGAGCACTAAACAAGGCCGGACGCTCTGAAGAGAGCCTTGCCCATTGGTCAGCGCTGGCCGAACAGGGCTATCTGCCCGCCACCGATTTCGCTGCGGATTGCCTGCTGAGCCTCGACCGCCGTGCTGAGGCCGTCGAGTTGCTCCGTGCCCAGGCGCGAACCGACCACGCCAGACGATTGCTGGTGGACCTGCTCCTGGAGGACGGCTCGGCGGCGGGCGCGGCCGAGGCCGAGGCGCGGTTGCGGCGCTGGCTGGCGGAGGGAACGGCGCTTGGCCGACTCGCGGATCTACTGCGGGACCAGGGGCGCACAAATGAGCTGGAGGAGATGGCCGATGAGGACGCCGACAGGGCAAGGGACGTCGTAGTTGACCTCTGGGTGGCACAGAGTGCCCGTGATCCCAAGGTGGCCGAGCACGCTGTCGAACGTTGCCGACGATGGAGCCAAGACGAGCACAGCATTTGGCGGATGATCAATCTGCTGAACCGACTCGACCGCACGAATGAGGCGATCGAAGTAGCAGTCGCCTTCGAGCACGAGCACGGCGGCAACGACGATCTCAATGCCTTGATCACCTCAATGCTGCTGGAACAGGGTCGCGCCGACGAGCTGTTGGCCCGTGCCGACGCAGGCGACCGTCATGCCCAACGGATCGTCGCCAAAAGACTGTTGGAGGAGGGACGGATCGCCGAGCTGGAGCAACGGGCCGCATACGGCGAGGGGGTAGCGTGTGGCATCCTCAGCGACTGGCTGGAGGAGCAGGGGAGAGTGCCGGACGCCGTGGCGTTGTGGCGCCGCCGGGCGGACTCGGCACCCGGCGGCTCCCGCTACCCGTTGATCGAGATGCTTGAGAAACATGGCCTGGACGACGAGCTGCTGGAGCTGTTGGAGGCGGAGCCCGGGCCGCTGGGGAAACGCAACGGTCGGCGGCTGGCAGCGCTGTTGGTGAAGAAGGGCCGAATCGCCGAGCTGAGGGACCGGGCTGCTGCGGGCGACGAGTACGCCGACACCGAGCTGATCGCCCATCTGTTGAGGCATGGCAAGTACGAGGAGACATGCCGACGCGCCGCAGCAGGCAGCGGGGCGGCCACTCGTCTGTTGTTCTCCTGGCCAGAAGGCGGGCAGCAGGTCACGCCCGGCCTTGAAAGGTACGGTCTGCGTCTGGACGGCACGGTCGCAGTCCCTTCCGCCCCGGAAGACTAATCCCGAGTGGCGCCCTACGGCTGCTTCGTAGCTGGTCAGCGCCCCCGTTTGAGGCACGGCCTCTCGAACCCGGCCGAACCGCATCTCGACCCTCTGCGCTGTTGATGTCGAATTGTTAAATTTGATTCAATTCCACCTGTTAGTCCAAGTAGGTACCGGCGAAGGCACCGTCGAAGCCGAGTGCGATCAGGCCCTGCTCGACGCTGGGGTAAGTCATCCCGTCCGGGATGGCGATCATGGCGTCGAAGTCGGCGCGGCTGATCTCGGGCTCGAGCCACTGGTTGCTGCAGCGGCAGCGGACCCAGACATTGCGGCCGTGGTTGATGAGCAGCCAGTCGCGCCGGGCCCGGCAGGCCGAGCACATCACGGGGATCCCGCGCATGGACAGCTCCGGCGGGTGGCTGAGGCAGCGCGTCGCACCGGGTCCACTGGGCGGCTGTGTCTCGTACTGGAGTTGCGGCAGCGGATCGTTTCCGGCGGGGACCGCAGGCAGGACGGGGGGCGGCTCTACGTGGTGGTCGGTCGTTCTGAGCACGAGCGTCATCTCCCGGTCGAGGGCCTTCTCTTCATCCGTAAAAGCGGGTGGAGCCTGTTGTCCAGGGGTTTCGTGCAATCCGGCAGGCCGGTGGCGGGCCCGCCGGACTGCTGGTCAGCGGCGCGGCGGGCGGCTGTGCGGGTCCGGTGCGGCGGGCCTTGGCGAGGCCGGGGGCGCGGTCCGGACGCCGATCCGGTTGGCCGGAGGCGTGGCGCGGCCGGTGCTGGCCTGCGGGCGTCGAATAGCTTCGCCCGGGTGGGCTGGGAGCTGGGCGAGGCGGCACAGTCGCCAGACCAGGACGTCGTTCACGTTGTCGGCCGTGTCGAGTTCGCGCATCGCCATGGCCTCCTGCAGGAGGGCCTTCGGGTCGTGGCCTGCCTGCTCGGCCTGAGCCAGGGTGGCGGCCAAGGCGTCGTTCTTCGTGCTCGTGCCGGGTCGGGTGCGGTTCTCGGGCAGGGCGGCGCGGATGGTGGTCTCGTAGGCGCGGCGCTGGGCTTCGGGCAAGGCTCGGCCCTGGTCGCGCAGGGCCTGCATGGGTGCGGCAGCGGCCTGGCGGTAGGCGGCGCGAAGGTGCTCGGCGGTCTGACGGGAGGCTTCGGCCTGCTGGGCGTGACCGCGTGCGGAGTGCCAGCGTGCTGCGGCCAGAGCCGCCAGGACCAGGGTGGAGACGAGCATGGCGGTGGTTCCGCCGTCTTCTCCTCGGCCGAGCGCACCGCCGGCCTGGATGATCCCCCGGGCCGCCGAGCGGATCGCCCGGGTGTCAGCGCGTTCGGCCCGGACGTGGCTGCGGGTGGCTCGTTCGAAGGAGCGAGCGGCGGCGCTAAGTTCGGCACGGGTGGCGGCCGGAGAGGTCTGGGCGACCGCGTCCAGAAGTTCGCCCACTCCTACAAGTTGGGCTGCGGCATCGTCATCGTCGCTGTCCAGGAGGATCGCGGCGCGCTCGGCGACCCCTGTGGCGGTGCGTCGCCCCCGTGCTGGCGGCGACCAGTCCGATGGGCCACTGTCGGCCTCCCGCATCATGACCGCGTCGGGAGTTCCGTCGGCAAGGCGGCGCTGGACCTTCGGATAGGAAAGGTCGGGGGCCAGGGTCGAGCCCGCGAACCAGACCGGCTCGCGGTCACGGTTGCGGTCCCCGGGCAACGCGACCGTGTAGCCGAGGACGTCACCGGAGGGGGCGTGCCGGAGCTTGACACGCAGGCCCGCCTCACGAAGGCGGGTGAAGAACTCGGCTTCGCTGGCGGCTCCGGCGACGGCCTGGCGGACGGCTTCGCGCAGCGTCTCGCGCGGTGTCTCCAGTCGGCCGCTCCGCTCGGCTTTGAAGCGCTCGGCGCTGGTGGGCGTCCGGGCTCCGGTGCCGTCGCCGGGCTTGAGCCGGCGCAGGCTCATCTCCTGTTCGATGCGGCGGCATTCGGCCTGGGCCTTCTTGAAGTCGTAGTTCATCCTTGGGCGGCGCAGGTCGCCGCGGACCATTGTGGCCAGGATGTGGATGTGGTCGTCTGCGTGGCGCACCGCGACCCATCGACAGCCGTCCGGATCGCCCTCGGGGGCGAGGTTGACGGCGTGGACCAGGCGGCGGGCCACGGTGTTCCACTCCTCGTCGGTCAAGGTGCGGTCGCCGGGATCGGTACGCACCGAGCAGTGCCAGACGTGCTCGGCCGGCGCCTTGTCGCCTGCCTGCTTGACCCGCAGGTCCAGGGCAGCAGCGAGCCGGGCCAGGGTGACCTTGGGGTCGGGGTCGGGGCTGGTGTCACGGCCGGGGTCGGGGGCGAAGCCGTCCCAACTGCCGACGAGGTGAGGGTCGGTGTGCTCGTCGCGCTTGCCGGGTCCGTACAGGTAGACGAGCAGGCCATGGGTGCGCGAGCCGCGTCGGATCTTGGGGACCATCAGAGGCGCTTCTTCACGAGGGTGTCGGCCGCGTCGTCTACGCGGGCCAGGACGCGGGTCAAGGTCGTGAGGGCGTGGTCGAGTTCGCCGGGGCGGGGCTGCCCTCCAGCGTTGTAGACGAAGGCGATCTGGTTGATGTTGTTGCCGACACGGGAGATGGCGGTGCGCAGGGCGGCCAGCTCGTCAATGGCGGCGTCGAGCTGTTCGTTGGTGTGCGCGGTGGTCGAACCGCGGGCGATGGCAAGGCCGGCGGCGGCGAGGAAACGGGCGACGGTGACGGCGCGCTGCTTGGCGGCGGCGGTGATCTCGGTCTTCTCGGTGTCGGACAGGCGGGTGGTCGTCTTGTGGGTGCGCTGGCTCGGGTTGCGGGCGCGTCGGCGCGGCTTGCGGTCGGGGAACGCAGGTTGGCTCGGGCTCTGCTGCTCGCACGGGGCGCGGTCGTCTGCTTCTCCTCCTACGACGGGCGCCCCCTGGTGCCGGGAGTCCGGCTGGTCACCGTGCACCCTCGCTCGGGGACCAGCCGGACTTCCCCCGCCCCCCTGGGCGGGGGCAAGTGCATGCGATGGGCCGTAGGACCGTCGTATGCGACAACTTGCTCCGCCGGGAGCCGTCGTGGGGTCACGCTGCTGTCCGGACGTGGTGGCTGCCGGGTCGTTGGCGGTCACTGGCTCGTCTCCGGGTCGTGCTGGTGGATGTCGCGGACGACTTCCTCGATCCAGTCCATGGCGAGGACCGGGTGGTGGAGGGTCCAGGGGCAGCTGTGTGGGCGTCGTTGCACGGTCCAGGTGTTGTCGGGGCCGGATTCGGCGCGGTGGAGGTGGCCGCGCTGGTGCAGGACGGTCAGCCAGGTGTCCACCTCGGCGGGTGTGGCGGGGTTCGTGCGCATGACGGTGCTCTCCGGTTCGCGGGAGGAGGTCGTAGGGCTGGGTGTCCGGGGCAGGTGACCGGCCGAGGTGTCCGGCTGGTCACCCGCTCCCATGGGGTGTGCGGTCAGCTCCGGGGGTTGGTGACCGACTGTCCGTGCTGCTGGCGGAGCTGGGCCATCAGGGCGGTCAGCGTGTCGCTGGACAGCGGGATCTGCTGACCGCGGATCGCTTGAGCGACCACCTTGCGGGTCAGTTTGTCCTCGGCCCTGACCGCTGACCGGGCGATCTCCAGCAGTTCCTCGGTGTCCGGGTCAGGTCGCCGGCCACCGGTTGCCCGGGTGGCGCGGTCAGTGACCGGGGGCGGAGTGACCGGCCGGTCAGCGACCCGTGGGAGGTTGTCCGGGTGACCGGTGACCGACTCGGTGACGGCCTGTCGGTCACCGACCGCCGGGGTGGTGTCCGGCTGTCCGCCCAGGTCAGCAGGCTTGGGCTCCCGGTCATGGTGACCGCTGTCCTGGCTGCTGCTGTCCCCTGGGGCACTGTCCCCGGTCAGTGTCCGGGCATCCGGGGTCTTCTTGTCCAGGGACAGGCGGGGCCGGTCGGTCAGGGCGGTGACCGCCTGTCCGGCGCTGACCTGACCGGGCTGCGGCTGCTGCCGACCGGCTCGGTCAGTCCGAGTGACCAGGACAAGCTCGGACTGACCTGGGTGACCGGCCTGGCCGAGGTCATCGCGGTCACTTCGGTCGCTTCGGTCACTGTCCTTGACCGGCCCCCGGGCGATGAGGATGTACAGGTGCACCGCTCCGGCCAGGGCCAGCGGGGCGATGGTGGACAGCACCGCGACCACCGTGTCTCCGAGCCGCAGCCCGGTGGCCGAGGTGTTCTCCGCGTTGAGCCTGACCGCGTGCAGCGCATTGGCCCAGATGCTGGCAGCGGTGGCCGTGCCGAAGAGTGTCCAGACGTAGAACCGGGCGCGCAGCGGTGCGTCACGCAGGACCAGCAGAGCGCGGATGCCGTACGCGATGAACCCGTCGATTACCAAGGGGAAGAGGTAGGTCAGCAGCCCCCGGACATGGATGGCGACGGCCATCTGCTGCAGGGCGTCGTAGGACAAGGCGCATCCCGCACCGCCAAGGGCGATGACGACCGCGCGGTCCCACCCGGTGACAGGCGCCGTGCTCGGCGCGCTCGCGATGCTCACGCCGCCGTCCCGAGGTCGTCGCGGCCCAGGTGCTTGCCGTCGGTCTCGGGGGATGGGGTGGTCATCGTGGTCTGCTCCAGGTCTCGGTTGCGCAAGGCCCGGCGGGTCTCGCGGTACAGCTTCTGGGCGTGCTCCTCGGTGACCTTCAGGAGCCAGGCCAGGCGCTGTTCGGTGAGGCCGTGGCGGTAGGCGGCGCGGACGACCGCGCGGCGCTCGACCTTGGTGAGGTGGACGTCGCGCCCGGCGACGGTGGCGTTGACGCGGCTGTAGTCGAGACGGCTGGCGAGCTTCTCGTGCAGCGGCGCACGCTCCTCCTCCGTCATTCCTCCACGGATCCCGTGGGTGTCGCCGCCTTCCAGGGCGGCGTCCAGGCAGGTGCGGCGGACCGGGCACTGGCCGCACAGCGACTTCGCTGCGGTGATCTTGGCGGTCTCGTCGGGCTCGGGGAAGAAGATTTCGGGGTCGACCGGGTTGTACTCGGTGCTTTGGCAGACAGCCTGGTCCTGCCAGGTGTGGTCGCCGAGCGACCGGTGGCGGGCAGGGCTCAACGTCGTGGGGGTCATGCTGGTTGCTCCGATCGCGCTCCGCGCGCCGTGGGCGTTGGCGGAGTAGTGCGCTGGGTCGGGAAGTGGGGTGGCGCGCTGGCGGCGCGGCTGGCGTGGTGGCCTGCGGCAGGTCAGACCACGTGGGGCTGGCGTCTGCGGTCGACGGGCTCGAAGGTGACCCGGGTGGTCATCTCGGCGAGCCGGGAGGCGACGCGGTCGCCCAGTTGGTCGCGGAGGTCGCGCATGGCGAGGTTGGTGGTGACCAGCGTCGGGAGCATCAGGTTGTACCGGCGGTTGATCAGCCGGTACGTGATCTCCTCGACCCACTCGGAGGCCTTGGCCGCACCGAGGTCGTCCAGGATCAGCAGCGGGTAGCGGCTGACCGTCTCCAGCTCGCGCTCAGTGTCGTGGCCGGGGCGGGGGCGCAGGTCCGCATACAGGTCGGCGGCCGTGGTGGCCCGCCACCGGAGGACCAGGCCCGCTTCGGCCAGGGCCCGGACCGCGCCGTATGCCTGGTGGGTCTTGCCCGCGCCGGTGACGCCCGCCATGAGCAGGCTGGGTCCGGTGGTGATCTGGCGTCGCGCGCCGGGGTTCGGTGCCTCGGATCGGGCGATCACGTCGCGGGTCCAGGCCAGCACGTCAGGGTGGTCGGCCCGGGCGGTCCAGTAGCGCGGGGGCAGCCGGGCTTCCAGCAGGGCCAGCGGGGTGTACGGCTCGGCGTCAGCCGGGGCGTCGGGGAGGTTCTGCGGGTTCATGCCGCGGGCGGCAAGGATCCGCTGCAGTCGCTGGAGGGCTCCTGCGCCGAGGAGTTCGGGCTCGCGGCTCATCACAGCTCCTCGGCGTACGCGGCGGCCGCGTCTGCCGGGTTGGTCCACGCCCGGTGGGCCGTGCCGGTCCGGGATGCGGCCTGGACGGCGGGGACTCGGGCGTTCATGGCGTCGTTCACGAGGCTCGGCAGCCGGGAGGGATGGCCCTGGATCTCGGCGTAGCGGGCAAGGCCGGCGCGAACGTGCTCCACGTCGATGCCTTCGGCGAGCAGCTTCTTCAGCAGGCGCCCGAGGTGTCCGAGGACGTCACCGGGTGGGCGTTGGACGCAGGAGGTCACGTACTCGGCGAGGAGATCCGCGGCCGTGGTGGCGCCGGGCGCTGTGCGCCCCGTAGGAGAAGAAGATCCAGGATCCAAGATCCTAGATCCGGACGTCGAGGCCTCGTCGAGCTCTCGGTGAGTCTTCGATGAGACCTCATCGAATAGGCCCTGACCTACAGTTTCCTTGCCCTGGCCGCTGGCCGCCTCCCTGTCGACAGGCTGCACGTTCCCGGGGGCGGGCGGCGCTGTGGTGCGGTTGCTGGGCAGACCCGGGAGTGGTGCGGGACCCGGGTCGAGGGCTCGTCGACGGTTCGACGAGGTTTCGGCGAGGCCTCCCTGGGGGTTCGCGTCGACCTCGGCGCAGGCTCCCTTACAGGGGCCGCACCGCCTGTCGCTGTGATGAGCGACGCACACCGGGAGGCGTGACTGGCTGGGCCTGTCGATCTTCTGGTGCTCGTACCAGCCGGTGATGTGCAGGTACCGCTTGCCGTCGCAGCCGGTGTACCGGCAGATCAGGCCGGCGTCGGCGAGCTGCTGGAGGTCTTCCTCCACGTGGACGGGGGTGTGCTCGGCACGCAGCGGCCAGAGGAGGCCGGCGATGATCGCTGGGTTGTCCCGGTGCCTGCCGTGGTCGTCGGCCTGGGTGAACAGGCCGATGTAGGTGACGACCGCGGTAACCGAGCAGGCCGCAACCCGTTCGTTGACGAACAGGTCCGGCTTGACCGTCCGAATGCGGGCCATCAGGAAGTGCCTCCGATCGCGCAGCCGCGTAGATCCGCGCGGATGGGCGGGAAGCTTCGGCCTTGGCCGGGGAGGCCGGGCCTTTCTCGTAGGGCTAGCAACATGCAAGACTCTCCGGTGAGGTGTCGTCCCGTAGTGCCCATACCGAGGCTCGGGACGGCATTGATGTGGTCGAGGCCCTTGCCGGGGCCATTGATCAAAATCGTTCGGTGCCCGGGAGTTGCCGCTCCTGGGCATCGGCGTTTCATGCGCGAGTGACAGGCCGCCTCACGCTGCGTACGGCGGGGACCATCCCGCTCCTCTCGCTACTGCTCCAGTGGCTCCGACCAGGGCTTCCAGGTCGGCACAACATTATTCTGTGATCCACAAGCATGAACATACGCTTTACTGTTGCCCTCCTGTCAACAGCAGAGTGCTGCAAGCACCCCCCTCCAGATCCGTCACAGCAATGAAGTACCGTGATCCGGCAGAAGGGATAGGAGTGCGATGCCCAGACAGACCGATCCGCTGTCACCGGACGACGGCGACCGTGTGGGGCGTGACCTTGCCGCGCAGGTACGTCGGCGGCTGAACGCGCTGTTCGAGAGCCGGCTCGATCCGGACACCGGGGAGCCGTACACGCACGCGAAGGTCTCGCGTGTCATCGCGGAGTCCGGCTGGCGCAAGGTCTCCCCCAGCACGATCGGACAGACGCGCTCGGGAGAGAACGACAACCCCACCATCAAGACGCTCGACTCACTGGCCCGCTTCTTCCGCGTCAACATCAACTACTTCCTCGACGAGAAGACCGCGGAGCAGGAACAAGAGGTCGTACAGGGCCTGGCCCTCCTCGACCGGTTCAAGTCGGAAGGCGTGCGCAGCATCGCGTTCCGGGCCAAGGACCTGTCTCCGGACGGTTTGCGGGTCATCGAGGCGGTCCTCGACCAGGTCCGCAAGGCGGAGGGGCTGGAGGCCCGCAAGGACGACAACGACATCTGAGTCGTCCGTCCTGAGGGGCCGAAGCATGGGGTCGGAACGACGGGACCCCACTGCGCCCCAGACGAAAGTGATCACGTGCGCGAGCCGCGCGACGCCCGGTGATACCCCCGGCAGCGGCACCGCAGTCAGCAAGGAAACACCCTGAGCATGTACGGATGGATACCGTCCCAGCGAAAGCGGGACGCGCGGCGCCATGCGCGCCAACGAGAGGAGCGGCTCCGCGCGCAGTGCCTGAGCAATCTGGCCGGAGTACGCATACCCGACCCGTTCAGCCTGGACGAGTTCTGCACTGAGCTGTCCAAAGCCCGCGGACGTGACCTGTTCGTCCAAGCGCTTCCGGAACTGGGCGGTACGGACGTGCCGTGCGGGTTGTGGATCGCATCAGAATCCAGCGACTTCATCTTCCACGCAGCCGCGGTCAGCGAGCACCACCGCCAGCAGGTCATCCGTCACGAACTCGGCCACCTCCTGCTCGAACACGACAGCAGCGGCGGTTTCAGCGACCTCCTGGCGGCACTGCCGCAGGACATCGACAAGGAAGCTGTGGCGTCCGCCTTCGGACGTACCGCCTACAGCACGCAGATGGAGCAGGACGCCGAGCTCATCGCGACCATGCTTCCGGAGATCTTCCCCGACCTTCTCGACGCCCAGCGTGCCACCAGTCCGGATGCCATCCCCTCCCGGATCGACGCCGCCCTCACCCACCCCCGCAGGAACCGCTCGTGATGCACATCCTCGTGGCGGTCCTGCTGTGGGCCGTCTTCTTCTGGCGCATGCCCTCCCTGCGGCACAGCGCCAAGCAACGCACCCTCTGCGTCGCCTTCGCCGCCCTCGCTCTGGCCATGACCTTCGAGATCCCACAGGTCGCGGACTGGGTCGACGCCACCACGGGCCTGGCGAACTTCGCCTACCTGGCCAAGCACCTGATCGGAGCCGTTTCGGCCTCCGCGGTCCTCAGCTTCGTCGTCGCCATCGTCAAACCTGAAGGGTTCTTCGGCCGCACCCGCCTCGTCGTGCAGACCGTCAGTTACACGGCGATGGTGGTCACCTTCCTGCTCGCCCCAGACCGCCCAGGCTACGAGCAGTACTTGGAGTCCAACGCCGACTCACCCTGGGCGATTACCCACGTGGCTGTCTTCACCGTCTACATCGGCCTGTCCATGACCGCCGCAACCTGGCTCTTCCTCTACGCGGCACGCCACGCGCGCGACGGATGGGTCCGTGCCGGCCACGCCTTCCTCGGACTCGGCTGCGGACTAGGCATCGGCTATTCCCTCGTACGTCTTTGCTACATCGGCGCCTGCCTTGGAACTCCTCCCGTGGACGCCACAGCCGACTGGCACGAAAGCGTGTGCGATCTCCTGAAGATGGCAGCGATCGTGTGCATCGCGCTGGGCAGCTGCCTGGCGCCCATCTCCGTCGCCACCCGCACCGCCCGCCAATGGCGAGCCCTCCGTGACCTCGCACCCCTGTGGCAGGGCCTCACCACTGCGGCACCCCACGTCGTCCTGCAGAGCGAACTCCCCCGACGCCGCGTGGAACGCCGGCTGAGGCGACGCGTCGTCGAAATCGAGGACGCCATCCTCGCGCTGTCCGAGCGAGTACCCGCGTCGCTCCAAGACGAGGCACACGAACACGCCCGCCGGCTTACTCCGGACCCGACAGCACGGGGCACCAGGGCCGAAGCCGCGTGGCTCGCCACCGCCGCAGCTCTCGCCCCCACCAAGGCCCACCGCGGCAACCACCCCGAACCCACCGTCGACCACGCCAGCTTCCACGTCGAACTTGACTGGCTGCGCCGCGTCAGTGCCGCCTACAACACCCCCGAAACCCGCGCCTTCGCCACCCAGGCGGCCGCGCGGCTCGACCTCGCGAAGGCGACGACCACCGCATGAGCACCTCCCCTACGACTGCTGTCCGGCCGGCGGCCACCGACGCCGCCTCTGCCCCCCTGGCCGCCGATCTCCACCAGGCGCGTCCGGTCGCACACGCCATCAGCGAGTGGCTCCACCCCAAGACGTGGATCGTCCTCGTCAGTCTCCTCACCGGCTGGCACGCCCAGCACTACGCTGGCCTCGGCTGGAGCCTGATCACCATCCTCTTCGCCGCCGTCATCCCGATGATCTTCATAGATTCCGGCATCCGCCGTGGCCGCTGGGCCGATCGCAACGTCGGCGCCCGCAACGCCCGCCTCCTCGTCATGGCCGTCATCATCACGTCCGTCCTCATTGGCATCGCGCTCATCGCCCTCTTCGACGGCCCAACCAGCCTGATCGCCCTGACGATCACGATGATGGCCACCCTGGCCTTCCTCGCGGTGATAACCGTCGCCTGGAAGATCTCGGTCCATCAGGCCGTCTCAGCCGGCGCAGTCGCCATCGCCGCACTCCTCTACGGCCCCTGGATGCTCCTCGGCTTCATACCCGTTGCCGTCGTCGGCTGGTCCCGCATCGCACTGCGTGACCACACTCCGGCGCAGGTCGCCGCGGGGACGATCGTGGGGGCGGCGGTAGCAGGGGCGGTGTTCTCGGGGCTGGCGTAGTCCGGCGGCGCCTTCCATGGTGGCCTGTCGATCGTGTACATCGCGTATGGCGTGAAGCCCGATCGCTGGGCGGACACTCACTTCAAAATGCGCTCACGGTGGAGGCGGCGGTGCTGAGGTCGCGATGACCGGCTCATGCTGGGCCCGTGACAGGCGAAACCTCAGAGGTGGCGCGGAACGCTGCCGCCGCTGGGTCAACAGGGCGCCGGCCCTGGCGAGATCCTCGGGTGTGTCGACAGACAGCCCTTCATCCGCGACCCGGAGCATCCGTACGCGGTAGCCGTGCTCGACGAACCGCAGCATCTCCACCCCTTCGGCTCGCTCCAGCGGGCCTTGCGGGAGCTGCCGGAAGCGGCTGAGAGCCTCGCCCTTGAAGCCGTAGAGACCGAGTTGGCGCAGGTAATTCGGGCGGTCTCCCCGCGGGTAGGGAATCGGCTGGCGGGAGAACATCAGCGCGTTGCCCTCGGCTCCGACAACGGCCTTGACGACGTTGTGGTCCAGAACGGCGGGCGCGTCGTCCAGCTCGGTGTACGCGTTCACCGCGAAGGTTCCGGACGGCAGGCGCTCCAGTTCCTCGGATACGGCGTCGATCGCTGCAGGGGCGATGAAGGGTTCGTCACCCTGAACGTTGATGTACGCGTCCGCGCGGAGGCGTTCCGCGCACTCCGCCACGCGGTCGGTACCGGTGAGATGCTCTCCGGTGCGCAGACACGCGATGCCGAGCCGACGGCACGTCTGCTCGATGCGCTCGTCGTCGGTGGCGACCACGACGTCGTCGAGGCGTTGCGCCTCCAGGCAGCGCTGATGAACGTGCCAGAGGAGCGGCCTGCCTCCAAGCGAGGCCAAGGGCTTCCCGGGGAATCTGGAAGCACCCCAGCGGCACGGAATGACGGCTATGCGGCGGTGCACGGTGCTCTGCTGCGAGGCGGTGGTGGCCACAGCGTTCTCCCGTCGGCGAGTCTCAGGAACTTGGAGGGCTGGTGAGGAACGCCAGCTTGGAGCGGACGGTAGGCGAGGCAGCGTTCTCGAAGGACCGCCACTCGTAGCCGCTGACCTCTTCGGCTTGGAGGATCACTGCCTGCGGAGTCACCAGGCGGAAGGCCCAGCGGAAGTCCACGTGCTGGTGGGCCGGTTCGCCTTTGGCGGGGTTGGCCGCGATGTCGTGCACGTCGATGTCGAGGGGAACGGTCCCGAACCCCGAGAAGGGGGCGACGGCCTCGCGGGGAATGCCCGCTTCCTCGTTCAGTTCGCGCAGAGCCGCATCGGAAAGTCCTTGGTCACCCTGCTCGTTGTGCCCGCCGGGCGCGAGGAATTTACCCGTTGCGTTGTGCCGGATGTGGAGCACTTGGTGGTCGTCGTTGATGACGATGGCGCTGCAGGTGACGTGTGCAGGGAACCTCCTGCGGCTGGTGGGGTCGTCTTGGCCGGCGAGGACGTCGAACAGCGGGGCCAGGGTGTTGTACTCGTCCGGATGCCGGGTGAGGTAGGCGTGCACGCTGTCGCGGATGTGGTCGCGGGGGATCGGCATGAGTCACCTGTCGAAGTGGTCGAGCCAGATCCGGGCGATGGTCTGGCGGTCAGAAGCGGGCGTGGCGTGGAGGCCGGGTTGGAACTGGCCGTTGCTGAGTGCGGCGGTCGCCGCGACGATCTCGGCCTGGACGAGATGGATGTAGGTGCCGACGGCGGCACCGTGGACGAAGTTGACGGCGCCTCCGTCAGCGAGCACGTAGAAGTAGTGGCCCGTCACCTCGTAGCGGGTGAGTTGGTCGCCCACTGGGGTACGGCGGTAGAGGCCGTGGAGACTTCCGAGTTCGAGTTCGTCTTCCGAGGAGGTAACCGAGGCCAGGTACGCCCCGTTCCGAAGGGCGGCAAAGTCCCCTTGCCGGAGAGCCAGGTTGCCGGTGGCGCAAAGGACGAGTTCGGCGTCCTGGAGCGCCTCGGTGGTGGACGAGCTGGTACGGAAGCCTTGGGCGCGGGCCTGGACCCCCTTCACCGGGTCGCTGTCGTAGACGGTCACGCGCAGGTCCTGGGCACGCAGCGTCTGGGCGACGGCCCGGCCGACCTTGCCGAATCCAATGACGCAGGCGTTCCGGCTCGTCAGGATGTCGCCGCGGCCACGGACGAGAGCATCGGCGGAGAAGACGATGGACCGTCCCACGAGGTGGTCCTCGCAGTCCTTCAGCGGGGACCGGGCAACGGAAACGACGGGACACGGCAGATGGTCGAAGGCGGCGTATCGCTGATGTCCGTTCTCGGTGTCTTCGACAACGCCGAGGACACGGCCGGAGAACTTGCCAACCAACGTCTCAAGGCACGGAGCGAAGTAGCCGCCGATGTCCAACAGGACGACCTCCTTGCCGGCGGCCGTGTCTTCCAAGAAGTCCAGCGCCGTGGTCGAGTCGGCGAACAGTTCGCGGCTGAGGTCGTAGACGGGGAACGTGCGCCGGACTTGGGCGAGTGTGCTCCGGTCGATGGACCTGGGCTTCGGCAGCACTGCTCGGACCGCCGTTGTCGTGGCCATCGCGCGGAGGAAGGCCGGCCGTTCCGGGAGCAGGTGGGTGATGATCAGTGACGTGATCCGGCTGTCGCCGGGGAACTGCGTCGTGATCTGCCGGAAGAAGGCGTCCAGTCGTGCTTTCTCAGGACTTTCCACTGCAACTCCTCCCAAGATCCGATGGGTTCATGCCGCCCGGCTGTACTCGGGGAGTTCGGCTGCCAGAGCCTGCATGTGGGCGTGCATGCCGCTGTGAAGGTCGACCTGGGCCTGCCAGCCCAGAAGTTCGTGCGCACGGTGCGGGTTGGCCCGAGTGGTGAGGACATCGCCGTTGCGCGGGCCCTCTTGGTGAAGCTGGATGTCACGCCCGGCAAGTCTCTTGGCCACGTTGACCACTTCGAGCAGAGACGCACTGGAGCCACCGCCGATATTGATCGCGACGTGGGCCGTGGGGACGGTGCTCGCGGCGATGGTGGCGGCCACGGCGTCGTCGATGTACGTGAAGTCGCGGCGCTGGTGTCCGTCGCCGTACAGACCCAGCGGTTGGCCGGTCAGGGCCGCTTGGAGGGCTCGGTGGGTGAACATGTCGGAGCGCTGCCGTGGTCCGTACACCGTGAAGTACCGCAGCGCGACAACGCTGGTGGGGCAGTGGGCTCTATCGGCGTATGCGAGGCAGAGCTGCTCCTCGGCGAGCTTCGTGACCGCGTACGGAGATGCCGGTTGTGGGCGGTCCGTCTCGATGCTCGCACCGCCGTTGGTGGGGCCGTAGACGCTGGACGACGAGGCCACGACGACCCGGGGCACGCCCATCCGGGTGCAGGTTTCCATGACACGGTGGGTAGCGAGGACGTTGGACGCGAGGTACTCGCCGAACCGGGAGCCCCAGGAGGGACGTACGCCAGGGATTCCGGCGAGGTGAAAGACCGTCTCGGCGTCGACGAGCAGCGGCTCGATCGCGCAGTGGATCAGGTCGGCGGTGAGGTGGATGTACCCGGGCAGTTCCTGTAACGCAGCGAGGTTCGCTGCGGCCGTTCGGTCTGTGGCCGGGTCTCGGCGGTCGACACCGATGACCGTGGTTCCGGCCCGGACGAGGGCGTGTGCGAGGTGGGAGCCGATGAAGCCGGCGGCGCCGGTCACCACCGCTCGTCGGGGGACGGCGGTGCCAGGGCGAGGTGCTTGGTGTGGCACTGGGTTCTCCAGGAAGCAGGGAGGTTGAAGGGTTCAGGTGAGCCGGGCGAGGACGCTCCGGCCGCGGGTGATCAGGTGGCGGTCGTCCTGCTCGTGTCCGCGGACCAGGGCGGTGGCAGCTTCGATGGCTCCGAAGGACTCCAGCAGCCTCTGTTCCGTCTCATTGAGCGGCGTTCCGTATCCGGCGAAGAACGCGGCACGGAGTTGGGGCGCCGCCTGCCAGTGGCGGAACTCGAGTCGGGCGAAGTCGCGAATGCGGGCGTCTCGCCGCATGTGCTCGAAGTCGCAGATGCCGAAGGAGTCGCCGAGGAGCCAGTTGCGTGGCTGGTAGTCGAGGTGGCAGACCGCGCTGTCCATCCGCGTGCGCGCGAGGACGTTCGCGTAGCTGTTCAGGCGCCTGTGTTCCTCTGCGGAGATGAGGGTGGCGCTGCCCGCTCGGTCGATCCAGTTCTGCAGCCGTTGCGCCAGCACCGCTCCGATCGCACCGCTGCGCGGACCGGCGGTGGCCCGGTGCAACATCCCAACCATGCGGCCGGCTTCATGGTGTGCTCGTTCCTCCTCGTGAGAGCCTGCGGCCAGGATGTCCACCGGTACGCCGGGCACGGCCGTCAGGAGCAGGGTGCGAGTGGAGTCGTGGCGCCCAAGCAGCCTGGGAGCGTGGCCGACCAGGTGGTGTCCCCAGGCCTCGTATGCCTGAACTTCCCGCAGGTACCGCTCACGATTGTCGTGCTGCTTGGCGAAGTAGAGGCATCCTCGTCCGTCGGTCAGTCTCAGCAGACGAGGCGGAAGCGCGTGGTCGGGCAGCACACGGACGTTGCCGAGGGCCTTCCTCGCCAGTTCGACGCGCGGATCGTCACGAGTGGTGATCATAAGCCGGCCCCCGACGTGGTGATGGGCGTGGCGAAGTGCTCGGTGTCGTTGTGCCGGTCGAGCAGCCATCGCCGCTGGTCGAGACGGTTTCGGTGTCGCTGCCAGCGGGTGAGGGAGCCGTGGGAGACGCCGAAGCCCGCCGGGGAACCGAGGGGAATGCCCAGGAGCAGGGTGTGCGCGGCGATCACCGTCTCGCCGTGCGCGGCAATGAGAACCCGGTCCCCGTCGTGCTGAGCGATGAGTTCCTTCAGGAGGCGGCAGGCGCGCTCAAGGTAGCCGTTCCAGGTGTCGGATCCGTCCGCCCAAGGCTCGTCCGGGTGGGCATGCGGTCCGCCGTCGGCCGCCGTCTTCACGTCGAACCAGGGTTTGCCGTCAGCAGCACCGTGGATGGGACCGTCGAGGCGCTCGTCGGTGATGAACGGGAGTTGGAGAGCCTGGCTGATGATCTCCGCGGTCTGCCGCAGGCGCAGCCGCGGGCCGGCGTGGAAGACGGTGAAGGGCCGTTCTCGATGTTCGGCGGCCAGTCGTGTCGCGACCCGTCGCACCTGCTCGTACCCGCGGTCAGTCAGTCCAGTGCAGGTTCTGGGGCCACCCACCACTCCGTCGACATTGCACTGGGCTTCGCCGTGGCGGACAAGAACAAGTTCGGTAGTGATCACAGGACGCCGCCTCCGCTCAGGGCGTTGTCGAAGGACTGGCCGTGTCGGTAGCCGTTGTGCCAGATGTACGGGGCAGTGAGCACGGCGTGGAGTCTGGCGAAGTCGTCGAGTCGCGAGCGATCGGTGTCGGCGAGATGGGGATCGTGGCGCTCTGCGGCCTGGTTGTAGGTGGCCAGCGCCTCTTCGACGGCTGGCGGCGGCAGCGGGCCATGGGTGAACGTCAGGGTGACCATCAGCTTCGCCAAGTCGTAGCCCCTGGGGGCGAGCGTGAGGTCGTCTACATCGACGGTGTAGATGGTCCCTTCCTGTGTGATCACGAAGTTCCGGGGGTTGCTGTCCTTGTAGAAGGCGGTCGGTCCTTCGGCCGTCTTCTCCAGCAGGTCCAGCATGGTGTGCAGTGCCTGGTCGTCCGGTAGGTAGCCCTGCTCCCTCCGCCGGTGCAGTGCCGTCCTCCGTGGCGCGAGGTAGTCGCCGAATTCGGTTCCGTCCTGGAATCGATGTGGTACGTCCAGGGAGGCCGTCCGGAGATCGCCGGCCCACGCGGCGCCGTGGGCGTCCCCCAGCAGCGCTGCCAGGCGCGGGAGGTCCTGCGGCTCGGCAGCGCGGCCGTCGATCCGCTCGTAGGTCAGGCTGGTCGGTCCTACGGCGGTGAGGGGCGGCTGTCGCAGCGGGTGGGCGTGCAGAGCGAGCCAGGAGTAATGCCGGGCCGCCCTGGTTGCCTGTTGCGGCGTCTCGTATTGCTTGGTGAAGAGGTAGGTGGTCACGAGTTCCCTCCCCTCGGCTGACCCACCACGTAGGTGATGAGAGAGCTCGTGGTGAAGGGCCTGTCCGGCAAGGACCGGTGGAGGGCTTGCGCGAGTTCACCTGGATTGCTGGGGAGGCCTGGACTGAATTCGTACTTCGGGTTGGTCGCCAGGTACTCGGCCACGTGGTCGTGACCGTCGAAGGTGAAGTGGTGCAACTCCTCCGCGACGGTGACCAGATCAAGTCCTGTGGCAGCGAGTGCCGGGAGGTTGCCGCTGTGCGCGGCGGTGTACAGGCTTTCCCTCCGCTCGGCCTGCGGATCCAGCCCGGCTTCAGCCACCAGGCTGTCCATCTCGCGGTAGCTGTCGAGTGACTTGGTGACGAGCACGGCCAGGCCGTCGGGGGCGAGCACTCGGCTGATCTCCGCGATCGCGGTCTCGGGGTGGGGCGAGTGGTAGAGGCAGAAGGCGGCGACCACCAGGTCGCACGTGCGGGTGGGAAATGGTAGTTGGTGGAAGTCGCCCACGTGGAAGCTCACCTGGACTCCTGGCACCTTGCCGACGCGGCGGCGGGCGTCGCGGATCAGTGGCTCCGCGGCGTCGAGACCGACGATCCGGCGGGGCTTCAGGCGTTCGGCGAGAGTGCGGGTGCTCGTGCCGCGTCCGCATCCGACGTCGACGATCACTCCGAGTCGGGTGGCCGGAGGATGGTGCGCAAGCACCAAGTCGACGACGGTGTCCGGTACGGGATGCCCGTCGGTCTTCGCCCGCATCAGCGCGTTGGAGCGGCAGGCGAGCCTCGTCGCGTGTCCGTAGAGCTCGGTCCGTCGGGCGGGATCGAGGAACGGGTTCTGGATCATGCCGCGCCCTCCCTTTGGGAGGAGGGCCGGGTGCTCAGCGGTGCTCGGCTGCCACCTTGCGCAGCCAGCGCCGCGTCTGTCGCCGGTTGGCCAGCAGCACCACATCGGCGCGGCCGACGGCGAGCTCCTCGATCTTGGCCATGACGCGGGGCCGCATCTTCCGGCGGTACGTGGCCACGTACTTGATCACGCCCCAGTGGATGCGGTTGTGGACACCGTTTCCCTTGTGTCCGGCGCCGTGACGGATCTGCCGGGAGATGATCCCGTACAGCGCTGCGGGCGTCGAGATGTCCATCAGGACCACGGTGTCGCAGGCTTCGAGCCGGATCGGCAGCGTGGAGTTGTAGTTGCCGTCGATCACCCACTTCGGCCGCGCGACGAGCTCGCGCTGCACCTGGGCGAACTTCTCCACGGGCAGTTCGTTCCACTCGTCGTCGTAGAACGCGGCGTCCAGGTGTGTGACCGGGGCGTGCAGGATCCTGCCCAGCTCCCGGGCCACGTAGGACTTGCCGCTGCCTCCGGAACCGACGATGGCCACTTTCTTCATGGTGCTCCAGCCTAGAGCCGCTGTGATGGCCCTGCGGACGTGCCGCCGGGACTCGATCGGACGATGTGGGCCGTACGGCCAGATGGGTGCTTCGCATCACGCCACTCCATGTGCGGCCGGGGCGGGACGAAGGACGGTGCCGAAGACGGCCTCGAGTGCGTCGACCTGTCGGCTGAGACGGAAGAGGTCGAGGCCTTCCAGGCAGGCAGCGATGAGCTCCGCGTGACGCCTGGTGCCGGCGATTCGCCGCAGGTACGCGATGCGCTCGACCACTTCCTCGCCCGACGCCGCGATCAACTCGGACGGCACGAATCTGTCGACGTGGCGGATGTCACTCGGGGCGAGCGGCAGGCAGCCAGCGAGCACCGCTTCGAAGATCCGCTGCGTGACCTGCCCAACGACGGCGTATCGCTCGGGCAGCAGCAGGATGGTGGCCAGCGAGTCGCTGTACACCCGGTACACCTGTTCGAAGGGGATCCGTCCGGCGAAGTAGATGTGCGGCCACCGGCTGGTGTCCGTCCACTTGCCGCCCACCACGTGGTCGTAATGGGCGGCGGCCGGGGCGAAGAAGCGGTCGAAGTGCTCGTCGCGGTCGTACTGGTTACCCACATAGCCGAGGGCGAATTCACGCGGCCCCGCAGCGAGCTGGTCCGGGTCCGCTGTCGCCAGCCGCTGGTCATCGACGGGGAACAGCAGTTTGTGGGCGCCCGGCAAGGGCTCGGCAGCTGCCTCGCACACGGCAACCCGTGGAGACCTCCGCCAAAGGCTTTCGGCTCGCAGCTTGCGGTCCTTGTCCCAGATGACCGTGGGTGTGCCTCGCGTCACGGTGTAGTACCTGATGAGCTCGGCCTGTCGGTGCAGATCGCAGGTATGCCCTACGCTGCCGCACGGCGTGGTGTTCCGGCTCGGGATCGCCCAGCGCCATTCCAGGAACAGGATGTCGATGTCCGGGGTGCCGTCGTTGAAGAGGTAGTCGCCTCCAAGATCGCCCCCGGCTTCCAGGAGGTCCCGGTTGGCCTGCAGGAAGACGATCTGGTGGCCACGGTCGAGGAGGGCGTCCACGAGGGGACGCCGATGGCTTCGGCCCCCATCGGGGGTGTCGGTGATTCCGGTGCCGAGGAATCCCCAAAAGCTGTAACCGATCTTCATTTGGTGATCCACCTCCCTTCCAGGAGCATGGCGTCCAGCCCGGAGTTCGCGAGGCAGTCGAGGGCCATGTTCGGCGTACCGCATATCGGTTTGCCCTTGACGTTGAGCGAGGTGTTGATCAGAACGGGGACGCCGGTGCGGCGGCCGAAGGCCCGCAGGACCTCGTACATGAACGGGTTCTGGTTATGGGTGACCGTCTGGAGCCGCGAGGTCCCGTTGGCGTGGACGACCGCCGGAATGAGCTGTCGCGTCCGGTCTGTCACGCCCGAGGCCATCGACATGTACGGCGCTTCCTGCCCGAGGGTGAAGTACTCGCCGGCATGCTCCGAGAGAACCATCGGCGCGAAGGGACGGAACGGCTCCCGGAACTTCACGGTGGCGTTCAGCCGGTCCACGACGCCAGGCGCCAGGGGCGAGGCGAGGATCGACCTGTTCCCCAGGGCTCGCGGGCCAGCCTCCACCCCGCCTTGGAAGAGGCCGACGATCAGGCCTTGGGCGAGCTGGTCCGCGAGGAACTCGGCGCGGTCGGTGCCGAGGGACTTCTGTCGCAGGCCGGGCCAGGAACTCAGTTCGAGTTCCTGGCCGGCGTACGAGGGCCCGAGGTAGCAGTTCCGGGCGACACCGGACAGGGGTTGCCCGGGCATGCCGTCGGCGTACGCGGCGACGGCCGCGCCAATCGCGGTGCCAGCATCGCCGGGAGCCGGTGGGACAAACACCTCGTCGAAGACGCCTTCTTCGACGATCCTGCCGATGGCCACACAGTTCGTCGCCACCCCGCCACCGACGCAGAGCCGCTGGAGCCCGGTAACCCGCCGTGCCCGCCGGGCGAGGTGGAGCATCACCTGCTCCGTACGTTCCTGTAGGGCGGCTGCGAGGTCCTGATGGACGTCTTCAAGCGGCTCGCTCGGGTGGCGCTGCGGGCAGGTCTCCTGGATGAAGTAGCGCGAGGTCCGGGGGTACCCCGATGTGAGCACCCGCGGCGGGAAGCAGAGGGGATCGACCACAAACCCTGTCGGGGTCGTGCGCACGGCTCGTGCGAACAGTTTCCGGAACCGGGCGGGGTCGCCGAGGGCGGCCAGCGCCATCACGGTGCCTTCCTCGTCCCCGCGGCGCCACCCCAGGTGCTCGGTGACCGCGCCGTAGACATAGCCGAGGGAATCCGGGTCGCTGATCGATTCCAGGGTCTGCGTACGCGGGTTCGCCTTGGCGTGTCCGCGGGCGAGGGTGGTGGTCTGCCGTTCGCCCAGGCTGTCGACAACGAGCACCGCGGCCTCGTCCCATCCGGAGGCCGCGAAGGCGGTCAGCTGATGGGCGCGGTGGTGCTGGACGGAGGTGACGCGGGCGGCGGGAAACCGCTCCCCGAGGTACCGCAGTCTGTCTCGGGTGCGCAGCGCAACCTTCGCGAACCCCCGGGTTCTGGGTAGTGCCCGCTCCCGCGTGCTCGCCGAGAGGGCGAGCCGAAGTGCCGCCGGGCTCTCCGCCAGGTAGCGGTGGGGCTGGAAGTTGTAGGCGACCACGTCCACGTTGTGGGCGTCGAGTCCGGCCTCTCGCAGCAGCCAGTCGATGGCATGGTGCGGGTACTCATGGGTGTGCTTCCGCTGGGAGAGCCGTTCTTCCTCGACGAATCCGATCAGACGGCCGTGGACCACGAGCGCGGCGGAGGAGTCGTGGGTGAACGAGCACAGGCCCAGGACGACTTGGGCAGCATGGCGCCTGGACACGGTCACCTCACCACCATGTCGCCGGAACGGCCGGCCTGTGTGCTGCGTCGGGTGAGCTCCCCGTACCAGGCGGTCAGAGCGGGCCCGAGCGGTTCCTTGATCCCGTCGGCCACTCGCCGAGCCTGTTCGCCCAGGCCGTTCTTCCACAGCCGGTAACTGCGCATGGTCTCGGCCATCGCGTCCCAACCGGGGTGGCCTGTCCCGTGAAAGTTCTCGACGCGGGTCAGCAGGGCGTCGAAGCCGTGCCAGGGCGTGGTGAGGTCCGGCATCACCGCGCTTTCGGTGACCGCGGTGAGCCGCGCGGCCTGGTCGAGGTCCTTCTCGTAGATGTGCAGGGATCCGACGTGGTGGTGGTAGTCGCCCAGTTCGGCGTCGAGCCAGCCCGCGACCAGTTCGTGCAGCGTCGTGGTGAAGAACAGGTCGTATGGGAGACCGATCCAGACATCTTGGCCGCGCATCGTCGTCGACATGTGCAGTCGTCCGCCGCGAAGGTGGAAGCGAAAGCCCAGTGTGCAGGGAACGTCCTTGTGTCCTGCAGTATCCACGGCCGGGTCGTAGAGCTGGATGAGGGCACGGCGTGAGTCGGGGTCCTGTTCGAGGATCTCCACGACGCGGCGTAACTGGTCGACTTGGCCGGCCCAGTTGCGCATGCGTGGCCCGTAGGCACCGCGCAGGACGCCATTGTCGGCGTATTTCCGCAGGCGAGCGTTGTAGTCGTAGATCCACGGTGCGTCGGAGCCGGACAGGTGCCAGACGGTCTCCGCCACGGCGAACGCGGGGTTCAGGATGCGCACCGGCGGCGCGTACAGAAGGCGGGCGCGGGGCTGGGTGAGCCGCATGTGGACGTCGAGGACCTCGCGGGTCGGCATGCCTCGTGGGCTGACCTTGTCGCCGTTCTTGGCCAAAGTCACGGCGCCGGTGACGAGTTCGGCAACACTGTCGGCAGTCAGGTGCGTCATGACGTCGTCGTTCCTTCCATGGCAGAGGAGCCGGATTCGGACTGTTGCTGGTCCGCGCGAGGAATGATCAGGCGGGCGATGTCCGCGGCGCTGGTCCCACGCCAGCGGCACACCGCGTCGACGTTCTTCCGCGTGATCCGCGAACGGCCTTGGCTCAGTTCATTGAGGGCGTGGGCGATGTCGTCGGCAGAGCCGCATTTCTGTGCGAGCCCTTGCTCAGCCAGGCCGAGCGTGTGCTCGCCGGGCAAGCCGAGTTCGAGAACTGGGATGTTCAGCAGGACTGCCTCAATGCCGCACGTCGAGTAGGCGCTCGCCAGGACATCGGCACCGGCGAGGCATCCGCGTGCTCCGACGGCGTGATCCGCAACCGCGGTCGGCGGTCCGCCGGGGCGGTGGAACAGCGACTGGAGCGCATCCCGGCTCTGGGCAGGGTGCGGGGCGACCACGAGCCCCCAGTCGCCGTCGGCTCTCTGCAGCCCGTCGAGGAGGAGCTCGGCCTGGGCCTGGAGGCGATGGGGTACAAGAGGTTGGCAGGCCCAGACGGCGATGCCAGCGGGAGTCGGCCCGGCGCTGTGGACCAGCATGGCCTCCAGGAAGCGACGATGGGAATCGCGGTCGAGTTCGGCGAGGGCGTCGAAGCGCGGTTGTCCGAGTACGTGTACCTGGGCACGCGGATGACGAGCCCATGCCTGCGCCAGCGGAACGTCGCGCTCCCCCATCACCACGATGTCGCGGCTGTGCAGGGCGGCCCAGGAGACGGATTCCGCCGTCCAGGCTCCGTGCTGCACGTGAACGGTGTTGATCCGGCGACGTTGCGCGCAGTGCACCGAGAGGACTCCGAGCGGGCTCGTGTCGTTGCTCACGAGGACGGTGTGGGGCTCGACTGCGGTGAGGACCTCGTTCAGCCACCACTCCGTCCCGACGACCGCTTTCCATGACGGCTGTGTGCACCCAGCGCTCGACGTCGTAATCGCGGCCGCCAGGCGGACCAGCCGCGCCAGGTGGACCTCGTGGTGCTGGATCTCGACCACACGGCCGTCGTCGGGAAGCCGCAGGCCATACACGCCGCCGTTGAACGCGAGCAGGCTCTCCGGCGGAGAGAGCAGGCGCACCCGATCGTCCTCCGGCCTGGGGCAACGCTGAGCCGGATCGGTGGCGAAGTCGAGCAGCAGGCTCTGCCGACCCGCTCGGGCCAGTTCCTGTAGCACCGGGAGCAGCGTCGTGGCATGACGCGACGACCAAGAAACCGCCACTACGTCGGCGCGTGGCGAGGCTATGGGCGACGCGGTCTCGCTGGTCCCCGCCGCCGTCGACCGCATGGGGAGCTTGCGTAACTCCGACGAGTACACCGGGCTTTGGGGCGCGGGCGAGCCCAGGACATAACCGACTCCGGACCAGGTGACCGTGTAGGCCCGGTACTCCCGTGAGCTGGTCGGTCGGAGTCCGACGAGGCCTTCGTACGGTGCCACTCTCAGCGGTCCCGGAGCGGCGGCGAAAGGCTGCCACGCGCTCAGCGCCAGGAGCTTGCGCACGAGCTGTGTCGTCAGTCGGCGCACTGGTACGTGCTGGACGTGCAGCCAGCCCACGCCACCAGAGGTCTGGAGGAGTTGGGCTCCGTAGGAGTCCAGGGCTTCCATCACTCGGTCGACGTGCTCTTCCACCAAGCACGGATCGACCGTCAACGCCTCGAGCTCTCTGGTGGAGATGCTGTCGGGACGGACGTTCTGGAGGGCGGCCTCTCCGATCAGTGCCCAGGAAATGTCTCCGCCGTACTCGGTGCGGGCCGCACCAAGCGCACTGCGATGCATAGTCCTCACAGCACGCTCCCCTCGACGAAGGGCCCGGCGGGTGCCTTGGCATCGACGAGACGGAGCAGGTCCTTGGGCTCTCCCGCGATCTCCGGTGTCGGAAGGCCTGGGGTGCCGTATCCCCACCCTGCGTGCACGTAGGAAACCCCGGCGCGGCGTGCGGCTTCGTGGTCCACCGCCATGTCGCCCACGTACGTCGCGCAGCCAGGATCGGCGCCGAGATCGACGAGAGCGAGCAGTATCGGATCCGGGGCCGGCTTGCCACGCCCGGGGCCGTCCGAGGCCCGGATGGTGGCGAACGGGCAGCCGAGCCGCGTCAGCAGCGGTGCGGCGCGGTCCAGGGTCTTCGACGTGACAACACCGAGTTGCCAACCCGCAGCAGCGAGGGCGAACAGGGTCTCTCTCATGCCGTCGAACTCCCTGGCTGCGGAAGAGGAGTTCGCCAAGGCCTGCGTGTATGTCCGATGGATCGCATCGGTGACGGCTTCGAGGCCGAGAAGTTCCATGATCGCGTCGAAGGGGCGGCCGAGGTGCTGCGCGTATGCCTCGAACGGGATGTTGATCCCGTGGACACGCCGCACCTCACTCCACGCCTGCTCCATCACCGGTCGGGTGTCGAGGAGGACACCGTCCAGATCGAGCAGGAGTACGCGTGGTGCGCGTGGCGATGCGGAATCGGAGATCATCTGCTTCCTCGGGAATGAGCTGAAGTTGGGCTGCAGAAGCGGCTCGTACGGCAAGTCAGCCGCCGCGTCGTCAGGACGGTTCGGTGATGCTCGGGCTACAGGCGCTGCACCAGCGCAAGGACCCGCTTGCCGCTGCCGTCCTCCTTGGGCAAGGCGACCCAGACGTCGGCCGCGTAGGAAACCAGGCAGAGACCGCGGCCACTGGTGGAGTAGGGGTTGAACGACACCGCGGGGATCGGGAGCTTCGGTGAGCTGTCCTCCACCTCGATGCTGACGGCGTCGGCTCGCAGTGCGAGGGTGAGCGTGATGTTCCTGGTCCCACCGGCACCCGGCAGCGACACCGCCTCTCGCGCCGATCGTCCATGACGCTCGGCGTTGGTGGTCAGCTCGCTGACGATCAATACGGAGCGCTCCACGAGGTCTTCGGCTCCCCAGGCGGTGAGCACGTCCCGGGTGAATGAGCGCGCCGTTCCGGGCGCGCGGTCGTTCGCGGCCAGGGTCACGCTCTTCTGCTCCTCAGGGGCGGCGATAACACCGTCCAGTTCACGGAGCAGTTCGGTGTCCTCTCCTTTGCGTCGCTGCCGGTCCGCCACCGCAACGTGGGGCGTTATCTCGGGCGTCCCGAAATCCCGGAGGCGCTCGGAAGCAGTGGGCCGACTGGCTGACGGCGTTCGGGCATCGACACCAGACGGCTGGGCGATGTTCACCGGTTTCCTCCCGCGGCAGGGCAGTTGGTGGTTTCGTTGACACAGAGCGAACCGTGAACCACACCCGGTTGGCATCCCCGTACGGCCAGCGGTGCCGTCAAACCCGTCAAAGATCGTTTTGGTAAGGAGGGGTCAGCCATTGGCGCGCGAGCGGAACGTGAGACTGGCCGCCGTGATCGCGGAAACAGGCTGGTCACAGCCGAAGATTGCGGCTGCCTTCGTACGTGTCGCGGCCGAGGTGGGGGCGCATGAACTCCTCGGCACGGGCCGCTCTCACATCGCCATGTGGGTCGCCGGAACACGGCCCTCGGGCAGAGCACCCCAGATCCTGTGCGAGACGCTGTCCCGGAAACTTCGGCGCCCCGTGTCCCCTGCGGACATCGGCCTCCCAGGGCTGGCAGCGCACATAGCTGCGGCATCCGAATGGCATGTCGATACGCTGACCGCGCTGGTCGACCTTGGGAGGAGCGACGTGGACCTTGAACGCCGCCAACTACTGGCCGGTGCCGCGTACTCGGTGGGCGGACTCGTCCTGCCCGAGCAGCGGTGGTGGGATGAAGCTCCTAAGCAGGCGCAGGCTCGAACTGCTGCCACCAGCCGCAAAGTTGGGACCGCGGAGGTCAATGCCGTCAGGGAGATGACGGAGTTCTTCTCCGCCCGGGACCAACGCCATGGCGGGATGGACGGTCGCAGTGCCCTGCACCAGTACATTCGCGACGACGTTGCCCGCTACGTGGGGAGCACCTTCGCGGACGACCGAACGCGCAGCAACCTTCTGTCGGCTGCCGGCGAGGCCGTGTACGTCGCGGGCTGGATGAGCTTCGACGCGTCGGAACACGAGGCGGCACGACGCTATTTCACACTCGCGCTGAAATTGGCCGCAGAAGCCGACGACGCCCCACTGGCCGGCCACATCCTGAGAGCAATGGCCCACCAGGCCACCGATCTCGGACACGCGAGAACAGGGGTGGAACTCGCGAGGGCATCCGTCGACCGCAAGCGGTACACGCTCGCGACTCCCCGCGAGCGCGCCCTGCTGGGAGTCGTGCGGGCCCGCAGCCTCGCCGCCGACCACCAGAAGCGCGAAGCCGTCGCAGCCCTTCATCGAGCCGAAGACGACCTCGCGGCAGCCAGTCCCGGCGACGAGGACCCGCATCGCGTGTGGTTCTTCCAGCAGGCGTCTCTCGCCCACGAGACCGCCCGTACTCTCTGGACACTGGGAGACCTCGAAGGCGCCCTCCACCAGTTCCAGAGCAGCGTGCTGACAAGGAAGGCGGACACCTTCAGCCGGACCCACGCTGTGACCCTCGGCTACATGGGAACGGTGCAGGCCCGGCAGGGCAACCTCGAAGCCGCCTGCCACACCTGGGCGCAGGCCCTGGACGCCATGGAGGGCGTCCAGTCCGGCCGTGCCCGAGAAGCCGTGGTCAACATGCGCCGCGTACTGTCGCCCTTCCGCAACCGCGGGATCAACGCGGCGGCAGAGATCGACGAGCGGGCCAAGGTAGTCCTCAGCCGAGTAGCCTGACGGCGCGACAGTAACAGGACACTCGTCCAGTGGAGTTGTCATCCGCTGGTCCCGGCGAGGGGAAGGGAAAGCTGTGCCTGCACAGTCCATCGAAGTACCGGTGATCGCGACCGTGGTCGGAGGACACACGGGGCGCCTGGACGACTTCAAGGGCGGCGTGGAGTCGATCATCAGACTGAAACCGGAGTACCCCGTCGAAACCCTGCAGGGCATCGACAAGTTCTCCCACCTGCAGGTCACGTGGTTCTTCAACTTCGGCTCCCCCGACGATGTCGCGCTCCATGCCCGGAGTCCGCGCGACAACCCCGACTGGCCGGCATCCGGAACCTTCGTCCACCACAACCACCGTCGGCCGGCCCGGTTGGCGACTTCGTTCCCGCGACTGCTGGGCGTTGACGGGCGGGACCTGCACGTTACTGACCTCGACGCGGACGATGGCACGCTCGTCGTCGACTTGGTAGCGGCGTTTCAGGAGATGCTGCCTCGTAGTCCCGTCACGCAGCCTTCCTGGCCCAGCGAGATGCTGAACGACTACTGGCGGGATGCGAAGGAACGGTGATGCGGCCCTGCGGTGGGGCTGGAGCGTACTGATCCGGGATCTCCAGCCTCGTCCCCTCATGAGGCGGGCCGTTCGACAGGACGCCAGTTCGGCCAGAGACATCAGGTCCGTTACGAGACAGCCTCCAGGCAGGTACTGCATCGTCTGGTCGCTCGGCGATCAGTGTTGCCTGCTGTGGCGATCGCAGGCGCAGACTCACTCAGGCGGTTCCACAGGCCCGGCGCAGGATCGGGAATCCAGCCCCAGCTGGGTGCCTTGATCAGAGACTCGGTCAGGTGGTCGCAGGCTCCCGGCAGGTGGGCGCATCCGGCTGGCGAGATGAGGATGGTGTCCGGGGCGAAACGCCGCCACTCCTTCGGTACGACGGCCGCGTACCGCTTCCTCGGCACGGCACCGTTGGGCGGGCAGCAGCAGCCCTCGCCAACGATCAGGTCACACCGCTCGCAGTACTGCTTCTTCGGCACGTTCCGTTCCTTGTCACACGCTCTGGGGGGCTACCCGGTAGAAGATCTTTCCTTGGTGTTCCTCGAAGCCCTGGGAGCGGTAGAAGCCGCGGGCGATCGGGTTGTCGCTGTCGGCCATCCACTCGACGCGGCTGCATCCAGGCCGCGCTGCCGCCATGGTGCGTAGCTCGTCCATCATCCGCCCTCCGATGCCCTGACCTCGCAGGGTGTCGCGGACGTAGAGCTCCTTGAGGAACAACGAGTGCGAGGACCCGGCAGCCGGCCAGAAGAAGGAGTAGGCCGCCATCCCGACGAGGTCGCCGGTCTCGTCCTCCACAACGAGGGCGGACGCCAACGGTGGTGATCCGAACAGGGCCTCCTCGACCTGCGGGGTCCGCTCATCCATGGGCTGGATCTCGGTGGCACCGTAGAACTTCTCAATTTCCTCGATCAGTTCGGCCACTGCCTGGACGTCACGCTTCTCGGCCGGGCGGATCGTCACGGTCATCGGGGCTCCCCTCTCTCGTCACTTTATGCACTCACCGGTTACAACGCTCAACGCGCCGGCGGCGGTTCGGTTCGGGCGCTGATTGATCGGGACGGCGTTGACTCGATCGTGCTCCAGTCGTGCTCCTTCAACGGCACCTGTACGTGGCGTATCAGGTATTCCAGGTCCGCGCAGTAGACGGAAGGATTTCGGTAACCGCGGGCGGAGCTGAAGCGGTGTGGGAGGTAACCACCCCCGCAGACTGCGACCAGCGGGCACTCCTGGCAGTTCTTGGCCAGTGCGGCCGGGCCGGACTGCCGGTGCAGCAGCTTCGGGTGGTCCAAGACCTCGTCGAAGGAGTGCCGGAAGACGTCGAAGCCGAGCCACGTGGCGCCCTCCTCGACGGACCGGAGAGTGTCGACGCCCTCGATGGTGCCGTCCGACTCGATCACGACGGTCGACGAGTACCCACCCGTCGAGGTGACCCGACCGTGGGGCAACAAAGGCGGCGACCCGGTCACGGTGCGGCTGATCTTCTACACTCGGGAGAAGACCGCCATTCAGTCGAATTGGTTCAACTCCTACCGCTGGAAGCCCGCTCTGGCGGCGGCCGGCCTCATCAAGCCCCTTGACCCCAACGCGAAGGGACGGCGCTGGGAGAAGTCCCGCGACAAGATGATGCACGCCCTTCGGCACCTGTACGCGTCGATGATGATCAACGGCGGGGTAGACGTGTACACACTCGCGGATCGGCTCGGACACGCCGATCCTGCGTTTACTCTGCGTAAGTACGTGCACCGGATCGTGGGAGCCGGTTCCAAGATCCGCATCGCGGTCCGGAGCGCCTACACGAGGACCGCGTGACTCCTGCAATGTTCGGCTTGTGCAGCGCCCGTGCAAGATGATCTTCGGACGGTTCGTTTGCGCAGGTCAGATGCGTTGTATAGGAGTTCCGGGACTTCTGACCGGCCGCGGTGAGTTTCTGGCTGTAACGGGCCTCGCCGTCATAAGGGGAGACGATCTCCAGTCCGGCCCACGGGACACAGGCCGTGGCGGGATCTGGCCGTCCGTCGGCCTGCGGAGGCAGGGCAGCCCTGCGGGGCATCGTGCGCCGGCTCAACCGGTCGGTGGCGGACTTCGGACCCCGCCACCGCAACCGGCCCGCCGCGTCGTACCAGCACTGCTGCACCCACATCCGCCGTAGCAGTTGGACCTGCAGGAGAACACGCAGCCGTGGCGGACCATCGGCTCGGAAAACCGCTTTCAGCAGCCTCATCCCGTCCTCGCCGACCCGCAGGGCATGCTCCTCCAGGGCCGCCTTGCCCTTGGGCAGGCGGTGGTAGAAGGCCGGACGTCCGTAACGGTCGCCCCAGCCCGGCTCGATCAGTGGCACCAGCCATTCCTCGTCAGCCAGGGCGAGTTGCTCCAGCGCGACCCGCAGGCTCTCGGTGACCAACTCCGTACGATTCAACGTCCGTACCGCGGCCAGCACATGGGTGGGGTGCGTGCGCACTGCACCGCGGCGCTTCACCAGCCCTGCGGCGACGAGGTGGTCAACCATCACGACCAGCAGCCGATCCGCGCGGTTGCCCTCGGCCATCCGGTCCCGGAACTCGCTGAGCACTGAGTAGTCGAACCCGGCATCATCAAGATCCATGCCGAGGCAGTCACCTCCAGCGCCCGATGACACCTACGGAGAAGTTCGAGTACCCCCACCACCAGGCAACACGGAAAGCGATTGTCACACTTCGAGCGGGGGAAGCATTACATCCTCCCTCCCGATCCGGTCGTTTCACCAGAACGTGCCAACTCTCTAAGCAGTCAGTCGGTAGGTCGCAGTCGAGGCCCCAGATCGTAGAGGCTGGACGGTTGGTTGAGCCAAAGCCACCTCAACCCCCGATCGGGTCCGTATGAAGTTCCGCTGAAGCCGAAGCCTCGCTTCCAGCGCTCCGTCCCTCCATCCTCCATCTCCTGTGATGTTGCGGAGCCAAAGACACAATCGCCACGAAGTCGACCGCATATAGAGAGGACCAAGGTCTGGTGCAGATTGGAAGGTGAACAGAAACGCCGCTTGAGGAGCTTTCCTACGATCTGTACGAATGATCGACTCACGGCAGATCATTCCGAAGTGGCAGCCACAGAGGCATCCATACTTTCCGCTCAGCTTCGCGTCTCCGCCCTCATGACAGGGGCACCGCTCGCCTGCCCCCTCCAGAAACTCTCGGCCACAAAGAACAGAACCATCTTCTATTCGTATCGAAACCTCATCGGCCAGGACGATCCGTACGAGCCCGCAGGATTCTGGAGACCCGACATGCCGCTTCGTTGGCACAGCCTCGGCGATCGCCTGGTCGACCAATCGGTCTCGCGACGTGATCACCCATACTGCATCGGAAACCGTGTGCTCAACTCGCAACTCTGCCACCGCGCTCTTACGCAGTTCCTCATCGCCCATCCCAACCACCCAACTCACCTTGCCGCCTGTCCGCCGTACCGAAAGACTTCCAGTAATACTCGGCTTGCACAGGCCGGAGTTGCGCGGTAATGGCTTACGTGGGTGATCCGCCCGTCAGCGCATCACCCACGTAAGCCTTCCCCTACAGCGTGTCCGTCGGACTCTGCTCGGGGCCGTGTATGAAGCCGGGTACCCAGCGAACCGGGGCGCTGGCCGGGAAGAGGGTCACCCGGATACCGAAGTCGATCAGAATCTCCTTGCGGGCCTGCACGTCCGCAGCGCCGAACCAGCGGTCGGCAACGGTCTCACCCGTAGGTCGCCGGACCATGCCGGGCGTCCGCTGGGGCTCGGCCTCGAGGGCAACCAGCTCGCGCCCCAATGCGGCATATCGATCCCGGAACCAAGCGGCGTCGTCCGCTGAATCGTAGAGGCCGGCCTCACGATCGGCTCGAAGTCGTTCGCGGCTGGCCCGTGTCTCCGCTATGCGCTCGGGGACGCCGTTTCCCGGGTCGTACACCGTCTCGTAGATCAGCCCGTCTCCGAGCTCCTGGAGAAACCATTCCTCGACATACGAGTCGAGGAGGTGGGCGTTGATGAGCGGTGCAGGACGGCAGTGCTGGGCGTGCCGCCAGCCCTTGTTCCGGGCTGTACAGGTATAGCGCGGAGGAGCGTCCTTTGACGTCTGGGTGTACAAGCGCGTGTGGCACTGTCCGCACAGGGCGACGTACGTCAGAAGGTACTCACGGTTCGAGTGGCGCGTCCAAGGAACCTTCCGATCGAGTACGGCCTTCTTCAACGCCTCATGCGTCGCCCGGTCCCACAGTCCTTCGCAGAGCCTCATGGGGTTGCCGTCCCTCCCAAGCACCGGCTTGTTCCGGTGCATCAGGTAGCCGAGGGTGGCCTCCGACAGGAGGATGTTCCTCAGGCTCTGCGGGGACCACGGCCGTCCCCCCGCCGACTTGCCATACATCACGGCCAAGTGATCTGCGGGCGACAGCTCTCCGGCACGGTTGAGGCGGGCAGCCTCACTGCTGGTGGTGACGTTGTCGGAATCGGCCAGGATGCGACGGGCGACCTCGCGTATCACCTCGGAGGCGTGCGGGTGAAGTTCGACATGGTCGATCTTGCCTCCCACCACCTTCCGCACGTATAGGAAGCCGTAGGACGGCTTGCCCTTGGGGCGGCCTGCCGCACGGGTCTTGATCGTCGCGTCGCGGTTCCTGCGCTGGATCGCGCGGAGTTCCATCTGCGCGCCCCAGGCTTCCATGGTGAAGCGATTCTCGTCGGCAGGGTCATCAAGATCCCAGGCGCCATCGTGTCCGTACGTGACGAGCATCTTCTTCTCGTCCCGCATCTTGTATCCGGTGTTCAGGCAATCGACGACGTTGCGGCCGAGCCGGTCCACCGCTGCCGCGACCAAGCCGTCGTAAGGTCCCCTCTCGTCGCGGAGCCAAGGGCCGAGCTTGGGGCGGGTCATGGGGTCGGTGGCGCCCGAAACCTCCCAGTCGTCCGCCCAGCCGATGATGTGCGCGCCGACGGAGGCGGCGGCAGTGAGCACATTCTCCCGCTGGCGTTCGGGGGACGACGTTGCCAGCTTCACGCGCGATAGCCGCCGCACTCCGAGCAGACATTTGCCGCATCCGTCATAGGGGCGTTCGATCACACTTGGGTCCGTACCGCGCATGTTTCTCTCCGTTCGCGCACGCATGGTACGGAGAATTGGCGGCACGACCCCCGGGAGCGATCTTGGTCAGCCGAGGAAGCTCAGGCGAACCTGACGGTTGCCTTTAGAGATGTTCGTGTCGACCAGGCACACCGACTGCCACGTCCCCAACTCCAGCCTCCCGCCCAGCACCGGCAGTGTCGCGTGGGGCGGGACGAGCGCCGGGAGGACGTGGTCGCGGCCGTGGCCGGGGCTGCCGTGGCGGTGCTGCCAGCGGTCGTCGGCGGGGAGGAGGGCGTGAAGGGCGGCGAGGAGGTCGTCGTCGCTGCCCGCCCCCGTTTCGATGATCGCGATGCCCGCGGTGGCGTGGGGGACGAAGACGTTCAGGAGGCCGTCACGGCCGCCGGCCGCCTCCCGCAGGAATGCCTCGCAGTCACGGGTGAGGTCGACGACCCGCTCTTCGGAGCCGGAGGCGACGTGCAGGACTCGAGTGGTGAAGGCATCTGACATGGCCCCATCCTCACCCATGGACCCGATTCCGCACGCGACTGGCACCCGACCCACGACACAGGATGCGGCGCTTCATGGCGTATCCCCTCACCGGACGCTCTCCCCCGTGGAGCGCTCATGAGCACCGGTCACGCCCCGCCCGGCTTGCCCGAACCCGGCATCACGCCATGGCCGACTCGGGCACCGCCAAGTCCAGTTCCACCAAGTCGCACGCCGCCCAGGCCGACGTCACCGAACGCCCCCGCTCGCCGTACGCGCGTCCCGCGCTGGTTGCGCCGCACCACCGGGGCCCCGTCCTGTTGCTGACCCTGCGCCAACTCCTCAGCGGCACAGGTGCGTTGACCTCCGACGTACTGGCCTCGCCCGGACGGATCTCCCAGGTCACCGGCGATCCGATCGGCGACGGGTCGCTCCCCTCCGCGATGGGCATCACGCTTCAGCGCGTCACGTCCGGACTGCTGCTCGGCACGGTCATCGGTACCGGACTCGCCCTCGTCTCGGGTCTGTTCAGGATCGGCGAGGACCTCGTGGACGCCCCCGTCCAGATGCTGTGCACCGTGCGCTTCGGGGGTCATCCCGCTGTTCATCATCTGGTCCGGCATCGGCGAGACCCCCGAAGGGCGCGATCATCACGCTCGTCGTGACGTTCCCGCTTGGCCCACCTTCACCTCCGGCCCGCCGCTGCCGGAGGCCGTCAACGCCAAGGCCGTCGACATCGGCGGTGTCGGCAACACCCGCCCTCGCCTCCACGGGCTCGTGAATGACGTCACCTCCACACTCCTCGGGGGAAGATCCACGACCGCACCCCTGTTAGTGGAAGCGTGAACAACACGCGCGAGGTCGAGGCAGTCGTCCTGGGCGCTGGTCAGGCCGGCCTGTCCAGCGCCTATCACCTGCGGCGCACCGGATTCCTCCCGGAGCGCGACTTCGTGGTTCTCGACCACTCCCCCGGCCCGGGCGGCGCCTGGCAGTTCCGGTGGCCCTCGCTGACGTACGGCAAGGTGCACGGGATGCATTCGCTACCCGGGATGGAGCTGACGGACGCCGATCCCGCGCGGCCCTCCTCCGAGGTGATCACCGAGTACTTCGACCGGTACGAGCGCACCTTCGACCTGCGGGTACGGCGCCCTGTCGACGTGCGGGCCGTGCGCGAGGGCTCCGGTGGCCGACTGCTCGTGGAGACGTCCGACGGTGCCTGGTCGGCTCGCGCGCTGATCAACGCGACCGGCACCTGGGACCGGCCGTTCTGGCCGCGCTATCCCGGCCAGGAGACCTTCCTCGGACGGCAGTTGCACACCGCGCAGTATCCCGGGCCCGAGGAGTTCGCCGGGCAGCGGGTGGTCGTCGTGGGCGGCGGGGCGTCCGGTACCCAGCACCTGCTGGAGATCGCCCCGTACGCTGCCGCGACCACCTGGGTCACCCGGCGGCCGCCCGTCTTCCGCGAGGGCCCCTTCGACGAGGACGCGGGCCGGGCCGCCGTGGCACTGGTGGAGGAGCGGGTGCGGCAGGGGCTGCCGCCGAGGAGCGTCGTCTCCGTCACCGGCCTGCCCCTCAACGACGCGATCAGGCAGGGGCTGGCGGACGGCGTCCTGGACCGGCTGCCGATGTTCGACCGGATCACCCCGAACGGCGTGGAGTGGAAGGACGGGCGGCGCGCGGCCGCCGACGTCATCCTGTGGGCGACCGGCTTCCGGCCCGCCGTCGACCATCTGGCACCGCTGCGGCTGCGCGAGCCGGGCGGCGGGATCCGCGTCGACGGGACGCGCGCGGTCACCGACCCGCGTGTTCACCTAGTCGGCTACGGCCCGTCGGCGAGCACGATCGGCGCCAACCGGGCCGGACGTGCGGCGGTACGGGACATCAGGCGTCTGCTCGCGGGAGAACCGGTGGCCGCCTGACGTCCCGCCCTCACTTGGTCGCGGACTGCGGGCTCGTAGCCGTGGGCTGCGGGCTCGCAGTCGTGGGCTGCGGGCTCGTAGTCGTGGACGGCGGGCTCGCGCTCTTCTGCAAGGCGTTGAACTCGGCGACGTTGCGCAGGTGCTGCTGGTAGTCGGCCGTGAACCGGGTGTCGCCCGGCTTGACGGTGACGAAGTACAGCCAGTCGCCCGGGGTCGGGTTGATCGCGGCTCTCATCGCCTCCTCGCCGGGGTTGTCGATCGGCGTGGGCGGCAGTCCCATGCGCTGGTAGGAGTTGTAGGGGCTCTCGATCCTGGTGTCGTCGGCCGTGGTGCGCAGGGTGGAGCGGTTGAGCGCGTAGTTGATGGTGGAGTCCATCTGGAGCGGCATGCCGCGCTCCAGCCGGTTGAAGACGACCCGGGCCACCTTGCCCATGTCGGCCTTGGTGGCGGACTCGGCCTGGATGATGCTGGCGATGGTGACCGCCTGGTAGACGTTCATCGCGTTGCGCTGCGCGCCGGACGCGATGGGCACCTTGTTGAACTTACGGTTCGCGGTGTCGACCATGGCCGACAGCAGCGACTGGGGGGTGGCCTTCTCCGCCACCGGATACGTCGCCGGGAACAGATAGCCCTCAGGATTTCCCTCGGCGTCGTTCGGCAGCTTGAGGCCGGCCTTCGCGAGCGACTGTCTGGTGGCACCGGCAGGCAGTTCGAGGGCCTTGTCGACGGCGTCGTAGACCTGGCTCGACCGCCAGCCCTCCGGGATCACCAGCGAGGCGGGCCTGGCGGGCTCGTCGTCGTCCAGGCTCAGCAGCGGCACCGCCACGGCGGTGCCGGCCACGACGGCCCCAGTCGCGATGAGGGCGAGACGGCCCCGGCGCGTCAGTCGAATCGTGCTCCGTGGCGGAGTGTTCATCTGCATGCGGGCACGGTAACCCGTATACCGTCACAAACCCGGCATATCTTCAGCTTGTCGGCTCCAGTTGGGCGTCCCGGCGTACGAGGGCCGCGTACCGCCCGTCCCGCTCCAACAGCTCCTCGTGCGTGCCCCGTTCGACCGCACGTCCGGAGTCCAGGACCACGATCTGGTCGGCACCCCGAATGGTGGACAGCCGATGCGCGATGGTGAGCGTCGTGCGGTTGGCGGACAGGGCGTCGATGGCCTCCTGGACGGCGTGTTCGGTGCGGGTGTCCAGGGCGCTGGTCGCCTCGTCGAGGATCAGTACCGGCGGATCGCGCAGGATCGTGCGGGCGATCGCCAGGCGCTGCTTCTCACCACCCGAGAAGCGGTGGCCGCGCTCGCCGACGACCGTGTCGTAGCCGTCGGGCAGCGACGCGATGTGGTCGTGGATCTGGGCTGCCCCGGCCGCCGCGTACAGCTCCTCGTCGGTGGCGTCGGGCTTGGCGAAGCGCAGGTTCTCGGCGACCGAGGCGTGGAAGAGGTACGTCTCCTGCGAGACGACGCCGACCGCGCGGGCCAGGGTGTCGAAGTCCAGGTCACGGACGTCGACGCCGTCGAGGGTGACGCGGCCGCCCGTGACGTCGTACAGGCGTGGCACCAGATAGCCGAGCGTGGACTTGCCCGCGCCGGTCGCGCCGACGAGCGCGAGGCTGCTCCCCGCGGGGACGGTGATGTCGATGCCGTCGAGAACCGGGCCTCCCTTGCCGTCGTAGCCGAAGGTGACGTCCTCGAAGCGGACCTCGCCCTTGACACGGTCGAGACGGACGGGCTCTTCGCGCTCGGTGATGTCGATGGGCAGGTCGAGGTACTCGAAGATGCGCTGGAAGAGCGCGAGCGAGGTCTGGATCTGGACGCCGGTCGACAGGAGGCTCACGGCCGGGCGGAACAGGCCCTGCTGGAGCGAGACGAAGGCGACGATGGTGCCGATCGAGACATCGGGGCCGCCTGCCTGGAGGGCGATGCCCGCGGTCCAGTAGATGACGGCGGGCATGGCGGCCATGACGATCGTGATCACGGCCATGCGCCAGCGGCCTGCCATGCTCGACCGCACTTCGAGGTCGACCAGTTGCTCGGACTCCTCGGAGAAGGACCGCGTGAGCGAGTCGGAGCGGCCCATGGTGCGGCCGAGCAGGATGCCGCTGACAGAGAGCGACTCGGTGACGGTCGCCGCCATCGCGGCCATCTGCTTCTGGCGCTGGGTGGTGATCTTCTTGCGTTCGTTGCCGACGCGACGGCTGATCCACACGAAGACCGGCAGCAGAAGCAGCGAGACGACGGTCAGCCGCCAGTCGAGAGCGATCATCGCGACGATCGTGGCGACCACGCTGGTGAGGTTGGAGACCAGGGAGGTCGCGGTGGAGGTGACGGTGGCCTGCATGCCGCCGATGTCGTTGGCGATGCGGGACTGCACCTCGCCCGTGCGGGTGCGGGTGAAGAAGGCGAGCGACATGCGCTGCAGGCGACCGTAGACGGCGGTGCGCAGGTCGTGCATGACGCGCTGGCCGACGGTCGTGGAGATCAGGGTCTGCAGGACGCCGAAGACGCTGGTGAGGACGGCGCTGAGGATCATGCCCAGCGCGAGCAGGCTCAGCAGGCCGGTGCGGCCCTGCGGAATCGCGACGTCCAGCGTCTCCTTCAGCAGGAAGGGGGTGGCCACGGTGACCAGGGACGAGGCGCCGACCAGCAGGCCGACGACCGTGAGCCGGGCGCGGTAGGGCTTGAACAGGGTGAGGATGCGGCGCACCTGCCGGGGTTGGTCGGTCGAGGTGCCGGGAGAGGGGGTCCAGTCGATGTGGTCGCGGGGCATGGCTCCTACGGAGGGTGAGAGGTCGAGGACTGATGGAGCATAGCTCATTGTTACCTATACTCACAATGAACATGGTCCTGATATTGTTCCCGTATGACCACCCCCGATCCCGACGGCCTGCTCGCCGAGCAACTGCTCCGGCTCACGCGCCGGGTGCACCGCATCCAGAAGCATCACCTGGCGCAGCGCGGGCTGGGCGTGACGCCGGCCCAGGCCCGGCTGCTGCGCACACTGGCACACTGCGACGCTCCCCCGCGCATGGCCGACCTCGCCGAACGCCTGGAGGTGGTGCCTCGGGCCGTGACAACCCTGGTCGACGGACTGGAGGCGAGCGGCAAGGTGCGCCGGGTCCCCGATCCGACCAACCGCCGGGTGATCCGCATCGAGCTCACGGACGACGGCCGCACGGCCCTGCGTGAGTTGCGCGGTGCGCGCGTGTCCGCCGCGCAGGAGATCCTGGCCCCGTTGACGGGCGAGCAGCGGGAGGTGCTCGGGGGGTTGCTGGACACGCTGGTGGACGGGATGCCGGAGCGGGGGCGGACCTGCTGAACAGCGGGCGACGGCCGCCAGAACAGGCGGCGGCCGCACCCCGAGTGACGCATCGCACACAACTGGGCTCAGCAGCCGCGCCGGTCCTCCATGAGCACCCCCTGAACTGTGGTCAGGGACCGGTCGTAGCAACCGTCCGAGCCGTACCACCGGTACCGCTCGCCCGTCGTGCCGACCGCGTGCCGCTGGTCGCGCGGCACATTGACGGTGAACGTGGCGTCACCCGTGTAGGTGTCGTCGAGCCGCGACCATGCCGTACGCCTGGCGCCGCGCGTCTCGACGACCGCGGCGCGGTCGCCCAGCGTCAGCACGGTGCGCAGCCGATCGTCCCCGCCGATCGTGGTCGTGCCGTCCATCGTGTACGTCCGGTGGGTGCGCGTCGTGCGGGCCGCTCCGCGTCCGTCGATGGTCACCGACTCGTCGTCGGTCCAGGTGGCGTCCAGGCCATCGGTGTTCTCGCCGTCGGTCCAGCGGTGCGCGGAGGTGTTCGCCAGCGAGCGGTTCACGGTGGTCGTGACCCGGCCGTGCGAGGTGTCGACGTACCCGGCGACGGTGAACCGGTGCCCGCCCTCGGTGTCCACCCGGTGCTCCGAACCGGGAGTGTACGTCGAGGAGTTGGCGAGGTCGCCGGACTTGTGCACGGTGAGTTCACCGGTGACGTGCGTACGCCGCGCGTCCTGCCAGACGAGCACGTTGACAGGAGTGCTCCAGCCGGCCTGCCCCTCGGGCACACCGACGACGGAGACCTCGACGCGGTGCGGGCGGCCGTCGTTGAGGATCCCGGCAAAGGGGGTCAGGTCGTATTCGATCGGCTTGATGTCGAAGGCGCGCGGTCCCGGAACGACGTACCAGAGGAAGGGATTGGACCAGCCGCCGGTCCACACGGTCGGGAACGGCGTGGCGATTCCGGCGAGTTGGCCGTCGACCTTGATCTGCACCTCACGGTAGGGACCCTGGTCCGCCTTGCAGGAGTAGGGCGCCGCATCGGGCACCGTCAGGTACCAGTACTCCTCGCAGCCTCCGCCGGAGCCGGTGGCGTACACCTCGGCGACGATGCGTTCACTGTTGCGCGGGGTGATGAGGGTGGCGCCGTCGGCGAGGGTCAGCACGCGGTCGGGGATCGCTGCCTGTCTCGCCTCGTGCGACGCCTGCGACGCGGGGTGCGCCTCCTGCGGCGCGTAGAAGGTGAGCGTGACCTTGACGTCGATGACGCCGGTGTACGTGTCGTCGACGACGTTTCCGATGAGCATCTCGACGTCCTGGCCATGGCGGAACGTGTCGCTGTAGCGCGTGACGTCCTTCTCCACGGACCACTCGATGCCGGCGGGCGACGGCTCCGGTGTCGACGTACGGAAGATCTCCACGCCGCCGACGTGCAGATAGCCGAGCCGGTCGAACTGCCGCCCCTGGACCCTGCCGTCGAGCCGAAGCACGACCTTGCTCCAGCGGTCGCCGCAGCCGTCGGGGGGTGCGTAGGCGCCCCTGTACGGCGTGAAGTCGCGGAACTGCGCCTCGGCGACGGTGACTTGGCAGGACTTGGCGTCCGGCTTGGCCACGGGCGGGCCGGCGGTGAGCGGGTCGTGCCAGTCGGTACCGAACTCGGCGGGGACATCGGCGGACGAGGGGGCAGCCGCGGCTTGGGCGGGCCCCGCCCCGACGAGGGCACTCAGCAGGAGGGTCGCTCCGGTGAGCATGGACATGATGATCCGGCTTCTCATGGCCGGTGTTCTACGGGGAGTTGGCCGTCACCGCAATGAGGCCTCCCTCATGCGTACGGCCCTCCATGCGTACGGGACCTCCGTGCGACATGTCCTCCATGCGTACTACCAGGCCTCGAGGTCGGCCCTGTCTCCCATCACCACCACAGGATGCCCGTTGGGGTCAAGTGTGCGCAGCAGGTACTCCATCGCGGGTTTGGACAGGCTGACGCAGGCCGACGTACCGCTGCCGTGGTCCATGTGCAGCCAGATGCTGCCGCCCTTGGCATCACCCTCGGGGCGGGTCGGGTCGTTCGGCGGGGTGCCCTTGACGCGGTTGTAGTCGATGGCGATGACATAGTCGAAGTCGTGCCAGTGCGACCTGGCCCACCAGCGGGGGGCCGCGAAGTCGGCGGACCGGGTGTACGGGAGTCCGGCACCGGGGTCCGCGAGGACCCCGCCGGCGTCGGTGAGCGTGAACACGCCGATGGGGCTGCGCCTGTCCCCTTCGCGGTGGTCGGTGGTCCAGCCCTTCTTGCCGTTGTGCGCGGGCCAACTGCGGGTGCGGTCCCAGGCGGAGCCGCGTTTCGTGTAGAGCACGACCATGGAGTCGGCGGAGTCCCTGCCGTCCCCGTAGACCGCCACGACCTGGCGGGAGTCGGCGGGGATCTGCCGCTGAAAGCGCTCTGCGACGTCCGGGATACGAGTCGGGTCCGCGACACTCGGGCGGGTACGGTCCGCCTCGGCGGGGGATCCCGCCTCGCCGGAGTGTCCCCCATCCGGACCACCGCAGCCGGACAGTGCCGCCACGGTTACCAGGATGACCAGGGTCGCCAATTGATGGCCGCGGGCCGCCGTCGGGAACCGCGCACGCCGTGCGCCGCCACTCTGCATCGCCCCATCCTCGCATCACTTTCCGGACGTTTGCGTCGGGTTGTGTACATCCAGGCCACGCCCGACCGATCCGGACCGCTCGCCGTCCGTAGCCGGAGTGTCGGTAGCCGGATCTGTACGGCGCCCCGGAAAACGGGTTGATTTTGACCACGCTCCGACGCGAACCTTTCACGGTTTGCTGCCGCGCCTCGCGGTTCCTTCGGTTGCCTTCCCTCCCCCTTCCCTCCATCCCCTGACACGAGCCACTGGGACGTCATGCAGATTCAAGACCTTCCGTATCCCGACCCGGGTGTGCCGGACGCACGTTCGGGGCCCCGGTTCCTGTGGTGGCTCGGCCGGAACCAGCTGGGCGGACAGTTCCGGGCGCTGGCCTGGGGACTGCTGCACTTCGTGGCCGTCTCCGCCCAGCCGTTCTGCGTCGGCTACGCCGTCCAGGCCGTCGTCGACCGCTCCGGCGCCCGGCTCGCCCTCGCGGGCGGACTGATGGCCCTGTGCTGTGTCGGCATCGCCGTCGGCGACACGTTCCTCCACCGGGCCGCGGTCACCAACTGGATCACGGCGGCGGCGCGCGTGCAGCAGCTGCTGGCCCGCAAGGCCTCCCAGTTGGGCTCGGCGCTGACCCGGCGGGTCGCGGCCGGAGAAGTCGTGGCCGTCTCCACCGGTGACGTCGAGAAGATCGGCTGGTTCGTGGAGTCCGTGTCCCGGTTCACCGCGGCCGCGCTCACCGTCGTGCTGGTCTGCGTGGGCCTGGTCGTCTACCAGCCGGCGCTCGGTCTGGTCGTCGCCGTGGGGCTCCCCGTGCTGGCGCTCGCCGTGCTCCCGCTGCTGCCACGCGCCACTCGGCGGGCCGACTTCCAGCGCGAGAAGGCCGGACGCGCCACCGAGCTGGCCTCCGACACCGTCGCCGGCCTGCGCGTGCTGCGTGGCATCGGTGGCGAGGAACTGTTCCTCGACCGCTACCGCCGCGCCTCGCAGGAGGTCCGCCAGGCGGCCGTGCGCAGCGCCCGGATGTGGTCCCTGATCTCGGCGATCCAGGTACTGCTACCGGGCCTGCTGCTGATCGCCGTCGTCTGCTACGGCATCCACCTGGCCCGCCAGGGCCGGATCACCGTCGGTGAACTGGTCGCGGTCTACAGCTCGGTCATGGTGCTCACCTATCCGCTGCGGCACTTCGAGGAGATCGCCATGGCGTACTCCTTCTCACGGCCCTCCGCCCGGCGGGCGGCCGGCGTGCTGTCGCTGGAGCGGGTCACCGACACCGGGGGCTCGCGCGCGGCCGACGTGCCGTCCGGCGACCTGTACGACCCGGACACCGGTCTCCTCGCACCGGCCGGCCGGCTCACGGCGGTGGTCTGCGGCGACCCGGACGCGGCGGGACGGCTGGCGGAACGGCTCGGCGGGCACCCGGCGGAAGCCGGCATCTCTGTACTGCTGGACGGTGTGCCCCTGGACGAACTCCCCCTCGACACCGCACGGACGGCCGTCCTCGTCCAGGACAAGGACCCCGTGCTGCTCTCCGGCTCACTGCGCGAACTGCTCGACGTGCCCGCCTCGGGTGCCGTCGACCCGCGGGATGCGCTGGCGGCCGCGCAGTGCGGGGACGTCCTGGAGGCACTCGTCCAGGGTTCGTTCGACGCCGAGGACCCGATGGACGCCCGCGTCACCGAACGCGGACGCTCCCTGTCGGGCGGCCAGCGCCAGCGCCTCGCGCTGGCCCGGTCACTGATCACGGATCCGGGGGTCCTCGTCCTGGACGAGCCGACCTCCGCCGTCGACTCGCACACCGAGGCAAGGATCGCGGAGGGCGTGCGCCGGTTGCGGGCGGGCCGCACGACGGTGGTGTTCACCTCCTCGCCGCTGCTCCTGGACCGCGCCGATCGGGTCGTCCTCGTACACGAGGGCGAGGTCGCGGCGGTCGGCGTACACCGGGAGCTGGTGCACACGGAGCCCCGGTACCGAGCGGTGGTGACGCGGGAGACGGACGAGGAGCGGGCCTTCGGCGCCGGATCGGAAGCCATGTCGAAAGCCATGTCGGCCGCATCAGCCGCATCAGGACCAGAAGACGAAGGCGCCTTCCGAGGCGCCCTGGAAGAGATCGAGGAGACCGCATGATCGGCGTGGCGCCACCGGCCTACGACCCGGCGGCCCCGACGACGGCGAACACCCTGCCCGTCGGCGCCCCCGCGACCGTACGCGCCTATGTGGCCGAACTGTTCCGCCGGCATCGCCGTGCCTTCCTGCTGCTCATCACGGTCAATACGGTCGCCGTGGTCACCTCGATGGTGGGCCCGTGGCTGCTGGGCGCCCTCGTCGAGCGTGTGTCGGACCGGGCGCAGGAACTCCATCTGGAGCGCACCGCCGCCGTGTTCGTGATCGCACTGCTCGTCCAGGCCGTCTTTGTGCGGCAGGTGCGCCTGCGGGGCGCAATGCTGGGTGAGCGGATGCTGGCCGACCTGCGCGAGGACTTCCTCGTGCGGGCGGTCGGGCTGCCGCCGGGCGTCCTCGAGCGGGCCGGCACGGGCGACCTGCTCTCCCGGATCACCACGGACATCGACCGGTTGGGCAACGCCATGCGTGAGGCTGTGCCGCAGCTCGCGATCGGCGTGATGTGGACGGCGCTGCTGCTCGGCGGGCTCATCATCACCGCGCCGCCCCTGGCCCCGGCCGTACTGCTCGCCGGGCCGCTGCTGGTGTTGGGCTGCCGCTGGTACTTCAAACGGGCGCCCTCCGCCTACCGTTCCGAAGCCGCCGGGTACGCCGCCGTCGCCGCCGCCCTCGCCGAGACCGTGGACGCCGGTCACACCATCGAGGCGCACCGGCTCGGGGTCCGCCGCGTCGAGCAGTCGGAGCGCCGGATCAAGGAGTGGACGGCCTGGGAGCGCTACACGCTCTGGCTGCGGTCGGTGCTCTTCCCGGTCATCACCGTCACCCATGTGACCGTGCTCGCCTCCGTCGTGATGATCGGCGGGGTGTTCGTCCTGCGGGGCTGGATCGGTGTCGGTCAGCTGACCACGGGTGCGCTGATCGCCCAGATGCTGGTCGATCCGGTGAACCTGATCCTCCGCTGGTACGACGAGCTGCAGGTGGCCCAGGTGTCGCTGGCCCGGCTGGTCGGGGTCCGGGACATCGAGCCCGACGCGGGGGAGGAATCGGTGTCCCCCGACGGACGCGACGTCGACGCCGAGCGCGTGCACTTCGGCTACCGCGCGGGCGTCGACGTGCTGCGCGATGTGTCGCTGGCGGTCGCCCCCGGCACCCGGCTGGCCCTGGTCGGCCCGTCGGGCGCGGGCAAGTCCACGCTGGGCAGGCTGCTCGCCGGCATCTACGCCCCCCGGGAAGGCCGAATCGCCCTCGGCGGCGCCGAGCTGTCCCGGATGCCCGCCGAGCGGGTCCGCTCCCACGTGGCCCTCGTCAATCAGGAGCACCACGTGTTCGTGGGTTCCCTGCGCGACAACCTCCTGCTCGCCCGTACCCACGCGGTCGACGCCGAGCTGTGGGCGGCACTGGGCGCGGTCGACGCCGACGGCTGGGCGCGTGCGTTCGATGACGGCCTGGACACGGAGGTCGGCTCGGGGGGTCTCACGCTCACCCCGGCCCAGGCACAGCAGATCGCGCTGGCCCGGCTGGTACTGGCCGACCCGCACACACTGGTCCTGGACGAGGCGACCTCGCTGCTCGACCCGCGGGCCGCACGCCACCTGGAGCGCTCCCTGGCCCGCGTCCTCGACGGCCGTACGGTGATCGCCATCGCCCACCGCCTGCACACCGCCCACGACGCGGACGTCATCGCCGTCGTGGAGAACGGCCGCATCAGCGAGCTGGGCAGCCACGACGATCTCGTCACAGCGGACGGCGCGTACGCGGCTCTGTGGCGGTCCTGGCACGGCTGACGGTGGTGGGGGTACCAGGCGCGGGTGGATGCGGGGCGGCCGACAGGGTTCGGCAACCGTGTAAGGGCCGCCGCTGCCGGACGACTGACCGCGGTGGGCCAAGGGGGCCCTCTGCCCGGAGCGGAAAGGATCACCGGGTCGGTCAGCCGGACCTGGCATGGAACGGGGTCCGCCGACAGGCCGGAGACCGGGGCGCGGCCGGCAGGCTCGCGGCTCCGAACGGCGCCGGGCCCCCGCCGGCCAGGGCCGACCCCGGTCGGCGGAACCGGGCCGGGTGCAGGGCTGACCAGGGCCCGGCGCCGGCCGTGGACGGCCGTGCGGGGGCAACCACGCCGGGCGGAGTGGGCCACCCGAGCTTGTCCTTTCGGTGGCGGCCGGAAGTCCCGGTGTGGCTCGCGCGGGGGCAGTGGGAGTCGGGGCCAGTTCCGGTAGTGGGCCTCTCCTCGTCGTCTGGCGTTGCGCAGTCCCGAACCCGGGTGGAACGCTGGAAAGCGGCACAGGTTCGGGAAGCGCCCGGGAAGCCCCCGGGGCGTGCCGCGTGCAGCCTGCGCCCCGTGCGGCGGCGGCCCGTGGCCGACCGCGGTGCGAGCGGGCCCGTTCCCACCACCTGGAGGTACCCGTGAACAGCGCCGACGGATGGGGAGACGACGTCTACCAGCCCGACGGATCCGAGATCCAGGCTGACGCGGGGCTCCTCGACGTGGAAGACACGCTGGAGAACGACGGCGTAGGTGATCCCCTCGACCGGGGCTGGTCCCCTCCGGACCGGCCATGGGCGGTGGAGCGCGCCGATGTCACGGCCGAGGAGCGGCATCGGGGCGAGACCCTCGACCAGCGTCTGGCGGAAGAGGTGCCGGATCTCGAGGTCCCCGACGGCGACGGCATCGGCGACTGCGAGGACACCGACGGGGAGGCCCTGGACAACGAGGTCGGCGCCCTCCGCTCCGGCCGGCTCGTCGCTCCCGACGAGGGCGCGCACGAGGACGAGGAGAGCGCCCTGGTCGCCACGGACGTGGGCATCGACGGTGCGGCCGCCTCCGCCGAGGAGGCGGCGATGCACATCGTCGACGAGGACACCCTGTCCGGCTGAGCCCGACGTCCCCGGCCCGCCGGATTCTCCACCGCCGCACGAGGAGCAGCCATGCAGCAGGACAAGCAGCCCGACTACCACCCCGTCGTCTTCCGCGACCGCGCCGCCGGATACGCCTTCCTCACCCGGTCCACCGCGACCAGCGACCAGACCGTCGAGTGGGACGACGGCGAGACCTACCCGGTCGTCGACGTGGAGATCTCCTCGGAAAGCCACCCGTTCTACACGGGCAAGGCACGGACAGTGGACTCCGAGGGCCGCATCGCCCGGTTCGAGCGTCGCTACGGCGGCGAGGGCGGGCAAGGCTCCGGCGACGACGCGACCTGAGCCGCCACCGGCACCGCCGACTGCCTCCGTCGGACGATCAACACCCCTCAGATGAAGTTGAGCGCCGCGGCGCCGCCCACTCCGCCGAGCAGCATGAACACCGGCATCAGCACCCTGAGCTCGACCCAGCTGCCCGCCCGGAATCGCATCGCCTTCGGCGGCCCGAGCGGGTACCAGCGCTTGCGTCCCAACGGGATCGGCCACAGGATTGGGCAGCCGGAGACGGTCAGGGCGTCCCCTATGTCGTGCACCAGGGCGCCGAGCACGATCGGCAGCCCCAGCCACAGGTACTCCTGGCCCGGCGCCGTGAACAGCCAGTCCGAACCGTTGCCCGGCTGGTCCAGGACACCGGCGAGGATCCACGCACTGGTCGCGGCCAGCAGCCACACCAGTACGTCGCTGCTGGAACCGCGGGCCGCCCGCCACAGCAGGCCCTCGATGGCCAGCACCATGTGCACGAAGAGGATCGCCAGCACTGCCCAGCGGCCGCCGGTGATCGCCACCGCCGAGGTGCCCGCACCGATCAGGACCGCCCACAGCCAGGTGTGCGTGAGCGTGCGGTGTCCCCCGGAGCGGCGCGGGTCGCCCTGCTTCTTCGTGGCCTTGTAGACGGCGTACGAGAGCTTGTCGACGATCTCGCAGAGCCAGCGCGAGAGCGGACCGAACGCACGGGAGATGGTGGCGGCCTTGTGGTCGAGATCCGGGGCGAGCGCGGCACCGGCGCAGATCAGAGCGCCGGAGAGCAGGACCGGCCAGGGCATCGGGTGCCCGGCCGCGGCGGTCGCCGCCCCGACGCCGAGCCAGGCTGCGGCGCCCGACAGTGAGTGTGCTGGTCCCATCATGGCCGTTGCCCGCCCCATTCCTCGTGTGCCGCTGTCCAGTTGACCGGGTGCGTTGACGCTCCGTCGGCGACACAGCGTAGCGGTCGTGATCTTCGGACTCGCATCCGATTCCCGCATCGGGACCAAGGCCAGGCAAGATGGGTGCGTGACCCTCATCGATCAGCTGCCGCCGACCCCAGACCCCGACGCCCTCTACGAAGCCTTCGAGTCGTGGGCCGAGGAGCGCGGTCTCACGCTCTACCCCCACCAGGAGGAGGCGCTGATCGAGGTGGTCTCCGGCGCCAACGTGATCGTGTCGACGCCCACCGGCTCCGGCAAGAGCATGATCGCGGCGGGCGCCCACTTCGCGGCGCTCGCCCGGGACGAGGTCACCTTCTACACCGCCCCGATCAAGGCGCTGGTCTCCGAGAAGTTCTTCGAGTTGTGCAAGATCTTCGGCACTGAGAACGTCGGCATGCTCACCGGCGACGCGTCCGTCAACTCCGACGCGCCCGTGATCTGCTGCACCGCCGAGGTGCTGGCGTCGATCGCGCTTCGCGACGGCAAGGACGCCGACGTCGGCCAGGTCGTCATGGACGAGTTCCACTTCTACGCGGAGGGGGACCGCGGCTGGGCCTGGCAGATCCCCCTGCTCGAACTGCCACAGGCGCAGTTCGTCCTGATGTCGGCCACGCTCGGCGACGTCTCCTTCTTCGAGAAGGACCTCACCCGGCGCACCGGCCGCCCCACCGCGGTGGTCCGCTCGGCGAACCGCCCCGTGCCGCTGTCCTACGAGTACCGGTTCACACCTCTCACGGAGACGCTCACCGACCTGCTGGAGACCAAGCAGGCACCCGTCTACATCGTGCACTTCACGCAGGCGCAGGCCGTGGAGCGCGCGCAGGCGCTGATGAGCATCAACATGTGCACGCGGGAGGAGAAGGAGCAGATCGCCGAGCTGATCGGCAATTTCCGCTTCACCACCAAGTTCGGCCGCAACCTCTCCCGTTACGTGCGGCACGGCATCGGTGTGCACCACGCCGGCATGCTGCCCAAGTACCGGCGTCTGGTGGAGAAGCTCGCCCAGGCCGGTCTGCTGAAGGTCATCTGCGGCACGGACACGCTCGGCGTCGGCGTCAACGTGCCCATCCGCACCGTGCTGTTCACGGCCCTGACCAAGTACGACGGCAACCGTGTGCGCACCCTGCGCGCCCGTGAGTTCCACCAGATCGCGGGCCGCGCCGGGCGGGCCGGCTTCGACACAGCGGGCTTCGTCGTCGCGCAGGCGCCCGAGCACGTCATCGAGAACGAGAAGGCACTCGCCAAGGCCGGGGACGATCCCAAGAAGCGCCGGAAGGTGGTCCGCAAGAAGGCACCCGAGGGCTTCGTCGCGTGGGCCGAGACCACCTTCGACAAGCTCATCACCTCCGACCCGGAACCGCTGACGTCCCGCTTCCGGGTGACGCACACGATGCTGCTGTCGGTGATCGCCCGGCCCGGCAACGCCTTCGAGGCGATGCGCCGGCTGCTGGAGGACAACCACGAGCCGCGCAAGCAGCAGCTCAGGCACATCCGGCGCGCGATCGCCATCTACCGCTCCCTGCTGGACGGCGGCATCGTCGAGAAGCTCGACGAGCCGGACGCCACCGGCCGCATCGTGCGCCTCACGGTCGATCTCCAGCAGGACTTCGCCCTCAACCAGCCGCTCTCCACGTTCGCACTGGCCGCGTTCGAACTCCTCGATCCGGAGTCGCCGTCCTACGCGCTGGACATGGTGTCGGTCGTGGAATCGACACTGGACGACCCGCGGCAGATTCTCGCCGCCCAGCAGAACAAGGCGCGCGGCGAGGCCGTTGCCGCGATGAAGGCGGACGGCGTCGAGTACGAGGAGCGTATGGAGCGTCTCCAGGACATCAGCTACCCCAAGCCCCTGGAGGAGCTGCTCTTCCACGCGTACAACACCTACCGCAAGAGCCACCCGTGGGTGGGCGACCATCCGCTGTCGCCGAAATCCGTCATCCGTGACATGTACGAACGGGCGATGTCCTTCACGGAGTTGGTCTCCCACTACGAGCTGGCGCGCACCGAGGGGATCGTGCTGCGCTACCTGGCCAGCGCCTACAAGGCCCTCGAGCACACCGTCCCGGACGACCTGAAGTCCGAAGACCTTCAGGACCTGATCGCCTGGCTCGGCGAGACGGTGCGCCAGGTCGACTCCAGCCTGCTGGACGAGTGGGAGCAGCTGGCCAATCCCGAGGAGATGACGGCCGAGGAGGCCCAGGAGAAGGCCGACCAGGTGAAGCCGGTCACCGCCAACGCGCGCGCCTTCCGTGTCCTCGTCCGCAATGCCATGTTCCGCCGCGTCGAGCTCGCCGCTCTCGATCAGGTCGGGGAGCTGGGCGAGATGGACGCCGAGTCCGGCTGGGACGCCCAGGCCTGGGGCGACGCGATGGACAAGTACTGGGACGAGTACGAGGAGCTCGGCACGGGCCCGAACGCCCGCGGCCCCAAGCTGCTCCTGATCGAGGAGGAGCCGCAGCACAGCCTGTGGCGCGTCCGCCAGATCTTCGACGATCCCAACGGCGATCACGACTGGGGCATCAGCGCCGAGGTAGATCTCGCGGCCTCGGACGCCGAAGGTCGCGCCGTCGTCCGCGTCACCGACGTCGGCCAGCTGTGAGCCAAGGAGAATCCCACCCATGACGAACCCGGCCGAGAGGCTCGTCGACCTGCTCGACCTGGAGCAGATCGAGGTCAACATCTTCCGTGGCCGCAGCCCGCAGGAGTCACTGCAGCGGGTCTTCGGCGGCCAGGTGGCGGGCCAGGCGCTGGTCGCCGCCGGACGAACCACGGACGGCGAGCGCCCGGTGCACTCACTGCACGCGTACTTCCTGCGCCCGGGCCGACCGGGCGTGCCGATCGTGTACCAGGTCGAGCGGGTCCGGGACGGGCGGTCGTTCACCACCCGCCGGGTCACCGCCGTGCAGCAGGGTCGCACGATCTTCAATCTCACCGCCTCCTTTCACAAGCCTGAGGAAGGTCCCTTCGAGCACCAGCTGCCGCCGGCCCGCAAGGTCCCGGCCCCGGAGTCCCTGCCGACGGTCACGGAGGAGATCCGGGAGCATCTGGGCACGCTGCCCGAGCAGTTGCAGCGGATGGCGCGCCGCCAGCCCTTCGACATCCGGTACGTGGACCGGCTGCGCTGGAGCGCCGAGGACGTCGACGGCGCCGAACCGCGCAGCGCGGTGTGGATGCGTGCGGTCGGTCCGCTCGGCGACGACCCGCTGGTACACACGTGCGCGCTGACGTACGCGAGCGACATGACCCTCCTGGACGCCGTTCGTATCCCGGTCGAGCCTCTGTGGGGTCCGCGGAACTTCGACATGGCGTCGCTGGATCACGCCATGTGGTTCCACCGACCGTTCCGCGCGGACGAGTGGTTCCTGTACGACCAGGAGTCGCCGATCGCGACGGGCGGGCGGGGTCTGGCCCGCGGACGGATCTACGACCTGGAGGGTCGCCTGCTGGTGTCGGTCGTCCAGGAGGGCCTGTTCCGGGCGCTGTAGGTCAGGAGCTTCTGCGGCGCAGCCGGCCCAGCAGGCCGCGGCCTCGTTCCGGCTGTTCCGGCGCGTGCTCCTCGCTTCGGGGCTCGGGCGGGGCCTGGTGGGTTGCGTGCGTGCCCTGGTGGGGTGCGGGGCGCGGTGCGGGCCGGTGTCGGCGCGCCTCCTCGAGGGTCCGGGTCAGGTCGGCCCTCAGCCAGCCGATTTCGTCCGGGTCGGACGCCGTCATGATCTTCTCGGCGATGTGCGCGGACGGTGAACCCGGAGCAGCCTGAGCGGGTGGCCCCGGCCGGAACCGGTTCACATGGGCGCGTTCGTAGGGATCCGTGACGATCTCCGCGGTCTGGACAGGGTCGAGCAGGGCCGCCAGGGCTCCCGCGCGCTGCCAGGGATCGTCGGCCTGCCGCAGCAGGAATCCCAGGTGTCGTCCCCGCCAGTTCCGGGGCCGTAGGTCCAATCCCGAGTCCAGTTGGTCCCGCAGCCCCTCGGGCGTACGCCCGCTCAGCAGCCGGGTGTTCTCCGGCCCGGCAGCGAACTGTCGCAGTTCGTCGGCGAGATACAGCCAGACCACCGCGCGATAGCGGTTGAGGTAGAACTTCGCCGGGGTCACCAGGCCCAGGCGCGCCAGACGTGTGAAGCGAGCGGCCGTCACGTCCATGAGGGCCGCGCCTGCCCTGGTCCCCACGACTTTGACACTGTCGCGGAGCCCTTCGGGAAAGCCTTCCGTTGAACGCAGCCGCTCGATCTCGGCGTACGCGACGCGACGCGCTCCGCCGCCTCCTTCGTCGGGTACGGTCCGGATGCGTCCGAGGTGTACGGCGAGATCGAACTCTCCCCGCTTGAGACCCAGTTCCTGGGCGGCGCGGCTCGGCGCGCAGGAGAGAACGTGCGGTTTCGTGATGGTGTGGCCGGGCATGGTCGGTCTCCCCCGTGGAGTCGATGGCTCACGCCGTGCGCGCTCGCCGTGCAAAAACCGTAGCCGCATCGGCGAATCTCGTGGCGAGCCTGTGGATAACTCCACGGGGGATAACGAAGTTGCAGGTCAGAGCTCTGCGGTCGAGGATCGCTCGGACTGGCGCGCGTCCACGCCGAGGTGCTCGCCGACCCGGTTGACGAGCAGGGTCATCTCGTAGGCGATCTGGCCGATGTCGGCCTCCGCACCGCTGAGCACGCACAGACAGCTGCCGGTGCCTGCCGCGGTGACGAACAGCACGGCTTCGTCGAACTCGACCATCGTCTGGCGTACCCTGCCGGCGCCGAAGTGGCGTCCCGAGCCCTTGGCCAGGCTGTGCAGCCCGGACGACACGGCGGCGAGATGCTCCGCGTCCTCCCGCCGTAGCCCCGTACTCGCCCCCGTCACCAGTCCGTCGTTGGACAACACCAAGGCGTGCCGTACATGTTCGACACGCTCGGTCAGGTCGTCCAGCAGCCAGCCGAGTCCCTGGTTCTGCGCCATGATCCGGTCTCCCCGTACGATGTCTCCCCCTGTCCGGAGGATCTCTCCGCCAGCCTTCCCCACCGCTGGGCGCCGGGCAAGGAGGATGGGGACATGGCACAGAAGATGACCGATGACGAGTGGCGAGCGTTCGTCTCGTACGGGACCCGCACCGGGAAGCTGTCGACCGTTAGGGCAGACGGGAGCCCGCACGTCGCGCCGATCTGGTTCCTGCTGGACGGGGACGAACTCGTGTTCAACACCGGCAAGGAGACCGTGAAGGGGCGCAATCTGGCCAGGGACGGCCGGGTCGCGCTGTGCGTGGACGACGACCGGCCGCCGTTCGACTTTGTGGTGCTGCGGGGACGGGCCGAGCTGTCCGAGGACCTGGACGAGGTGCGGCTCTGGGCCACTCGCATCGCCGCCCGGTACATGGGTGAGGAGCGGGCTGAGGAGTTCGGCGCCCGCAACGGTGTCCCCGGCGAACTCCTCGTCCGCGTCGCCATCGAGAAGATCCTGGCAGAGAAGTCCGTCGCCCACTGACGGCGTCGCCTGTCCCCGGGGGCCTTGCGGTCACCCCACCGAGTCGAGCAGCCGGGCGGTGTGCATCCGCCCGGCGTACTCGACGAGCCGGATCAGCACCTCCTTCCCCGAGTCGCGGTCGCGGGCGTCACAGAGCACCACGGGAGTTCCCCGGTCGAGGTCGAGGGCCCGCGACACCTCCTGGGCGCCGTAGGCCCGGGCTTCCGAGAAGCAGTTGACGGCCACCACGAAGGGGATGTGGCGGTGCTCGAAGTAGTCCACCGCGGGAAAGCAGTCCTCCAGCCGCCGGGTGTCCGCGAGGACCACGGCCCCGAGGGCCCCCTGCGACAGCTCGTCCCACAGGAACCAGAAGCGGTCCTGGCCCGGTGTGCCGAACAGGTAGAGGGAGAGGCCGGAGCGGATGGTGATGCGTCCGAAGTCCATCGCGACGGTCGTCGTGACCTTCTGGTCCACGCCGTCGGTGTCGTCCACCAACTGGCCGGCTTCGCTGAGCAGTTCCTCGGTGCGCAGCGGCCTGATCTCGCTGACCGCACCCACCAGGGTGGTCTTGCCCACGCCGAACCCGCCGGCGACCAGTATCTTCAACGCCAGGGCGGCCGTCTCGCCGTCCATGGCATCGGAGTGCTCGGAGACCATCGATCACTTCTCTCGGGAGTGCCGGCAACGGTCGACGTCAGTACATAGGTGCCGAGCCCGGGCGGAAGGTCCGCACGCGGCTGCTGGGCGAGTGCGCGAAGTCAGCATCATGACAACCACGCTCTCTTTCCGGTGGATTCGACCGCTTTTTATCCGATCCGGCCGACTCACGCCCGCTCGATGCACACAAGGCGGTTGAAGTCTGCGCTGTACGCGTCCATAAGAGTCCGCGTGGTTCTGAACGTTCATCTACAGTGCCCGCAGCCCCTCGATCACTTCGCGCAGGATCCGTTCGTCGGGCAGCTGCGCCGGCGGTACCGGACGGCTGACGGTGACGCAGCCGAGTTCCAGCAGGTCGCCGAGGAGCACCCGGACCACTCCCACGGGAAGGTCGGCGTCCGCGGCGAGTTCGGCCACGGACTGTGTCTCCGTGCGGCACAGGTCGATAAGAGCCCGGTGCTCAGGACCGAGACCGATGTCGTCGTCGACTCCGGGCGCCCCCGGGTCCAGAGTGACGAGCGCGATCAGGTCGAAGCGCACCCCGGTGGGGCCGGGCTTGGTTCGGCCGCCCGTCATGGCGTACGGACGCACGAGGGGCCCGGCCTCATTGTCGTACCACTGGCTGCCCTGCTCGCGCGGGGCGTCTCGCATGCCTTCGGTCATCTCCGCGGACCGCTCTCTCGTCTCACCCGGCGGCCGGCGGCCGCGCGCCGACCCGCGGCGCGCTGTGGAGGTGCTCGCCGACACGCTTGACCAGCCGTGCCATCTCGTATGCCACCAGACCGATGTCGGCGGTCACTGCGGTGAGGACGGCGAGGCACGAGCCGTCGCCCGCGGCAGCCACGAACAGGAAGCCGTCGTCCATCTCCACCATCGTCTGGCGCACACCGCCGACGCCGAAGTGCCTGCCCGCGCCCTTGGCCAGGCTGTGGAAGCCGGAGGCGACCGCGGCGAGGTGTTCGGCGTCCTCGCGGCGGAGGTCGGTCGAGGCACCCACGGCAAGTCCGTCGTTGGACAGCACCACGACGTGCCGTACTTCGCTCACACGCATCACCAAGTCGTCCAGCAGCCAGTCGAGTTCGCCCGATCGCTGGGCTGCCCTGATGCTCGGATCGTGGATCATGCGGAGTCTCCTTCGCCTCTGTCGCTGCCCGGTGCGGAGTCCGGGGTGGCACCGCGGCCGGGTTGCCTGCCGCCGCCGCGGGTCCAACCTGCGCGGTAGGCCGCCATGCGGTCCCGTACGAGTTCTGGGGTGCGCTGGTCGTCACTGCGCGGGTCAGCCGGCTGCGCCGGTTCCTCGGAACGCCGCTCGCGCAGTTGTGGGGCGAGGCTCGCCTGGCGTACGCGGCGCGGGAGGTCGTCGGATCCTTGGGAGTCGTCCGGGGGACGGTGCAGGCGCAAGGTGGTGACTCCGGGGGGTGGGTCTTCGGTCCTGCTGTCCGCCCCGCTGTCGGCCGCGGCCCGTACAGGGGCGACCAGCGCGGGTCTGTCGGCGGAGGGAGGGACGGCCTCCTGGTGCGCGGCGGCACCCGCCACGCGCGCGTATTCGCGTTCCGTGGGTCGCTGGGCTTCCTCGGTCTCACGGGGGGCACGTTCCGGCGTGCCGCTCTGCAGCAGGGCGGTGGGCAGCAGGACGACCGCGGTGGTACCGCCGTAGGGCGAGGTCTGCAGGTGCACCTTGATGCCGTGGCGCGCGGCGAGCCGGCTGACCACGAAGAGACCGAGCCGGTCGCTGTCGAACAGATCGAGGGCCTCGGACTGCGCGATGCGCCGGTTGGCCTCGGCGAGAGTCTCCTTGCCCATGCCCAGCCCACGGTCCTCGACCTCGATCGCGTAGCCGTTGCCCACGGGTTCGCCGGTGATGCGCACACGCGTGTGGGGCGGCGAGAACTGGGCGGCGTTCTCGACGATCTCGGCCAGCAGGTGGGTGAGGTCGGCCACTGCGGCACCGGTGACGGACGCCTCGGGGAGTTGTCGTACCTCCACGCGCGCGTAGTCCTCGATTTCGGAGACGGCCGCACGGATCACGTTCGTCAGGGAGACCGGCATGCGCCAGGCCCGGCCGGGGGCAGCTCCGGAGAGGATGATCAGGCTCTCCGCGTGGCGCCGCATGCGGGTGGTGAGGTGGTCCAGCCGGAACAGGTCACTCAGTTCGTCGGGGTCGTCGGACCTGCGCTCCATGCTGTCGAGGAGGCTCAGCTGGCGGTGGACGAGGACCTGGCTGCGTCGCGCGAGGTTGACGAACACCCCGGAGATGCCGCTTGCCAGTTCGGCGCGCTCCACGGCGGCCCGAAGCGCGGCGCGGTGCACGATGCCGAGGGCCTCGGCGACCTGTCCGGTCTCGTCCTCCGCGCGCGGTCCGGGCGGCGCTTCGGCCCGGACGTCGATTTCCTCGCCGGCACGCAGTTTCCGCATGGTCTCGGGGAGTTTGCGCCGGGCGATCTCCAGGGCGCTGTTGCGCAGGCTGACCAGTTCGACCACGAGGCCGCGCCCGATGCGCACCGAGATGACGAGCGACGCTGCGACGGCGGCGAGGCCGAAGAGCACCGCGGCACCGGCAGGGGTGAGCAGACCGCGGGTGAACGGGTCGGCCCGGTCGGCGACGCTGCGTCCGGCGTCCTCCTCGATCGTCCGCATTCCGCCCTGCACGCGTGGGTGCGCCTTGTCCCACGTGGCTTCGGGTGCCGCATCGATCGCCCGTGGGCCAGGGCCGCTCGCGAGGACCTTGTGCTCGACGGCGCCCACGCTGGTGTAGGCACTGCTCTCGGCGAGGTTCTGCCAGGCGGCGCGCTCGGAGCCACGCAGGTCCGCTACGGCGGCTTCTGTGAGGGCGCGGCGGGTGTCGACGGCCCCGGTGAACAGCCTGAGCCGCTCTCCGTCGAGCCGGCCGGCGAGGCGCGCGCTGGAGAGCACCGCGTCCTCCTGGGCCAGTGCCTCTCCCGCGCGGGAGAACTCGAGCAGCACGCGCGCGTCGGAGCCGAGGTCGGCGTCCTGGATGCCGGTCAGCGCGCCGCCCACGCGGAAGGCCGCCGTGATGGTGTTCGTGTAGCGCCCGTACGCCTCGTCCCATCCGGCGCGGCCGTCGAGCACCTCGGTCCGCAGCGAGCGCAGTTCCTCCACGCCGGTGACGAACTCTTCGAGTCGCCGGGCGACTCCGGCGGGCAGTTCCTGGCTGTCGGCGACGGTGTTGTGGTCACCGAGGCGCAGCTTCGCAACAGCCCGGTCCGTGCGCTCCGTGAGCTTCCGGTAGTCGCCGCCCGGCGTGGAGTCCGGGTCGGTCGCGTAGCGCACGGCGGTGGCGCGTTCGGCCTGGAGTGCGGCGACCGCGGCCGCGACGGGAGCCCGGACCTGGGAGTCCACGCGCTGCAACTGCCGCAGCCTGGAGACGTCCTGGGCGGTGGAGACGGTGGCGGACGCCCACAGCGCCAGCAGCGACACGACGGGCACCATCAACAGACATACGATCTTGGCCCGGACTGTACGCGGCCGTAACCGCCAGCGCCCCACGCGCGTGTGCACGCTGTCCGTCGGCGCGGCCGAGGGCTCGTCGGGGCCCTCGTCTGCGGGTGGTCCGGCATGCGCGCGGCGACCGCGCGCGGGGGACGGGGGTGGCGTCTCGGCGCCGGCTGTGGCGGTCCTACGGGGTGTACGCATGGCCTCCTCGCTCGGAAGTGGTTCGGGGCGTTACGTCCGGACCGGCGCGCCGGTCCGGAACGCCGCTAGCGGACGGCGCTCTCGACCGGCTGCTGAGCCGAAGCAGATGCCTCGCGCTCCCCCGTCGTCGGCGACAACGCGACGAAGGCCGAGGTCAGGAAGAGATAGGACCCGAGGCCCACGGCGAGGGGGAAGATGAACTGCATCGCCGTGGCCCCGGGCAGAACCCCGCCGGAGGGCGTGACACGCACGCTCACCGCGAACATCCCTGTGTAGTGCATGCTGCTGACCGCGGCCCCCATGACGAGGGAGGCGACGGTCACCGCGGAGGGCGACTTGATGTTGAGGGCCGCCCACAGGGCCGCGGTCGCCGCGACGACCGCGATCAGGACGGAGAGCGCGACGAGCACCGGGTCGTAGGTCACGTCGCCGTGCAGTCGCATCGCGGCCATGCCCAGGTAGTGCATGCTCGCGACGCCCAGCCCGGTGGTGAGTCCGCCGATGAGGAGTGCGCGCGTGCGGTCGCGGCTGTAGCCGACGACGAAGACGCCGGCGGAGACGACGGTCATGGCGACGAGGAGGCTCAGGACGGTGAGCGGCACGTCGTAGCGGATGTCGGTGCCGCTGACGCCGAAGCCGAGCATGGCCACGAAGTGCATGGTCCAGATGCCGGTCCCGATCGCCGAGGCCGCCGTGACGAGCCAGTTGCGGCGCGAGCGCCCGGTGGCGCCGAGTGCGCGGACGGTGCATCGCAGCCCCAGCGCGGCGCCTATGCAGGCCATCACGTACGACAGCGCGGGGGTCAGCCAGCCGAAGGTGGCGTGGTCCAGGTGTCCCATGGCCCGTGGACGCTAGTCGGGGCATGGGCGCACAAACGGGGCGCATTTCGAAAGGTGTTGGAAAGTGGCGAAGAAATGTTCCTGCACGATCGTGCAACGCTCGAACATGTGCGCCGATTCGTCATCCGTGTCGGTGAGGGATCACACCGAACATGACCGAACACCACACACACGTCCAGAAGTTCTTCACCACCAGGGCCGCCGACCGGGACACCCGGTACCCCGACGACGACCCCGTCCATGCGGCCACGATCGCCGCCCTCCGACTGCGCGAGGGGGACCGCGTGCTCGACGGGGCTGCGGCACCGGGCGCGCCATACCGCCCCTGCGCGCCGCCGTGGGCTCCTCGGGAGTGGCCGTCGGGCCGATCTGACGTCGGCCATGCTGGAGGCCGCGGCACGGGCCGGGAGGGGCCGTGACGGGCGGTTGCTGCTCACCGACGTCGCCGCGCTTCCTCTGCACCCGGAGTCGCTCGACGCCGTATTCACGGCGGGCCTCGTCTCCCATCTGCCCGATCCGGCCAAGAACCTGCGGGAGTTGGCGCGCACGGTGCGCTTCCTCACCCTCGCGGTCCGGAAGGGCTGAGCCCTCAACTGCGTCCCTTGACCTCCGCTATGAAGGCGTCGGGATTGTCGAACATGACGTTGTGACCGGCGCCGGGAACAGTCACCACTCGCACACCCGCGGCCTCCAGCGCCTCCCTGCCCGCGAGTTCACCGCTGAGTCCGCCCTGCAGGTACACGCGCTCGATCGCCAGCTCTTCGAGGATGGTGCGCATGACGGGTTCCGAACCGCTTCTGAGCCCGACCGCGGAACGGTGCAGGGCGCGCGGATCGGCCAGCCGCATGGTCGCCGCCCACAGCGATCCGACCTTCTCCAGCACGCGCGCGTAGTCGCCGTCGACGAACGCGTTCTCCTCGTAGGAGGCGATGCCGCTGCTGCCCGCCGCGGGCGGAGGGAAGGGGTCGAGGTTGGCCTCGGTGAGGACGAGCCGGGACACGAGGTCGGGCCGACGACGGGCGAGCACGATGGCGACGGAGCCGCCCATACTGTGCGCGACGAGCTCGGCTCCGGTCACGCCCGCCACGTCGAGCGCTGCCGCCAGGGCGTCGGCGTGATCCTCGAGCGTGTAGCCGAAGTCTTCGGGCCGGTCGCTGGTTCCGTGCCCCGGGAGGTCGACGAACAGACTTCTCCGGCCCACGAGTTCGGGCCTGGCTGCCACGTGCACGTGATACACCGCCGAGGCCGCCCCCAGCCCGTGCACGTACACCCGCGCGGGTTCCGCTCCCGGCACCTCCGTCCAGCGGATGCAGCTTCCCTTGTCGTCGAACTCGGCCTGCTTCATCGCGTCTCCCTCGCGCCATCGGCTTCATTTCCGCAGTCACCGAGAAGATACCTCGAAGTCGAGGTATAGAGAAGACGATGTATGAAGGAGGAGAGGTATAGCCTTCACGATGTACACCGCGAGTGCGCGAGAATGCGGGCATGCTGGAGTTCGCCATCCTCGGTTTCCTGTACGACGCCCCTTTGCACGGCTATGAGCTGCGCAAACGCATCACCGCCCTCACGGGGCACGTGCGGCCGGTCGCCGAGAGCACGCTGTACCCCGCGATCAAGCGCATGGAGAAGGCCGGTCTGCTGGCCCGCGCCACGGAGCCGGGTGCCGTGGCAGCCCCGCGACACGTTCTGACGCTCACCGACGAGGGCAGGCGCGAACTGCGGCGCCGGCTCGCCGAACCCGCCCAGCGCGACATCACCGACGAGAACCGCTGGTTCACGGTGCTCGCCTTTCTGCGGCACCTGGACGACCCGGGCGCCCAGTCGGCCGTGCTGCGGCTCAGGCTGGCCTTCCTGGAGGAGCCGGCGAGCTTCTTCTACGCCGGTGACCGCCCGCTGCGCGCAGAGGAGCTGGACGATCCCTTCAGGCGCGGCATCCTGACCATCGCGCGTGCCACGTCCCGAGCCGAACTCGCCTGGCTGCGGGAGACTCTGGACTCACTGGGCGGCTGACCCGTCCACATGACGTACGGGGCAGCCCCGAACGCCGGGGACCGGGCGGGTGCCGAGGTCCTTCAGCAGGTAGCCGTCCGGGTAGCTCTTGATCTCCCAGTTCTGACGCGCGTGGTGCGGTGCGCGCCTCGGCGGCAGCAGACGGACCGCGCGCCCCCGCATCCGTACACCCCCGCATCCGTACACCTGGCCGTTACCACAGCCAAGGCAGAGGTCAGAGCAGAGACGCGGAAAGAGATCTTCGAGAGCGACGCGGCAGATCGCCGTGGTCGGCCAGATCGCATATGGGCCCCAGGAACCCGTTCACACGGTGGTCCTGGGGCCCTTCCGTGCCCCGCTGAAGCTCACCGACCCGGAGCGCTTCCAGGCCGCTGTAAAGCGGCCCTGCACGGATGCGAGGGAGGCCGGCCGGAACCTGGCCTGGGACTCCAAGACCGGCAAGGGGCAGGGTCGCTTCATGCTGGTCCCGGCATTCTTGAAGCCCCGGGACGCCTGGGACTTCTACCGCGGCGATGACGGTCCGGCGGCCGTCATCGCTCAGGCGCTCAGCGATCTACCGCCCAGGACGATTGGGCCCGTGTGCATCTGCGGTCTCCGTGAAGACGTGCGCTGTCACGCGCACCCGGACGGCCGGACGAAGTAAGGAGCACCATGCAGGACGACGGCACCATACGGGCCGAAGAGGCCGGAGCCTGGCTCAGAACCAGGAAGCCCGAGATCAGCATTCGCTGGGACGCCAGCGAGGCGGCCGATGAGGACGCCTACCGACGTCTACTGAAACTCCTGTTCAGCCCCCGCGCTGGCAGCGATGCGGCCTAAGATCCCGCCGTACGAGTGACCCCGGCGCGCGGGCAAGGCGCAACCGGGGTCCGGCCAGTCGCGAAGGGACTGACGTGACCAAGACTCTCACGAGCGCCATCGACGTGGTCCACAGGGCCACACACCAGCAGACGCTGCGGGCAGTCGATTACCTCAGGGTTTCGACCGAGCAGCAGAAGCAGGGGTACGGGATCAGCTACAGCGGCAAGAAGACCGCGAAGTACATCCTGTCCAAGGGCTGGGATCACGTCGACGCCTTCAAGGATGAAGGCGTGTCCGGCTCCCTGCCCTGGCAGGAGCGCGACGACCTGCCCCGCCTGATGAAGCTGGCCCGGCAGGATCCCAAGCCCTTTGATGTGGTCGTGGTCTCCGAAACCCGGGCCATCGGCCGCACCGATCGCGTGTTCTGGCGCTGGGTGTGGGAGCTGCAAGACCTGGGCGTCTTCGTCGCCGTGGTGGACAAGGACATCGACAACACCACGGAGGACGGCGAAGCCTCCATGCGCGAGGAGGCGAACTACGCCTTCAAGGAGTACACGCGCATCCGGGTGCGCACCCAGAGCGGCATCCAGGAGAAGGCCGAGGAGGGCGGGCACCCTGGCGGCATCGCGCCGTACGGGTGGCGCATCCAGGACCAGGGCAAGAAGGGTAAGTCCCATCTCGTACTGGACATCTGCCCGGCAGACGAGCACTGCAAGGCCGCCCACGAGGTGGACGTCTTGAAGCAGGCCTGGCATCTGATCGTCGTCGAGAGCAAGAACTGCCGCCGGACGGCGATGTCCCTGAATGCCGAGGGAATGCGCACGCGGACGGGTAAGCCGTGGACCGCGGGGAACCTGCGCCGCAGGCTTCAGTCCAAGGCCATTCAGACGGCGGAGATGGTCTACCGCAATCCCGAGACCGCGGGGAAGAACAATGGCACGAAGCTGGGTATGGACGGCCAGCCGGCCCACGGCCAGACCGTCACCATCACATTGCCCCGCCTCTTCACAGAGGCAGAAGTGGACCGCCTGAACAAGGCCCTGGCCCGCAATGCCCGCACTCGAAAGAGCGCGGACGCGGCTCACGTCCACCCGCTGTCGAAGCGGGTCTACGGCTCCTGCGGGAAGCACTACACCGGCCTGGACCGGTGCGACCGGCCGGGCCGCATGTACCGCTGTACAGGGAAGATCGAGGGCGCCCCCGGGACCAAGGTCTGCACCTGTTCACAGGTGGATGCCGAGGCGCTCGAAGAGCGCGTGTGGGGCGAGGTCTGCGGACTCCTGCAAGACCCCGATCGGCTTACCACCATGGCCATGGACTGGCTGGACATGGCAACCGGCCAGCAGGACAACCACGCTGACCGCCTCGCCGATCTGGACCGGCAGATCGAGGCTCAGGACGAAGCCATTGCCACAATGATGATCGTGGCCGCCAAGAGCGGCAAGACCCCCGAAGCCATCGCCAAGGCCACCAAGACCCTTGAGGCCGAGCGGGAGGAGCTGGTGGGGCTCAGGGCCGAGGCCCTGGCCTGGCAGCAAGAGAGCGAGCTCGCACAGCAGCGAGCCCACGATCTCCAGGCTCTGGCCGACATGGCCCGCATTCGCATGCGGGCCATGACCCCGCAGGAGAAGGCCGAAGTCTGCGACCTGCTTGACCTGAAGGTCACGCTGGCAGGGCCCATCCCAAAGAAGGTTCGGGCTGACGACACGCTGACCGCCTGGTTCCGCGCGCGAGGTCGCGGCGTCCCGGTCCTGGATGACGTGGCCTGGGGGGCCGTCAGGACCCTGTTCGAAGGCTCCGAGGTCCGCAAGCGCCAGGACCGCCTGCCGCACCGTCAGGTGCTCGAAGCAGTGCTCCTGAAGGCCCGTACGGGCGTCACCTGGAAGGAACTCCCCGAGCATTACGGGAAGACGACGGGGATCACCACCCGCTATCAGCGGTGGGTGGCCTCGGGCCTCTTCGAACAGGCCATGGACGCGCTGACGGAGTGCGAGAGCACTCCCCTGCCAGCGCAGTACCCCCTGCCTCCACTGCTGGTGGAAGGCAAGATCGACCCACGCCTACTCATCCGAGTTCCGGCGGAACCTGAGCAGACGGTCCCGAGTGCCCGGGTGAAGTCCCAGGGGAACTCGTACGCCGAACTGAGCTGGTAGATCTCCAGCGAGTCCTTGTAGGGGTCCAACCGCCGGATCTGTTCGAGCCGCTCGAACCGCTTCACCGCATCGTCCCCCTTCTGCCACCGAAGCTCCAACTCTAAGTTGAAGAGCAGGAGATGACCGGCGAACAACCACACAGGGGGAAGGTGGTCAGCATGTTCAACAGGTACCGAAAGGCGTTCGGCGGATTCGTCGGCTCGGTGCGACCGGAGGCGAGGAGCGAGCGGAAGCGCGCACACAACTTGTTCGAGGCCGCCGCCGCATACGTCTCGGCCTGCGCGGAGGACGATCAGGAGCGGATCGACGAGGCAGCGGGCTGGGTGTCGCCGGAGGCACTGTCGTTCGGCGTGAGCGAGCTGGCGTGCCGCGCGGTCATCGCCCTCGCGCGGGAGCGCGACGAGTCGCCGAGGGTGGTGGCGCGTGAGCTCCTCGGGCTGCCGGCGACCTGAGGCGCCCCGGTCACGGGTGGTCGATTCGTCCCCTCCAGGCAGAAAACTGCAGCTCCGGTGCTCTTGGGAGTCGTGACAAGCGGCTTCCGGGCGCACTAGGGTGCGCGCCGATGGACGAACCTATGGGGAGGCTGGGATGGCCGGGACGGATGAGAACGCCGTCGCCGCCGCGGACGACGCGCTCTATGTGCTCACGGCGCTGCTGCTGACGCCGGCGAAGTTCCCGAGTGTGCTGGGCGACGACTATCCGGAGGCCTGCGCGGCGCTCGGCCTGGCGCCGCTCGCCGACGGGTACGGCCTGGTGTTGGGGCAGGACGGCGATGGGGCGCGGTGGACGGTCGCCATCGACGACGTGTCGCTGGTCGCCGTCGCCATCGCGTCGTGGGACTGCGGCATGGAGTACGACCTGTCCCCCGAGGAGCGGACGGTCGTGGCCGCCCTGCCGGGCTGGCCTCTCGAGGTCGCGGTCGCGGCACCCGGCGTGCCGGCGCCGCACGATCCGGCCCCCGAGTTCGCGGATGGTCCGCCGCTGTGTCCGCCGGACACGACCACTTGGGGACCGGCCCAGCGGCGGCTGGGCGCGGACGAGATCGCGCTCCAGTGGGCGATGTGGCGGGAGCAGCTCGACGACGGCTCGTTCGCGAGCCCTGAGAACGGCTCCGAGGCGGCTACCGGCGTGGACGGCGACGCCAGGGCGGCCGAGGGCGCCGGTGTCGGCTCTGGGGCCTCTGAGGGCATCGAGGCCGGCTCCAGAGCGTCCGAGGGCGCTGAGAGCCGCTCCGGGGCGTCCGAGGGCGCCGAGGGGGCCGCGGAGGGCGCTCCCAGGGGGCCCCGCCACAGCGGGATCCGGCGCGTCCTCGCGGAGGCCCGGGCATACGTCGAGTCTCCACCACCTCTGGGACGCGTGCGGTCGTCCTTCGCATCGGGCGACGCGCGGACCCTGCGCGCCGACGGTCCGGGCTGGTCGCTCGTGGCGAGAACCGACGACATCGCGTTCGTGCTGCTCGACGAGGAGCCCGGGGAGGTCCTGCCGGTGGGGCGCGGGCCGGAGCTGCCAGGTCTGTTGGCGGCGCTCGACAGGTTGGCCGTGCGCCCTCACTGAGCCGGCTCTGCGATGCCGCCCGGTCGGCGACACGGCTCCGGTTCAACTGCTCCTGTCCGGGTCGAGGGGGATCGCACCCTTGGCGAGGGCCACCGGTGCCCCGGTGGCCCTCGGCATGGGCTTCCTCCGTGCAGGACGGCCACCGTTTCGTCAGGACGGCGGACTGCCGGGAAACATGGGGCAGGGTCAGCAGATCCGGCACCGTTTCCAGGAGGAGGCGCCACGTGCCGGTCGCGGCGGGCGGTGACCGAGGCGACGGCGTCGTACCGGCGGACGAAGCGGGGCGACTGCTGCCGTGCTCCCCGTTCGCGTCGCGCCGCCACGTGTGCGACCACCGCCAGAGGTGCGAGGCGGACCGGCGAGTCGAGCGCGCCGTGGGCGGCGTGGGGGCGTCGAGGCGCGGCAGCCACCGGTCTGCCGGGCCGGGCCGTCGGCCGTCCGCGGGCCGCGCCATCGGCAGGCCCGCGGACGGCAGACGGAGGCCTCAGCGCCCCAGTTCCTTGCGCGTGACCCGACGCAGCCTGCGCCGCTGCGAGGGGTCCAGCGCGAGGTACGCGGCCGCGGGGACTCCCAGGACTATCAGGAGCGCGGCCCACCAGGGCAGCCAGATCAGCAGGATGAGTCCGGCCGCCACCCCTCCTGCGGCGATCTTCGCATTCTTCGACATGTGTGTGTCGCCTCCTTCGCGGCCACTGCCGCTCTCTGCTCTGAAAACGGGCCCGCGCTTCTCGCGGTTCCGAATCGCGACCCTGAGAGGCCCCTGAGACCCGACCCTCACGCGCCCCTGAGAAGAGTGACTCCCCTCACCGGCAAGTGACCCGGTCGCACTTCAACCAATTCCGCGTGAACCCCACCTGTGCTGTACCCTCGGCGGCTCCGGCCCAGGTAGTCAAATTTGAGGAGTGCGGTTTCGCTGTGCAGAGGGTTCCCGCGGCAACACCGTCCGAGATCTCCGAACTGGCATGCTGCTCCGCCGTGTTCGTACCCGGCGACCCGGCCCGCACGGGCAGTGTCGCCTTCTGGCGTCCCGACGGCGGCGCTCCACCGGCCGTCCAGTCAGGATCCGTCGCGAACCTGACCGTCGTGCTGCCGCGCGGCGACGGTGCCGAACGGGTGAGCGTGGCCGCCCTCCTGCTGCCGGTGCGTACGGCGCTCCCCCTGCTCACACGCGCGCGTGCCGTCGCACACGGCCACCGGGCGACCGTCTTCTGGGGTACGGCCGGCGTACTGGCCCTGCACCTCGTCGCCCGTGGACTGCTGCTGCCCGGCTTGTCCGCGAACGACCACGACGCCTGGCGGGTGGGTCCGCTCGGCGCGGACGACGCCGAGCGGATCCGCCGACTCGCCGCCGCGATGCCACCCGAGGCGCACGCCGTGCCGGTGAGCGATGCGGAGCCGCCGCGGCTGCCGAACCCGGAGCGGCTGCTGCGCGCTTTCCTGGACGCGGCCGCCGACGCGCTGCCCCGGTCACCTGCCGCCGCGCTCGTGACGGGCGGTCCGGCCTACGCGGCGCAGCAGCCACAACATCTGCCGGAGCAACGGAGGTGGGCGGCCGACGTCGCCGCGGGCCATGACGCCGGCGTGCGGATCTCGCTGCGGATCGAAGTGTCCGGTCTGATGCCCGAGGCGCCCGACGAGTCCGTGCCACAGTTCCGGGTCGTGCCGCAGGTGCACAGCCTGAGCGATCCCGCGCTCGTCGCGGACGCCGCCGAGGTGTGGGCCGGATCGGGCGCCGGGGCGGAGCTGGGCAGCCACGCGCGCGTGGCTGCCCTGCTCGCCCTCCGCCGGGCCGCCCGGGCCTGGCCCGCTCTCACGCCCCTGCTCTCCGCGAGCGTGCCGGATGCCGTCGACCTCGTCGACGAGGAGGTCACCGAGCTCCTCGGTGAGTGCGCGCGGGCTCTCGCGGCCGCCGGCGTGGACGTGCACTGGCCCAGGGAACTGGCCCGCGACCTCCGTGCGCGTGTGGTGGTCGGCCCGCCGGACGACGAGGCGGGCCCCGGCAGGCTTTCCTCGAACGCGCAGCCCTTCCTGTCCACCGACGCGCTGCTGGCCTTCTCCTGGAGGTTCGCGCTGGGCGAGCAGCGCCTCACCCGAGAGGAACTGGACCGGCTTGCCGAGGCCAGTCGCCCCGTCGTACGGCTGCGTGACCAGTGGGTTCTGATCGACCCTCAGGACGTGCGCCGCGCCCGCGCGCAGCAGGACCGGAAAGTCACGCCGGTCGACGCGCTGAGTGCCGCTCTGACGGGCTCCACCGAGGTCGACGGCCGCAGGGTCGACGTCCAACCGACGGGATGGCTGGCTGCCCTGCGGGAGCGGCTCGCCGACCCCGAGACGCAGGAGCCGGTCGGTCAGCCCGCCGCACTGCACGCCACGCTGCGGGACTACCAGCGCCGGGGCCTGAACTGGCTGGCCCGGATGACCTCCCTGGGCCTGGGCTGCTGTCTGGCCGACGACATGGGTCTCGGCAAGACGATCACTCTGATCGCCCTCCATCTGCACCGGCAGAACGACGCGACCGCCGCCGGTCCCACCCTGGTGGTCTGCCCGACTTCCCTGCTGGGCAACTGGCAGCGCGAGATCGAGAAGTTCGCGCCAGGCACAAGCGTGCGCCGCTTCCACGGGCCCGGGCGCAGCCTGGACGCCCTGGCCGACGGGGAGTTCGTGCTCACGACGTACGGCACGATGCGCCTCGACGCGCGCCGGCTCGCCGGGATGTCTTGGGGCCTGGTCGTGGCCGACGAGGCACAGCACGTGAAGAACCCGTACTCGGCAACGGCCCGCGCGCTGCGCTCCATCGACGCACGCGCGCGTGTGGCGCTCACCGGAACCCCGGTGGAGAACAACCTGTCGGAGCTGTGGGCGATTCTCGACTGGACGACTCCGGGTCTGCTGGGCCGCCTCGGCACGTTCCGTACGCGGTACGCGCAGGCGGTAGAGGGTGGCCGGGATCCGGCCGCCGCGGCGCGGCTCACCAGGCTGGTGGGCCCGTTCCTGCTCCGTCGCCGCAAGTCGGATCCTGGGATCGCGCCCGAACTGCCGCCCAAGACCGAGACCGACCGCGCCGTGTCGCTCACCGACGAGCAGGCCGGCCTGTACGAGGCCGTGGTGCGGGAGACACTGGCGGAGATCTCCGGCGCCGACAGCATGGCTCGGCGAGGACTGATCGTGAAGTTGCTGACCAGCCTGAAGCAGATCTGCAACCACCCGGCGCAGTTCCTCAAGGAGGAGCGGCCGAGGATCACCGGACGCTCCGGGAAACTGGAACTCCTGGACGAACTACTCGACACCATCCTCTCCGAGGGGGCGAGCGTTCTGGTCTTCACCCAGTACGTACGGATGGCGAGCCTCATCGAGCGGCACCTGACGTCCCGTGGTGTGCGCTCGCAGTTCCTGCACGGCGGGACCCCCGTCGCCGAGCGCGAGGCGATGGTGCGGCGCTTCCAGGATGGTGAAGCCCCCGTCTTCCTGCTGTCGTTGAAGGCGGCGGGGACGGGGCTGAACCTGACGCGGGCCGAGCACGTCGTGCACTACGACCGCTGGTGGAACCCTGCCGTCGAGGCTCAGGCGACGGACCGCGCGTACCGCATCGGCCAGACCCGGCCTGTGCAGGTGCACCGGCTGATCGCCGAAGGAACCATCGAGGACCGCATCGCCGACATGCTCGCCCGCAAGCGTGAGCTGGCCGAGGCGGTGCTCGGCTCGGGCGAGGCCGCGCTCACGGAATTGACGGATGCGGAGCTGGCCGATCTGGTGGAACTGCGAGGAGGCGCGCGATGAACCGGCACGACGACATGGAGCGTACGTTCGCCGCCCTGCCGTCCGCGCGCGGGCGGGGTTTCGCAGAGACTTGGTGGGGGCGCGCCTGGCTGAGGGCGCTGGAGGACACGGCGCTCGACGCCGAGCAGGTGCGGACGGGCCGCAGACTCGCTCGCGCGGGAGCCGTGGGTGCGGTCTCGGTGCGACCGGGGCGCATCACGGCCGTCGTCCAGGACCGCGACGGCACCCGACATCGCGCCGACGTCCTGCTGGACGTGTTGTCCGGCGATCAGTGGGACCGCTTCCTGGATCTGGCCGTCGAGCGATCCGGACATGTGGCGGCGCTGCTCGACCGGGAGATGCCGCCGCACCTGGTCGAGGACGCGGCGGCCGCCGGCGTCGACCTGCTGCCCGGCACGGGCGATCTCGAGCCCGAGTGCGGCTGCGGAGCCTGGGACCACTGCGGACACACCGCGGCCCTCTGCCATCAGTTGGCGCGGCTGCTCGACCAGGATCCCTTCGTCCTGTTGCTGATGCGGGGACGCGGGGAACGCGCCGTGCTGGACGACCTCCAGGCCCGCGCCACGACCACCCCCGCCGACACGCCGTCCGAGGCAGAAGGAGTGGACGCCGTGGACGCGTATGCGGCCGGGGACATCCTGCCTCCGCTCCCCGATCTGCCCGAGCTCCCCCGGGAGCCCGGTGTGCCACCGTCGCTGGACACCGATGCCCCACCCGCGCCCGGGGTCGATCCGAGCGCGCTGGAGTTCCTCGCCGCCCGGGCCGCCGAGGACGCCCGTCGCCTGCTCGCCGAGGCTCTGCTGGGCGAGCCCGAACCGGGGGCGCCGATCGAAGCCGACGTGTCCGAAGTGGAGTTGACGCCCGCTCAGGACGCCGTGCGGCTCGCCTCGGGCAGCGACCCCGACAGCATCCTGGTCGACCGGCTCGCCCACGGGTCGGGCCGCGACCGCGCTGAACTGACCCTGGCGGTGCGGGCCTGGAGACAGGCAGGCGTGGCGGGGCTGTCCGTGCTCGAGGAACAGTGGACTGTCGAGGGCGAGGCACTCGCACGCGCGCGTGTGGCCCTGCAGTCGGCCTGGGAGGACGACGAGCGGCCGACCCTGCGCGCGTGGGGTAACCGATGGACGGCCGTCGGTACGCCGGGACAGCTGCGCCTGGGGCGTGACGGCCGCTGGTGGCCGTACCGGAAGGAGGGCAGCCGCTGGGTGCCCGCCGGAGAGGCGGACCGGGATCCCGCCGCAGCTCTTTCCTCTGCACTGTCCGAGCTATCCGATCTCGGCGATCTCGGCGAAGAAGGCCTCTGGGCGAACGGATCTCCTGACGGGCAGCGGCTGCCGTGAGACCCGGTGTCGGTCCGCCGAGCGGCCGACGTCCGTCGTTCACCCGGCCGTCGTAAGGCGTTCGACGTGAGGCCCAACTCTGACCGCTGTCACCGCCCTTGTCCCGTCCGACCGTGGTCACGAAGCCGCGTCTTCTGACCGCTGTCCCGACCCTGTCCCTCAGGAGGCTCCATGTCCCCGCAAGCCACCGGCCGGCGCCGCGTCCACCGTTCCGTCGCGGCCGGCGTACCCCTCGCCGTGCTGGCCGCCCTAGTGGCGGCCGGCCCGGCCACGGGTGCCCCGTCCGCGGACGCTCGCGTCACCCGCACGGCGACGCTCGGCGACCTTTCGCTCGGCACGTTCAGCAACACGCTGCTGCCCGGCACGGTGGACGAGGACCGGGGCGTGGACCTCGGCGGCATCGGCAGCGACATCTATCCGGCGGGCCGCAAGGGCGAGTTCTGGGCGGTCACCGACCGCGGGCCCAACGGCCAGATCAAGGTGAACGGCACAAAGCGCCGTACGTTCCCGGTGCCTGGCTTCGATCCGGCGATCGTGAAGATCCGGATGTTCGGTGACACTGTGAAGGTGGTCGGCGCGATCCCGCTCACCACCTCGTCCGGGAAGCCAGTCACCGGCCTGTCGAACCTGCAGGGACGCGATGAGGCTCCGTACTCCTACGACGCGAAGACGCCCCTGTCCTACAACCCGAACGGGCTGGACACCGAGGGGATCGTGCGGGCCGCGGACGGGAGTTTCTGGCTCGTCGACGAGTACGGTCCCTCCCTCGTCCATGTCTCCGCGCGCGGGAGGGTGCTCACGCGGTACGTGCCCGAAGGGCTGAACCTCACCGGCACGGACTACCCGGTGGTCGAGGCACTGCCGTCCGTGCTGCTGCACCGGAAGATCAACCGCGGTTTCGAGGGACTCGCCCAACTGCCCGACGGCGACCTGGTGATGGCGGTGCAGAGCCCGCTGTCCCTTCCGGACGCGGACGCCGGAGACGACTCGCGCACCACCCGACTGCTGCGTTTCTCGCCCAAGAAGCAGGCGGTCACGGCCGAGTACGCCTACCGCTTCGACCCGGTGAACGTGGTCGATCCGAGTGAGGACGACACCTCCGAGCTCAAGATCTCCTCGGTCGTCGCCGTCGGCGGCAACCGGCTGCTGGTCGAGGAGCGCACCGACAAGGCCGCCCGGCTGCAACTCGTGCGTCTGGACCGCACCGCGGACATCCTCGGAGGCGCCTGGGACGACGACACGACCTCGCCGTCGCTGGAGCAGATCGACGACCCGGCGGCCTCGGGTGTCCCGGTGCTGGCCAAGCGGCTGGTCGTCGACCTGAACACGGTCGCCGGTGTGCCCGGGAAGATCGAAGGCGTCGCGCGTGTGGACCACGACACACTCGCCCTCATCAACGACAACGACTTCGGAATGACGGACGGCGCGGGGGCCTTCGACACGCAGGGCCGGCTGGTCGACAGCGGCATCGAGACGACGGTGACCTACGTGCGCCTGCCGCGGGACATCTGACTCTCGGAGCGGTCCGCACGTCGTCACGGCGCCAGGGACGGGAGCAACGACGCCCAGTCGCTCGGTATGTCGCTCGGCAGTCCGCTGGGGAACTGCGACGGTAGAGAAGGCAATCGGCTGGGCAGCCTGCTGGGCAGCTCGGTAGGGATGCTGAAGGACGGTGCGGGCGAGCGGCTGGTGCTCGTGCCGCTCTCTGCGGGCGGCTTCCGGTCCGGTGCGTCGTCGTTCCCGGAGGCCATCAGCGCCACAACAGCGGCGACGACCCCGACGGCCACGATCGCTGCGAGCAACACGAAGAGGGGGTTCCGGCGCCGCCCCGGGCCGTACTCGTCTTCTGGAGGCGGCCCGTAACCACCGTCGCCTCCCGGAGGAGGCCCGTACCCGCCTCCATGGTCGTCCGGAGGAGGGCCATAGCCCCCTCCGGAAGCGTGGTGGCCCCCTGCCGCCCCATGATCCGGGCCGGAGTGTCCAGGAAGTGGTCCGAAACCACCGCCCGGAGGCGGGATGTCACCCGGCGGACCGGGCGGCTGTGGCGGTACGGGCGGCATGGCCATACCGTCCAGGGTCGCGCCGGAGCGCTCCTGACGCGACCCCCGCACGGAAGTTGACACGGACTCATGCCATGGACCGCATGATTCCGAGGCATTCCGCGCGGGGACCGATCACAGCGTAGCTACGCGGACACGCGCGCGTGCGCTCAGCCGCGTGCGCCCAGCAGGTGGTCCATGGCCAGCTGGTCGAGGCGCTCGAAGGCCATGCCACGCGCGGCGGCCGCGTCCACGTCGAAGTCCTCGAACGCGGCACGGTCGGCAAGGAGGGCCTGCAGGCCGTCACCGGCCGTGGGCTGCGCCAGCTCGTCCAGACGCGACGCACGCAGCGCCTCCTGGACCTCCGGGTCCGCACGGAAGGCCACAGCCCGCTCCTTGAGGATCAGGTAGTTGCGCATGCAGCCCGCCGCCGACGCCCACACACCCTCGAGGTC
>NZ_JBIAWZ010000009.1:0-310369 GCF_042896175.1 Streptomyces sp. NPDC001315 | reverse complement strand
GTGGCGTTGTGGTGGGCGTGCCAGTTCCAGCCGGCCTGCGGGAGGAAGTCGCCGCGGTTCATCGGCACCGGGTCGCCGCCGACGACCGTCCACACACCGGAGCCCTCGACGACGAAGCGGAAGGCGTGCTGGGTGTGGCGGTGTTCCGGGGCGTCCTCGCCGGGCATGAGGTACTGGATAGCCGCCCACAGCGTCGGGGTGGCGAACGGCCTCCCGCCGAGGGAGGGGTTGGCCAGCGCGATGGCCCGGCGCTCACCGCCACGGCCGACGGGAACGATGTCGCCGGCCTGGGCTGCCAGCTCCCGCAGCCGCTCCCAGCGCCACAGATGCGGCACGGCGCGCGAGCGCGGGTGGGCCGGCATCAGGTCGCCGATCTCGGTCCACAGAGGTACGAGCAGTTCCTGTTCGAAACCCCGGTACAGCTCTTCGAGCGCCGGGGTGACCTCGGGCTGCCCCTCCGCGGAGACGGCCTGGAGCCGCACCGGGGAGCCCGTAGCGATGTCTTGGGCGATGGAGGACTGAGTCACAGACCACAGCGTGCACCGTGTCTTCAGGAAGAACATGTTAATTCTGGAGAGCAGAACGAGGGCCCGAACCGTGGAACCTGAACGCCCCGGCACGCACTGGAGAAGGACCTGGCCGCGCAGTGCTGAGTCCCGATCGCACTACGTTGCGGATGCTTACCTTACGTAGACTCTGATTTCCTCAAACTGCGGCGATCACCACGTGCTCCTTGCCGTCCTTCGCCGCCTCGGCTGCCTCCCCTGCCCGCGTGAGCGGCAGAAGTCCTCGACCGCGGTCACCCGCGCGTGGTCCGGATCGGCCCGCGGATTCCCCCCCCAGCCGACGAGGTTGTCCAGCGCCTTCACCACCGCCTCGACGTCGGCCGGCCGGCACCCCGCGTCCAGGGCGGCGTACGGTCGAAGTCGCCCCAAAATCACGTGGAGCGGGGCGGGCGTCGCTGCGCATCTCGAAGACACGGCGGCGTGCACCGGAGCCGCGTTCGCACAAGCGATCTGGCCTTGATCCACGCCCGCCCCGCCGACCCTGCTGACACTCCACCCGCTCGCGTCTCCTCGAGACGGTACGGGGAAGCCGTGACTGCCCTCACTTCGCCGCTGCGCACACCTTGGAGTTGCCCCATTGCGCGAGCGTGAGGGGCGTGGTGCGGCCCGGGCGGCGTCGACCGCGCCTTGGGCGGCGCGATGCGTCGGCCAGTGCCTCCCGGAGTGGAACCAGATGAGCCGCCACGGCTGCCAGGCAGTAGTGCTCGTCATGGCAGACGGAACAGGTCGCCAAGTGGGCGGTGACGGCACCGGCCTCTTCCTTGACGAGTGTGTGGAGCGCATATTCGGCCAGTTGTTCACGGGCGGTGTGGCATTCCTGGAGGGAGCTGATCATGTCGAGACGTCCTCTCTGGGCTGCGGCACGCGCCGCAGGGGCGCGCAGCTACGGCACGACGAGGCGGAAGTGGGCTGCGGATGAGCCCGCAGCACCACGGCGGACCGAGGGCCGGACGTGCGGCAGGGGCACTGCGGGCTCTCGGGCCTGGTTCCGTTCACAGGTCCAATGTCGCCGAAGCCGGGGCGGTCACGCGTCGTCCCCCTGGAGCGAATCGCGTCTACCACATCCGTGGTACGCGATGCCTGACCTTACGGCCGACGTCGTCCCGGTCCGCCGCCTGCGATCTTCACCGCCGTGAACGAGAGGCTTCAGCCGCCGGGCTGACCAGGCCGCACTGGTAGGCCATGACCACGAGCTGGGCCCGGTCACGCGCCGCCAGCTTGGTCATGGCCCGGTTGACGTGCGTCTTGGCGGTCAGCGGGCTGACGAACAGACGTTCGGCAATCTCGTCGTTTGAAAGACCCAGCGCCACCAGGCACATCACATCGCGCTCCCGTGGCGTCAGGTACTCCAGGCGTTCCTGGACGACTGTCGGACACAGTTCGGGCTGCGCCAGAAATCGGGAGATCAACGCGCGGGTCGCCACCGGCGAGAGCAACGCCTCACCGGCGGCCACCGTACGGACGGCGTCGAGCAGGACCTCCGGCAGTACCCCCTTGCCGAGAAAGCCGCTCGCCCCCGCGCGCAGTGCCTCGGCTACGTGCTCGTCGTCCTCGAAGGTGGTGAGGATCAGGACCTTCACCCCGGCGAGGTCTTCGGACTCGCTGATCAGTCGCGTGGCGGCGAGGCCGTCCATCTCGGGCATGCGGATGTCCATCAGGACAACGTCCGGATGCAACGCACCCGAGAGTTCTACGGCCTCCCTGCCGTTGGCGGCTTCACCCACGGTTTCCATGTCGTCCGCGGAATCGAACAGCATCCTGAAGGTGCCCCGTAGCAAGGCCTGGTCATCTGCGAGCAGGACACGAATCGTCACGTTCGTCCTCTCGTCGATGCTGTTCGATGCCGTTCGATGCCACATCGTGCTCCTTCGTGCCGGACAGCAGCGGGAGTTCGGCGATCACGGTGAAACCGCCCTCGGGGCGGGGTCCCGCGTGCACCATGCCTCCCACGGTGCCGGCCCGCTCTCGCATCCCGATAAGCCCGTGGCCAGTCCCCGACCGGGAGTCGGCGGGTTCCGAGTCTCCGTCGTCCTCCACTGTGATCGTCAGCCAGTGCGGGCGATAGCACAGGTCCAATCGGGCGTGGTCCATACCCGAGTGCTTACGCACGTTGGTCAAAGCCTCCTGAACGATGCGGTACGCCGCCAGGTCGGCCGCCGGCGCCAGGGGCTGGGGGACGCCGCTCAGCGTCTGCTTGACGGCGAGCCCCGCACGTTCGAAAGAGACCAGAAGGGCCGGTACCTGAGCCATGCCCGGCGTCGGATCACGCGGCGCGGCGGTCTCGTCCGGCTGCCGGAGCAGGCTCACGGTCACCCGCAACTCGTCCAGCGCGGACTGACTCACGTCACGGATACCTTCCAGGGCGGTGAGTACGTGCTCGGGTCGTTGTTCCACAAGATGGACGGCGACACCCGCCTGGGCGTTGATCAGGGCGATGTGGTGGGCCACCACGTCGTGCAACTCACGTGCGATCCGCATCCGTTCGTCGGCCACCCGCTGACGAGCCTCCTGCTCACGGGTGCGTTCCGCGTGCTCCGCCCGTTCTTCCACGGCCGCCACATAGGCTCTGCGTGATCGCACCCCGTCCCCGACCGCGGCCGGCAGAGCCGTCCATGCCAGCATCGCCGCATTGTCCGGGGACAACCATGTGTGGGGATCGGACACCATGGCCGCTCCCACCACCACGGCTGCCGACACGCACGCTGTGGTCCAGGCTGTGCGCCGGTCGGTACACACGGCGACGGTGTAGACGGACACGATGACCGGGCTCGTCTCCAGCGGGCCTTCCCGGAACCCGAGCCCCTGAAGAACTCCCGCGCAGCCGACGGCCACGACGAGTACGCCAAAGGGGTGGCGGCGTCGCCACATCAGCGCGAAGCAGCTGACCCCGAGGAGCACCGCGGCGGGCCACCGGAAGGAGAGCCGGTGCTCGTCATGAACGATCGAGACCGCCACCACGGACAGCACGAACAGCACGGCTGACATGAGGACGTCCGCGACGCCCGTCCGAGCCTGCGCTCTGGGACTTCCAGCGGTGATCACTGCCATGCCACCACCGTAGGCCCGATGACCGGACCAGGCATGGCGTGGCCGGCCAGTACAGCCCGGTGCCCGCGCCGACTCAGTACCGCTGCGACGCTCTTCGCGGTGCTCGATCGCCAGGGACGAGTCCTTCTTCGGCGGGTGTTCGGGCAGTGTCTCGGCACTCCGCAGGTGAGGCTGGGCCCCCTTCAGCTCACCGCCGCGACATGGATGACGACTTTCCCCCGCCGATGCTTCTCGCGCAGCGCCTCGTACGCGTTGCGCGTGTCGGTCAGCGGGACGACGCGGTCCACGACCGGGGCGAGTTGGCCGTTCTCGATGAGCCGGGCGATTGCATCCAGCTCGTCGTGGTTCGGCTCGACGATGAAGAACACGCCGTGGGCACCGTGCTCGGCTGCCTTCTTCGGATCTGGCGGCGACACGATGCTGACGAGGACGCCGCCCGGCCGCAGGACAGTCCACGACCGTGTCTGCGTCTCGCCCCCCACCAGGTCCAGTACGGCATCGACGTCCTCGACATGGTCCTCGAAACGGGTGCCGGCGTAGTCCAGGACCTGTTGGGCGCCGAGGCCGGTCACGAAGTCGCTGTCCTGTGCGGCCGCCGTCGCGGTGACCCGCAGGCCTAGGGCGGAGGCTATCTGCACGGCGAACGAACCGACGCCCCCCGCCCCGCCGTGGATCAGGACATGCTGTCCGGCCTTGACAGAGGCGTGGTCCACCAGCGCCTGCCAGGCGGTGAGCGCCGCCAGTGGCACGGCCGCCGCCTTGTCGTGTTCCAGTCCTGCGGGTTTGGCCGCCAGAACATCGACGGGCACGCTGACGTACTCGGCGGCCGCACCGTCACGTGTGAACGGGATCAGCCCGTAGACCTCGTCCCCCACGGCCACACCGGTGACACCTGGACCGAGCTCGGACACGATCCCGGACACCTCATGAGAGGGGACGATGGGGGTGCGGTCCTCGCCTGTCCCGTCGATGCGGTCGGTCCAGGTGGCGTCCCAGGTGAGCTCTTCCGAAGTGATGGAGGCCGCCCGAACGGCGACGAGCACCTCGCCCGGTGCAGGCCGCGGTCGCGGCGCCACCTCGTACACGAGCTGCTCGGGTCCGCCACGGCTGTGGGCCCGTACGGCGTACATGGTGTTCACGAGGTGATCACTCCAAAAAATCGAGCAACACCGAACCCGCCGTCCATAGGGACCCGCCCACGGCAACGGCAGCGTGTATTCGGCCGCTTGCGCGATGTCGTGGACTCGTTCGGCCGGTCACCTCCAGGATCGGACGGCTGACCTGAGCCCGCATCTTCTCTTCATGGTCCGCACAGAATGCTCTCGACCCGATCAAGGCCGCGCGGCCAGGTTCAGCCTTCGGCCCGCTGGGTGATGGGAGCCTCTGTGCGATCCCCCAGGAACTCGTACCACCGGCGCTCCAGGCAGACGTATCGGGTGTCCGCTTCGACGAGGCTCAGGAAGGCCGCCACGGTTTCGGCGAGACGTTGCTGCAGCCCGGGGTCGGCAAGCGTCCCGTCCTCGGCGAAGGCCTCGTAGCAATTGGCAAGGCTGAACATGTCCGGATAGACGCGAGTGCCCAGGTGCTCCAGGGGAACCCGCAGCGCCCACAGCCCGCGGTTGCCGCCGACCATGGACGGCGAGGCGGAGACAAGCATCGCGTGCTTGGTCTTGAACGGCTGCGGCCGGACACGCGAGACCCAGTCGATCGCGTTCTTCAGCACCCCCGGCACGGAGCCGTTGTACTCGGGAGAGGAGATCACGAAGGCGTCGCACTGCTCCAGCCGCTCCCGCAGCGCGAGCGCGCCGCTCGGCATCCCGTGGGCGGTCTCCACGTCGCCGTCGTACAGAGGCATGTCGAACTCGTGCATGGTGGCGAGGTCGACGGTGGCACCGGTGTCGGCGATCAGCCGGCTCACAAGAGAGGCGAGACGGGCGTTGCTCGAATCGGCCCGTAGCGCGGCGCCGAAGGCAAGCACCCGCAGTGGGCCGGGGGCGGCGTCCCTGGGCATGGACACGTCCTTCCGTCGTACGGATTCGCGCCCATGGGTAGGGCGCCACGCGATCAGTGTGGTCCCGCCAAGGTTGACGCGCGACAGGAGCCGGGCAATCCCGACCAGCACCAGGCGCCGACGATGTGGCCCGCCGCCTCCTGGGGAGGGAGGCCGCATCAGCCGTGAACGCCGCCGTATCAGTCACGAATTGCTGGGGACTCGCCAGCCTGGTGCTCCTGTCCACCCGGGTGGTGCGCCGCATCAGACCCCGACACCCGCAGCCGCGCCTGGACCGCCACACCCACCCACGCGCCGCGCCATCCCGCCATCCCGCCCGACGAACTCCGCCCGCAAAAGTCACGCATTCGACGGGCAAACTCCCGTTCTCGTCGGCCGAAAACCCGTCCGCACGCCCAGCTGCCGAAGCCGACGCGCGCCCGTGCTCGCGAAAACGCATAGATGCTCGCTCAAGTGACAACACGTCCGAACCCCTTGCCCGTCTTGTAGCGCCTGGCGAGCGCGTGGAACGCTTCCTTCGGTTCCCAGGGCATATCGGGGTAGATGCGTGCGTCCGCGGGGTAGCTGCTCTGCTCGTCGAGGATCTTGACAATGCCGTAGGAGGCCATGTCCTCGTCCGGTCCAGACAGTCGGTGGGGTGTGGCGAAGCCGGCGAAGCTGAACCAGAAGACGGAGTCGACGCTCTCCTCTTCGAAGACGGTCATGAGGTCGTCGAGGTAGCGGACCTGCTCGCTTTCGTCGCGTACCAGGTCGGGCTTGAGGGTGACGCCATCGGCTTCCTTGGCCATGTACCAGCCGGCGCCGCCGTAATCGCCCGCGCCCCGGTAGGTGCAGCAGCCGACCTCCATGATGGCGACGGGCTTGCCGTGGGCGAACTCCTTGCGCAGGTCGTCGCGGTAGGTGGGGGCATTGCGCAGGCCCCGGAAGGCGTCGAGGCCCACGATGTCGAACGGGGTCCAGTCCACGCCGTCCAGGGGGCAGGAGGCGTAGCTCAGGCGACCGCCGAAGAGGGGGCGTACGGTGTCGACGACCTCCCCCAGGAAGGCGTTGACCTTGTCGGGGATGCCCTGGAGCGCGGCCTCGCGGCCGGGGCCTGCCAGGATGGGGACGCGCTCGTTGAAGGTGTCGCCAGGCAGGTATCCGCGGGCGAACAGGCTGAGTTCGCAGCCAGTGACCAGGGCCACCGCGGCGCCGTCCCGGCGCAGCCGCTCCGCCCGTTCGGCGCAGTCGGTGAACAGCGGCAACATCTCGGCGTTCGTCAGTTCGCAGGGGAACGGCGAGAACCAGACCTCCAGGCCGGCGTCCGCCGCGTACCGCGCCGTGGTCTCGATCCGGTCCGGGTCGCCGCCGGTGATGCGGACCGCTGTGCAGTGCAGGTCCTTCGCGATGACCCGCATGTCCCGTTCGGCGTCCCGAGGGTCGAAGACGGGGCGCGAGGTGTCGCCGTTGGGAAAGGTGCCGGTGTCGTAGTGGATGCCCTTGCCGCGCAGCATGACGGATGCCTCCGATAAGCGTCGCTGTGTTTCGTACGGCGCGATCGTCCAGGTTCCAGCTGCGTCAGAGTCAAGACCGGATGCTCGTCAGCCCAGCGTGCCTCCGCGACGGCCTCTTCCACCAGCGTCACCACACCCACACCTCTTCTTCCCGCGCCAGTCCGTAGGTCCCTTGCTCCGGCTTCGAAGCCGGCTGCTCGATGCCCGCCGACGGAACTGCCGCACTGTCGACCTCGCCGTGGCACCGAGCGGCGACATGCTCGCTGGTGTGTCATCAGCAGGTGGACCGCCGGGCGGGGGCGGGCTCCGCGCTCGTCCGGCGGCGGGGGGCCGCTTGGCGGCACGGGAACAGACCCATCCTCATCTGCCACGCGAACGCCGACGCACAAGGGCCCGCCGTCGAGCCCGAACTGCCATGCAGCATTATGTGGGTGTGATCACCATTCATCTGAAGTACGAGATTGACGCCGACAAGCTTGAGGACTTCGAGGAATATGGCCGCCGCTGGGTCGGGCTCGTCAACCGTTTCGGCGGGACGCACCACGGCTACTTCCTACCGAGTGAGGGCGACAGCGACATCGCCTACGCCCTCTTCTCCTTTCCCAGTCTCGCCGCGTATGAGCAGTACCGCACGGACAGCATGACCGACCCGGAGTGTCAGGATGCCTTCGAACTGGCTCGTAACACCCGCTGCATCAAGCGGTACGAGCGCCGCTTCCTACGACCGCTCGACGTCACGTCCTAGGCCAGGGCCGGGCTTGAACGACTGCCCCGGACGTTACGACATGGCCGTGAATTCATTCGACCGGTTACGAACTCGGTTGTTTCTCCACTGCCGTCGGCATGAGCTAGCGATTGACGGTTCGCATCCCCGCCTCGTCATACCGCTCACCCGCCGCCTCCGGCAGCTCCGCGTCGATGCGGGCCAGGTCGTCCTTGGTCAGCGCGATGTCGACCGCGGCGGCGTTCTGCTCCAGGTAGGTGCGGCGCTTGGTGCCCGGGATCGGCACCAGGTCCTCGCCCTGGGCCAGCACCCAGGCGATGGCCAGCTGGGCCGGGGTCACGTCCTTCTCAGCCGCGATCTCCTTCACCTTTGCCGCCAGCCGCAGGTTCGCCTCCAGGTTGGTGTCCTGGAAGCGCGGGTTCTCGCGGCGCCAGTCGTTCGCGTCCAGTTCGTCCGGCGAAGTGAACCGCCCGGCGAGGAAGCCGCGGCCGAGCGGCGAGTACGGCACGAAGCCGATGCCCAGCTCCCGGCACGCGGGCAGCACCTCGGCCTCCACGTCCCGCGACCACAGCGAGTACTCGCTCTGCACGGCGGTGATCGGGTACACGGCGTGGGCGCGCCGGATGGTCTCCGCGCTCGCCTCGCTCAGCCCGATGTACCGCACCTTGCCCTCGGCGACCAGTTCGCCAAGCGCGCCGACCGTCTCCTCGATGGGCACGTTCGGGTCGACCCGGTGCTGGTAGTACAGGTCGATGTGGTCGGTCCCCAGCCGCTTCAGGGAGCCGTGGATCGAGCTCCGGACGTGCTCGGCCGAACCGTCCTGCGGGCCGACCGTGCTGATGTCGCCGGGTACGGCGTTGTCCATCCGGTAATTGAACTTTGTCGCGATCACATACTCGTCGCGATGCCCCCGGATCGCCTCGCCGACGAGCGACTCGTTGGTGAGCGGACCGTACATCTGCGCGGTGTCGAGGAAGTTCATGCCGAGGTCGAGGGCGCGCCGGATGGTCGCGATCCCCTCCTCTTGGTCGGCGGATCCGTAGAAGGCGGACATGCCCATGCATCCAAGGCCGATGGCCGATACCTGGAGGTCCCGCAGACTGCGCTTCTGCATGCCGTGTCCCAGCCTTTCCTGAAACTCGATCGTCCTTCGGGCGGCGCCAAGCCCCTCATCCATCTAGCGACGGATTCCGCCGCCCGGCATCCCGTGGGACACACCGGACGGCGGGGGCCTCGCGCCACGGTGTCTGCGACGCTACGACCTGGAGCGCACTCGAGCGCAAGTCAGCCGTTCAGGCGGGCCGGCCGAACTTTCGCACCTGTGCCCCTAGGGTGACCGGAGCTGCTGCCGTGAGACAGCGGCCGCGCTCCGCGTGTCGTGGAGGGCGGCGGCGAGTCGGCCTCGGCTTGTGATGTCGAGGCGGGAGTAGATCCGGTAGAGGCGGGCTGCCACGGCGCCGGAGGAGATGGACAGGCGGTGGCCGATCTCGTGGTTGCTCAGCCCCTCTGACGCGAGTATCGCTATCTGTATTTCCTGTGCGGACAGCGGTTCGGTACTGGTGCGGCGCCGGCCGCTGGACTCGCCGACAGCGCGCCACCCCGAGCCGGTGCCCGTACCTGCCGCGCGGTCCGCGGCCGTGTCGCGCCCAGTACACCCAGCACCGTCATCCACGGCGCCGGGGAGAGCGGTCATGCCGTCGGCGGTGATCGGCTCGTCGGCAACCAGCGCCGGCCGACGCGGCTTCCCCGCTTTGCCCGGCCCCGTCAGGGCCGGGCGCGAGTGGACCGCCGTGGTCTGCTCAATCCGCTGGGTGGGCTCCATGCCTCGCATCGCCTCACGTCTCGCCGGTCACGTGACCTCCATCGTCGCGAGGGCCACGTACACGAACATCCGGCGGCTTCACGGAGATTTACGTGGCCCTTGCGGTAACGCCCAGACACTGAGCGAGCGTTCGCCGGCGACCTGCTGGTCTCGGGGCGACGGCACGGTCGGCCTCGTCGTATGCGAAACGGACCGTATTCCGGTTTGGGTACCCTTACGGGCATGCATTCGGGCTCTTCGGGAACTCTGGTGGGGCGTAAGCGTCACATGGCCCTGATCTCTTCGGCGGTGGAGGATCTCGTCAAGGGACGCGGCGGTGTCGTGCTGGTGCAGGGGGAGCCCGGGATCGGGAAGAGCGCGCTGCTGGCGGCGGGTCTGGCCGACGCCGTGGGCAAGGGTCTCGACGTGGGCCAGGGCGTCTGTGACGAACTCGGTCAGCGCCTGCCCCTCGCCGTGCTGCAACAGGCCCTTGCCGGCATGACGACGAGGCAACGAGCCGAGGCGGAAGCGGCCCGCCCGACTCCCGACGATGTGCGCAGCCACCACAACGTCGGCGTCGTCACCGGTGATCCGGTGACCGCCGCCGCCGAGGAGCTGCTGGTGCTCGTCGACCGTCTCTGCGCCGCGCACCCTCTCGTCCTGGCCCTCGACGATCTGCAGTGGGCCGACGAGGCGACCCTGCTGGTGTGGCGCCGACTGTGCCGCACCGCGGCCCAGCGGCCCCTGCTCCTCATCGGCGCTTGTCGTCCGGTCCCCCAGCGGCCCGAACTGGACCTGCTGCGCCGGGACGTACGCGACCACGCGGGAACCACCCTCACCCTGGTACGACTGTCAGACACCGAAGTGGCCGAGCTGGCCGGCCGGATCGCCGGACGGACGGCCGGTCCCCGGCTGCTCGACCGACTGGGACTGGCGACGGGCAACCCCCTGTACATACGCGAGATCATGGACGCTCTGACGCGTGCGGGCGCCCTGGAGGACAACGGTCGGGAGACAGAGCTCGGACCCGAGGCCCAGGCCGGCGACGGCACCCACCGCAGGTGGACCGAATTCGGTCAGATGTCCCTGTCCGAAGCGATCGCCGACCGGCTGGCCTTTCTTTCGGCCGGGACACGGGACATGCTGCGCACCGCCGCCCTGCTCGGACCCGCCTTCCCGCTCACCGACCTCACCGTGCTGCTCGGCCGGCCGGCGGCGGCACTGACCGCACCCGTGCAGGAAGCTCTGGCCGCCGGCGTGCTCGAACCGGCCGACGGGCACCGGCTTCGCTTCCGGCACGGCCTGCTCAAACAGGCCCTCTACGAGTCGGTGCCCGCGGCACTGCGGGTCGCGCTGCACCGGGACGCCGCCCAGGCGCTCATCGCCCAAGGGGCCTCGGTGGAACGTGTCGCCGAGTTGCTGCTGTCGGCGGGCGATGTGGCGGACGGCTGGGAAGTCGACTGGCTGGTGGACAATGCCGCGGCCCTCACACGCCGTGCTCCGGCCGTCGCGGCCACCCTCCTCGAACGCGCCGTCGCGCACACACCGGACGACGACGCGCGCACCCTGGAGCTGTTGGACCACCTCGCCTCCGCGGCCTTCCTCGCCTGCCACTACGAACAGGCAGGGCGAGTCGCACGACAGGTTCTGGACCACCACGGTGACCCTGAGCAAAGAGGGCGGGCTGCATGGATCCTGGGCTACGCCTTGGCGCGCACCGCGCTGGTGGAGGAGGCGATGGCCATCGTCCAGAAGGTGGCAGCGCACCTGGAGCCGGACACGAGGTGGCACGCGCGTCTGCGCGCCTTCCTCGCCATGACCCTGATGAATCTGGGCAGGCACGACGAAGCGGCCTCGGAAGCCGCTGCCGTCCTGGTCGTCGGCACGCGGCTGTCGGACGCCATGGCGATGGGCTACGCCCTGCACACCCTGGCGATGACGCGGTTCGTCCGTCAGGACGTCGAGGGCGCCCTCGACTGCCTCGTGCGCGGCATCGCGCTGACCGGTTCCGATCCCGAACTGCTCGATCTGCGCCTGCTGATGCAGACCAACCAGATCTCCATGCTGCTGAACATGGACCGCTTTCCTCAGGCCCTGGAGGTCCTCGCCGATGCGCGGTCGCTGGCGGAGCGGACGGGCACTCCGCGGCTGGGGTCGTGCGTGATGCACACCGGTGACGTCGCCTTCCACACCGGGCGCTGGGACGACGCGCTGACCGAGCTCGACACGATATCGGATCCGGACCACCACCCCACGTACTTTCCTTCGCTCCCGGTCATCGCCCACAGCATCGCGGCCGCCGTCGCCGCGCACCGCGACGAACAGGCGGTCGCGCACCGCCATCTGCGCGCGGTGGAGGAGGTGCCCGAAGTCCACTTCAAGACGGTCAATCTGGCGTACTGGTTCGAGGCGCGCGCCATGACTGCCGAGCGGCTGAACGATCTCCCGTCGGCTGTCGGCGGGCTGAGGGACGTCCTCGACCCTTCCTACGATGTGATGGACGACCGGGTGAGGGTGCTTCCGCTGCTGGTGCGGCTCGCTCTTGCGGTGGGCGACCGCGAGACGGCTGAGCGCGCCGCCGCCTGTGCCGAGGCGGAGGAGGCCAGGAGCCGGCTGCCGCGGGTGAGGGCGGCCCGCATGTGGTGCCAGGGATTGCTGCGTTCCGACCCGGAGTTGGTGTCCGCCGCCGTGGGTCACTACCGCACGGTGGGTCGTCGGGTCGAGATGGCCCAGGCCCAGGAGGACGCCGCGGACCTGCTGGCCGGCGCCGGACAGGCCGGCGCGGCCCGGGAGGCGCTGAACGACGCGATGCTGACCTACACCGCGCTCGGCGCAGTGTGGGACTCCCGCCGTGCCGCGGCCCGGCTGCGCGCCCGTGGTGTGCGGCTCGGGGTGCGCGGCGCCCGAGGTCGCCCCCGCACCGGCTGGGAGGCACTGACCGACACGGAAGTGAGGATCGCCGAACTCGTCGCCACCGGCCTGTCCAACCCCGACATCGCCGACGCCCTCGTCCTGTCCCGGCGCACCGTCGAGACCCACGTCTCCCACGTCCTGGCCAAGCTGGGGGTCACGTCACGGCGCGAGGTGGCCGGGGTGGCCGCAGCGCACCGCTCCTGAGCCCGCCCTTCGACGGTGCGGAAACGTGTCTGCGGGGTTGCCGGTCGCCTTGCGGGAGATGGCGTGCAGGATCCGACGCTTGCGCAGCTGCTCACGGTTTGGGTTGGAGTCGTGGCTCTTGTCACCGAGCAGGGCTTCGGGGGCGTCGGCGCGGACGGCCGGGCCGGCCGGCGACGGGCGGGACGTCGTCGTGGGGGACGTATCGACCTCCTACACCGCGCTCGCCCGCGTGAACTCCTGTCTGGCGCTGGAGCCAGGTGACAAAGTCCTGGCGATGGCGTGGTGTTGGCGCTGCCCCTGTGCCTGTCGTGTTCCTGGTTCCTAACTGGCTTCCGGTTCGGCGTACGCGAAGTCGTACGGGGCCCAGTCGACGACCCGGCGGTACCCGAGGCGCTGGTAGAGGGCGTTGCTGGTGGGGTTGCCCGCGTCCGTGAACAGCACGACTTCCGTGGCGCCCGCGGCGAGCGCGGCCCGGCTCACCTCGGCGGTCACGGCGGCCGCGTAGCCGCGGCCACGGAGGTGAGCCGGGGTGTAGACGGGGTCCACCCGGACCATCCCGGCGACCATCGGGTTCACGCCCTCCAGGGAGACGGGGGTGCCGTCCGGGACCTCCCAGAAGGTGTAGCGCTTCTCGGCGAATCGGGTGCCGGCCCAGGAATCGGCGTCGATGGTGATCGTCTCCCCGAGGTCCGCGGCGAGTTCACGGCACCAGCGCATGAGGTCCTCGTGGTCCTGCTCGCCGACGATTCGGCCGTGGCCCTCCGGGTGCGGTTCGGGCGGGGTGAGCGTGCCGAGACGGTACAGGTGCATCCGGACGCGGAGTGTGGGCGTCGCGCCGGTGTGCCGCTGCCAGGCCTCGGCGAACGCGGTGGCGGTCTCGTGGTCCGCGGTGACACCGGCGAGGGTGTGCCCGAGGGCCGTCAGCCGGGCGGCGAGGGCCTCGGCCCGCTCGCGGGAGAGCGGGGTGAGCGTGAGGCGGCGGCTCGGAGGGCGGTAGAAGATCGCCTGGGTCTCGCCGTCCGACTCCAGTCGGCCGAAGAGGACGGTCCCGGGGTCGAATGCGCCCGGGTGGGTCCGCCATTTCTCCATCACGGTGAGCGGCGTGTTGTGCAGGACGGGGCGCGAGCGGAGGAAGTCTCCGGCCCGGGCGAGAAAGTCGTCGATGTCTTCGGTGAGGTGCCAGGCATCCGGGCGCATGCTTCATGATCCCGCATGCACTCGATTCCGGGGAGCCGTGTCCTGCGACATCGGACCTTGAACGCGTGCCCTTGACGTTTCAGTGGTCCGGGTCACCCGGTCCGGTCCCAGAACGACCTTGGGACCGGACCGGAAGAGTGCCCGGTGGCTACCGGCCGCGGCTGCCTGCACCGAGGACGAGCAGCCATCGCTCGGGGCGCGTGCACGCGGGCCCAGGCCAGCTGACCGGGTGCCACACAGGAGGGCCGCCCGGTGACCAGCTCAGCCAAGAGTCGGAATGGCCGATCAAGGGCGACCGAAGGTCTCAGCCGCATTCCCCCCGTGGCGACCGATGAATTCCGGGACCCGGTGGGGTCTACCTCTGCACAAGCGAAAGCTGCGCACGAGCTCTGTGAGGGGACCATGACCGCCTACGCACTACCACCCGTCGTCGACGCCGCAACGTGGGAGCGCCAGCTCCAGGCTCTGCGTGCCCGGGAGAAGGCCGCGACGCGGGAACTTGACGCCATCGCCGCCGAGCGTCGTCGCCTGCCCATGGTCGAGATGCCCGACTACACCCTGGAAGGCGAGGACGGCCCCGTTCGGCTGGCGGACGTCTTCGAAGGCAAGAGGCAGCTGATCGTCTACAACCACATGTGGTTCGCCGGCAAGGAATGGCAGTGCCCGGGCTGCACGGGGTTCACCTCGCAGTACACCCGCCTGGCGTTCCTGGACAACTACGATGCGCGATTCGTCATCGTCACCCAGGGCCCGATCAAAGAGGCACTCGCCTACAAACAGCGGGTTGGCAACCAGATGACGTGGTACTCGACTGCCAACAGCTCGTTCGGCGCCGATGTCGGCGCACCGCCCGACGGAGGATTCGCGGTCAACGTATTCCTGCGCGACGGCGACATCGTCTATCGCACCTGGCACACCAACGGCCGGGGTACCGAGCAGCTCAGTCACACCTTCGCGCTGATCGACGTCCTGCCGTTCGGACGACAGGAGGAATGGCAGGACTCACCCAAGGGCTGGCCTCAGTCACCCACATACAGCCGGTGGGCAGCATCCGAAGACATCGCTGCGCTCTACGGCCCGGGCTCCGGCGACGCCTGAACGACCTGCATCACGGTCGAGTCGAATCGGGCGCGGCAGCTGCCGCCGAGCCGTGGCGGCACTACGACCTGGGGCACGGCTTGTGCACCTACTCGCCCTTGGAGCAGTGCCCGCACCACATGCCCGGCGGCGCTGCGACTTCTGCAAACCCAAGGACTTCAGCAAAGGCCAACTCTCTCGGCAACTCATGGAAGCGAAGGACCATCTCCCCCGCCACCACTCGACCGGGGCACGAAGGCAATGCCCAGCTCCTCGCAGGCGGCGAGGAGGTCGGCGTCGTCGCGCTGATCGGCGTGTACTGGTGCTGCACGGCCACGACGGATGCGATGGCGCGGGCCTCCGCGAGGTGGTCGGCGTCGACGTTGCCCAGGCCGAGATGGCGGCTCAGGCCCTCCTCGCGCAGTGCCGCGAACACCTCGAAGCGAGCGTCGAGGGACTCTCCGTGCGGGGGTTTCATGAGGCCGATGCGCAGGTAGAGCAGGTCGAGGCGGTCCACGGCCGGGCTCTCGAGGTTGGCCTCGACCAGGCCACGTATGTCGGCCCCACCTACGCCAGACGCGACTGGGCCGAGTACCTCGCGGTGCGGGCCGAGGACCTGAAGGAACCGTCCGGTGGCGATCGCCGATGAGGGCCACGATTCGTGCAACGGCCGGGCAATCGATAGGGTGCCAGGTCACGACCGCACCCGTTCGATCCATGGGCCGGTCAGGGCTCTGCCGCAGTTTGTGGCACCTCCACGGCTGCCTAGCCGACCCCTGCCTGCCTGGGCCCTGGGACACGGGGGCGATCTTCGTGGCGGGGCAGTCGGGCCCGGCCGACGGGTCAGGAGGAACGAGTGGCACAGATCATCGCCGAGGTTTCACGGACGTTCAACGAGTTTCTGCTCTTGCCGAACCGGACCCGGACCGACTGCTCGCCCGCGACGGTCGACCTGCGCACGCCCCTGGTGCGGCACCTCGTGGGCGAGCAGTCGGCGATCGAACTCGGCTCCCCGTTCACGTCCGCGATCATGCAGGCCGTCAGCACACCGGAACTCGCGATCGCGCTCGCGCGTAACGGCGGTCTGAGTTTCCTGCACCACAACCAGTCGATCCAGGACCAGGCCTCAGCCGTGCGCCAGGTGAAGAACTTCAAGGCCGGGTTCGTCACCAGCGACACCAACGTCCGCCCGGACGACAGCCTGAGCCACCTGGTCGCCGTCATGCAACGCACCGGTCACAGCACCGCCGCGGTCACGCATGACGGCACCGCCACCGGCCGCCTGCTCGGCCTGGTGACCTCCCGGGACTTCCACCCCCAGCGCCACGACCTCGACGGACCGGTGGGCGGTCGGATGACCACCATCGCCGACCTGCCCCATGCCGGGGCCGACACCACGCTCTCCGAGGCCAACGCGCGACTGTGGGACGAGCGGCTGGACTGCCTTCCCGTGCTGGGCGCAGAGGGCCACCTGCAGTATCTGGTGTTCCGGTCCGACTACGCGGACAACAAGCGCTTCCCGAACCAGGCCGTGGACGCCGCCAAGCGCCTGCGCGTGGGCGCGGGCGTCAACACCCACGACTACCAAGAGCGCGTCCCCGCCCTGCTGGAGGCGGGCGCGGACGCCTTGTGCTTCGACTCCTCCGACGGCTACAGCGACTGGCAGGCGCAGGCGCTGACGTGGGTGAAGAAGCACTATCCGGAGATCCCGGTCGGCGGCGGCAACGTGGTCGACGGTGAGGCGTTCACTTTCCTCGCCGAGGCCGGTGCGGACTTCGTCAAGGTCGGCGTGGGCGGCGGCTCCATCTGCATCACCCGCGATCAGAAGGGCATCGGGCGCGGACAGGCCAGCGCCGTCCTGGACGTCGCCGCGGCCAGGGACGCCTTCCGCGAGCGCACCGGCGAGTATGTGCCGATCTGCTCCGACGGCGGCCTGGTGCATGACTACCACGTGGCTTTGGCGCTGGCGATGGGAGCCGACTTCGTCATGATGGGGCGTTACTTCGCCCGTTTCGACCAGGCGGCCGGCGCGAAGCTCCCCACCCGGGACGGCTTCGTGAAGGAGTACTGGGGCGAGGGATCAAACCGGGCCCGCAACTGGCAGCGCTACGGACAGGGCAGCCAGGGTCTGATCTTCGAGGAGGGCGTCGACGGCTACGTTCCCTACGCCGGCGACCTGAACGAAGGGCTCGCCCTTACCATCGCCAAGCTCAAGACCACGATGGTCTCCTGCGGCTCCGTCACTCTTCCGGAGTTCCAGTCCACGGCTCGGCTGACCCTGGTATCCGACCAGAGCTTCCAGGAGAGCCACGCAAACGTCACCCTGCGGGACACACCGGCGACCATCGCCTGAGAGGCTGCCAAGAGCCACCGGCTGGAGGGGAATCGCGCACAGTCGGAATAACCCCCTCCCGCCAGTGGTCAAAGCCCTCACCAGGGGCAGCCTGCGCATCGAGGCGGACAGCGTCGGAAGCCCCATATCGGCCCGGCGATTCTCCGTGTCCGACCCACCGCACGCGTCCGCCGGTTCCGACGCTGCCGTCGACGAAAGCCGGCTCGAAGAGCTGATCATCGAGGCGCAGACAGCTCTGCCGCTCGAACTGCCCACCCTGGCGAACCGGTGCGCTTCGGCTCTCGGTCTGGACACCGCGCTGATCCACCTCGTCGACCTGCAACAACGGCTGCTCATACCACTCAGTAGCTGCCCGGCCATTTCTGCATCGGCGTGCTGTGCCGGCTCGATGCGGTCACCGGGCTCCGCGCCTCGCTACGCTACGACGCCACCAGGCCCTACGCCCTGCGCGACATGTTCCAGCGGGCCCGGTTCAGGAATGTGGAGTCCACCCCCTGTACCCCGACCACCGCGAGCAGGACCCGCCGTTGGGGAGCTGAGGGGCCGGCCCGGGACCGTGCAGTCGCCACTCCCGCCGTTGCTCGGCTACGGGGCCGGGGCCGGGGGTCCGCCGGAGCCGGCGCGCAGCAGATTCAGCCGGGAGAGCCGGACGGAGCCGACGGCGATGAGCACGACACCGGCCAGGGCCGGCAGCAGCCACCAGCCGGAGCGAATGTGTTCCCCGAAGACGGTGAGCCCGAGAAGCAGGCTCACCAGCGCATCCCCGAGGGTCAGGGCCGGCTGCGAGGCCGGCAGCGGGCCGGCCTGCATGGCGTTCTCCAGAAGGAAGACCGCGATGATGCCCGCGACGGCGAAGCCATAGGTCTGCCAGGCCGTCAGGAAGCCCGTCACCCCGGAGTGGCTGAGGACATCCATCGAAACCTTCATCAGCGTGGCGGCCAGCGCGTTGCCGATGGCCGAGGCCGCCGCGAGGCAGACCGCCCGCGCCGCCCCGAACGGACGCCCCCGGGCAGCCGCCACCAGCAGGGCCATCGCTCCGGCGCAGCCGACCACCGCCGGGACCAGCCGGACCCACGACGGCCGCGGGATGCCACCGTGGGGGGCGGCGACAGCCAGCGCCAGGGCGAGCCCGGCGACCATGGCCACGATCGCCCGCCAGCCCTCCGACGGCAGGGTGCGGTGCAACACAGGCACCGCGATCAGCAGAGCGAAGGGCAGCTCCAGGACGAAGACCGGCTGGACCAGGGCCAGCGGGCCGAAGGCCAAAGCCAGAGCCTGGAAGATCGCGGCAAACACCACCCCGAGGATGCCGCCCAGCCAGACCGGGTGGCGGGCCAGATCCAGCAGCAGGCGCGGCCTGAGCGCGTCGGATGCCGGGGCATCCATGGCCGCCCGGCGCTGCAGCACCGTCCCGGTGGCGTTGCTGGCGGCGGCGAGCACAGCGCACAGCACGGACAGAGCGATCACGGCGACTCCGATGCGCTTCGGCGGCCGCAGCACCGCAGCAGACGGGAAACCCCGGGACCGGCCGCCCGCGCCGCGACAGCGGCTCCTCGATCGTGCCGGGGCCGTCGCGCCGGGCGCCGTCGGCCGAATGCGGCGCGGTTCAGCTGTTGCTGTCATCCGCCGACGCTGTCGGCGGCTGCCAGGACGGAGACCCAGTCGACGAACTACTCGAAGCGGACAATACTCTCGTCCCGCACGGTGAAGGCATACGCGACACGTACATTCAGCTCCCTGCCGGTGGCTTTGTGCGGGCGATTGGCAGGCAGGGACACGCGTTCACCGGCGCAGCCGGTGTACGTCAATGCCCTGATGCTCCAAGCGGTGCTCGCCGAGCCCAGAAGGCCCAGCGGGAACTGTCCCGCAAGCAGAAGTTGACCGTCCTCCACAGGCGGAGCCGGACCCGAGGCGGAGGGGAAGCCCTTACACGGCAGAGAGGGGAACCCCTGCACCCCGGCCTGCTCCCGACCCGTTCATGGCCGTCGCACCCGCAGCGACAGCAACCCGGAGGGCGGCACGGACAACTTCACCGGGCCGCCGCCGGCGATGTCGAGGACCTGCTCGCCCACCGCCTCGCCGGTCACGTCGTACGCCGTGCACCGCACGTCGTACCGTCCTCCGTCGGCCAGATCGAGGACGAGCGCGTCGGCGGCGGTGGCGTTGACGATGTCGACGGTGCGGCGTCGGGTCAGGTCCAGCGGCACGGTCCGCTCGGCGTGCACGACGATGGCCTCGCGCTGCGCTTTCGCGGCCCGCACCAGGGGGTACAGCTCGTCGGGCCGTCCCGGTTCGAGCTCACCCTCGACGAGCAGCGGCCGCAGCCTTGCCCACTGCGCCAGCCAGAACTCCAGTGCCTTGTAGTGGGTTTCCCTCAACTCGCCGAGTTTGCAGGAGAGTTGTGGTGTGGCGTGGAGGACGGCGAGGAGTTGGCGCAGGGCGGCCTGTGGAGTGTGGTCCGGGTCCCACATCAGCATGTCGGAGTGGACGGCGCCGCCCGAGCACAGCAGCCCGGCGTCCACGGTGCGGACGCGGTTGGCGACGGCGTCGGCCGGGCAGTCGGTGGCCCGCAGCAGATTCCCGTACGCGGCCATGCCGTGCCCGAGGTAGGGCTGGCGCAGCTCGATGAGGGGCGTGGCGCGGCACAGCGGGGTGAGGGCGTCGCGGATCTCGCCGAGCAGCAGGTCCATGGCGGCGCTGACGTCGCCACGCCCGTCGGCGGCGTAGACCATGGCCTCGTCGAGGAAGTCGAGTTTGAGGCCGTCGAGTCCGTGGTCGCCGACGAGCCGCGCGCAGGTGGCGACCACGTGGGCGCGCACCCGGGGGTCGCGGGGGTCGAGTACGTGGGCGCCGGGCGCGGTGGGGCTGGGCAGCACGGCGAGCGGGGCCAGTTCGCGCCACAGGGGCGAGTCGGGTCCGGCCAGCAGGGGGGCCACCCAGGCGATGTACGCCATGCCGAGGCCGCGCACCTCGGCTACGTGTGCGGCCAGGTCGGGGAACTTCTCCGGGTCGACCTGCCAGTCCCCCGCCCAGGCGTAGCCGCGGCTGCGTCCGCCGCGCTGCCAGCCGTCGTCGAGGATGAGCAGTTCGCAGCCGAGCCGGGCCGCGAGCCGCGCCTCGTGGGCGACGGCGTCGGCGGTGACGTCCTGCCCGAGCGCGTACCAGGTGGAGTAGGCGGGGCCGCGGCCCGCCGGGGGCAGGCCGAGCGGCGGCTGCGCGGCGGTGGCGGTGAGCCGGGCGCGCAGGCGGCGCAGGGCGGTGGCGGGGCTGGGTGCGCGTGGTGCGAAGAACAGGGTGTACGGGCCGGTGGGCGCGGTCAGTTCGAGGTGGACGACGAAGCGTTTGCCGGCCTCGGAGACGCCGTGCACCAGTCGGACGGGGGTGACCGGGTCCTGGGCGGCGAAGGCGAGCAGGGTCGCGCCGTCGGATGCGTAGAGGCAGCCGGCGGGTGCGCCCCAGACGAGGGAGGTGGTCACGGGGGCGGACCAGTCGGGCGGCAGGGTGCGCGCCCAGCCGCAGGTGGGATGCCAGTAGCCGACGGCGTCACGCAGGGGGACCGTGAGCCGGATCTCCAGGGCCGTGCCCGCGGGTGCGGTCACGGACAGGGCGAGCACGCCGTCGGGCTGTTGCCGTACCTGGTGGCGTACGGGCCTGCCGTCGGCGAGGACCGCGAGGGCGACGTCGTCCAGAAGGGGGGTGGTGGCCGCGGGCGGGCGCTCGGCGGTGGTCACCGCACTGGTGGTCACGGGGTCAGACTCCTGAGGGTTCGAGGGTCACGGGGGTGGGGCGTCCGGTGATCGCGGACCGCAGCGTCGCGTCCACCATGGCGAGGCTGCGCAGGTTGTCGTGGCACTCGCCCTGGGGGGCCGTGCCGGTGTGCAGGGCGGTGAGGAAGTCGTCGAGCGCCTCGGCGAGGCCCGGGAACTCGGCGTCGGACGGCAGGTGTTCGATCGGCCGGGGCGGCTCTCCGGCCAGGGCGAGAACGGGGCTGTGCTCGCCGTCCCAGTGGGCCGTGCCCAGGGCGCCGATCACCTGCCAGTCGCCGTTCCAGGACGTGGTGCGGCCGTCGGAGCTCCAGCACCCGGTGAAGGTGTAGCGCAGCGCGCCGGACATGCGGATGTGGGCGGTGAGGGAGTCGTCGCCCTCGAACCAGCTCCACGGGGTGCGGTACGAGTCGGCGTGCCGCACCTCCTCCGGTTCGGCGCCGGTCAGGGCGCGCGCCGCGTCGTAGAGGTGGACGGCCATCTCCTGGAGCAGGGGGCGTGGCTGGGCGAGCACGTACGGGGGCGGGTGGTGGGGCAGGAACAGGTCTGTGGTGACCAGGGAGAGCTCGCCGAGGTGGGCGGCGGCGTCGCGCAGGGCGGTCAGTCCTGGGAGGTATCGCCTGTTCTGACTGACCATCAGCAGCTGGCCCGCGTCGTCCGCGGCGGCGACCAGGCGGCGTGCCTGGTCCAGGTCCGCCGCCATCGGCTTCTCGGACAGCACCGGCAGGCCCCGTTCGAGTGCGGCGAGCGTGGTGGCCATGTGGGCTTCCGGAACCGTGCAGTTGACCAGCATGTCGGGGCGAACGCGGTCCAGGACATCCGGCAGTGAAGCTCCGGTCACGATGTCACGCAGCCCGTTGGCGCGGGCCTGGGCACGGGCGCGCGGCTCGTCGGTGTCGGCCCATCCGGCGATCGTGACGCGCGGGTCGTCCGCCAGGATCCGCGCCCAGTGCCCGCCCATGAAGCCCGCCCCGGCGATGGCCGCGCGCAGGGGCCGGTCGTGGGCAAGGGTGGCGAAGGTGGTCGTGGTCATGCGCGCCACCAGCCCACCGGGGACTGGGCGTTGGCGGGTGCGGGCCCGACCGGTGTGGTGGGCGCGGCCCAGCGCACGGCGTTGGCGATGACGCGTTGGACGCCTTCCTGCTCGTAGACCGGTGCTTCCTGGTCTCCGGGGCTGAAGTAGAAGACGCGGCCCGCGCCGCGGGTGAAGCAGGCGCCGCTGCGGAACACCTCGCCGCCGGTGAAGGAGGAGATGAAGACCAGCTCGTCGGGTTCGGGGATGTCGAAGGGTTCGCCGTACATCTCGTCGCCGTCGATGACGAGCGGCTGGGGGACGCCGGCGGCGATCGGGTGTCCCGGTTTGACGGTCCACACCAGTTGGCGGTCGTCGCCGTGGCGCCAGCGCACGGCACAGGTGGTGCCGAGCAGGGCGCGGAAGAGCCGGGAGCCCGCGCCGGAGTGCAGCACGACCAGGCCCATCCCGCCGAGGACGCGCTCGCGCAGGTGCTCCACGAGGGCGTCGTCGACGTCGTCGTGGCGCAGATGCCCCCACCACACCAGGACGTCGGCGGTGAGCAGGACCTCCGGGTGGTCGGGGGCGTCCTGGGTGGTGGTGCGGACGGTGAGGACGGCCGGGTCCAGGTGCCGGGTGAGGGCGGCGGCGAGGGTGCCGTGGATGCCGCGCGGATAGTGGGCGCGGATCTCGGGGCGGGTGGATTCGTGATGGTTCTCGTTGAAGACGACGACGTTCGCCGGTGCGGCTGGCGGGGTGTGCATGGTCATCCCTTCGTGGCCCCGCCGGTCAGCCCCTTCACGAACTGCTTCTGCAGCGCGAGGTAGAGCACGAGGACGGGTAGCGTGGCGAGGAACATGAGCCCGAAGACGGTGCCGAAGTCGGCCTGGTACTGGCCGATGGCGCGGTAGATGCCGGTGGTCACGGTGGTGCCGGACCCTGGTCCGAGGATGATCAGCGGGTTGAGGAAGTCGTTCCAGATCCAGACGCCGAAAAAGATGACGCAGCTGGCGGTGGCGGGCCTGAGCAGCGGGAAGACGACCTGCCAGAATGTGCGGAACCAGCCGGCCCCGTCGATCGCCGCGGCCTGCTCCAGCTCCACCGGGACGCCCTTGACGAAACCGGCGAAGACGAACACCCCGAAGGGCACGTAGTAGCCGACGTTGAACAGAACGAGGCCCTGCACGGTGGCCATCAGGTCGAAAGTGCGCAGCACCCGGGTGATCGGAAGCAGGATCACCTGCGGCGGGATCATCAGGCCCGACAGCAGGACGAGGGTGGCCAAGCGGCCCCAGCGCGAGTCGGTCCGGGCCAGGTAGTGGCCGAGCATCGCGGAGAGCACGGTGAGGACGGCCACGGACAGCGTGGTGATGATCAGGCTGTTGGTGAGGGAGACCCAGAACAGGTGGTCGGGCCGGGTCAGGACGGCCGTCAGGTTGTCCAGGGTGGGCGGGAGGGGAAGGCTCGCGGGGTGCGGGGCGATGTCCGCGCCCGTCTTGAAGGCGTTGGCGACAACGACGTAGAGGGGGACGGCGAAGGCGGCGCCGAGGACCGTGACGGCCAGCGGGCGCAGGGTACTTCTCACAGGTCGACCTCCCTGCGCTGGAGCAGCTTGAGCGCGAGGGCCGCCGCGCTCGCGACGATGACGAGCATGACGAGCGCCATGGCGCTGGCGTAGCCCTGCCGGTTGGCGGTGAAGCCGGTCTGCAGGATGACGAACGCGACGGTGGCGGTGGTCCCCGAGCCGGGGCCTCCGTTCGTGATGACCTGGATGTGGTCGTATGCCTTGAAGGCGGTGATGAGCAGGACGACGGTGTTGATGGTGAGGGCGGGGGCCAACAGCGGCCAGGTGACGTGGCGGAAGCGGGCGAGCACGCCCGCCCCGTCGATGGCGGCGGCTTCCAGGAGTTCGCCGGGCACGGACTGCAGGCCGGCCAGATACACCACGACGCAGAAGCCGAGCATCTGCCAGGACATGATCAGGGCGAGGGAGTACAGGGCCAGGTCGGGGTCGGAGAGCCAGCCGACGGGGTCGACACCGACCCGGCCGAGGGCCTGGTTGACGACGCCGTCGTCGGCGAGCAGCCGGGTCCACACGAGGGAGACGACGACCGAGCTGAGTACGACGGGCACGAAGAACACGGCCCGCCAGGCGTTGTAGAACCAGCCCTTGCGGTCGAGCAGCAGCGCGATGCCGAGCCCCGCGACGTTCGGCACGATCACGAGGATCACGGTGAGCTGCACGGTGACCTTCAGTGAGGTGAGGAACTCCTCGTCGTGAAACAGGAGTCGGAAGTTGCGCAGGCCGACGAACTCGGTGGGCGGGCCGAACGGGTTATAGTTGGTGAGGCTGTACGCCACGCTGATCAGGACCGGTGCGAGCACGAAGCAGGCGTAGACCAGCAGACCGGGCGCACCGAAGACGGCGAACCTGCCCGCGCGGGAGCGCAGTCGGCGTCCCCGACCGCGGTCGACGGTCCCCGGGGCGGCCTTCGGCGGCGCGGCGGGACGGACCGGGACATCGGTGGCCATGGTCAGGAGGCCTTGTCCCACTCGGTGTCCAGGAACTCGGCCGCCTCCTTGGGCGTCTTGCGGCCGATGATCACGTCCTGGGTGGCGGCGTGCACCTTCGCATCGAGGCCCGGCAGCAACGCGTCACCACCGGTCTCCCAGGCGAACGCCTTCACGGTGGCCTGCTGCTCGCTCGCCTTGCGCCACAGGTCGTACGTCTCCTTGAAGACCGGGCCGGTGTCGGAGGGCGGGGTGTAGCCCTTGATGGCGGGGAACAGCGCGTCGGAGCGCACGGAGTTGTCGAGGTTGGACTTGTCCAGCTGGAAGGCGAGGGCGAACTTCTTCGCGGCGTCCAGGTGCTTGGAGTGGGCGTTCACGGACAGGCCGCCGCCGGTGTACCCGGAGGCGAGCTGCGAGCCGTCGTCCGTGGGCCAGTCGAAGACGCCGATGTCGTTCTTGATGGCGCTCTTGTCACCGGCCGCGGCGAACCAGCAGCCCATCGGGTACATCGCACCCTTGCCCTTGAGGAAGGCCTGTTCGGTGGCGGCGTAGTCGAGCGAGACCATCTTCTTGTCGATGTAGCCGCTCCGGGCCAGCTGCTGCACCTTCGTCAGCGCACCGACGAAGTCGGCGTCGGCGAACTTCACCTTGCCGGCGCGGCGGTGGACCATCCAGTCGGGGTCCTTCTTGTACACGTCGGTGGCGACGGTGCCGGTGAGCGGCAGCACGGTGGGAAAGCCGTCCTTGCCTCCTCCGACGACGAACGGCTGGATCGCCTTCGCCTTCAGCTTGGCGGACGCGTCGAGGAGTTCGGTGTACGTCTTCGGGGGTGCGGTGATCCCCGCCTTCTCGAACATGGACTTGCGGTAGTAGACGGCCGGGATCGACTGGGTGTTGGCGGGCAGCTGGTAGACCTTGCCGTCGATGGCGCCCCCGTCGGGCACCTGGAAGTCCTTGAGCTCGTCCGGCTGCCACGCGTACAGGTTCCCCGCGTCGCCGAGACCGGTGGGGGCCACGGCGATCATGACGTCCGGGAACTGCCCGGACGCGAGCAGCTGCTTGGCGTAGGCGGTGCGGTCGGTGGTCGGCGCGACCAGCTTCTTCACCGTGATGTCCGGGTACTTCTCCTCGACCCGCTTGATCGCCGCGTTCCAGTACTCCGGCGTCAGGTTGGGCGTCTCGAAGGTCAGGAAGGTGATCTGCTGCTTGCCCTTGCCTGCCGAGTCGGACGTGCCCGTCCCCTCGTCCACCGAGCACGCGGTGAGCGAGAGGGCAAGGGCAGCCGCGGCAGTGGTGAGGACGGCCCTGCGGGGTGTGTGCATCGCGGATTCCTTCGACGGAAGGTGACGGCGGGGGTCGGCCGGGTACGGACGCACAACGCACCGCCACAACGATGTGAGCGCTCCCGTGAACGCTCACGGAGAACCATCGGCGCGAGCCGTCGTCACGTCAACCCGTCGGACAGAAAAGGAATTTGGCAGCTGCTTGCCGTGCCTTCGGCCGTACGGCTGCGCCCGTTGACACTGTTTCGTCGGCCTGCCCATCATGGCCGTGAGCGCTCACGTGACGCGGCGCGCCGCACTGCCGGCAGCGCCCGGCCAGAGTCGACAGCACCCGAACAGACAAGGAGACGGACCCGGTGTCCGCACCCCCTGGGCCCACGGCCCCCGCACAGGACGGCCCTGAGGATCCACCGGCCGGCCGCTCCCGACCCGCCACCATCGACGATGTGGCCCGGTCCGCCGGCGTGTCCCGGCAGACCGTGTCACGCGCCATCAACGACAAGCCCGAGATCGACCCCTCGACCCGCGACCGGGTGCTCGCCGTCGCCCGCGCGATGGGCTACCGGCCCAGCCGGTTCGCCCGCGGACTGGTCAGCCGGGGCGTCACCACCGTGGGTCTGGTCATCGCCGACGTGCTGAACCCGTTCTTCCCCGAAGTGGTCGCCGGCGTCATGGATGCCGCGGACGAACGGGGCTGGCAGGTCGCCGTGTACAGCACCGGGGCCGCCCTCGAACGGGAGATGGCCGTGACCCGTGCTATCACCGAACACGTCGACGCCTGCGTCGCGTTCCTCCTCGACGAACACGCCGTCGACCAGGTGCGCGAGGCGGGCATCCCGGTCGTCCTGCTCGACCACCACGACCGGCGGCAGGCGGCCGCGGGCGGGGTGCGCATCGACTTCGCATCGGGCATCCGGCAGGCGATGGGCCATCTCATCGAGCGTGGGCACCGGCATCTCGCGATGTTCGACGACGGCGCCCGTCCCGACGCGGGCTCCGCGGGCAGCCGCCACGCGCTTTTCCTGGAGGTGGCCCGGGAGTACGGGCTGGAGGCGCAGGAGAGCTGGGTCGTGCCCTGCGTCAACTCTCTTCAGGGCGGGGCCCACGGGATGGATCTCCTGATGGAGACACGTCCCGAGGTCACCGCCGTCCTCGCGTACAACGACCTGATCGGGATCGGGGCGATGCGCCGGGCACGGTACCTCGGCCGGTCCGTGCCGGACGACTGCGCGTTCGTGGGATGCGACGGGCTCACGCTCGGCGAGCTGGTCGATCCGCCCCTGACCACCCTGCACGTCGACAAGCGCCATCTGGGCCGGGCCGCCGTGCGACAGCTCGACGCGCTGCTGTCCGGAAAGGAGCCGGCCGAGACGGTGATCGTGCCGCGACTGGTGGTGCGCGCCTCGAGCTGACCCTCCCCACATCCTGCGTTCCCTCTCACTCAGCTGGTTGCGCGAACCTTGCGCACAGGCAGGAGGTCCCGCATGACCGACACGTCACCCCGCATGGCCCGGAACCGGGCCATCGAGTACGTCGACCACCGCGTCCGTCATCGCGGCGGGGTCACCGTGACGGCGGCGCCACCGGTGCGGGTCCGGTGCTCTCGCGCACCACCAGCGTGGTCGGCAGCTCCAGGTTCACCGACTCGGGCTGTTCGCCGCGTGCGAGCCGCACCACCATGCGGGCGGCGACGGCGGCCATCTCGTCCAGCGGCTGACGCACTGTGGTCAGCTCCGGCGTGATCCACTGGCCGAACGGCAGATCGTCGAAGCCCACCACGCTCATGTCGTCCGGCACGCTCAACTCCCGTTCCCGCAGCGCGCGGTAGACCCCGAGCGCCTGCATGTCGTTGCCCGCGAAGACGGCCGTCGGCGGCTGTGCGAGGTCCAGCAGCTCGTGCATGAGGGACCGCGCGGGCTCCCGCTCGTACGTCCCGTGCCGCACGAGGTCCGGGTCGAACGGCAGACCCGCGTCCTCCAGGGCGGCGCGGTAGCCGTGCAGCCGGGTGCGGGGCGAGTGCCGGTGGGCCGGACCCATGAGCGCGGCGATGCGGCGGTGTCCGAGGCCGGCCAGATGGCAGGTGGCGGCGTAGGCGCCGTGCCAGTTCGTGGAGCCCACGGACGGCGCGTCGGCGCGGGCGTCGGTGGACGGCTGCACGATCACGAACGGGATGCCGTGGTCGCGCAGGTCGGCCTCGCGCGCCGCCGAGAGTTCGGAGAGCACGAGGATCGCCCCCATCGAGCCGCGTTCGCGCAGCGCCCTGCCCCACTGCTCGGCCTGCTCCTGATCCTTGTGGACCGCGCTGACGACGAGCCCGATGCCCTCGGGACGCAGCGCGGCCTCGGCACCCCGGATCAGTTCGGCGGCCCACGGGTTGTCGAGTTCGTTGATGACGAACTCGATCTGCCCGCCGCCCGGCGGACGGTGGCCGCGGCCCGGCTGCGGATAGCCGTACCGCCTCAGCAGACGCCCCACCCGTTCCCGAGTGTCCGCCGATACATCCGATCTCCCATGCAGAACCTTGGAGACCGTCGGCATGGAGACCCCCGCCTCGTCGGCGATCGCCGCCAGCGTCTTTCGCTTGGTCAATGGATAACTCCCCTTGTTCGTGGTCGAGTTCAGACACCAGAGCAGCCCGGAAACATCAGACGCGAAGCCTTGACGACATCCGATGTTTCTCCTACGTTACGGCGAGTCACGGAAGTTGCGAAAGCTTGCGCAAGAGATCGCACCGCACCGCCTCCCGGGCTCCCCTCAGCCCTCGCACGGTTCGCCCACAGCTCTCCGACCCCGGCTCTCCAGCTCCACTCTCTGCTCTCTGGATCCGCCGACCCTCGTTCACTTCCTCGATCGGAGCCCTCCTCATGCGTACGTCCCGCCGCCTCTCCGCCGCCCTGGCGGTGGCCGGCCTCACCGTCCTCACCGCCTGCGGGTCAGGTTCCGGCTCGGCCTCGGGCGGTTCCTCCGACGGCTCGCTGGAGGTGTGGTCCCGCTCCTCGCCCGTCACCGGAGCCGTGTACAAGAAGATCTTCGCCGAGTTCACCAAGGAGACGGGGGTGAAAGTCAAGTACACCCCGATCCTGGACAACTTCGAGCAGCGTGTCGCCGAGGCCGCGACCGCCCGGGACCTGCCCGACGTCATCATCAACGACTCCGGCATGCTCGGCACGAACGTCTCCCAGGGGTTGGTCCAGGAAGTCGACAGGGACAAGCTCAAGGGGGCGGCCGATGTACTCGACCGGGCGTGGGACCAGGCCAAGGCGTACGACGGCAAGTACTACGGCGTGCCTTTCAACGTGCAGTCGTTCGCCACGTTCATCCGCAAGGACTGGCGCGAGAAGCTCGGCCTGAAACAGCCGAAGACCTGGGACGACCTCACCGCCCTCGCCAAGGCCTTCCAGACCGGGGACCCCGACGGCAACGGCAAGAACGACACGTACGGGATGCTCGTGCCCGCGTCCACCGACCGCGGTTACGCCTCCTGGTGGGCGTCCTCCTACCTGTGGCAGGGCGGCGGCGACTTCCTCACCGAGGCCGGCGACGGCAAGTACAAGCCCGCGATCGACTCCCCGGAGTCGGTGGCCGCGGTGCAGTGGATGCAGGACCTGTTCTGCAAGGAGAAGGTCGTGGTGCCGGGCGCGCTCACGCTCCAGACCAAGGACGCCCACGAGTTCTTCAGCAGCGGCAAGGCGGGCATCTACATGACCGGCCCGTACATGGTCGGCAAGTACGACGTGGACCTCGGCAAGAAGTTCGAGGTCGTCCCCTCCCCCGCCGGGCCCGGCGGGCAGGCGACGCTGGCGGAGGGCGAGAACGTCTACCTCATGGCGGGTTCGAAGGTGCAGGAGCAGCAGCGCCGCCTCGCGGAGTTCCTGATCTCGCCCAAGGGCCAGACGATGGGCCTCAACACGACCAAGCCCGAGCCGGCCGTACGCCTCTCCGTGAACAAGAAGGTCGACACGGTCGCGGAGCGCGGCGGCGACGCCCGCTGGAAGATGTTCGTCGACGAGTTCGACTCGCACGGCCGCTACACCCCGAACGTGCCCAACTGGCAGCCGTTCCGCCAGAAGTCCGCGGAGACCCTCAACGGCCTGTTCGCCCGCTGCGACACCGACCCGAAGTCCGAACTCGCCGAGCTGGCAGACGAGTTCAGGACCGAGCTCGAGACGCAGAAGGTGTACGGAGGATGACGGCCGCCACGGGCCTTGAGCCCACACGCTCGGACCCGGGGCCGCCTCCCCAGGCCCCGAGGTCCGTCCCCTCGGCCCGCCGGGTCCGGCTGCGCCGGGCGGCCCTGCCCTGGCTGTTCCTGGCGCCCGCGCTGCTGCTCTTCCTGTACTTCAAGTACTTGCCGATGGCCAAGGGCATCAGCCTCAGCTTCTACAAGGTGCAGCCGTTCCTCGGCGACCAGTGGGTGGGGTTGGACAACTACACGCGCATCCTCGACGAGGAGTCCTTCCGCCGGGCGCTCGGCCACACCGCGGTGTACGCGGTGGCGCAGACGGCGGGCGCGATGCTCGTCGGTTTCGCGCTCGCGCTGCTGCTCGAAGGTCGGGCGCGCCATCTCTGGTTCGTGCGGTCGGCCGCGTTCCTGCCGGTCGTCGCGGCGGTCGCGGTGGTCGCCGAGGTGTGGCGGCTGCTGTACTTCCCCGGGCACGAGGGCATGCTCAACTCCCTTCTGTCCTGGTTCGGTTCGGACGCCCAGCGCTTCCTCGACGACCCGGACCAGGCGCTCGGCTGGGTGATCGTCGTCGGGATCTGGAAGAACGCCCCGTACGACATGATGATCGTGCTCGCCGGACTCGCCTCGATCGACCGGCAGTTGTACGAGTCGGCGGCCCTGGACGGCGCCGGCCTGTGGCAGCGGCTTCGCCATGTGACGCTGCCCGCGCTGCGCCCGGTGGTGACGATCCTGCTCACGCTGGCCGCGATCCGCGGGATGCGGGTCTTCACCGAGGTCTACATCCTCACCGGCGGCGGTCCGGCCGGTTCCACCGACGTGCTGATGACCCGCATCTACGACCTCGGGTTCCGCGCGAACGACCTCGGGTTCGCCTCGGCCTGCTCGGTCGTCCTCTTCCTGCTCACGCTCGTCCTCACCGGCGGAGTGACGTGGTACCGGCGCCGGAAGGAGCTGTCATGACGGCCTCTCGCTACGACACGGCGCTGGGCTGGGACTGGGGCCGCCGACACCCGTTCGCCTCGACGACCCGGCTCGTGCTGTACGCACTCGTGCTGCTGGTGTTCTGCGGTCCGCTGCTCGCCGTGTTCACGGGCGCCTTCGACCGCACCCCCGACCCGTCGCAGATGTCCCTGATCCCCCGTCATGTCACTTTGGACAACTTCGAGGTCGCCGGTGAGCGAGGCTTGTGGACGTATCTGCGCAACTCCTTCGTCATCACCGGGGGCGCGCTGCTGCTCCAGGTGAGCGTCACGGTCTTCGCCGCGTACGCGCTCGCCAGGCACCGCTTCCGCGGGCAGGCGATCGTCCTGATGGTGATTCTCGCGACGATGATGCTGCCCGAGGAGATCATCGCGATCCCGCTCTCGCTCGTCCTGGGCGATCTGCCGGGCCTGGGCATCAGCCTGCGCGGCACGCTGCTCGGGATGATCCTGCCGATGGGCGGCTGGGGCTTCTCCATCTTCGTGCTCAGCGAGTTCATGAAGGAGATCCCCCTCGAACTGGAGGAGGCCGCGCGGGTCGACGGCGCGGGCGAACTGCGGATCTTCGGGCAGATCATCCTGCCGCTGTGCAAGCCGGGTCTCGGCGTCGTCGTGATCTTCGGCTTCAACATGATCTGGGACCAGTACCTGCTGCCCTTGATCGTCGCCACGTCCCCCGACCAGTACCCCCTGACCGTAGGGCTGCAGCTCCTGCGCTCCGTGCCGGAGGTGGGCGTGGGGGCACTGCTGGCCGGGGCCCTGGTCGCCCTGGTGCCGAGCGTCCTCGTCTATCTGGCCTTCCAGCGCACGTTCCTGTCGGGCCTGACCACCGGAGCGGTGAAGGGATAAAAGCTGTCATGACCTCGACAGATCCGACCGGCGAGCCTCGGGCCCGGCGCCTCGCCGAGTTCCGCGCCCAGCGCTTCGGTCTCTTCGTCCACTGGGGCGTGTACGCGGCCGCGGCCCGCCATGAGTGGGTGCGGCAGCGGGAACGCCTGACGCGCGATCAATACCAGGTTTATGTCGATCACTTCGATCCCGATCTGTACGACCCCGAGGCCTGGGCCGACGCCGCCCGGCAGGCGGGGATGCGGTACACGGTCCTGACCACCAAGCACCACGACGGCTTCTGCCTGTGGGACTCGGACCTGACCGACTACTCCGTGGCCGCGACCCCGTACGGCAAGGACCTGGTGGGCCCGTTCGTGTCGGCGTTCCGCGCGGCGGGGCTCGGGGTGGGCTTCTACCACTCGCTTCTGGACTGGCATCACCCGCAGTTCCCGCTGGACACCATCCACCCCGAGTGGGACGACGCGACCGGCGACCCGGGCGACCGTGACATGCGGGCCTACGCCGACCATCTGCACGGCCAGGTCGAGGAGCTGCTCACCCGCTACGGGCCGGTGGACACCCTGTGGTTCGACTTCAGCTATGCGGGCCGGATCCGCCAGGGCAAGCCGGTCATCGGCGGCAAGGGCCCCGACGAGTGGCGCTCGCGAGAGCTGATGGAACTGGTCCGCAGGCTCCAGCCGGGCTGCCTGGTCAACAACCGCCTGGGTGTTCCGGGTGACTTCACGACCCCCGAGGAGTACCAGCCGCTCGTTCCGCCGGGTGAGGTGTGGGAGGCCTGCCAGACCCTGAACGGCAGTTGGGGATACGACCGCGACAACCTCAACTGGAAGACACCGGAGCAGCTGATCGCCCTCCTCGTGGACACCGTCTCCAAGGACGGCAACCTTCTCCTCAACGTGGGCCCCAACGCGCGCGGCGAGTTCGAACCGCGCGCCCTCGCCGTGCTGCGCGGCATCGGCGCCTGGATGCGGCTGCACTCCCGCTCGATCCACGGAGCAGGACCCTCCTCCTACGCCGCCCCCACCGGCACCCGCTACACGCAGCGCGGCGACCGGCTCTACGTCCATCTCCTGGAGTGGCCGTACAAGCACCTGCACCTGCCCGGGCTCTCGGGCCGGGTGCGCTACGCCCAGTTCCTGCACGACGCCTCGGAGATCCGCCCCGTGAACACCGACCCGAACTGGGACAACGGCAACGTGAGCCCCAAGGGCGTCCCGGAGGGCGCGCACACCCTCGAACTCCCCGTCCGCAGGCCGGATGTGGCCCTGCCGGTGATCGAGATCTTCCTGAACAACGAGAACGACGACGACAGCGACAGCAACGAGAGAGGCAGGGCATGAGACGCCGTACGTTCCTGAAGTCGTCCGCGGTGACCGCGCTAGCCGTCTCGGCGGGCCTGCCGGCCGCCGGGTCCGCGCGGGCCGTCCCCGGCGGCGCCCCTGCGATCGCGGCCTTCCTGGAAACCATGGCCGCCACCGTCACCGCGCCCATCGCCAAGATCGCCACGGACAAGTTCACGCCGGGCATGCTGCTCGGCAACGGCGACGTCGGCGTGATCGTCGGCGACGAGCAGCCCGACCGGCAGACGTTCCGGCTGGGCCGCGCCGACTTCTGGGGCCGCAAGTCCACCGACCCGAGCTGGCAGACCACGATCCTCACCGCGGGCTCCCTGACCCTCTCCTCGCCCGAGGCCACTACCGGCGACCCGCTCGCCGGCTACCGCATGGAGCAGGACATCCTGCGGGCCCGCGTCACCACGAACCTGCGCATCGGCGCCGCCGACGTCACGCTCCGCTCGTGGACGCCGGACGCCGAGGACGCCCTGGTCACGGAGGTGTCGTCGGCCGAGGGCAGCCCGGACGTGGTGCTGACGGCACGCGTTTCGGTGCCGGCCGAGGCCCAGTTCCCGTACGAGACGGGCGTCGAGGACGGGGCACTGTGGACGACGCGCCAGGACAACAGCCTCACGCCCTTCCGCAGCGGCTGCGCCACCGCGACCCGGCTCGTCGACGCCGATTTCACGCGTACCGAGTCGGGCCCTGCCGAGGCGAGTGGCACGTTCGTGCTGCGCGCCGGGCAGACCGTGCGCATCGTGACGACCTTGCGCGGCTACTTCGAGGTGCCGACGGGCACCACCACGGTCACCGGCCTGCGGGACGAGGCACTGGCCGCCGCCCGGGTGCGCACCCCGGTCGTGACAAAGGGCTGGTGGCACGACCACCTGGGCTGGTGGCGGGACTTCTGGTCGCGCTCGTTCATCCGCGTGCACGACCAGACGCTGGAGGAGTTCTACTACGGCGCCCAGTACGTCCTCGGCGCCGCGACGCGCGAAGGGGCCGCGCTGCCGCCGTCGCTGTGGGGGCCGTGGCCGGCCGGGGAGCCGACGCGCTGGGGCGGCATGTACTTCCTCAACTACAACGCCCAGGCCCCCTACTACGGGGCGTGCTCCTCGAACCGTCCCGAGCTGATCACCCCGTTCGAGAAGTACGTCGCCGCGGAGAACCCCTGGCAGCGGCAGCGCACCGCGCAGGCCGGGTACCAGGGCATCTGCTACGGGCGCGCGTTCACCCCGTACGACATGGTGCGGCCCGCGCCGAGCCCGACGCAGGTGGCCGCCGTCAAGGACTGGACGAAGCTGCCCAGCGACCAGAAGTCCAACGCGATCTTCACGCTGCTGCCGTTGATCTGGCGCTGGGAGTACACGCGCGACGTCGACTACCTGCGCGAGCACGTGTACCCGCCGCTGAAGGAGATGGACGCCTTCTACCGGGACTACGCCGAGTGGGACCCGGCCGGGAAGGGCGGCGAGGGCTGCTGGCAGATCCGCAACAGCTCGGCGCACGAGGGCGCGGTCGACCTCAACCCCAATCTCGACCTCGGTTTCGCACGGCGCGCGGCGGCGACGCTCATCGAGACCAGCGAGATCCTCGACGTGGACGCCGAACTCCGGCCGGTATGGCGAGAGTTCACCGAGAAGCTGGCCGACTACCCGACAGGCGTCGTCGACGGCGCCGAGGTCTTCTACATCGCCGAGGAGGTCCGCTACAAGAACGGCACCACTCCGAACCTCCTCTTCGAGCCCGGCAACCAGCCCATCAACCTGGAGGGCTCCGTCCACCCCGGCGAGGTCCTCTCGATCGGCGGCGACGAGAAGCTGCTTGAGACCGCCCGCAACTCGCTGGAGAAGATGGGCTCTTGGTGCACAGCCCCTGGTGGGGCGTCCAACAACGGCTTCTGCAAGGTGTGGCCGATCGCCGCCCGCATCGGCTGGCCCGCCGCCGATCTCGTCGACAAGTTCAAGGCCGGCATCCGCTACCTGTGGCGCTCCTCGAACCACACCTGCTTCCAGGGCGGCGGCGGCATCGAGACGTCCGGCGCCACCGAGGCCCTCAACTCGATGCTGCTGCAGAGCGAGGCGGGCGTCATCCGCCTGTTCCCGGTGTGGCCCAAGGAGCGGGACGCCGCGTTCTGGACGCTGCGCGCCAAGGGCGCCTTCCTCGTGTCGTCCCGCCTGGCCGGCGGCGCCGTACGCGAGGTGGAGCTGCACAGTGAGCGCGGCGGCACGGTCCGGATCGCCGACCCGTGGGGAGCGGGCGCCGCCCGCCTCACGGACACGTCCGGCGCCGAGGTCCCGCACACGGTCACGGACGGCCTGCTCACCTGGCCGACGCGCCCCGGAACGACGTACACGCTCAAGCCCGCCTGATCCCCACGTGCCAGGAGCCGCAACCGTCATGACCGCATTCAGCAGGCGCAACTTCCTCGCCTCGGCCGTCGCCGTTTCCGCCGCCCTCACCCTCGGCGGCGCCCTCGACTCACTGCCCGCATACGCCGCCGACCCCGACTACCACCCCGGCCACCCCTGGCTCCGGGAGTCCCGTATCGGCCTGTTCCTGCACTGGGGCATGCGCACCATCCCCGAGTACACCGACGTAGAGGCGTGGGAAGCCCGCGTCACCGGCGACGGCTGGAGCGCCGACTACTGGGTCGACGAGGCGATCAAGCTGCACGCCTCGTACCTCGTGCTCACCTCGTTCCACTCCAAGCTCGGATACGTCCGTACGTGGCCGTCGCGCATCCCCGGCTCGCCCCGTACCCGGCGCGACTTCCTCGGCGAACTGATCGCAGCTGCCAAGGCCAAGGGCCTCAAGGTCGTCCTCTATATGACGGACGACCCGCAGTGGCACGACGAGACCGGCCACGACTACCTGGACTCGGCCGCGTACTCCGCCCACAAGGGCCGGGACGTCGACATTTCGACGCGCGACGGCTTCGGCATGTTCTCGTACGACAACTTCGTCGAGGTCATGGCGGACTACCCGGACCTCGCCGGGTTCTGGATCGACAACGACAACGCGTACTGGGAGACCAACGGCCTCTACGAGCGGATCCGGCGCGAGCGGCCCGAGATGACGCTGAGCAACAACAACGAGGACACCCCGATCATGGACATGGTCAGCCATGAGCAGAAGCGGGGGATGCTCCCGGACTACGACTACGCGGCGGCCACCTGGACTCCCCTGCCGCGCCTCGCCGAGGGCTGCTTCACGGTGGCGGGACGCTGGTGGTACAACGGCTCGGACAACAGCGTCGACTACCCGCTCACCCTGCGCCGCATCATCTCCAACTGCGGTGCTTCCATACGGTCGCTGGTGGCGGAGGGCGCTCAGCACGGCGGCCGGTTCCCGGCGAAGACCGAGGCGTTCAACGACTTCGCGAAGACGTGGCTGGACGGCGCCTGGGGCGCGCTCGAGGGCACCGAGGGCGGCGGCTATCTGTACGGCGGTATGCAGCCGGGCTGGATCGCGGACGGCGGTTTCGTCGCGGTCACCGTCGCCAAGGACGACCCGACCACTCAGTACCTGCACATCACCACACGCCCGTCCGGCGACACGGTCCGGATCCGGGACAACGCGCACAAGGTGTGGCGCGTCGAGGACTTCCGCACCGGGGAGCGACTCGCCTTCACCCAGGCGGACGGCTACCTCACGGTATCCGGCATCACACAGTGGGACACGTACGACACCGTCCTGACGGTCCGCACCGCCGAGGACCGCATCGGACTGATCCCGCCGTCCGAGATCACGGCGACGGCGACGAGCTCCAAGTCCGGCTACCCGGCCGCGCATCTGGTCGACGGCGACTTCACGACGTACTGGGATGCGGGCGACACGATCCCGGTCTCCGTGACGCTCGACGTGGGCGAGGTACGGCCCGTTGCGTATCTCGCGCTCAACCAGCGGGAGTGGTCGCCGACGCAGAACCGGGAGACGTTCGGCCGCAAGGAGGACTCGGCCCGCATCAAGGACTACCGGGTGTACGTGAGCGACGACGGGAAGGCGTGGAGCCAGGACCCGGTGGCGGTCGGGGTGCTGGAGAGCGCGAAGGGCGTGCGCTTCATCGATCTCGGCGTGCGGTGCCGCTACGTACGGCTCGACGTCGATTCGACCTGGGCGGCCGATTCGGTGCCGGCCTTCTACCACAAGCTGCTTGTCGATCACATCGGCGTGGGCGAGCACTACCCGAGAGGGGTCGGCCATGTCTGACATCGAGATGGCCCGGCGCGGATTCCTGGGAACCGCGATGGCGGCGGGCGCCGCGCTGTCCCTGCCGGCGGTACCGGCGGCGGCCGCGTCCGCCGATGAACACCCGCCTGTCGTACGGGACCTGGTCGGAACGGGCGGGCAGTGGGCCCGCTTCCTCAAGGACCAGGACCTCGTGTGGGGACGCGTCCCGCGGACCTGGACGGAAGGCCCGTTCCTCGGCGACGGACGGCTTGGATCGATCGTGTACGTGCCTCAGGACGGCCGGAGCGTCCGTTTCGAGGTGCAGCACAGCGAAGTACAGGACCACCGCCCCGAGATGGGCGGCAGCCTCTACGGTCTGGCGCGGCTACCCCTCGGGTACTTCAGCCTCGACACGGTCGGCACCGTCACCGGCGTCGACTGGCGCCTCGACCTGTGGAACGCCGAGCTGTCCGGCACCGTCACCACCACCGAGGGCGAGATCGCGCTCACGGCGCTGGTGCACAGCACGCGGTCGGTGCTGATGGTGCGGCTCGTGCCGAGCGAGGGCGAGCGCGGAGCCGCGTGGACGTTCCATCCGGCGGACGCGATCAGCCCGCGCCAGTTCACCAACCCGCTCGACTCCTACGTCTACAACCCGGCGCCCGAGACCCGGCAGGACGGCGACACGCACCTGGCGGTGCAACAGCTGCTCGCCGGAGGCCAGCATGTCACCGCCTACCGGGAGCTGCGACGCGACGAGGACAGCTGGCTGTACTGCACGGTGACGCACTCGCATCCGGGGCGCACCGCCGAGAAGGCCGCCGTCGCCCGGCTCGCCGACGTGCTGGACGGACCACCGAGCGTGCGCGTCAAGTCGCACCGCGACTGGTGGCACGCCTACTACCCCAAGAGCTTCGTCTCGCTGCCCGACGGGCGGTTGCAGAGCTTCTACTGGATCCAGCTCTACAAGATCGCCTCGGCGACGCGCCGCGACGCCCCGGTCATGGCGACGTCGGGGCCGTGGCTGCAGCCGGGCGGCTGGCCCGGCGTGTGGTGGAACCTCAATGTGCAGCTGGAGTACTGGCTGATCCACGGCTCCAACCATCTGGAGCTCGACTCCGTCACGCGCACCCTCGACGAGAACCGGCAGCACCTGATCGAGAGCGTGCCCGCCGCGTATCAGCACGACTCGGCGGGGGTGGTGCGCGCCACCGACCAGTTCTGCCAGGTGGGCACCTTGCGGGTGCCGGGCGACCGTGACCCCGAGGTCGGCAATCTGACCTGGGCGCTGCACAACGTCTGGCTCAGCTACCGCCACACCATGGACATCTCGGTCCTGCGGGACGTCCTCTTTCCGCTGCTGCGCCGCGCGATCAACTTCTATCTGCACTTCCTGCAGCCGGGCCCGGACGGCAAGCTGCACCTGCCGGCGACGTTCTCGCCCGAGTACGGCGGCACGGCGCCCGACTGCAACTACGATCTGGCGCTGCTGCGGTGGGGCTGTACGACACTCGTCGACTCCGCCCGCATCCTCGGCGTGGACGATCCGCTGCTGCCGCGCTGGCACGAGGTGCTGCGCACGCTCGTCGACTATCCGGTGGACGAGAACGGTTTCATGATCGGTGCGGGGGTGCCGTTCGCGAAGTCGCACCGGCACTACTCGCACATGCTGTCCGTGTACCCGCTGTACCTGGTCAACTGGGAGCAGCCGGAGCAGCGCGAGCTGATCGAGACCTCGCTGAACCACTGGATCGGCTTCACCGGCGCGCTGCGGGGCTACAGCTTCACGGGCGCCGCCTCGATCGCCGCGCAGATGGGCCGCGGCGACCAGAGCCTCGGCTACCTCAAGGACCTCCTCGCGCAGGGCTTCATCCAGGCCAACACCATGTACCGGGAGGGCGGCGGCCCGGTCATCGAGACGCCGCTGTCGGCCAATCAGTCCCTGCACGACATGCTGGTGCAGAGCTGGGGCGACACCATCCGCGTCCTCCCCGCGGTGCCGCGGGCCTGGGACGCGGTGACGGTGCGGGACTTCCGGACGCAGGGCGCGTTCCTGGTGACGGCGGTGCGCCGCGAGGGCGCGACCCGGTGGATCCGGATCCGCAGCCTGGCCGGAGCGCCGTGCCGGGTGCGGCACGGGATCGACGGGCCGGTCACCGTGCACGGGGCGAAGTGGCGGGAGGCCGGGGAAGGGGTCGTCGAGCTGGAGCTCGCGGCGGGCGAGGAGGCTCTTCTCCTGGCTGAGGGTGTACGCGATCTGGTCGTGGAGCCGGTCGAGGTGTCCGGGGAGTGGCAGGCCTGGGGCCTGCCCGCGCTGCCGCCGCCCGGCCGCACCACCCCCGTCGACCTGTCGGAGCACTTCGACAGCGACGGGATCAGCACCCACGAGAACATGACGGACGGCGACTTCGACGGCACGGGACGCACATACCCGGCCGAAGAGCTCCCTGCCGCGGGCCCGCTCACGTTCGAGGGCGTGCAGTACACCTTCCCGTCGTACGCGAACGGCGCTCTCAACAACGTCACCGCCAAGGGTCAGACGATCCCGGTGCCGCCGGGCCGGTACGCGAAGCTCCGCGTCCTGGGGGCGTGCTCGTACGGCGCTCTGAAGACCACGCTGATAGCGACGTACACGGACGGCTCCACGCAGGCGGTGGAACTGGCGATGAGCGACTGGGCGGGGACGGCGCCGGCCGACGGCAGCGAGCTGGTGCGGTGCACGCACCGGCATGGGCAGAGCGCTCCCGACTCCCTCCAGGTCGGCATCTTCCAGACCCCAGTGACGGTGGATCAGGCCCGCGAACTGCGCTCTCTGACCCTGCCGGTCGCCTCGAAGCCGGCGCTGCACATTTTCGCGCTGTCCGTGGAGGAGCCCCGATGACCGGCCCGAGACCGCTCAGCCGCCGCGCCGTCCTCGCCTCGGCCGCCGCCCTGGGACTCAGCCTGACCGTCACTCCGGCGGTCGCCGCGGCTGAGGACGCCTTCGACGCGCTGCGGAACCGCTGGCGCACGATGATGACGGGTGGGGACCTCGACGCGGGCGACCCCGCCTTCACGGAGCGGGTCGCCGGGATCGACGCGGCGGCCGAGGCGCGTTGGCGCACGTTCGACGCGAGCGCGGGCCGCGGCGCGCTGTGGCCGGACCTCCCGCTGACCGACCCGAAGACCGGTAACTTCAACAAGGCGTACGGCGCGCTGCGCACCCTCGCACTGGCCTGGGACACGCCCGGCACCAGCCGCTACCACGACGAGTCCGCCGCCCGGCTCCTCGTGGACGCACTGGAGTTCCTGTACGCCAACGCCTACAACGAGACCCTCGAACGGCAGGGCAGCAATTGGTACTGGTGGGAGATCGGCACCCCGCGGTCCCTCGTCGACACATGCACGCTGCTCTACGACCGCATCCCCGCCGACCGCCTCACCGCGTGGCTGCGCCCGGTGGACCGCTGGTGCCCCGACCCGGATCGCCGCATCAGCAACGCCACCATCACCGAGACCGGCGCCAACCGCACCGACAAGGCGGTGATCGTCGCGGTGCGCGGGCTGCTCGGCAAGGACGCGCACAAGCTGGAACTGGCCCGCGACGGCATGTCGGACGTGGCCGGCGGCGGCCGCTACAGCCTTCTCGCCTACACCGAGGGACCGGGCGACGGCTTCTACCCGGACGGCTCGTTCATCCAGCACGAGTGCTACCCGTACACCGGCGCGTACGGATCGACGTATCTGAGCGGAGTCGCCCAGCTCGTCGCGCTGTTCGCCGGTTCGCCGTGGCAGAGCACCGACCCCGACCTGCGGAACGTGTACGACATCGTGGACCGGGCGTTCGTGCCGGTGGTGCTCGACGGGCACATGATGGACGCCCTGCGCGGCCGTGGCATCAGCCGGCAGAGCTCGGGCGCCGAGTACGTGGGCCGCGAGGTCACCGAGACGGTGCTGCTCCTCGCGCAGGGCGCCCCGGAGGCGTACACCGCGCGGTGGCGGCCGCTGCTGAAGGGCTGGCTGACCCGGCAGACGTACCAGCCGATCCTGCGCGGGATCTCCCTGCCGTCGATCCGGCGGGCGAAAGAGATCCTGGACGATCCGGCGGTGCCGGTCGGGAAGCGGACCGTGGGCACGTACGTCTTCGCGGACATGGACCGGATCGTGCACCGCAGGCCGGACTGGTCGTACGCGATCGCCCTGTCGTCGCGGCGGGTCGGGGCCGTGGAGTCCATCAACCAGGAGAACCTGCACGGCTGGTACACGGGCGACGGCATGACGTACCTGTACACGGCGGACGACCAGGCGCACTGGGGCGACCACTTCTGGCCCACCGTGGACTCGTACCGGCTGCCCGGCACGACGGTCGACACCCGGGTGCGCGAGGATCTGCCGCACAGCCAGAACTACCGGCCGCCGGCGGACTGGGCGGGCGGCGCCGTTCTCGACGGCGCGTTCGCGGCGGCGGGACTCGACCTGGTGCCCGACGGGGTGAGCCTGCGCGCCAAGAAGTCCTGGTTCCTGCTGGACGACGCGGTGATCGCGCTCGGCGCGGGCATCACGTCGAGCGACGGGCGGACGATCGAGACGGTCGTCGAGAACCGCAATACGCACGACGCGCACGCGCCCTTCGCGCAAGGCGAGCGCTGGGCGCACCTGGAGGGCACGGCGGGCTACGCGGTGCTCGACGGCGGGGAGTTGCGGCTCAGGCGCGAGGAGCGGACGGGCGCCTGGTTCGACATCGACCAGGGCGCCACCACCAGCGGCGACACGACCCCGCGCACCCGCCACTACACCACCCTCTGGTTCGACCACGGCGCCGACCCTCAGAACGCCCGGTACGCGTATGCCGTCCTGCCGCGCGCCTCGGCCGCCCGTACGGAGGGGTACGCGGCCGATCCCCAGATCGAGATCCTCGCCAACTCGGCTCGGGCACAAGCGATTCGATGCGGTCGGCTGCATCTGATCGCCGCGAACTTCTGGCAGGCCGCCGACGTCGCCGCCCTGACGGCCGACGGCCCCTGCTCCGTCCTGCTGCGCCGTGACGGTGCCCGGCTGCGGCTCGCGGTGTCCGATCCGTCGCGTACGACTCAGACGGTGACGCTGACCCTGCCGTGGCCGGTCAAGGGCGTGGAGTCGGCGGACTCGACGGTCTCGCTGGATGCGCGCCCCCACACGGTGACGGTGCGGACGGCCGGGACGCGCGGTCACACGCAGACGGCCGTCCTCACTCTGCCCTGACCCTGTCCTTCGACTGGAGCTGATGACAGACATGTTCTGCATGTCCCTGTTCGGAAGGCGCCGCCGTCCGGCGGTTCTGCGCGCGCTCGCGCTGTCCTGCGCCACGCTCGCCACGCTGCGCCTGCGGCGGCACCGGCGGGGGCGGCGGCGCCGGTTCGGAGGGCTCGAAGGAGCTGCTGGTGTGGGTGGACAACACCCGTACCACGGCCGCCAAGGAGTACCAGAAGGCACATCCGCAGCAGAAGATGCGGATCGTCACGATCCCGCCGGACGCCGGCTACGTACCGACGAAGATCTCGCTCGCCAACCACGCCGAGCAGGGCTGCCCGATGTGGCCGCCGTCGACTGGTGGACCGCGCGCTGACCCACGTACAGCACCGCCTCACCAACTAACCTCACAGTGAAGGGAAATTGATCGTGCGCAGACGAACCATCCTCACCGGCGGCGCGGCCGCCGGGCTCGGCCTCGCGGGCTGGGGTCTCGCCTCCGCCCCGCAGGCCCAGGCCGCGCCCATCGGCACGGGCTGGACCGAGATCTCCCCGGGCTTCACCCTCCAGACCCCGCCCGGCACGACGCGCTACGAGTACCTGTCGGCGACCGGCGAGCACCACCTGTGGCTGTACGACAGCGACCCGTGGCTGTGGCCGGACAGCTCGTCGGGGCCGCGCAGCGAGATGCGCTGGAAGAACGACTACACCAGCGGGCAGACGCAGTTCGAGTGCGACATGAAGGTCGCCTCCGGAGCCCACAACGTCACCGTCTTCCAGATTTTCGGCGGCTCGACCTGGGCGACGGCGTTCATGACGCTCGCCATGAACACCAACAGCCTCGACTACTACGACATCGAGAAGTTCTACTCGCCGATCTACGACACGTACGTCCGGCTCAACGTCGTGCACGAGACGGACACCGGAAACGTCCACGTCTTCGTCAACCGCACCTTCATCAAGACGTACAAGGACCACGGCGACGCCACGCACTATTTCAAAACGGGCCTGTACGGGCGGGACGGGATGTCGGCACGCAGCGACATCTACCTCAAGAACATCCACCTGTACACGAAGTGACGGTGTCGCAGCGATGACGAGAGGAAGACGGACGGCCGTGCTCTGCGCGGCCGTCTACAACTCCGCGAAGTCGATCGACGCCCTGCACGCGAAGTACCCGAACACCTTCTTCTTCGAGTCGGAGTCGGCGTCGGCGACGTCGGCGCGCGGCGCCTACCAGGACCCCCAGTGGGGCAACACGGCGCAGGACTACACGCCCGGCCGGCGCGAGCCGTCCTCCTACGACAACAACATCGTGGGGTGGGCGTCGAGCGGCGAGCACGCGTTGAAGAAGGACCGGGACCGGGAGTACTTCGCCGGCCAGTTCATCTGGTCGGGCCAGGACTGCATCGGCGAGCCGACTCCGTACAACAACGTGTTCCCGGTGAAGACGTCGTACAGTTCACACGTCACCGCCACCCTGGGTGCGGCGTCCCCGGCACCACCGGCCGACGCGACTTTCTCCGGCTCGGCCACCACGCCGCCCGAGGCGATGACCGACGACGACCCCGCAACCGGCTGGTCGAATCTCGCCTCGAAAGGCGCGAGCCTCCAGTTCCCGGCGATGACGCACGCCCATGAGCGGGAATGGGTGGCCCTCAACTGGTCCGGCAGGCGCTCCGTCTCCAGCCTGACCGCACGGTTCACCACAGGTGGCGCCCTGTCCCTGCCACAGTCGGTGCGTGTCACGTACTGGGACGGCGCGCAGTACGTGCCCGTTCCGGACGTGCGCATCACTTGGGTGGCCACCTCGGACGCACCCAGTACGTTCTCCTTCTCCGAGGTGGAGACGAGCAGGGTGCGCCTGGAACTGACCAGCCCGACCCCTGGCGCGACAACGGGCTTCTTCAGGATCAGTGAACTGACCGCGCAAACATGAGAGTTGCGGCGTGACGCCTGAAACGGCGGCGGCCTCGGGACATCCCTGGGGCGGCCGCTGCCCTCTGCCGCCTGTTCGGGATCAGGGCCAGGCGCCGAAGGAAGCGCCATGACGCTCTCCGCTGGAGGCACGCCGCAGTCGCTCGGTCTGGTCACATCTGCGCAGCGTGCCCTTCACAAGCCCGCCGACAAGCACGAACCCCGCCCCGGGTATCCGGGGCGGGGTTCCCTTGAGCGCCGGGCAGGCCTTGCACCTGCATCTCCCCGCAGGAAGCGGGGCGTCTTTCCTTGGACCACCAACGCACGACGTGTTCCCTGCAGTTCCGCAGCACGCTCAAGATCAAGTATAGCGTGCCCTGGCCGGGTGCCTCATCCCCGCCTGCGACTGGGGCCTCCACCCGACCCGCAAGCCGGCCACGTGGGCGTGACCAGCCAACGGTGAGCTGGCGGGAGGACGTGGGCGCGATATCGCTTGAGGGCACTCCCCTGCACTGGTGCCCCTCCTCCGTCACCGCCCGATCCCCTCAAGTCGTCGCATGAGGTTTGCACGCCACCGTTTGATCCCACCGGGCCGGGACGAGGGCTGTCAGCATCAGGAACGCGGTCAGGACGAAGGCCCAGGGGTAGCCGGTCAAGCCGGCCACCGTGCCGAAGCCGACCGCGCCGATGCCCATACCCGCGTCGTAGGCGACATTCCACAGTGCGCTCACCGTCCCGTACCCGGAGGCCGGGACCCGGGAGTACATCAGCGTGAGGGTTGCGCTCTGGGTGATGCCGAAGCCGACCCCGAACACGGCCGTACCCACGACGACCGCGACGGGAACTCCCGTGAGGGCAACGACGAGGATGCCGGCGGCTGAGGCGACCACTCCCGGCACGACCAGCCCGGCGGCTCCGCGCCGGTCGGCGCGCCGACCGGCGAACCAGCGGGATGCGGTCGCGGCGGCCGGTTGCACGAAGAGAGCCGCGGCGACCACGCTGGAATGGCCCGGCGCCACGGCCAGCGGCAGAAAGGTGACGACGATCCCCGCGCCCACTGCCGTCACCGCGAACACGGCCGTGGGGCGGCTGAGCGTGCCGGAGCGGGCCCCGGCGAAGATCCCCAGGGGCAGCCCCGACGCCGCTTCCCGCCCGGGCAGGCCCGGGACGGCGGCGACGGAGACCAGGGCGATCAGTGCCGCCACCGAGCAGACGGGCCCGTACCCCGTGTGCAATGCCAGCCAGGCCCCGAGCGGGAGGCCCACCAGCGACGGCACACCGGCCATGACGCCGATCAGGGCCAGCCCCTCACCGCGGCGTTCGGGCGGGATCAGCGACGCCGTCAGCGCCCCACCCGCCACCAGGGTGAACGCGAAGCCGAGCCCCCGGACAAGGCACACCGTCACGATGCACGCCATGCTCTGCGACACGATCAGGGCCAGTGCCGGAGCACCCAGCAACAACAACCCCGCCCCCAGCATCACCCGATGGCCACAGCGCGCGGCCAGCCATGGGGCTACCAGCTCGCCGGCCACCGTGGCCAGCATCAGCGCACCGGTGACCAGGCCCGCCTTGTCGCTGCCCCCGCCCGGTGCGCTCTGCGCGTACGCCGGGACGACCGACAGCAGCAGATAGAAGCTCGCCGAGGAGCCGACGACCGTCACAAAGCGCAAAAGCAGCGGGCGGGTCACCAGACGCGGCCGCGCCTCGGCAACTCGGTCTTCAGAACCGGCGGATGAGGCCATGGGACGAAACCTAGAGGACAGAGCCGCCCGAAAGCTCACCGTTTCCATGCCTGTTCAGCGGGCCGGTTCGTCGCCGCCCTGACCGCTGTCGCCGCCAGGCAAGAACGCGGACACCCCACGGGCTTCACGCTGGCGACGGCTCTCCAACGATCCACCACGGTCCCTGCCGCACACCGAGTGACATCAAAACTCGGTTCTGGCACAGAGCTTGGGAATCGGTAGCGGAGCGTCACCCCGGTGCTTGATGGCGAGAGAGCGGGTTCCCGTGAGACCGCGTAACGTACGCCTTGCCGCCTGACAGGCGAGGGTGACGCTCCGTCAAATCGCCGCCGGGGTTGGCGGCGGCCGGTGACGGTGCCGGGCCCGGGGGGGCGGCGGCCTGGTCGGCGAGGAACAGCGTGGTGTCGGCGGGCCGTGCGGCAAGGATGGCAACCAGCTCCCCGGCGGTGGTCACCCCGCGGGCGCCGAGCGGGCGATAAGTTACCCGCCATGACTGAACCAGGATCCGTCGCCTGGCCACCTGCCCCGATCAACACCGAGCGGCTCGTACTCCGCGAGTCCGAGGCCCGGGACCGTGCGGCGTTCATCGAGCTGTTCACCTCGCCGGAGGTGGGCGCCTACATAGGCGGCCCTCGACCGCGTGATGAGTTGGAGCGCGCGTTGCCCGAGACGCCCGCGAGGCGCCCCGGCCTTTTCGTGATCGAGCTCGACGGAGCGATGATCGGCATCATCGAACTCAACCGGCGCGACGCGGAGCATCGGAGTCATGTCCGTCCGGATGCCGGAGAGGCCGAGCTCGGCTACCTGTTCCTGCCAGAAGCATGGGGACGCGGGTACGCCGCCGAGGCGTGCGCGGCGGCGCTCGGCTGGTTCGCCGACGCCCTGCCCGGCGAGCCGGTGGTCCTGTACACCCAGACCGCCAACGACCGCTCGATGCGCCTCGCGGCGAAGCTGGGGTTCACCGAGGTGCAACGGTTCGAGGAGTGGGGCGCCGAACAGTGGTTCGGCGTGTGGTCCCCGGTCACGCCGCCCGATTGAGCTCGTGCCCGGAAGAGGTGAGGTGCCGGCCGCGAGTTGTGACAGCCGATCGACGGTTCGGGCCGCAGCCGGAGGTGTTGCATTCCGAGACCGTCGATGTGATGCGTATCACCGCCTGGGTGCTTCGGGTCAGGCATACGCGATCATGACCGGATGGACGCTCGTTTCCTTGGCATCGCTGAGCTGGTCGAAGCCCCGTCCGTGGCGGTCGTGGTCGACGTCATGCGTGCTTTCACAGTGGCTGCCTGGGCCTTTGCCCAGGGGGCCGAAAAGATCGTTCTTGCTGAGTCGCTGGACGAAGCCCTGGCGCTCAAGGCTCGCCACCCGGATTGGGTGGCCGTCAAAGACGGTCCGCCCGCGCCCGGGTTCGACACCGTCAACTCGCCGGGGCTGCTGCGGTCCATTGACCTTGCCGGACGGACCGTTGTGCAGAAAACCACGGCAGGGACGGTCGGCGCCCTTGCGGTCAAGGAGGCGTCGCTGGTGCTGTGCGCCAGCTTCGTGGTGGCGGAGGCAACGGCTCGGCTCTTGCGGACACGCGAGTGTGACAGTGTCACATTCGTGGTCACTGGCGACGATGGGCACGCCGATGAAGATCGGGCGTGCGCTCAATACATCGCTCGGAGGGTCACCGAGGCTGGGACGGATGCAGCTGAGTTCCTCCGCCGCGCCGGCGAGTCGCGCGCCGCCGCCGAGCTGGCGGAGGGCGTGCGTCAAGGAGTCCATCCTGATGACGTCGCACTCTGTCTTGAGCTCGACCGGTTCCCCTTCGCCATGGTGGCGACCTTGGAAGACTCGCTCATGGTCCTGCGTCCGTACGCCGTGCCTTCGCCGACCGACGAGGCTTCGACTGATCGCTGATGAGGACCAACTCTCGCCATGCGAGAGCCGCCATCCGGGCGGGCACCCGGTATCAACTGCATGTCCCGAGCACGGTGGTTCGGGCTGGCGGCAGACAGCAGGCACAGGGACGGGGGCGGGGTGCCGTAGAAGGCGGTGCGGTCGACGGCCGCTTCAGCGCGGCGTCACCCAGCCCGGCGCCCAGGTCCCGGCTGCGTCGTGGCCGGCCGCTGTGGCGGCGAGGTGGGCGCGGAGGGTGGCCAGCGCTGGGTGGGGGTTGTCGCGGTGCCAGAGGAGGGAGTGCGGGTAGACGGGCGTCGGGTCGGTCACCGGGATGCGGCGCAGGCCGTGGCCGGCGGGCCAGACGAGGCGGGTGTGCTCGCCCATGAAGGTGGCCAGGGCCGGGGTGTCGGCGACGGTGTCGAGGAGCGCGTCCGAGCCGAAGTTGGGGCCGGTCGCCTCGATGGTGAGGCCGAACTCGGTGACGAGGTCCTCGTAGTAGGCGGCCCACTCGGTACCGGGGACGATGCCGGGCATCCAGATCCGGTGCCCGGCGAGCTGAGCGACGGTCACCGACCGGGCGCCCGCCAGCGCGTGGGCGGGGCCGGTGAGGAGCTGGAGCGGCTCGTCGAGCACCCGGACGGACTCGATGTCCTCGGGAAGGGGCCGGCCGGGCGCGGCGACGGCGCGGAAGGACGTGTCGATCTCACCGGACCGGATGGCGGCGACGGCCGTCTCGATGTCGAACAGCATGACCACGTCGAGGTCGATCTCGGGGTGCGCGCGGTGGAAGCCGCGCATCAGGCCCGACGCCGCGCCGCGCGAGGCGATGATGTCGACGCGCAGCGCACGGCGGCCGGTGCGCACGGACGTGACCGCGCGCTCGGCGACACGCAGCAGCTCGCGCGCGTGGGGCAGGAACGCCTGCCCGTCGATGGTGAGCTCGGCGCCGCGCCCGGTGCGGGTGAACAGCCGCACGCCGAGGTTGCGCTCCAGCACGGCGATGCGCTTGGAGACAGCCTGCTGGGTGACCGCCAGCTCGACGGCGGCCTCCTGGAACTGCCCCGCGTCGGCGGCGGCGACGAAGGTCCGCACGGTGTCGAGGTCCATACCGACACCCTATGGGCACAACCGTTGGTTGTGCCCGACGACCCTGCGGTTGTTTGATCCCCGGGTATGGTGCCCGCTTTGATGTTTCCGATCGCGGATCGGTTGTGCGGGTGAGTGGCGAGGGGCGGCGGGCATGAACAGCGGGCACCGGCTGGGACACCTGCGCGGACATCGGCTGGGGCGGCGGTTCGGGTGGCTCTGGGGAGCGTACGGGACCAGCGCGCTCGGCACGTGGCTCGCCTTCGGCGCGTTCCCGCTGATCGCCATCCGGGTGCTGCACACCGGACCGGCCCAGGTCGCCGCGCTCTCCTCCGTGGGGGCTGCGGTGGGCGCGGCCGTGGCGGTGCCGCTCGGTCCGTGGGTGGAGTTCCGCCGCAAGCGGCCGGTGCTGATCGCCATGGACCTGGTACGGTTCGCGGCGCTGCTGACGATCCCCGCCGCGTTCGCGCTCGGCGTGCTCACGTTCCTTCAGCTCCTGCTGGTCTCGGTCGTCGTCGCGGCCGCCGACATCACCTTCCGCGCCGCCTCCGGCGCATACCTGAAGACGCTGCTGCCGGCCGAGGACCTGCTCGTCGCCAACGCCCGATTCGAGTCCACGGCCTGGACGACCACGATCATCGGACCGCCGCTGGGCGGCGCCGCGATCGGGCTCCTCGGTCCGGTGGCGACGGTGGTGGCCGACTCGGTCAGCTACCTGCTCTCGGCCCTGGGCATCCGCGCGACGGGCGGGCACGAGCCCCGGCCCGAGCGCCCGGAGGCCGCGCGCATGCGGGCCGGGGACCTGCTCGACGGCTGGCGCCACATCCTCGCCGACGCGACGCTGCGTCCGCTGTTCTTCAACACCGCCTTGTTCAACGGCCTGGTGATGGCCGCCGAGCCGCTGCTGGCCGTCCTGATGCTCGGCCGCCTCGGGTTCGCACCGTGGCAGTACGGCCTCGCCTTCGCCGCGCCCTCGATCGGCGGGCTGCTCGGCTCGCGGCTGGCCCGACCGCTCGTCGCCCGGTTCGGGCAGCACCAGGTTCTGGTCGTGGTCGGGACGCTGCGCGCGCTCTGGCCCGTCGGCCTGGCCTTCCTGGGGCCGGGCACCGGAGGGCTGCTGCTGGTGATGGGCGTCGAGCTCGGGCTCATCTTCTGCTGCGGTGTCTTCAACCCCGTCTACGCCACTTACCGCCTCCAGCGCACCGCGACCGACCGGGTCGCCCGCACGCTGTCCGCCTGGGCGGTGACGACCAAGGCCTCGACCGCGCTCCTGACAGCCGTCTGGGGCGTGCTGGGCGTCCTGCTCGGCCCGCGTACGGCGATCGGCCTGGCCGGCGTGCTCCTGCTGGCGACCCCGCTGCTGCTCCCCCGCCGCGCGGCAGCGCCTCTCGCCGAGCCGAAGCCGACACCGAGCCGCGCCTGACGGGCCGCCACGGCCCGCAGGCGGGGCAGCGTGGGATACCCGGCGCGTCGTCAGTGGACGACGTCGAAGACCTGCTTCTGCAGGCCATTGCTGTAGACCTCGTGCTCGACCAGCTTCAACTTCTGGGTGTCCTTGTCCGTGGTGCTGAACAGGCGCTTGCCGGCGCCGAGCAGCAGCGGGAAGACCAGCAGGTGGTAGCGGTCGATCAGGCCCGCGTCCGAAAGGCTGTGGTTCAGCGAGGCGCTGCCGTGGACGATGATCGGGCCGCCGTCGGTCTCCTTGAGGGCGGCGACCTCGTCGAGGGAGCGCAAGACGGTCGTCTCGCCCCAATTGGAGACCAGCTTGTCCTCGGTGAGGGTGGTGGAGACGACGTACTTCGGCATCGTCTTGTAGTGCGCGAATTCCGCCATGTCCGGCCACACCGGGCTGAACGCCTCGTAGCTGACCCGGCCCATGAGGATCGCGGTGGACGCCTGCTGTTCCCGCTCCTTGATCTCGAATGCCTCAGGGACGAACTCGACCTCCTTGAAGGTCCATCCGGAGTTGCGGTAGCCGGGTTCGCCGCCCGGCCCCTCCACGACGCCGTCGAGCGAGATGAAGGCCGTGCTGATCACAGTGCGCATGAGAAATCTTCCTCGGTGTCTTGGATGTGTGGTGTGTGACTGCTCGGTCTGCGCGTGGGCCGCGTTCACGGCGCCGGTGCTCTGATGGCGAGGCGCCGGTGACCGCTGCGGAGAGCGGCTGGTCCGGCGGTTCTGGTGATGCGGGTCTGGGCGCCCGGCGGTGCGGTCGTGTGCGCTGGTGAGCCGGCGGTCGGGCGAGGAGGCCGGTCAGCCACGGCTGCCAGGCGGTCTCGACGCTGTCCGCGTCCGGGCCGAAGAGGTGATGGAACATCAGCGCCACGGCAATGAAGCGGTGGAAGGTGTAGATCCCGTCGGCGGTGCGGACCTCGATGCGCTCGTCGTCCGACCAGGTCACCGCTGTCCACCGGCGACAGGCCGGCCCGCTCGGCGTGCGAGCGCGCTCCCACGAGGTGGCCTCCCGCCGCCGGGCCCGGGAGGCGCCGGTCAGTGAAGCGCCGACCTCCTGCACCAGCCGCACCCCCAGCGCCGGCAGCCGGCCCGCGGGCTGTCGGCATGGCGACCGAGCCGCGCCCGGTCAGGGCGGCGAGGATCCGGGACCGCGCCGGGTCCAGGGACGCCTCGGCCGCGGCGGGTTCTTCGATCACAGCAACGTCCAGCACCGCCCCAGAATGCAACCGACAAAAAAATTTGTCAAGAAAGGGAAAGTCGTCGGGAGCGGGCAGTGCTGCGCCACCGGCTGGCAGACGTTCGTCGGTATCACCGGCTTGTGTACGGCGACGTCGTCGATCCGGGTGAACGAGGCTGGTGCCCGGATCGGAAACGGGTTGGTGGTGAAGACTCCGAGCGTGGTGAGGATGCCGGGAGTTGCCCGGCCAAGAGATCACCAACTGCGCCCGGAACTGCGGACAGAGCCGTTTCCGAGAGTCTTCCTCAAGACAGGCCTGTCCGGGATCGCACCAGCCCGAGGGACTCCAGTTCTCGCAGGGCGCGCTGCACGGTGCCGCGCGACACGGTGAACCGGCGGGCCAGGAGCCGTTGCACCGGTCGCGCCGGCCGAGGGATTGCGCGAATCCACCGAGTCGTGGGCCGACCTGCTGCGCGACTGCCGCCGACGCGACATGCGTGCCCCGCTGGTCGTCGGCGACGGTGCCATGGGCCTGTGGAAGCCCCTGGCCGAGGTCTCCCTCACGGCCCCCATCAGGTGCTGGGTCCACAAAGCCGGCAACGTCTCGAACGCGCCGTGGAGACCATGGCAGCGTGGACGCTGGGTTGAGTCGACGAACTCAAGCCACGGCCGGCCCATCACTTTCTAGACTGATCGGAACCTGTCCGTAGCCGCCAACACTGCCTTCGTGGTGGCGTCCCCCGACAGCCCGTGCCCTTCCTCACCGATCAGCACGAGCTCCGCGTCCGTCCACACCTGCGCCAGCCGCCACGCGACGTCCGGCGGCCCGCTGATGTCCATTCGCCCGTGGACCATCACACCGGGGATGCCGGCGAGCTTCCCGGCATCGCGCAGCAGCGCCCCGTCCTCCAGGAAGCCGGCGTGCCGCCAGTAGTGCGTGACGAGGCGGGCGAAGCGCAGCCGGAAATGCGGGTCCGCATAACGGGGATCGGGCTTGTACCCCCGGTGGGTGGACACGTGCACGTCCTCCCACCGGCACCACTCCCGCGCCGCACGCTCCCGTACGGCAGGATCGGAGTCGGCAAGCATCCGGGCGTACGCCTCCACCAAGCTGCCGTCACGCTCCCGTTCCGGTACCGCGTCGCGAAACCGGGCCCATTCCTCGGGGAAGACCCGCCCCATGTCCCGGGTGATCCACTCCACCTCGCGGCGGGTGGTGTTGGTGACGCTGAAGAGCACCAGCTCGGATACGCGTCCAGGATGCTGCTCTGCGTATGCCAGCGCGAGGGTCACGCCCCAGGAGCCGCCGATGACCAGCCATTCCTCGATGCCGAGGTACCGCCGCAACAGCTCGATGTCGGCGATCAGATGTGGGGTGGTGTTGGCCGCGAGCGAGGTCTGCGGATCGGCGGCATCGGGCGTGCTCCGCCCGCACCCGCGCTGGTCGAAGAGCACGATGCGGTACGCCGCGGGGTCGAACAGCCGACGCCAGAACGGCCCGGCCCCGGACCCCGGCCCGCCGTGCAGGACCAGGGCGGGCTTGCCCGCGGGATTCCCGCAGATCTCCCAGTACACGCGGTTGCCGTCGCCGACGTCGAGCACACCGTGCTCGTGCGGCTCGATAGGGGGATAGAGCTCGGCCATGTGAGACGCACCCTCCTGAGAGTCAACTCATCGACAAGTATCGGCTATTGCTCCCCGCCGGGTCCGTCGGCATGCGGGCACACGAGGGTGCTGGACGGCGCGGTCTTCGGTATGCCGTTGACGGCAGAGATCGCCTCCAACCGAGTGAGCTGCGTGCGGACGCATATGGGGGCTCCGTAAGCGCACGTCGACACCGGATCGGGGTGCCGGACGTCCCGGCGATCGGGGCTGGTGTGGACAGCGGGCGGCGAGGCCGCCGGCGACGGGGAGCGCGACGCCGACGACGAAGCCGGCGCCGGGGCCGCGCAGCCACAGGACGGCCTGGGCGATCTCGTCGGCGGAGTCGAACCGATTGAATCGGCTGGTTGTCGACCAGGCCGCCCAGTGAGGAGCAGTTGACGATGGCGCCGCTGCCCAAGGCCTGTCGGCGGAGCCGTCGCCCTCCACCACAGTCCAAAATCTGTCCGTTTTGGTAACTTACGAGAAGTATGCGAATTTGTGGCTGCTGAAACTTCTCCCCCGCCCAGGAGGGCCATCGGATGTGCGGAATCTCCGGCTGGGTGTCCTACCAGCGTGACCTGCGTCAGGAACGCTCCACCTCCGAAGCCATGACCGCCACGATGGCCTGCCGCGGCCCCGACGCACAGGGCCTGTGGCTCGACGAGCACGCGGCCATGGGCCACCGCCGACTCGCCATCATCGACCTGCCCGGGGGCGCCCAGCCGATGGTCGCGCACACCCCGGAAGGAGACGTCGTCCTGGTCTACTCCGGAGAGGTCTACACCTTCGTGGAACTGCGGGAGGAACTGCGCCGCTGTGGCCACCGCTTCCACACCGACAGCGACACCGAGGTGGTGCTGCGCGGTTACCTGGAATGGGGCGCCGAGCTCCCCGAGCGTCTGAACGGCATGTACGCCTTCGCGATCTGGGACGGCCGGACCGATCAGCTACTGCTGATGCGCGACCGGATGGGCATCAAGCCGCTGTACTACTTCCCCACCGAAGACGGGGTGCTCTTCGGTTCCGAACCCAAGGCCGTTCTGGCGAACCCGATGGTGCCCCGCGAGGTGGACCTGGAGGGCCTGCGTGAACTGTTCTCCATGGTCAAGACCCCCGGACACGCCGTCTGGGCAGGAATGCGGGAGGTGGAACCGGGCACGGTGGTGACCGTCGACCGCACAGGCGTGCGTGCACGCCGCTACTGGCACCTGCGCGCGGAGCAGCACACCGACAGCCGCGAGGACACCGTAGCGCGGGTGCGGGAACTGCTCGACGACATCGTCCGCCGTCAGTTGGTCGCCGACGTGCCACGGTGCATCCTGCTGTCCGGCGGCCTGGACTCCAGCGCGATCACCGCGCTGGCGGCCGAGCAACTGCGCGGCAAGGAGACGGTGCGCAGCTTCGCCGTCGACTTCGTCGGCCAGACGGAACGCTTCGTCCCTGATGAGCTGCGGGCCACCCCGGACACTCCGTACGTGCACGAGGTCGCCCGGCACGCCGGAACCAGACACGAAGACATCGTGCTCGACGCCAAGGGACTGGCGGACCCCAGCGTGCGCGCCGCCGCGGTACGGGCCCGGGACCTGCCTATGGGTCTGGGCGACATGGACCAGTCGCTGCTGATGCTGTTCCGCGCGATCCGGCAGCACTCCACCGTGGCGTTGTCCGGTGAGTCCGCCGACGAGGTCTTCGGCGGCTACGCATGGTTCCACGACCCTGTCGCACGCGACGCCGGCACCTTCCCCTGGCTGGTGGCCATGGAGAGCCAGCGCGGTCGCGACGGCGGTTCGGTGCTCGAACCAGGGTTGCGGGAGCGCCTGGACCTGCAGGGTTACGTGGCTCAGCGCTATGAGGAGGCCATGGCCGAGGTGCCGCGCCTCGACGGTGAGCACGATCCGCTGGAACGCCGGATGCGCGAGGTGTGCTACCTCCACCTGACCCGCATGGTGCGCATCCTGCTGGACCGGAAGGACCGGATGAGCATGGCCTCCGGCCTGGAGGTGCGCGTCCCGTTCTGCGATCACCGTCTGGTCGAGTACGTCTTCAACGCCCCTTGGTCACTGAAGACCTTCGACGGCCGTGAGAAGAGCCTGCTGAGACACGCCACCACGGACCTCCTGCCGCATTCGGTCCTCGAACGAGTCAAAAGCCCGTACCCTTCGACCCAGGACCCTGCCTACGTCGTGGAGTTGCAAAGCCAAGTCCGTGACCTGCTGTCCGAGGGCAGCAACTCCGCCCTCGACCTGGTGGACCACAGCAGACTGCAGCAGATCACCCGCACCGAACCCGGCCAGGTCACCACCGCAGACCGCAACGGCCTGGAAAGAACACTGGACCTGGCCGTCTGGTTCGACCTGGAGCGGCCCGCACTCACGCTCGACTCCGGCAGGTGACACCCTCCCCACTCCCGCCCAGGCCAGCCCCGGCCTGAAGCCGACCGGGTTCAGTTCTGGCGGGCTGTCCAACGGGGGATCCCGTAGGCGAAAAGTCCGAATGACGCCGCGTCACATCCAATACGGGCAGATGCGGCGTACATGGCTGGTTGCTTCATGCGGTGATCTTGGCGATGAACGCGGCGAGGTTCGCGACGGTCCGCTGGATCTTCTCATCCAAGGTGAGCGACTCGGGAAGCCGCGCACCGACACCCGCATCCTTCTTGCCCCGCACGTACAGCGGGCAGGCAAGGTCGCTGCATATGTAGGCACCCACGGAGTTGCCCTGCTGTCCGGCCTTGCCTGCCTTCGCCGCGACCATCAGCGAGACGCCCCCGGTGTGGGTGGTCATGCACATCGAGCACATGCTTCGCCGCATCTGCCAAGAGGCGGCACTGGGGCAGCGCAGGGCGAGCGCCACCAGGTGGCCGTCCAGCTCGGTGGCGAGATAGGCACGATCGGGAGCCTGGGGGTCACGCCAGCCGAAGAAGTCCAGGTCGTCCCAGGGCCGCTCGGCCAGGTCTCGAGGGACGGACAGGCGCTTCGCCTCGCCCTTGGTGCAGTTCACGAACGCGGTACGGATCTCTCGCTCAGTCAGCGGCTTCATGAGCAGCAGGCTAATTTGCCTATAAGTTTTAGGCAAATGCATAATGGCTGTCGCCGCATGGGAGGAAGGTTATGGCTAGAGTGGGGTTGACCCCGGGGCGTCTGACCCTGGCGGGGGCAGAACTGGCCGACGAGGTCGGTTTCGATCAGGTGACCGTTTCGGCGCTTGCCCGGCGGTTCGACGTCAAGGTTGCGAGTCTGTACTCGCATCTGAAGAGCTCCCAGGAGCTCAAGACCAGGATCGCCCTGTTCGCCCTGGAGGAACTCGCCGACCGAGTCGCCGATGCCCTGGCCGGGCGTGCCGGCAAGGACGCCCTGGCCGCCTTTGCGAACGCCTACCGCGACTACGCCCGGGAGCACCCCGGTCGCTATACCGCCGCCCGCCTCCGGCTCGACCCCGAGACGGCGGCCGCCAGCGCCGGGGTGCGGCACGCGCAGATGACGCGGGCGATCCTGCGCGGCTACGACCTGGCGGAGCCGGACCAGACGCACGCGGTCCGGATGCTGGGCAGCGTCTTCCACGGCTACGTCAGCCTGGAGCTGGCCGGAGGCTTCGAGCACAGCGCCCCCGACGCACAGGAATCCTGGGCCTGGATCGTGGACTCCCTGGACGCTCTGCTACGGAACCGAACCACACCCTGACCAGCAGGGGGCTGCACCACCGGGGGCGCTCCCCACGCCGCGCGCCGGCGCATCCGAACATTCCGGAAATCTTGATCACCAGGCGGAGGCGATGAACACCGACCCGTGCCCTGCTGGACGCGCGCCGCGACGACATCGCCGCGCTGATCACCGCTGAGGTTGGTGTAGCCGTGCTCCAACAGACGCATCCACCCATCAGCGGCCGCAGGGCAGCACTGCCGGCGCGCGTCAAGGGGCCTCCGGCCGGCGTCACCGCCGGCCGGAGGCCCCTTGACGCGATCAGCCTGCGTCAGCCGTCGGACTCCGACGACGGGATGTAGGCGCCCGGCACGTCCTCCGGCGCGAAGATCTTGTCCTCGCCGGGGTACGGCTTCGTCCACTCGTGCGTCTGGTACCACGTGAAGTGGTTCATCTGCGCGGGGTTCGCGAAGTCGGGCACGGCGTTGGGCCCGGTCAGCCGCTGCTTCGACTTCCAGTTCTCCCACTTCGCCGCGACCGCCTGCTTGTCCGCCGGCACCTTCGCCGACGGCGCGGCAGCGGCACTGGGGTCCTGCGGCGCCGGGGTGTCCACCCCGCAGGACGGCGGGGTCGACAGACCCGCGGTCAGCGAGGTCCGGTTGGGCAGCGCCGTGAACGGCGTGTAGTCCGCGTGCTGGGTGAACGCCCCGGTCATCGGGCTGGCCGCGCTGTCCTTCTGGTTCATCGGGTGGATCCCGAGGATCTGCTCGATGGTCCGGATCATCGTGATCTGCGAGTAGTAGCGGCTGTCGACGACGCCGTGCTGGGCCCAGGGGCTGATGATCTGGATCGGGGCACGGTGGCCGTCGACGTGGTCGAGGCCGGCCTGGGAGTCGTCCTCGACGACGAAGATCGCGGAGTCCTTCCAGTACTTGCTGTGCGAGATCTCGTCAACGATCTTGCCGGTGGCGAGGTCGTTGTCCGCGACCTGAGCGGCCGCGTTCGCCGGACCGCCGGTGTGGTCGCTGGAGAGCCAGAACATGTTCAGGTTCGCCGGCCCGTTCTTCTCGAAGTCACGCTTCCAGATCTCTGCCCGGTAGATGTCCGGGACGCTGGTGTCGAACTTCGGGAAGCCGGACACCGACACGTCGTTGAGCGACGGAATCGGCGAGGACGAGTTCAGCGTGTAGGCGGTGTCCTGTCCGGTCGCCGCCATGTTCTTGGAGTCGCAGTACAGGTTCTGCCAGCTCGCGCCCGACGGCTTGGTCAGGAACTGCTGGAACTCGCCGAAGTCCCGCACGGTCTTCCCCGCCGCCTGCGCACCGGTCCAGATGAACCCGGTCCGCTGGTGGCCGAGAGCGTCGTCCTCGGTGTCGTAGCTGCGCGCGTACTCGCCGGCCGATGACTCGGTGTACTCGGGGTTGTCGGCCTGCATCAGCCAGTTGTGACCCTCGGCGGAGTTCGTGCCGATGTCGTACGTGTTGTCGTACAGCCCGAACTGCTTGACCAGCGCGTGCTGGTTCGGCGTCACGTTCTCGCCGAACTCCGCCAGCGACGGGTCGCCGTTGCCCTCCGGGACGTCACCGAAGACCTGGTCGTAGGTCCGGTTCTCCTTGACGATCAGGAAGACGTGCTTGATCGTCGAGGGGTCGCCGAGCTTCAGCGGGACCGGTACCGGCTTGGCGCTGCTCTTGCCCTTGGTCAGCTTGACCGAGCCACCGTTCCAGCCGTTCTGCTTGAAGACCTTGGCCGTCTCGGACTTGATGACGCTGTCGTCCGGCAGCGTGAAACGCTGCACGCTCGACGTCGTGTCGTGAGTGGCGTGCCCGGCGCTGCTGGTGGGACGGCGGGCGTCGATACCACGGGTGTTGGAGACCACGACCTGGTTGCCGACGGTGGCGATCTCCGCGGGGAAGTAGTCCGTCGGCAGCAGGCCGACGTAACTGACCGGCTCCTGCGGGGTCGTGTACCGGTAGACGGCGACCGCGTTGGCGCGGCCGAGCGTCACCAGCAGGTGACCGTCGTCGGTGAGCGTGACCGCGTCGGGCTCGTAGCCCACCGACGCCTCCGGCCACGGCTGCGTGGCGATCGTCTGTACGACCTTGTTGCCGGCCGTGTCGATGACCGACACCTCGTTGGTGGCGGTGTTGGTGACGAACAGCGCCCCCTTCTTGGCGTACAGGGCGGTCGGGTGCAGACCGACGTCGATGCTCGCGACGTCAGCATCCGGCTTCGCCAGGTCGATGACACTGACCGTGCCGGTGGTGGTGGCAGCGGTCACCTGGTCGGCGGGCACCTGGGTGCCGTACGAGTTGATGGTGGTGTCGCCGGACTTCGCCGGACGCCCGCCCTCGTTGCTGACGTACAGCTTGTCGCCGACCTTGATCATGTCACGCGGGGCGTTGCCCACGGCCCAGCTCTGCTGGATGGCCCCGGTCGCCGCGTTGATGGCGACCACTCGGTTCTGGCCGTTGACCGCGGAGTAGACGGTGGAGCCGTCGGGCGAGAACACGGCCTCGCCCACCAACGCGTGCTTGGCCCCAGCCGCCGGGATCTTGACGGACGTCGGGTTGGCGACGCTGCCGTCCGGGTTGACGGTGAACTTGGTGTAGCCGTCGGTCTGGCCCAGCCACAGCTGCGAACCGTCGGGCGAGTACGTGGGGCCTTCCTGGCCCACGCTGTTGCTGCTGATGCGCAGGTCCGCCGACGCGGAGTTGCCGACGAGCTGCTGCACCTTCCAGTTCTTCAGGTCCACGATGGACAGCGCCATCCCACCGTCGGTGACCGAGGCCGCGAGGTGGGTGCCGTCCGGGCTGACCGAGGACGACATGATCTTGCCGTTGTTCACGACGAGGCGGTCACCGTATGGGGCGATGTACTGGTCGCTGGAGATGACCTGGCCCTGATCGGTGGTCTGGCCGACCTGCTCGGTGCCGAACTGGTGCGTCTGGGCGAATGCCGTGCCTGCGGCGGCCACCGCAACAGCGGTGACACCCGTGGTGACCAGTGTGATCCGGCGCCCGATGCGTCTACCGAGAAAGACGAAATGCTCCTTCTCGACACGCCGACGGCGGCGTGTTACCTGCATTGAGTCATCCCTTCGGGGTGGTGGAGAGTAGTTCGACGTTGCCGTCGAACTGCCACAGCGGGTTAGGTGCGTCCCCGGTCGGGGTCCGCACCAGGAAGTAGCCGTTCACTTCCTTCGGTCCGTCGCCATCGGCCACGAACCGCCCGTCTGAGGTGACGTCGAGCTGGTAGATGGCCGTCCCTGCGGCCTCTACGTCGGGGAGATGCCAGGTGACGACGCAACGCCAGTCGTTGCCCGGCCCATGGGCGGCGACTTGGCCGCCGCCCTTGTTGCACGCCGCCCTGACCCGCAACTGCGCCTCGCTGACGTCGGGGCGGTTGAGCTGCTTGGTCTGCATGCGGTAGAGGTGGGCGAATGCCGTGGCGACCGAACGCTGGACCTTGCCCTGCTCGATTCCTGAACCCATTGACGGCGTCGCCACGGCGACGACCGCGACCGTGAGGGCGACAAGTCCGACCAGCGGCAGGAGTCCGGTGGTGATCGCGCGGCGCCCCGTGCTCTCGTTGGTCGGGTTGGTGAAGTCGCGCCGCAGGAAAAGGCGGTACGACAGCGCTGTCACCGTCACGGCCCATACCAGGCTGACCGCGATGCCGATCAGGAGCGGTTCGACCTGTGCCGGGCTGGTGAACAGACCGTTCCAGGCGATGAAGGCGTAGCCGGGCAGGGCGAGGCGTACGGCCACGGGCAGCGGCAGCATCTGGGCGAGCTGCATCACGAGCGCGACGAGCGCGGGCAGCAGCAGCCCCATCGGGGACCGCCCCAGCCCGACCGACCCGAGGAGTCCGATCGCGGCAAGGGCCAGCGTCGGGGCGAGCACGCACACCCAGGCGAGGAGGACCTCACCGGCGGCGTCCGACGGCGTCAACACGTGGCCGTCGAGGCCGACCAGCGGCTGGTTGCCGACCGCCACGACCCCACCGACCGCGCTGGAACACGCCAACCCCGCCACGAGCAGCAGGATGACGGTGAGGCTGGCCAGTGCCTTCGCCACGAAGATCCGTCGAGGCGACCGGACCGCCACCAGCAGGTGGCGCCAGGTACCGAGCCGATCCTCGGAGGCGAACACGTCGCCGGCGACCACCGAGGTCAGCAGTGGAAGCGCCCAGGTGCCCGCGAAGCCGAGCACGACCAGCGATCCGGCCCACCCCGTGGCGTGCATCCAGCGACCGAAGAGAGTGTCGGAGGGGAGCGTGCTCTGCTGGCTCACCGCGGCGACAAAGAGCGCCGGCGCGATCCAGCAGGCGAGAACCAGCAGACGGATACGCCATTGCGAGACCAGTTTGACCAGTTCGAAACGGTAGCCGCGGGCCACCGAGACGGGGTGGACCCGGGCAACGTCGTCGTCGGCGACGGTCGCGATCGCGGTCATCGGCCGGCCTCCTGCTGTTCGGTGAGGGCGAGGAAGGCGGCTTCGAGCGGCGACACCATGGGGGCGAGCTCGCGCACCGCGATGCCCGCGCGCACGACCCTCACCACCAGTTCGTCGAGGGCGGGCACCAGCGCGCGCACGACGAGCACCTCGGCGCCGTGCCGTGCCCCAGCGTCGTCGACGACGCCGATCCCGGCCGTGTCGGCAGCCAGCCGGCGGGCGGCCTGCGGGTCGGAGGTGAGCAGCCGGTAGTCGAGTTCACGGTTCTCGGCGGCCAGCTTGCTCAGCGGGCCGGAGAAGACGACCCGTCCGGTGGCGAGGATGGTGACCTCGGAGCACAGTGCCTCCAGGTCGTCCATGCGATGGCTCGAGAGCACGACGCTGGTTCCGTCCGCCGCGAGCCGGGTGAGGACACGGTGGACGTGTCGTTTCCCGGCCGGGTCGAGTCCGTTGGAAGGTTCGTCGAGCACGAGCAGCCGGGGTTTGGTGAGCAGGGCGGCCGCGAGTCCGAGTCGCTGACGCATGCCGAGGGAGAAGCCGCGGGTCCCCTCGTCAGCGACTTCGGTGAGCCCGACCTGGTCGAGCACGTCGTCGATTCCCGTTGTCCGCGCGTCGCGGCCGCGGAGAGCGGCCAGCGCGGCGAGGTTCTGCCTGGCGGTGAGCGAGGGGTAGAGACCTGGCCCGTCGACGAAGCCCGCGACACCGTCGGGAGCAGCGAGCGCCCGCCCGACCGGCGTACCCAGGATCTCCAGGCGGCCGCCGTCGGCGACGGCCAGGCCCAGCAGCAGGCCGAGCAATGTCGTCTTCCCGGCGCCGTTCGGTCCGACCAAGCCGTGGATCTGCCCCTGCGGCACGTCGAGTTCGACGCCGTCGAGTGCGACGACGTCGCCGAAACACTTGGTGATCCCACGAGCTCGGACTGCGAGGAGTGTGTCCATGAGTCCCTTCTTTCACAACCTTCAGGGACCTTAGGGACGGCACACAACGCAGTCACAGACGATTGGTTGAACGTACATGGAACGGATCGTCAAGGCGTTGGCAAGTCCGCGTGCACAAAACAGCCAGCATCCAGACAGACTTGGGCAACCTTTGGAAGCACTGAACCGTTCCGGGTCCGGTAGGGACTCGATCATTTGAACGGATCGAGTCATGGCATGGGCCTTCCCCCCTCCTTGGGCTGCGCAAGCGCGCGGTCCGCACGGTCGCCGAGGTACGGCCCGAGTACGACACACAGTGGTCCGCGATGAAGGCGGTCGCGGCGGAGCTGGGGATCAGCTACCCGAGCTACCAAGAGGCCCTTCATCCGCGCCCCGAAGTGATCACCGATCAGAAACCCGGTTCGACCCGCCAGACCCGTCGACAGGTGAGCTGATGGCTTCTCAGGTCAGATTCAGCCCGCCGTCCAGCACGATCACCTCACCGGTGAGACAGGTGCCGGCAATCACCGACGCCACCTGGTCGGCCACGTCGGCGGGCTGGGCCGGACGGCGCATGGGCCCGAGAGGCAAGGCGGGGTTGAGGCGCGAGCCGCCGGTTGCGGATACTCGAAAGTTCGCACGTACACAGGCTCGACGCGCCTCAGAGCTGGGCGGCCGGCTCAAGGGCCTCGACGGCCGCTGCCGCGGCGGCGGAGTCCTGACCGTAGAAAATGTCGATGTCGACCTCCTCACCGCCCATGGTGAGTGTGTCCCAGGCACCGCTGAGCACCAGCATGCGGAGTGTGCTGCCCTCCAAGGTTCCCAGCCGTTCCAGGATCGCCTCGTCGTCCGGCATACCGGGCATGCGCGCCGCCAGTCGGGAGCGGATCCCGCGCAGCCGCTCCAGCAGCATCGCGGTGTCCGCCTCGCGATCCGGCTCCTCGGCGATTCCGTCGATGCCGTGCGCGATGATGTCCTTGATAGCCCAGGTGGTGCCCTGGTCGTCGGTGGTCACCATCGCCTTCCAGGCCCGGCTCTTGTGTCGATACTGGAGCATCGACATGGCGGCCTCGTGGCGCAGGAAGTCCGCGTCCCGGAAGGGCTTTCCGTTCCATGCTCCGTTGAGGGACCGTGCGAGCGAGATCGCGGAGGCCAGGCCACTGTTGAGCCCCCGGCCCGGCCAGAAGTGGATGGCGTTGGCCGCGTCGCCCAGCAAAAAGCCGTACGTTCCTGTGGAGTTGGCCGTGGGCGGTAACAACTCGGCTGTGAAGCGGGGGCGTTGCACCATGTCCAGACGGAAAGAGGTGACCGCGCTCAGGTCACCCGGCTCGACGCCGAACAGGCGCAGCCCTTCGCCCACCCGCTTCCACAGGGCCGAGCCCCTGATGAGGGCGGGCAGGAACAGGGTGCTGTGCGTGGAACACCGGAAGTCGCCGTGCTCGTCGCGCCCCATGAGGCAGGGGCGAGAGGCGATGCACTCCTCGAAGACGCGGCGGATCGGATCGATGCCGACGACCTCTGCGGCCTCCACATCCGTCAGGCGCATGTTGAGGAAGCCCTCGCCACGCAAGGAGTTCAGCAGGAACCGGTTCTGCCCGACGGTCAGCAGTACCGCCATGGGGTCGGTCAGACCCGATTTCACGCGCAGGCCGAGGACCACGTCCTGGAGATGGCGATCGTTCAGCGAGTAGATGGATTCGTCTGCTTTGCCGAACTTGGCGGCGAAGTGGTCACGGGTGCGCGACCGCCCGCCGTCACAGATCGCCAGTACGTGCTGGGTGGTCAGAAAGTCCTTCTGCTCATCGATGCTGAACCGGGTGGGAACGAGGTGGATTCCCCTCGGCTTCTCGTTCGCCACCTCCAGCAGCCGGTCCTCGATGTAGGCGATACGCATGTTGCGCGGGTGGTGATCGCCGATCGAGTCGGGGCCGGAGGGCCACATTTCGGTGTAGTGGTCCGGGTCGAAGAGCCGGGTCTGCACCTCCTCGGGCAGGCTGAGGTACTGGCGACTCTGTATGGTCACCACCTGCTGGCGCCGTACATTGCCCTGGCTCGCGTCCTTCCAGACGACTTTGCGGCCCTGTTTGCGCCACCGGCCGTCGTAGACGGTGATGTGCACCTGGGCGCCGAGGAAATGCTCCAGCAGCAGGGCGAGTGACAGGCCGACGGGTCCCCCGCCCGCGATGGTGACCCGCAGCACCGGCCCGCGTTCGATCTCCTCGTCACCGTGGGTCAGAGACCTCGGCAACGAGAGCGCCATGATCGTCTCCATGGCGTCCGGAACCTCGAAGCGGAACTCCTGGTCACCGATGGTGATGTCGTCTCCGGGCTTGAGGAGTCGGGAGTCGATCTCCTCACCGTTCACCAGCGTTCCGTTGCTGCTGCCGCAGTCGCGCAGCACGTAGCCCTGGGTGTCGTCGAGGACGATTTCCGCGTGGAAGCGCGAAACGCTTAAGCTGGAGATGACGACGGTGTTATCGGGATTACGTCCGAAGGTGACCCTGGTGCCGATCACCGGTATGCGCTCTCCGGCAAGCAATCCTTCGTGTCCAACAAGCACCGGCGCCACGGCACTTCCTTCCGTGATTGACGACATTGCCGCTGCCTCGGTGCCACCGGAACGCACCGCTGTGCGGGCGTGACCGGGCAGCGTGTGACGGGTAGGACGGAGGGACGTTCGCTCGACGTATGTGAACGGTGAATAGTTCAGTTCTGACGACAGCACGGCGTCACTTGACCGGTACAGATGCCCCATCATGCCCGATACCGAAGCCGTTCGGGAGAGGCCTTCCGGCGACGATGGAGCGGACCAGGCCAGGGATGTCCGCGGCCTTGTCGCGGCGCATCCGCCTGTGTGGAGCCGGCCACCGGTCGTGCGCACTCGGCCATCACTCCACGGCAAAACCGGCGACGGCTCGCATCCCCGCGCGGAGACACCGCCCCGCACCGCTGGAAGATCCTCTCCCCACTCGACGCCTCCCCGATGGCGGCGTCAACTCACAGCGCCAACCTCGCTCCTCTGAGCATGAGTTGACCGACATCGCCCGCCCCAACCCCGCACTCCGGCGTGCTCTGTATGACGTTCCCGGGCCTCGCGCGCCACGTCCTCCACAGCGGAGGCGAACGCCGTCGAATGGATGTACGTTTGGTGGTACTGGCTCTGTGACCGCCGTCGACGGCCGAGCAAGCCCCGCCCGGTCCGTGGTCGGCGTACCGGAAGGGGCTCCGCATGACTTCGCAGCAGGCGCCATCACACAACCCGAAGGGAAAGCGGGCGCTCTGGCCCGTCCCACTGCTGACGCTCTCCCTGGCGGCCGCGGGCCTGGGCGGCGCTGACACCTCGCACGCTGCGGTCGTACCGGAAGCACCCGCTTCGGCGACCATGAGCACAACGGCGACCTGCGTCGACAAGGTCTTCGCGGGGATGACCGGGCCGCAGCGAGTCGGCCAGCTCTTCATGGGTGGCATCAGCGCCTCGAACCCTGACCAGAAGCGGATCCAGGTGCTGCGCCAGTACCACGTCGGGTCGGTGTTCCTGGCCGGACGGAGCGCGTCCGGCACGAAGGCGACCAAGGCTCTGGCCGACAGTCTCCAAGCGAAGGCCGACACCGTGTCGGGGCATCGCGTAGGCCTGCTGGTCTCCACCGATCAGGAGGGGGGCCAGGTGCAGGTGCTGTCCGGTCCTGGGTTCTCGACCATGCCGAGCGCGCTGGTGCAGGGAAGCTGGTCCACCTCGAAGCTTCGCAGTGCGGCCGCCGTGTGGGCGAAGCAGCTCAAGGCGGCCGGTGTGAACCTCAACCTCGCGCCCGTCGCCGATGTCGTTCCGGCCGGCCTGGGCAGGAACAACGGTCCGATCGGCCGGTACGACCGCGAGTTCGGCCATACCGCCGCGATCGTGACCTCCCACAGCAACGCCTTCGCCGCGGGCTTCGCCCAGTCCAACGTGCTGGCCACGCTCAAGCACTTCCCGGGACTCGGCTACGTCCGCGGCAACACCGACACCACGGCGAACGTGGTGGACTCGGTGACGACGAGCACGAGCGCGAGCATCACGCCGTTCAGTTCGGGGGTCAAGGCGGGCGCGCCATTCGTCATGATCTCTCTGGCCACGTACAGCAAGATCGACGCGAAGCATCAGGCCGTGTTCTCCTCCACGGTGATCCAGGGACTGCTCCGCAAGACACTGGGCTTCAAAGGCGTGGTGATCTCCGACGACCTCGGGAAGGCGGTGGCGGTGAAGTCCGTACCCGTGGCCGACCGCGCCCTGAACTTCCTGTCCGCCGGCGGGGACCAAGTCCTGACCGTCGAACCGAACCTGGTTCCGGCCATGGCCAAGGCCGTACAGACCCGGATGGCACAGAACGCGACCTTCCGTACCAAGGTGGACCAAAGTGTCCATCGCATCCTGGTTGCCAAGCAGAAGGCGGGCTTGCTGTCCTGCGGCTGACGACAGCGGTTGTCGAGAGTCCGGCCGGGACTTGACTTGGTGACCGGGGTGATCGGCAGCGCCACCGGAGCCGCCTGCAGGGGTGAGGTCCGAGCGGCTCGTGGGCGGTGTCTCGGCGGACACCGACCGTTGGTGGGTTTGTACAGGCGCCGTTTGATCGGCTACGCGCCGGCGTGGAGGTATCCCGCCCAGAGGGAGGGGGTGGCCGGGTAGCGGTCGCGTACCGCACGGATGGTGTGATGCAGGGCCGTGGCGGCCCGATCGGGCTTGAGCAGTCCGTGCGGGCCGCTGCTCAGGCGGGTGTAGAAGGATTCGGCGACCTCGACGGCCAGGCGGTCGTCGATCGGCCACAGCGTCCCGATCACGTGGCGGAATCCTGCGAGTTGGAAGGCACTGGTGAGATGGATGGCCTCGTCCAGCAGGCTGGAGTTTCCAGGGATCGCGGTGCTGCAGGCGGAGAGGTAAGCCAACTGCGCCTGTTCTAGGTTGACTTGAGCAAGTGTGGAGACAGTCAGCGGTGCGGTGGCGTAATCGGACAGGAGTAGCCCGTTCCGGGACGGGTCGGTGGGGTCGGTGGCGCCGTGACAGGCGAAGTGGGCAATGGTGCAGGAAGGGAGACGGGTGAGGACTCCCTCCGCGGTCGGAGTGTCCGTGCTCTGGACCGGGCGAGCACCATCGGGGGCCGGGGCGGGTCCGGTGAGCTGGACCGGTCGGTGCAGCAAGGGCCGGATCCGGCGAATCTCCTCGGGGACATGCCGTAGTGGAACGTGGCCCGGGGTGGTAGGCATCGCGACTATCAGGGACTGGTGCTGGCCGACGGGCCGGACACCTTGTCTGCGAGAGTGGCGCAGTGCCCGGATGGTCGGAGTGTATGACGAGATCACCCAGTCCATGACTGTCCTGCGGCGCGGCCCGGGCGCGGGATCGGTGTGAAATCCAGCGGCGTGCAGAGGCAGCAGGCCGAGCAGCCCGCCGGGCGACCACCACACCCGCGGCAGCGGCCGACTGCCCGACCCGGCCTGCTCACCCGTCTCAGCGGCGATGACCTCGCCCTGCGCGGCCAAGGCGGACAGCACCGGCTCGGCGGCCGCTTCCCAGAGCCACTCCAGGGTCCGACGGACCGTCTGCTGGGCGGCGATGCGATCACCGTTGGGCGCCGTCGTCTCGGCCAGGGCCCGGTAGAAGGTGTTGACCTGCTCGATCACGGTGTCGTGAGTGAGTCCGGGCAGCGGGCAGGAGCTGATGCCGTTGCGGGTGAGCAGGATGGCGTCGCTGCGGTAGAGACTGACGTTGAACGTCACGACGGGTCCGTGTGCAGCCTCCGCCACCAGCTCTTCGGGACGTGGCGGCAGGCCGAAGTCGCCGAACCCTTCACAGGCCCGGATGCGCCGCAGCAACTTCCCCAGCTCTGCAACCAGTTGGTGACGCACACGACCGCCCGTCCGCTCTGCCAGGTGGGCGTCGGACACGGTGACCGTGGCTGCGGGGTCCGCGTCAAGCAGCTCGCGGAGTTCGGTGAAACGCTTGGCCAGTTCGGGGTGTTGGGTGCTTAGGTCGGTCAGGTCGCTTCGGGTGTCCAAGGCTTGGGACAGGAGGACGGCCCGCCCTGCCTCCGCCAGCCTGAGCGCTTGGGCAGCTCGTTGCCCTTCGCTGCCTCTGGTGTCGTCCAGGGCCAGGGCGGTTGCGTTGGCCGCGAGACCGGAGGCATAGCTGCCGAGGGCATGCTGCTGGTCACCGCGGCGTAACCGGCGCGGAACCATCTCCGGCAGTGTCAGTACTGCCTGTGCCAGGAAATCGGCGGCCTGGCCCGGATCCGATGACCTGGCCAGGGCCGCTGCCCGACGTGCCGCAGAAATCCGCTGCCCCGGCCGACCCACGTGATTCGTGACCGCCTGCCCCAGCACGGACATTGCCTCTTCCCGGACGGCCGGCTCCCCTGTGCCCTCGTATCGCGTCATCAGAATCACACCGAGCCCGAGCAGGCGTCCGACGCGGGCGGGGAGGTCCTGGGGGGTGGCTGCGACGGCGGCGCGAGTCACCTCCATCGCCTCTTCCAGATCGGCTGGATTCGCCGTATGCCCGAACCGCAACTCCAGGGCCCGACCCAGCGTGAACTGGACGGAGGCGCGACTCAGGGCGTCATGGGGAATGGCCCGGACCGCGGCACGGCTCGCCACCACTGCCTCATGGAGGTCGCTCGACTGCCCAGTGTGCTCGAACCGCATCTGAAGGGTGATGCTGAGACAGTTCAGGTTCAGGGCTTGGCTGGGGTGGTCGTCGGGTGTCACCGCGATGGCGGCGCGCATCGCTCCCAATGCCTCGTCCAGATCTCCCGGATTCCCGGTGCGCCTGAAGCGTCGCGAGAGCGCCACGCCGAGATTGGCCAGGCGGATGGCATGCTCGGGGTGGTCGGGAGGCGTGGCTTCGACACCGGCGCGGATCATGGCCAGCGCCTCACCCAGATCCCCCACGTCCCCGGTACGTTCGAAGCGACTGTCCAGCGCCAAGCCGAGCGCCGTCAGATGCTTGCCGCGGTCGGCGTGATCGTCAGGGGTGGCTTGGAGGCCTGCGCGAATCGTCTCCACTGCCTCGTCCAGATCCCTCAGCTCGCCGCTCCGCTCGAACCGGCTCTCCAGCGCACGGCCGAGGCCGACGAGGAAGGCCGCGTGCTCGGGGTGGTCAGGAGGTGTGGCATCGACGACGGCACGGATCGTGGCCAGCGCCTCATCCACATCCCTCAGCTCCCCGGTGTGATGGAAGCGCCGCAGCAGGATGCCGCTGAGACAGTTCGCATACCTGGCGTGGAAAGAGTGGTCGAGGGGTGTGGCTTCGACACCGGTACGGACCGTGGCCACTGCCTTGTCCAGATCCCTCAGGTCACCCGTACGCTCGAAACCCTTCCCCAGGACGGCGCCGAGATTGACCAGGTAACCGGCGTGCTCGGGACGGCTGGGGGGCGTGGCTTCGACGGCGGCCCGGATTGTTGCCACTGCCTCATCCAAATTCCCCAAATCACCGGTGTACTCAAAGCGCCTCCCCAGGGCGATGCCGAGGTCGACCAGGAAGTGGGCGTGCCTGGGGTGGTCATGAAGGGCGGCTTGGACGGCGGCGCGGCTCGCCGCCACCGCCTCATCCAGATCCCCCAGCGCCCCGAACCGCTCGAACCGCATCTGCAGGAGGTGGCCGAGAGAACTGAGGTGCGCGGCGCGGCCGGGATGGCCCTGAGGAGTGGCATCCGAGGCTGCGCGGCCCGCGTCCACCGCTTCATTCAAGTCCTTCACCGCCCCGAACCGCCTGAACCGCTCCTTCAGGGCGTGGGCAAATCTGCCCAGGCGGCCGACGCGATCGGGGTCGTCGTGGGGGGTGGCCTCGAGTGCGCCCCGATATGCCTGCACGGCCTGGTCCGCATCCGTCACATCGCCCGTACGACTGAACCGCACCCCCAGGGCGTACCCAAGATGGTCCAGGACGCGGGCGGGGTGCGGATGATCGTGGAGGGCAGCCTCGGCGGTGCGACTGGCCGCCACCGCCTCATCAAGATCGCTCAACTGTCCGGTGCGCTCGAACCGCGCCATCAAAGCTTCGCGGAGGTTGGTTTGGAGGACCGCGTAGTTCGGATCATCTCGAGGGGTGACCTGGACGGCGGCACGACCTGCCTCCACCGCCTCGTCCACGTTCCCCGACTCCCCCGTGTGTTTGAACCGCGCGAGCAAGGCGTTGCCAAGATTGGAAAGCGCAGTGGCGTAGTGAGGGTGGTCGCGGCCGGCCTCGTGGACGGCCGCACGACCCGCTTCCACCGCCTCCTCCATGTCCCCCGGCTCACGGGTGCGCTCGAAGCACCTCAGCCGGGCGATGCCGAGATAGACAAGGTTGGTGGCATGGTGAAAGTGATCGCCGGCGGTGACTTCGGCTATGGTGCCGAGTATTGCCGCTGCCTCGGCCAGCTCCTCCAACTGCCCAGTGGGCTCGCATTGCTTCACCAGAGCGCAGCCAAGGTTGGACAGGATCGCGACGTGTTCAGGATGTCCGTGGGCGGTGGTGCGGAGGATTTCCACCACCTCGTCCGCATCCCCCAATTGCCCGGTGTGCTCGAAGCGCCTCACGAGGCAGTGCCCGAGCCTGGACAGTAAGTGGGCGTGGTCGGGGTGATCGAGCGGAGTGGCCCGGACGGCGGCGCGACTCGCCTCCACTGCCTCATCCAGATCCGTCAACTCCCCCAGACGGTCGAAGTGCATCACGAGAGCCGCTCTGGAAGTGTCCGGATACTTGCCACGTTCGGGATGATCGTGAGGGACGGCTTCGACGGCAGCGCGCCTCGCGGCCACATGACGATGGCGTTCGTCAGGTCCTGTGCGGCGTGGACGGCCGCCTCGGCAAGGGCGGCGAGCAGAGGCTGCGGCAGGTCTTCTCTCCCCGCAATGAAACATTTCGTCAACAGGCGAATCGTGGCCTCCCGATCCTGCTCGGCGACCGCGCGTGGGAGAGCAAGGGCTCGACGGTAGTGCAGCCGGCCCAGGACGTACGCCACTTCCAGATCGGCCGGGTCGGCGTCGGCGTACCGGAACAGATGGCGTGCCTCCGCGCATGCTGCCGGGGAAAGAACCTCGAAATCGTCGCTCGTCACACTCACCCGCTGGACGCGTGCCCCCACGGCCGCCATCAGCTCATCACGCCGTTGCACGAACCACCCCCGCACACACCTGCCGAGTCGTCAATTATGAAACTCGAGGCGACTGTTGCCCAGCCATGGTCGATTCGGACATCATGAGCACTTCGGCGGTGGACCGGGTGCCGCACACCCCAGGCACGCGGCCGCGCCATCGCCGTGAAGGCTCTCAGACGACGGGGGAACGGGGTGCGTGACCAGGCTGATCAGGCGAACCAGTACGACGACGGAACCGCTCCGGACCTGCGCGAGGACATCGCCTACGTGTGCGACCAGTTGGACCGCATCCGCACGGCTTTGGAAGCATACGGCCGTGATGGCGTGGTCCCGCTGGAGTGCCTTCTGACAGCGTTGCACGGCGGGGAGGATCTCGCCGCACCGCTGAGCACGCTCCACGAGGCACTGCTGGCCGCAGGCGACGCCGCGGGCATCCGTGGCCAGGCCCGCGGTCTGGAGCCGATCGGTGTCGGTGCACCCACACCCGACGAACGGGTGCTGCTGTGCCCGATCCATCAGTGCTCGCGTCATGCCTGGCCCGGCAGCTGCGGCGCAGCCCGGTGTCTCATCAGCGGCCAACCCCTCCGCACAGAGCGGTTGTAGTGGTGAACGGGTTCTTGAGTGCCCTGGGGCAGAAGCTCGCCGAGCGATGGCTGTCTCTGCTGGTGCTCCCCGGGGCCCTCTTCCTGGCCACTGCCGCCGCCGCCCGCATTCTCGGTCAGACCCACGCCTTGGACTACGTCCGCCTCACCGAGCGGATCACCCAGTGGGCCAGGAGTCCCGCCGTCACCACGGTCGGTGGCCAAGTGGTGCTGATCAGCGCGGTCCTTGCCGCCGCTGCTGGGGCTGGACTGGCTGCCCAGGGCCTGGGGAGCTTGATCCAGCGCACCGCACTGGCCGCGGACTGGCACATCTGGCCGACTCCGCTGGCGCGGTGTGCGCGCACTGTCGTGACTCGCCGCCGCGCCCGCTGGATCGCCGCCGTACACCGCTACCAGCAGCAACTCAACACCGACGCACGGTCCTTGGCCCGCACAGGGAGCAGGCCCGATCCTGCGCCACGTAGGGCTGCGTTCCTCGCCGTGCAGCGCATCGCCGCTGAGGAACCGGACCGCCCCACCTGGAGCGGTGACCGCATCCAGGCAGCAGCCGTACGCTTGCAGCGTGACCATCATCTCGACGTGTCGGTGTTGTGGCCGCACCTGTGGCTGACTGTGCCCGAAACCACCCGCGTCGAGATCACCAGCGCGGAGCGGGCTCTCACTCGCGCCGCCGCCCTGGGGGGCTGGGCCCTGCTCTACACCCCGCTGACCGCATGGTGGTGGCCTGCCGCCCCGCTCGCCGCTGCCCTCGCCCTGACCGCCAGGTACCGCATACGTAATGCCGTCGACACCTACGCCCAACTCTTGGAAGCGGCCGTCCGCCTTCATGCCACCGACCTGGCGACCCAACTCGGCATCGCCCACGTGGGCCCTTCCGACCCTGCCTTGGGCGACGCCCTCACCCAACATCTCCGCGCCCGGGCCCCCACCGCACCCACATCCACCGGAGCATCGCCCGGTTAACCGCTCGGTTCGGTCAGCAGGAGGGGAGACGGAGTGCCTGTCGAGGTGGTCACGGACTGCGGTACGGCTGCCTGCCCAAGAGGCTCATGGGCGCTCTACGGCAACCCTCACTTCAACACGGACGGCGGTGACAACGCCAATCGCGTCCTGGTCAGTGACGAGAGCGTCGTCGACCTGTCCGCCTACGGCTTCCAGGGAAAGGGCATGTCGTTGGTGAACCGCACCGGGTACGACGTGACCTGCTGCACCGGGCCCGCCTTCGTGTCCAACCAGCTCATTGTCCCGAACGGGGGCGCTCGCACGAACCTTGATGGCATGCGTGTATCGGACGACAGCTGGGACACCAGACGCTGGAGCAAGTCCATCGAGTCGGTGCACATCGGCGTCCCTTCCCGGGAGTCGCTGCCGGAGAACCGCGTATACCTACTGGCTGAGCGGAAGTGGGGCTATCTCCTGGGCCTCGCCGGCGAGAGCAAGGACAACGGCGTGGCTGCGCAAGCCATGCGGGGACATGGCCAGGTCATCCACCAGTGGGAGTTGGCCCAGGTGGGCGACGCCCGCTACACCTTGCGCAACGTCTTCAGCAGCAAGTGCCTGGATATCCCTGCAGGGAGTACGGAGGACGGTGCCAAGCTCCATCAGTGGGAGGCCGACGGCAGCCTTCATCAGCAGTGGCACTTCACGCGGACCGCGGAAGACACCTACACCCTCATCAACGCTTCCAGCGGCATGCTCCTGGACGTCGTGAGCGCGGGCACGAAGAGCCACCACGTCGTGCAAAATGCGGCCAGCGGTTCTGTCACGCAGCAGTGGCGCCTGATCCCTGTCCAAGAAGCGCGCGTCGTCATCGACCAGCAGATCAACGCCCTCTACGTGCGCGCCACCGCCGTGGTCCGTGCCGACGGCACCCTGGTGCGTGCCGAGGGAATCACCAGGGTCACCAAGCTCGGCACGGGCCGCTACGACGTCAACGTGCATGCCTCCGTAAAGCTGCAAGGAGCGGCCTACCAGGCCACACTCGACCGGAACGCAGCCCCGGGCAGCGAGGTCTACATCGGCGACTCCGACACCCCCAACACCGTCCGGGTGATAACCGGACGCGGCGGCAACGCCTCCGACCAGCCGTTTCACATCGCCATCCTGTGACCCGGCCCCAGGCAGCCCGGCCAGAGCCGAAGGCACTCAGACCGCCTGTGGCAGGCGCCGCCGTAGGAGCCGCCCCTTCGCCGGCAGCATGTCTCGCGCAAACGCCGGCATCCACAGTCGGTGAGCACCCCGCCCGGCGAACGTGCAGGTCGCGAGATCACGGGGCGCGCGCCGGGTTTCGTGGACCCGGACGTTGGGGGCGATGAGGTGTGAGCCCCGTCAACCCCCTCGGCCAGTGTGTTCCGCGCCCTCCCCATCGGGATCGACGGAAGGGAACACCGGGGCGCAATACTGACACGCGTGGCCCGTCCTGCCTGCTCCGACGCGTCCCATCGCGTCCCGTCAGCGGTCGTCGTCGTTGTGGCCGTCACGGTCCCGGCCACGACCGCCGCCGTTGTCGTTGTCGTCACCGACGTGGTCGTGTACGCCGTGGTCGTCACCCCGGCGGTCGTCACCGCCGCCCATGGCGCCACCGTGGTCATCTCCTGGACGGTCGTCCTGCCCGCTGGTTTCGCGACCGTGGCCGCCTCCCCCGGTGTGCACGCCCTGGCCGTCACCCGGGCGGTCGTCGCTGCCTCGCCGGTCCATGGTGACAGCGCCCGTGCGGGCGTCGACGCGCACTTCGCGGCGGACGTGGTCGGCGCCGACGACGTACACCTCCCAGTAGCCCGGGTGGTCGTCGTCGAGGTCGACCTTGGCGACGGTGCCCGGGTACATCTTCTGCGCGGCGGCTGCCGCCTGTGCGGCCGTCACAGACGACGGCGACGGCGACGCCGTCACCACCGGCCGATCCTCGGAACCGCTACCGTGCCGGTCGCTGCCGCCGGCGGCGAGCGCCGAGTAACTGCCGCCGCCGATGAGCATGGCGGCCACGAAGGCGGTGGCGATCGAGGTGGTGCGCTTCATGATGGGCCTCCCCGGCCGGGCAGTTGTCCGGCCTGTGTCTCGTCTGTGTCCTGTCTGTTCCGTGACGCCAATGTGCCGGGGGCAAGCTGAAGGAGACCTGAAGCCACCTGAAGATCCCTTCAGGTTCCATTTGGGAGGCTGGGCACATGCGCCTGTTGATCGTGGAGGACGAGAAGCGGCTCGCGCTCTCGCTGGCGAAGGGCCTGCGGGCCGAGGGCTTCGCCGTGGACGTCGTCCACGACGGGACCGAGGGGCTCCACCTGGCCGCCGAGGGCGTCCACGACCTGGTGGTGCTCGACATCATGCTGCCGGGCCTCAACGGCTACCGCGTCTGCGCGGCCCTGCGCGCGGCGGGCCACGACGTGCCGATCCTGATGCTCACGGCCAAGGACGGCGAATACGACGAGGCGGAGGGCCTGGACACCGGGGCCGACGACTACCTGACGAAGCCGTTCTCGTACGTCGTGCTGGTGGCGCGCGTAAAGGCTCTGCTGCGCCGCCGCGGCTCCGCGGGCGCGTCGCCGGTGCTGCGCGTCGGGCAGCTCGTCGTCGACACGGCCACCCGCCGGGTGTGCCGGAACGAGACGGAAGTGACGCTCACCGCGAAGGAGTTCGCCGTGCTGGAACAGCTCGCGACACGAGCCGGGCAGGTGGTCGGCAAACCCGAGATCCTGGAGCACGTCTGGGACTTCGCCTACGACGGCGACCCGAACATCGTCGAGGTCTACGTCAGCACGCTGCGCCGCAAGCTCGGCACGGACACGATCCAGACCGTGCGCGGCGCCGGCTATCGAATGGTGGCGCCGTGAGGCGGCGGCTGTTCGGTTCCGTCCAGGCCACGATGGTGCTGGGGGCGACAGCCGTGGTGACGGTCGCGCTGATGGCCGCCGGGATCGCGGTGCTGCTGTCGCTGCGCACGAACCTCACGGAGCAGGCGCAGAGCGAGGCCAACGACACAGCCCGCAGGATCGCCCTCGGTGTCGCCACCTGGCGCGGGGGCGGCGCCCGGCTGCCGCTGCCGGAGGGGGTACGGGAAGGGGTCCCGGTGCAGGTGACGGACGAGGACGGCCGACTGCTGGCAGTCGGCCGGGGGCTGGAGAGCATCCGCGGCACCGGTGTGACGGCCGTGCACGTGCCGCGGGCCACCGCCTCGCCGGCAGCTGCGTCCCCGTCCGCGTCCGCTTCCCCGGCCCCAACCTCGTCTCGCGCTCCCGTTGCCGACCGGAACGACGAGACGGCCGACGATCACGGCGGCGGGCACGGCAGTGGCCGGGGCCGGGACCGCGGTAGCGACGGCCGCGGGACGGACGACAGCGCGACGGACGACCACGGAACGGACGACAGCGCGACGCCCCACACGAACGACCCGGCCATCGGGACCATCAGCGACACCGTCCAGGAGAGCTCCGGGCGGGCAGTGGTCGACGGGCGGAGCGCCCCGTACCGGTTCGCCACGATCAAGGCCACGGATCTCGGGGGCCGGACGGTGTTCGTCCACGCGGGCGCCTCGCTGACGGCACGCGAGACCGCGGTCCGCAGCACCGGGACGGCGATGCTGGCGGGACTGCCGCTGGTGCTGCTGGTCGTCGGCGGGGTGACATGGCTGGTGACACGGCGCGCGCTGACCCCGGTGGAGGGCATCCGGCGGGAGATGGCGGCGATCACCGCCTCCGAGGACCTCTCCCGGCGTGTGCCTGAACCCGCCTCGCATGATGAGGTGGCCCGGCTGGCCCGCACCACCAACGAGACGCTGACCGCGCTGGAGGCCGCCGTCGACCGGCAACGCCGCTTCGTCGCCGACGCCTCGCACGAACTGCGCAGCCCCATCGCCTCGTTGCGCACCCAACTGGAAGTCGGCTCGGCGCACCCGCAACTGCTGGACGTGCCCGGCGCGGTCAAGGACACGGAGCGACTGCAGCACCTCGCGGCCGACCTGCTGCTGCTAGCCCGGCTCGACGCCGGGGAGCGGCCGGGGCAGGGGCCGGTCGACCTGGGCGAGCTGGTCCGCGAGGAGGTGGGGCGCCGCCCCACCGACCGCAGGCCGGTGTCGGTCGACGCCGAAGCGGGGCACGAAGTAGCCGGTTCGCGCGGTCAGTTGGTTCGGGTGATCGGCAATCTCCTGGACAACGCGCAGCGGCACGCGCGCGCCGAGGTCGCCGTGCGCATACGGCGGCAGGGCGACCGGATCGTCCTCACCGTCACGGACGACGGCGGCGGTGTGCCGGCCGCCGAACGCGAGCGGATCTTCGAGCGGTTCGTCCGGCTGGACGACGCGCGCACTCGCGACGACGGCGGCGCGGGCCTGGGCCTGGCCATCGCCCGCGACGTGGCACGGCGCCACGGCGGCACGCTGACCGCGGGCGAGGCGCCGTCCGGGGGCGCGCTCTTCGAACTGCGCCTCCCCGCGGCGGCGGCTCCCGCTCGCGCCGTCCGGCATGACCCTGCACCGATGGAACAGCGTCTCTAGAACTCTGTGTGTGCCTGGGGGTTTCCGGGCTTTTCGGGCGCGGCGTGGCCGTGTGCGGTCGCCGTCCGGTGGTCCGATCCTCGGGGTGAGGGGGGTGGGTCGGGGTGGCGTGAAGGTGGTGGACTCGACCTCAGCGACAGCGAGACCCAAGGCGCGGGCACCACGTCGGCCACCGTCACCGCGACGCTCACCGCCGACCTGGCCGGCACCCGTATGTGGGTCGGCACCGACCTCGACACCACCGGCCGCCCCGCGCAGTTCGGCCGCCGCATCATGAACGAGGTCGGCGACCGCATCGTCCGGCCGCACGCCGCCCGTCTCGAAGCGCTGTTGCGGGAGCCGGAGGCCTCGCTCGCCGCCGGGCCGGCGGCGAGCGAGGCCTCGGGGCGGCGGCGCTGCCCGTGCTGCTTCGCAAGGCAGCCGAACCGGCGGCGGTCCTGGCGGCGGTCGTGCTGATCCGGGCGCTGCGGCGGCGTTCGCTCGGCTGACCGGCACAGCTTCCCCGGCGGGAGGCCGTCCTTTGAGCAGTAAGATTCTCAGTACCGTGAGAATCTTCGCGGCCGCTGTACGAGGGGACGGGCATGGCTACATCGAGGCCGGCAGACCTGGACGCCGTGGCGCAGGTGATCGAGGACTGGGCGCGTGAACGCCCCGAGCTGGACACCAGCCCGTTGGAGGTCCTCGCCCGGCTACACCGCTCCTTCCTGCGGTACAACACCCGGCTCACCTCCTCGATCGAGCGCCGAGGCCTGTCCGTCGCCGGCTTCGACGTGCTCACCGCGCTCCGGCGGTCCGGTGAGCCATACCGGCTGACGGCCGGACAGCTCGCCGACTCCGGCCTGGTCTCCTCCGCCGGGGTGACCCTGCGGATCGACCGGCTGGAGAAGGACGGGCTGATCGTCCGCGAACGGGATGCGGACGACCGCAGGCTCGTATATTCGCGTCTCACCGAGCAGGGACTGGTCACGGTCGACACTGTTTTCGCCGAGCACCTGGACAACGAGCGGCGGATGCTGGCTGGTCTCTCCCCTTCCGAACGGCGTCAGCTCGCCCGGCTGCTGCGCAAACTGGAGATCTCGATCCTCGACTCCGACGAGGCGCCCGCCGACAGCCCGGCCTGACGGCCCGCACGCACCGTCAACAAGGAGCAGGCCCGACCAGACGAGTTGCGAACGGCGAGCGCACGCTCCTGAGCTGGCCTCGCAGTTGCTCGGCGAACGACGCCGGCACCCCCGCTCCAGGGCGATGATGTGGCCGTCGTCCCGGACGTCTGTCCGGCGCCCCGCAGGGGCCGGCAGTGCCGGCGATTACCGCCCGGCCCCGCGATCGCGATGCGCAGGTGGTCCTCGCTTGACAATTAGCCATGTTCCTGACACCAGTGGCACTGCACCACTCCCACGAACGGCACCACACCCGAAGGGGGCGATCAGCGCATGACCAAGCCTGAGAGCGCGGGATACGACTACGAGGTCGTCATCAGCGGAGCCAGCCTCGCCGGCAGCGCCGCGGCGATCTTGCTCGCTCGGCGCGGTGTCCGCGTCGCACTGCTGGAACGCCGCTCGGACCCTGAAGCGCACAAGGTGCTTTGCAGCCACTCCCTCCAGGCCAGCGCCTACCCCGTGCTGGACGAACTCGGCCTCATCCCCGCTCTGGAGAAGGCGGGCGCCGTCCGCAACGACGCCCGCTGGTACACCCGCTGGGGATGGATCGAGCCGAGGGCCGCGCCGGCGGGCCCCGAGCTGCCGTACGCGTACAACATTCGGCGCAGCACCCTCGACCCGTTGATCAGGTCCCATGCGGCCAAGACTCCTGGCGTCGACGTGCTCCTCGGTCACCGTGTGACCGGGCTGGTCCGGGAAGCCGGGCGAACCTTGGGAGTGCGCGCGTCGACTCCACAGGGCGAGCGCGAGATCCGGGCCCGCCTGGTGGTCGGTGCCGATGGCAAGGACTCAGCCGTGGCGAAGTTCGCCGGGGTGCCTGCTCGAGAGTACGAGAACACGCGGTTCGGCTATCTCGCGCACTTCCGCAACCTCCCGCTGCGCGGCGGGATCGGTCAGACCTGGTTCCTCGAACCCGACATGGCGTACGCGTTTCCGAACGACGACGGCGTGACGGTCATCGCGGTGCTCCCGGACAAGAAACGGCTGCCGGCCTTCCGGGAAGACCTGGAGGGCAGCTTCTTCGCATTCGTCCGCGCCCTACCCGAGGCACCGCCCATCGACTCCGCCGAGCGCATCACGAAGATCACCGGCACGGTCAACTACCCGCTTCACAGCCGCAAGCCGACCGCACCGGGCGTCGCGCTCATCGGCGACGCCGCCCTGACCGGCGATCCCCTGTGGGGAGTGGGATGCGGGTGGGCTCTGCAGTCCGCGCAATGGTTGGCTGAGGCGGTCGCCTCCGCCGCAACCGGTCGGGGGGACCTCAACAGGTCGCTCATGGTGTACGCACGCAGACACCGGCGCCGGCTGCGCGGTCACCAGTACCTGGCCGCCGACTTCGCCAAGTCCCGTCCGTTCAATCCTTTGGAGCGGCTGATGTTTTCGGCAGCAGCGCGCGATGAGTCGGTGGCTCGGCACGTGCATCTGTTCGCATCCCGCCTGATCGGTCCGCTGCGTTTCTTGAACCCCGTGGCAGTGGCCAGGGCTTCGGTCGTCAACATCAAGCATCGCGGGGCGGCTGTGCCACCCGCGCACCTGTCACGCACAGGGTCATGACCGGCTCCCCTCCCCACTCCACTCGCCGCCGAACTCGGCGTCCCCACCGACCTCACGGCAGCCGATTTCTACCGCACCGCAGACCCCAATGACCGGCGGGCCGTCCAGGAGCCGCCATGACACTGACGCTGCGACGCGGTTCAAGCTATGAGCAGGCGAAGGCCGAGATCTGCCGCGTCGAGGTCGGCGAGGTCGCTGTTGCGCTCGGCCCAACGGCCGGAGTCGAGGTCGTCGCTGAGGCTTCGTACCGCCCGCTGCTCGGCCTCCGGCCCGACCCTCGTCCACACCGACATCGCACGGCGCACGTGATCCTCCAGATACGCCCCCGGTCGGCGCCAGTACGCCTCGAAGAGGCCGTCGGCGCAGTCCCACGGGATGGGCACCGGCTCAGCGCGGGCGCCGATCGCGTCCGCCATCCCAGCAAGCGAGGGAAATTCTGCGAGGACGGCCGCGAACTCGGGCAGGTAGTCGCGGGTAAGCCAGAACCGGTCCTGCCATCCGGGCTCGTCGGTGTCGAACGTGAGCACGACCACGCGGCGGGCCACCCGCCGCATCTCGCGCAGCCCCGCTATCGGGTCCCCCCAGTGGTGAACGGTGGAGACGGCCATCGCGACGTCGAAGGAGTAGTCCTCGAACGGCAGGCTCTCCGCGGCGGCGGCCACGCACGGCGCCGCGCCGGCAGGCCGCTGCCCCCGCATGACCGCCGATGGCTCCACCGCAGTCACGTCCCGCTCAACAGGCTCGTAGGAGCCGGTGCCGGCCCCGACGTTCAGCACCGTCCGCGCGTCCCCGAGCGCGTCCCAGATCTGCGCGGCGATCCGCGGCTCGGTACGCCGCGTCGCGGTGTAAGCGCCGCCGATCGCGTCGTACAGCCGTGCGCCGAGCATGTCCAGTTGCTCCTCCGGTGTCACCGTCCGTCCCTTCGCCCGTGCCTCAAGTTCTCTGTCGATGGCCGCCACCATGGCGTCAGCGCGGTCACGCCGCTCCAGCAGCAGGCCGCGCAGTCGGCGCAGGTGCGCGACCGCGTCGGTGGACGGGTCGCCGACCAGTTCCGCAACCTCCCGCAACCCGAAGCCCAACCGCCGATAAGCCAGCACCTCCCGCAGCCGCTCCACGTCGCCCGCCGAATAGGCCCGGTACCCGGCCGCGGTCCGCGCCGACGGCCGAACGAGTCCGATCTGGTCATAGTGATGCAGCGTGCGGACGCTCACGCCGGCCAGCTCGGCCACGCGTCCCACGGTCCAGTGATCCTCCACGGCACCGACTATGCAGCCTGACGCCACGTGAGGGTCAAGACCCTCACTCACGGCAGGCGGCAGTACCACTCGGGCACCGCGGCACACCGCCGGCGTCGCTCGGTGCCCAGTAGTGTGACGGCGGCATGGCCTGAGCAGCTCCGTGTGCGGAAATGCCTACGTGCCGACGTGGCCAGCGCGCTACCCAGGGGCTGTGCCGGCTGCTGGAAGTTCCAGGCGTAGTTCGTAGCCGCCGTCGACCGTGGGACCGAAGGTCACGGTGCCGCCGAGCAGCGCGGCGCGCTGACGCAGGCCGACCAGGCCGTAGTGCGCGCTGGGCAGGGGCAGGGCCGGCCGGGTGGGTGCGGTGTTGGTGACGGTGACGCGGACGGCGCTGCCCTCGTGGTGGATACACACCGTCGCGGTGGCGCCGGGGGCGTGTTTGCGTGTGTTGGTGAGTGCTTCCTGGACCGTGCGGTAGACGGCGCGCTGGACGGTCGCCGGCAGGCCCTCGGGCAGGTCCGTCGTCAGCTGTACCTCGATGCCGCTGCTGCCGACCAGCTGCTCGAGGTCGGCCAGGGACGGCTGCGGGGTCAGTTCGGCGGGGCGCCCGCCGGATGCGCGCAGGACGGTGACCATGTGGCGCAGCTCGTCGAGGGTCTGGACGCTGAGCCGCCGAATGGTGCCGGCTGCTTCCTTGGCTTCCGCGTCGCGGGTGCCGACCTGGAGCGCTCCGGCGTGTACTGCGATCAGACTGACCTGGTGGGACACCACGTCGTGCATCTCGCGGGCAAGCTGGGCCCGTTCCCTGGCCAGGACAGCCTGGGCGGTCAGCAGCTGTTGGTGGTCCCGGGCCTCGGAGATCTCGGCCAGTCGCAGCGACAGGTCGCGCCGCGTCTGGACGAGCTGGCCGAGGAAGACGGGCGCGGCCGCCGTCGCAGCGGTGTAGCCGAGCGTGATCAGCGTGGAGGCCCGCGTCAGGTCGAAGACCGGGGATGGCCACGAGGTCATGTCGCTCAGTGTGAACGCCAGGGCGCAGACTGCCAGGAGGGTGCGGTGGCGGGTGACCGAGGCGAGCGTGTACAACGCGATCATAGAGGCGATGACCGCGTCGGAGAGCAGGACGGCGGGAAGGGTGAGCAGGAATGTGAGCAGCGGCAGGCGGCGGTACAGCAGCAGGGCGAAGGCGGCGCCGAGGGCACACGCCATGCGCAGCCGCTCGTGGGCGTCCCAGTGCACCCAGATGTCGAGCAGCGAGACGCCGACCAGCAGGGCGTCCAGCAGTGGCGTGGGCAGGCGGCGGGGATTCATCCGTGGGTATCCCCTTCCTCCTTGAGGAGGCCGGCCCGCTGGGCGAGCAGGGCGGCCTGGACCCGGCCGCCCACCTGCAGCTTGGTGAGGATGGCGCTTACGTGGTCCTTGACCGTGCCGGTGCTCAGGTACAGCCGCCTGGCGATGTCGGTGTTGGACAGTCCCTCGGCGATGAGGACGAGTACGGCCCGCTCTCGGTCCGTGAGCTGGTCGAGGCTGCCGGCGGCGCGGTCCTGTGAGCCGGCGTCCAGGTAGCCGTCCACCACGGTCCTGGTCACCTTGGACGACAGTACGGTGCCGCCGTCGGCCAGGGAACGCACCAGGAACGGCAGCTCCTCGGGGTCCGTGTCCTTGAGCAGGAATCCCGCGGCGCCCGAGCGGAGCGCCGTCGCCACGTACTCGTCCATGTCGAACGTCGTGAGCATGGCCACCACCGGGGGGTGCGGGAGCCGGCGGAGTTCGGCCAGGACGGTGAGTCCGTCGACGTCCGGCATCCGGATGTCCAGCAGCACGACGTCGGGGGCTGTCTCCTGCGCCGTCCGGAGTGCCTGGCCGCCGGGAACCGCCCCGATGACCTCGATGCCGTCGGCCGTGTCGAGGATGCGCTGGAAGCCCATGCGGATCAGGGCCTCGTCGTCGACCACCAGTACCCGGATCACTCGTGCTCCACTCGCCATCGGACCACTGTCCGATTCGTACCACGGCGAGGGGCGCCCTGCCTGGTGCCGTACACCGGATCATGCCCGGAGTCGCAGCCGCGCCAGCCAGTCGGCGGGGGGGTTCCGGACACCTGCCGGATGGTCGTCACCGCCAGCGCGCACGGACCCTGGAGCAATGACGCACGACACACCGTCGACCGTGTCGCCCGCCGCGAAACCGACGGACGACGACTTCCCTTTCCGCACGTCATCGACTGGATGGTGGGGCGGTTTGGGCCTGGCCCACGGTGTGGCCGTCCTGCTCATGTTCGCCGCGCACGTGCGCCCCGAAACCTTCGGTGGGCGGCCTGTCCGGCTGGGACCTGAAGGTTGCCGACGGCCGGTCCGCTGCGCTGTTCGCGCTGCCGGCCGGATTCACTCTGGTTCTTCTGACGGGCCGGCCGCAGCCGCGGACCGGGCGCGCGGGACGGCAGGCGGTGGGCCGCGTGCTCATCCGCGCTGTCGTTCTGATCGCGCTCGGATACGCGCTGACCGCCCACACCCGCCCATCGCATCCATCAGCCAACGGTGTAGTGCCCCACCACGCAGCGTGGCACGGCAGTTAAGGAGGTCAGGCGTATGGTGATGTGTCTGACTTTTCTGAGCGCGACCACCGAGGAAATGACGAGGGTCTTCGGTGACCCGTCCCCCCGCGAGACCGGCCCGCCGCAGCCAAGCTCCGCCCACACGGGATTTCCTCCCTACTCGCTGGCCGTCCGTGGACCGTCGACCCGCTGCGCGCGAACCGCCGCTGCGCTCGGTGTGGAGGCCACGCCCGAGCCCGCCCTGCGCGACTTCGACTACGGCCAGTGGTACGGCCGCGCGGTCGCCGACGTGGCCGCCGGCGACCCCGACGGGTACTCGGCCTGGCTCACCGACCCGGATTCTGCACCGCACGGCGGCGAGTCGGTGCGCCAGCTCTGCCTGCGAACCGCCCACTGGCTGAGCCACATACCGCCTGACACCCACCGTGCACTGGCCATTGTCGAATCGTCCGTGATCCGGGCGGCGCTCGTCCATGCCCTCTCCGCACCCGTGAGAGCCTTCTGGCATCTCGACATGCCCTGGCCGTCCACCGTCTCCCTCATATTCCGCGACGACAGCTGGAACAACGTCTGGTTCCGCTACGGCACTCCGCGACACGTCCGGCGGGACACCCAGGACGTGTGGGGGCGCCCTCAGAGCGTTCGGTGCGGTACCGGACCGACCGCGTGGGTACGCACGGGCGCCACCTACGGACCCGTCGCCTGACCGCTCCGCCGGCCCACGGCCCGAGGACGTCCGCACGGGGGACCACCGTGCGGGGCTCCTCGACGGTCCCCGGCTCCATCGCGGCCGGGATACCAAACGCGCCAACGACACGGACGACCACGGCCACATCAACTACCACGACTGACCACCGCCACCAGCGGACGCCGACGACTGCGCGCACGGCCTGCGTCCTCCGCGCATCGTGGGTGAGATCCAGGCGGTGGAGGACGGCCGTTACGCCCTCCGCCGGAGGCGCGCCACCACGGCCGTTCCGTCTGACCACGCCGACGCGGCACGCCTTCTCAAGCCCGCGGAAAAGCACGAACCCCGCTCCGGACATCCGCGGAAATCCCGGGGCGGGGTTTGCTCGAGCGCCGGGCAGGCTACATCACCTGGAACAAGCACACCGCCGATATTCGCTTGCGCACCATCGTCACTCGCGCCAACGTCTCCTGACACCGCACGAAGGCAGAGACGATGACCAGACATCCCCACCCCGTCGACCACGAGCTCATCCAGGCCGCAGCCCACGTCGCGCGCACTCGATGCCGCGGCGACAACCACACCATGGCGGCCGCGGCCCGCGCCCGGGACGGCCGGATCATCACGGCGGTGAACGCCTACCACTTCACCGGCGGCCCTTGCGCCGAGTTGGTCCTCATCGGCACGGCGGCCGCCCAGGGCGCCTACGAGCTGGACACGATCGTCGCCGTGGGCGACCGTGACCGGGGGGTCGTTCCCCCGTGCGGCCGGTGCCGCCAAGCCCTTCTCGACTACTTCCCAGCCCTGAAGGTCGTCGTCGGCGCCGGCGACCATCTCCGAACCGTCTCCATCACCGACTTGCTCCCAGAAAGCTACGTCTGGGCCGACCACCAACTCGACGCTGAGCAAACCACACCACTCAGCACGAGCTGACGCCGGGCAGCAACAGGGCGAAGGTTGCCTGATGCGGCACTGGTAAGGGGCCAGGTCGGTGACCTGCGGCGATGCTGGAGCGGGTCGTCCACAGCGGGCCCGGGCGCCGGCTCCTCGGCAACGAGGTCCGCACGCCGGCGGCGAGCGGCGTCCGCCCGCCACGCGTCGAGGAACCGGCGCCAGGCCACGCTGACCAGTCGGCCCTTCGCATCCCTCGGAGGGTGCCTCCTGTACGGCGTCCTCGGCCGCCGCGAAGTTCCGGGCTACCCGGTTGTGTGACCGACGGCTTTCCTGCTGGCCCCGCTGCGCTGTTGCAGAGGGAGTGGCCCGGCGTTGGAATCAAGTGTGAGGCACTTCCGCGGCGCCGTGTCCGCCGACCGCCCCGCTCCCGGGACGGGGGCCGGCCGGAAAGGGCTCAAGAACGATGCCCTGGGCATGTTCTCCTCGGTCGTCATGGGCCTGGCCTCCACCGGCCCGGCGTACAGCCTCGCCGCCACGCTGGGCATCATCGTGGCGGGGGTCGGACTGCAGGCCCCGATCGTCACCATGCTGGCCTTCATTCCGATGCTGCTGGTCGCGTACGCCTTCCGGGAGCTCAACGCGAGCAACGCGGACTGCGGGACCACCTTCACCTGGGCCACCCGCGCCTTCGGACCGCGCACCGGCTGGATGGGCGGCTGGGGCCTCATCGTCGCCAACATCCTCGTCATGGCGAACCTGGCCGAGATCGCCGCTTCCTACGGCTTCCGATTGGTGGGCCTGGACGAACTGGCGGACAACCGGCTGTGGACCACCGCGGCGGGCATCGTCTGGATCGCCGTGATGACCGCGATCTGCTACGTCGGCATCGGGGTCTCGGCGGTTGTCCAGCGCTGGCTGCTGTGCCTGGAAGTGGTGATGCTGATCCTGTTCGCCGTCGCCGCGCTGGTCAGGGTCTACACCAGTCCTCCCGCGACGGCGCTCCACGTTTCCGCCTCCTGGTTCAACCCCTTCGAGGTGCCCTCGGTAAAGGCCCTGACCTCGGGCATCCTCGCGGGGGTCTTCATCTACTGGGGCTGGGACACCGCATTCTCGGTCAACGAGGAAACCGTCGACAGCACCCGCACCCCGGGGCGCGCCGCGGTCATGTCCACCGTATTGCTCCTGATCATGTACGGGCTGGTGTCCACTTCGGCGCAGGCGTTCGCGGGAGTCGGCACCTCGGGTATCGGGCTCGGCAACGCGCACAACGCGGACGATGTGTTCTCCGGACTGGGCGAGGCCGTGTTCGGGAGCCAGGACACGGGGCTGCTCCTGTCGAGACTGCTGATCCTGATGGTGCTGACCTCCGCGTTGGCCTCCGCCCAGACCACCATCCTGCCCCTGGCCAGGACCGTCTTCTCGATGGCGGTCCACAAGGCCGTCCCGCCCCGGTTCGCCCGGGTCCACCGCAGGTTCCTCACCCCCACCTGGGGGACCATCGGCATGGGAGCGGCCTCGATCGCGTTGTTGGTCCTGCTGACGTCGTTCAGCCGGAATGTCCTGGCCGACTCGATCGACTCGATCGGCCTCGCGATCGCGTTCCAGTACGGACTGACCGGCTTCGCCTGCCTCTGGTATCACCGCAAGGTCCTCACCCACAGCGCCAAAAACCTGATCTTCAAGGGCGTGTTGCCAGGGCTCGGCGGGCTGATCATGCTCTTGCTGTTCCTCTACGCCGCCTTCGTCGTCTACGCGAACCCCGGGTACGGCGCGACCACCGTCGACGTGCCGCTGATCGGACGGACGGGCGGGGTCACCGCCCTGGGTCTGGGCGCCCTGCTGATCGGTCTCCTGCTGATGCCGGTGGTCACCCGTGGCCACACCGTGGCCCTCAAACTCCAGCGCAGCCTGCTTCCGCACCGCCTGCCACCACACGCCGCCGTCGACTCGGCGAGCCGCTACCTGCCCGCCGACAGCGGGTCCGGGGTGGGCGGCGACTGGTACGACGTCATCCCCCTGTCGGGCACCCGGGTCGGCCTGGTCGTCGGGGATGTGCTCGGTCACGGCTTGCGCGCCGCAGCCACCATGGGACGGCTGCGTACGGGTGTGCGCGTCCTGGCCCGGCTGGACCTGAGCCCGGACGAGCTCCTGTCCCGCCTGGACGACCTGGTCGAGCAGACCGCGCACGAGCGCGGGGTCGGCCACGGCCCGATCCACCTGAGGCCGCAGGCCGACGAGGCCCTGGGCGTGTCCTGCCTGTACGCGGTGTACAACCCCGTCTCGGGGAAGTGCAGCATGGCACGGGCCGGGGAGTCGGTGCTGGCGGTCGTCAACCCGCACACGGGCGTCGCCGACTGTACGGAGCTGCCCCCCGGACCGCCGCTGGGAATGGAGGGCCTGCCCTACGAGAGCACGGAACTGCAGCTCCCGCCGGGCAGTCTCGTCGCCCTCTTCACGGGCGGCCTCCTCCAGGCGGCCGAGGACCGTGACGCCGGGCTCGCGCAACTGTCCCACGTCCTCGCCGACGACCGAGCGTCCCTGGAAGAGCTGTGCGACCGTGCGGTGACCAGCCTGCTGCCCGGGCCGGTGGACGAGGACGCGACGCTGCTGATGACCCGTACACGCCTGCTCGACCGGAACAAGTTCACCCAGTGGGAACTGTCCGCGGACCCGGCGGCGGTGGCCACCATCCGCACCGCCGTCAGCAAGCAGCTCCGCGACTGGGGGCTGGACGACCTGACGTTCACCAGCGAGCTCGTCGTCAGCGAACTGGTCACCAACGCCATCCGCTACGCCGGCGGCCCTATCCAGGTACGCCTGATCCGCGACCGGACCCTGATCTGCGAGGTCTCCGACACCGGCCACACCGCGCCCAATCTGCGGCACGCCGCCAGCGACGACGAGGGAGGCCGGGGCCTGTTCATCATCGCTCAGATGACCCACCACTGGGGCACGCGCTACACCCGCACCGGCAAGACACTCTGGACCGAGCAAGACCTGCCGCCGGCGGACGGCCAATAGCTCCGACCGCGCCATCCGCCGCCATCGGACCCCGGACCCCGGTCAACTGCGCCCCTCTCCTTCTGCTGGGACCAGTGCGGCACAACCGAGGTGGCGGCACGGCTCATGGGGTCCTCGGTGCCGTGGTCAGGGGCAGGGTGCGATCCGCAGCACTCGCGGCGCTCGTGGGGCCGGTTCGGGCAGGCGCAGCGGCGACAGGCCGGGGGTGATGTTGCCGAGCAGCGTGGCCCGGTGGGCTCCGGTGCCCGAGGGGAGGGTGCCGGGCAGGCCGTGGACCGTGAGGAAGCCCAGGATGGCGAAGGCCAAAGCCTCCTTGGCGTCGGACGGAAGGCCCAGCTCTTCGCTGGGGCGCAGCGGGACACCGGGCAGTTTCTCGGCAATCATGCCCATCAGCACCGGGTTGCGCACGCCGCCGCCAGAGACGACGAGCTGGGTGACCCCGTGGGCGCGACACGCGTCGGTGACGGTGACTGCGGTCAGCCGGGTCAGCGTGGCCAGTACGTCGTCGGGGCGGGCTGCGGGCAGCGTTTCGAGGGCTCGTTGCAGATAGGGCAGGTGGAAGTGCTCCTTGCCGGTGCTCTTCGGGGCCGGCCTGCGGTAGTAGGGGTCGTCCAGGAGGACGCGGAGCAGCTCGGGGTGGGTCCGCCCGGCGGCGGCCATGCGCCCGTCCGCGTCGTAGGCAACGGCGCCGCCGGTGAAGTGCCGTACGGCCGCGTCCAGCAGGGCGTTGGCGGGGCCGGTGTCGAAGGCCAGCGGGTCGGCGCCGGGCACGAGGACGGTGATGTTGGCGATGCCGCCCAGGTTGAGCGCGGCAGGCGTGCCGGGCAGGCCACGCAGCAGCAGGGTGTCGGTCATGCCGACCAGCGGGGCTCCCTGCCCGCCCGCCGCCACGTCTCTGCTGCGCAGGTCGGAGACGACAGGGAGGCCGGTGGTCTCGGCGATCCAGGCGGGCTGGCCGAGTTGGAGGCTGCCGCGGACGGCGCCGTCCTCGACCCAGTGATGCATGGTCTGGCCGTGCGAGACCACCAGGTCCGCGGCACCGTCGCACAGCTCGTGAAGGGCGCGTTCGGCCGCGTCGGCGAAAGCCTGGCCGATGCGGGTGTCCAGGGTGCACACGGCCTGCGTGGTCGTGGCGGCCGGCGGCAGGGTGGCGGCGATCAGGCCCCGCACGTCCTCCGGGTAGGGGGCGGACAGGTGTCCGAGAGGGTGCAGGTGCAGGGCGTCACCGTCCAGGGCGAGGTCCGCGGCGGCGGCCTCGATGGCGTCGTAGGAGGTGCCCGACATCAGGCCGATCACACGCACGGCCCCTCCCCGGCCTCGCGCCGCACAGGCCGGGCGGACGAGGCCGGCCGCGGCTGAAGCGGCGGTTGCGACAGGAGTCGCGGCTGAAACGGCGGTTGCGAGGGGGGCTGCGACATGGCTTCTCCGTGAGGACGTCCGGGCGGTCGGAGCGGGACAGGCACTGGGCTGCCGTGCCCGCCCCGCAAGCGTGCCTTCACTCCTGGCCGACGGGCGCCGTGACACGGCCGGGATCCGCGCCCGTCCCGCCGTCGTCCGCGGCGGCCCCGGCGCTTGCGGGGGCGCGGTGGAACAGGCTCAACAGACCGCCGACGACCAGGGTGACGACGACTCCGATCGGCACGAGCCACTGGGCGGCGACGGCGGTGGGTACCGTGGCGTCGGCCACGGCGACGTCGATCTTCACACCGCGCACGATGTACGTCATCACGCCGAGGGTCACCAGGAAGGCGGCGATCGAGTCGATCTCGTTGGCGCGCCGGACCAGGCGGCCGAGGAGGAAGGCACCGAGCAGCGCGCCGTAGGTGTAGCCCGCGATGGTCAGACCCGTGAGGTACACGTTGCCGGTGCTGCTGCTGAAGGCGCAGGCGAAGACGGCCATCAGCACCGCCCACACCAGCGTCATCACCCGGGCGAGTCTGAGCAGGAGCTCCTCGGAGGGCGTGCTGCTGAAGAAGCCGTGGATGATGTCGGCGACGGTCGAGTTCGACATGGAGTTCAGCGCCGAGGACAGTGAGCCCATCGCGGCGCCGAGGATGCCGGCCACGAGCAGACCGGAAATCACCACGGGCAGCCCGTGCAGGATGAAGTCGGGGTAGAGGTTGTCGGAGCTGCTCAGGCCGAGTTCTCTGAAGCTCTTGCCCTGGTTGTAGGACCACAACAGAGCCCCGACGACGGAGAAGGCCGCGAACTGGAGAGTGACGAAGACACCGGAGGCGATCATCGCCTTCTGGCCGTCACGCAGCGAGCGAGTGGCCAGGATGCGCTGGACGATCAGCTGGTCGGAGCCGTGGCTGGCCATCGCGAAGATGGCGCCGCCGATGATCGCGGTCGGCAGGGCGAACGGGCTGGTGAGGATGTGTGCGAGGCCGAAGTCGGTGTCGAAGAGCTTGAACTGCCCGGCGTGCAGCGCCCGTGAGAGGCCGTCGCCGCCGACGTGGCCGTACAGCACAGCGACGGACAGGATCGCACCGCCCAGGTAGAGACCCATTTGGACGGCGTCCGTCCAGATGACGGCCTTGATGCCGCCGAGGTAGGTGTAGACGACGGTGATCACGGTGAGCGCGATGATGATGACGCGGTAGCTCGCGTGCACACCGAACTCGTCGAGCAGTAGCTTGATCGGGATCGCGGAGGCGAACAGCCGGACGCCCTCGGCGAGGAGGCGGGTGACGACGAAGGTCACCGAGGCGAGCCCCTGCAGTTTCAGTCCGAACCTGCTGCCCAGGTATTGGTAGGCGCTGACGAAGCCGCCGCGCTTGTACAGGGGGATCAGTACGGTCGCCACAACGACGCGGCCGATCACATAACCGAGGGCCAGTTCGACGTTGCCGAAGGCCTGCCCGCTGTAGGCGCCGCCGGGCACGCTGATGACGGTGAGCACACTGGTCTCGGTGGCCACCACCGAGAACGACACGGTCCACCAGGGCATATGGCCTTCGCCGACGAAGTAGTCCTTCGCGGTTTTCTGCCGTCCGGCCAGCCTTAGTCCGATCACGGCGATCGCCACCAGATAGACGACGATCACCACAAGGTCGAGTTGACGCACGCTCACTCCTGGGCAGGGGTCGGGACGGTCGTAGAGAGCGTCGTCCGTCGTACGCGGACGACGTGGGGTTCGTGCGGTGCCTAGGCGTTCGGCGCCAGAAGGCGCGCGCCGTCGAGCCACTGACGGGGATACCGTTCCTACAGCGCGATCTGCGCATGCTCAAGTCGATCGGTATGACGCCACGCCAGGTCATGATGACCGCAGTGTCGTCCGTCGCGGCGATGGGCGTGACCGGCGTGCTGATCCCGGCGAGGTCGGCAGGCGCGGTTCACCATCGCCAAGGTGCTGCACAGCGAGCGGTCACGCCCTCCGCCGGAGAGCGGCCGTCCCGTCTGACCAGGCCGACGCGGCGTGCCGTCTCAAGCCCGCGGAAAGGCACGAACCCCGCTCCGGACGACCCGAACCCGGAACGGGGTTTGCTTGAGCGCCGGGCAAGCCTTGCACCGGTCCGTTACCTTCGGGCCATGTCGTTCACCGCACAACTGCGCGACTCGGTGAGGCTGCCGGGTGGAGACGCGCTGGTCAATGGATTCGCCTTCGAGAGCCGCGGGGACGCTTCGTGTCGCGCTCTTCTCCACAACGGGCACGAGCTGGAGGTCTACAACCTGTACGAGGTCTTCGCGGGGGAGCGCGCGCCGGCCGCTGTCTTCCCCCTTCCCTGGCCGGGATGGGACCGCGGTGTCCACTCGACAAGCCCCGACGGCTCGTTCGCGGTGTTCTCGGGCCAGCGCGCGGTAAGGGCCGTGGGCGCGGGCGGAGAGAAACTGTGGGAGTACCGGCATGGCTGCTGGGGGCCCGAGATCGGGCACGAGCACACAGGGGATGAGCAGGAGGTGTGCCGCGGCCTCGAGCACGGATCCTGCCGGGTCTCCGACGACGGCCGGCTCGTGTGGGCGCATGTCGTGGTCGAGCTGGAAGGGCAGGACTGGCAGGAGTACTGGGTCGTCCTGGACGCCCGGGACGGACGAGAGCTGGCCCGGCTGCCGCTGGACAGTGCGGCCTCGGGTTCGCACCACCTTTCCCATCCGGACGGTATCCACATGGGTCTCTGCATCGGGATGGGCCAGGACGGCATCCTGCTCCATTGGGCGCGCTGGGACGGCGAGAAGCTGATCGGCTGGGACCTCAACGAGGGCATGGACCGCATCCTGTTGGACGTCCATGCGGGGCATCCTGGATTCTTGACGGTCGAGCACTACGGAGCAGACCTGGAACTGCACGCCATGGACGGCACCGTGCTCGCCAAAGGGGTGTCGGAGCCGGGCGACGACGAGCCGCTCTGCTGGGACTACGGCTGCGGCTTCGTCAACGCCGACACCGTCATCGCCACGACGGTCGAATCCGACGAGGACCCGGAACGGGCCCGGCACTGGCTGCTGGACGCCCGAACCCTGGAGATACGTGGGACCGTCGCCTATCCCACGGCGCCGGTTGACAGCTATGTGCGCCCACTCGGGGATGGGACCTGGCTCACCTACGACCGCGGGAGCGAGACGCTGAATCGCTGGAGTGAAGCATCGTCTTGAGCGCGGTGACGAGTTCGCGCCGAACTTCTTGGGGTGGTGACGACGCCCCCCGTCCGGCAGACGGGGGCGTAGGCGCACGTCGACGTCGACGTTTGCGCGAGGCGCGCCACCGCTCGTGAAGCTCGCGCATTTGCTGCAGCAGAGGGTGGGGGCGTCGAGGAGGGAACCCCACCATGTCGGTCGGACAGCCGCCGCCTCATCGTGGTTGGTCACCGTTCCGCCTCATCATCCGGACGGCGGCACGCGCGAAAGTTCGGTGACCAGTACCGAGCTCCTGTGGCCGTGGGCATGGCCGGGCATCCACGAAGACCTCAGCATGTCGTGTCCGGGGCGGCAGCGCCCCGGTGTGAGCCCGCCGCCGTGGCGCCGGACGGGCCGTGCCAGTCCGGCGATCGGCCCAGGGCCGTCAGGATTCGCTCCAGTACGCTCCCCCCGTCGTCCGCGGGCAGTGCCGGCCGGAAGGGGCTGTCCGGCGCGAGGCGGAAGTCGCCGTCCGGGACGGCGCGGGCCATCGGCAATGCGGCGGCCAGGAGTTCGGGCTCGGGGTCGTACGCGAGGCCCAAACTGCGGGCGACGTCCCAGCTGTGAACCACGTAGTCGACGAGGTGGAAGCCGATGGCCCGGGCGGCCGGGAAGGCCTGGACGACAGGCAGTTCGGGCAGGACGAAGGGGCAGTCCGCGGCCGCCACGGTCGCGAACGCGGTGATGACCTGCTCCGCCGCCTCGCCGTACTCCGCGGCGACGTCCACGGCGAGCGGGCGAATCCTCCAGTGCTCGAGATCCCGGCCGTGCCCGAGCGCGGCCGCCGCGAACCCGCGGTGCTGGGCCGTCATGTGGGCGAGCAGATCGGTCAGCGTCCACTCCGAGCAGGGCGTCGGACGGAGCAGGTCGTCGGGGGTCACCCGGCGCACCAGGGTCATGCTGTCCCGGACCGCTTGCGCGTCGAGGTCCCGTAAGCGGTCCAAGTCCGCCAGAGAATTAATAAGCATGAGCTTACGATGTGCCGAGGCTTATCAATTGTCAACGGGTATTTTCTTGACCATGGTCGAGAACGCAGCTCAGAGAGGCACCGGAGGCACCCCGCCGGCGCGGCGGCAGGCCCGCCCCGATCTCGCCGAGATGGTCGTGCCGTTGCTCCGGACCCTGATGGCCGCCGAGCAACCGGTCCTCGACGCACACGGGCTGACGATGTGGGCGTACGCCGTGCTGCTGCACCTCGACGAGACACCTATCCGCACTCAGGCCGCGCTCGCCGAGGCCATCCGGGCGGACAAGACCCGCATCATCGCGGTCCTCGACGACCTGGAGAACCGCGAACTGATCCGCCGACGACCTGATCCCAAGGACCGGCGCGCGCGTCTGCTGTCCCTCACCGCTGAGGGCCGACGACTGCGCGACACCGTCCAGTCCGCCATCCAACTGGGCGAGGAAGAGCTGCTCGCCCAGTTGCCGGCAGCTGACCGCGACGGTTTCCTCAGAGGTCTCCAGGTCCTGTCCGCCCTGGCGGAGCCGGGAGCGAGTGGGGCCGGTCGGGAAACGGGCAACGCCCGCCCCCGCCCCTAGACGATGAGTACTCCGACGAATGCTCCGGGAGTGAGGAACCGACCGAAGGGCCGAGCAACCGGCGACGCAGATGGGAGACGCGCACCCGCACGGTGGGGTGCTCTCGGTCCGTCGGTGCTCACGCCTCGACGCCGTCGCCCGGGTGAGACAGCGCGCTGTTCCCAACCCGCGCAGCGTTGACAACGGCCGAAGCGGTCCCGCCGGCGGCGCCGGCGAAAGGGGCGCGTAGCTCGCCTCCCGGCTTGCACCGCCTCCGCGCCTGTGGGTGGTTGAAGCTCAGGTGGTGGCCTGGGGTTGTGCCGGGCTGAGGTAGTGCACAGCGGTCTGTTGAGCGTGCGGGATGAGTAGGCCCTGCAACTCCTCCGCTGCCATCTTGAGGAGGTGGCCGTCGCGGGTGGCGTGGAGGGTTTCGAGGACAAAGGCGACGTGGGTGGAGTCTTCGGTGACACGGGTGCGGTGGGCGTCGCGGTGGTTCCAGTGGCGGGTCAGGACGCCGGTGGAGTCGGCGTAGATGATCTCGCCGGGTCTGGGGTTCTCGATGGTGTCGGGTTCGCCGAGCGGGGTGAACTTCTCGCTGCCGTCCGCGTACCGGATGTCGACGTCGCCGGTGACGTGGGCGAGGTCGAAGGCGCCGGCGGGCAGACCGTGGTGGACGGAGACGGAGTTGTAGGAATCGACGGCCGGGTTGATGCGCGGCAGCGTTCCCTTCTTGGCCAGGCGGCGGCCGAGCGCGTCGACGCTGGGGCGGATGCGGCGGGGGTTGGTGCCGAAAGAGCGGTAGGCGGTGTGCCACGCCTCGATACGGGGGTCACTCTCGTCGGCCGGCTGCCAGGAGTGGTCGGCGAACTGCTCCTCGAGGTCCTCCAGGGCCGCGGTGGTGTCCGGCCAGGGCTCGCGGCCGCGCAGGCCGGTGGCGGTGACCACGGCGATGAGGGTGTCGGGGAAGGCGTCGGCGACGACGGGGCTGATGCGGAAGGCGGTCATGCGCGGAGTTCCGTTTCCTGTGTGTGCTCGGGGAGCGGAGTCAGGGCTTCCAGGGGCCTATGCGGTCGAGGCGACGGCGCTGCTGGCGAGCGGTGGGTGCGTCCAGGCCCTGGCCGCGTACGGTGAGGTGGTCGGCGACAGTGGTGCGGTGCTCGACGGACTTGTGGTCGTCGTACTTGAACTTGGCCCTCACCTCGGCGACCTCCAGCCTCAGACCTCGGATGCCGGGCAGCATCCGGCCGTACGGGGGCTGGTCGACGGCGACGGGTGCGTGGTCACCGTCGGGCTGGAAGTGGGCGAGTTGGCGACGCAGGAGGTCGGCCTTGGCGTCGGGGTCGTCGATGATGCGGGCGCGGCAGGTGAACTGGACGGCCGCGTAGTAGCTGGTGGGGACGCCGTCGGTGGGTGCGATGTCGGGCTGGGCGCGCCAGGGGCCGGGGATGAAGGCGTAGTCGCCGATGACGGTGAAGGTGACGTTCGGGTCGTGCTCGATCGCCTTCCAGACCGGGTTGGGCCGGGCGAGATGGATCAGGAGCTGGTTGCCGTCACTGGTGAAGTGGGTGGGGACGACGGCGGGCGGCCGGCCGGCAAGGCCGTTGACGCTGAGCTGGCCGAAGTCGTGGCCGTCGGCGATCCAGGTCTGCCATTCGGTGTCGTCCAGGGCGGCGTCCCAGGGCTGGATGAACATGCTCTTCTCCTTGTGCGGGCGGTGTGGTGGCTCAGGTGAGGGCGAGGAGGCTGACGGCGACGGCAGCGGTGCCCAGGCCGACGAGCTGGCTGCGGTGGATGCGCTCGGCGAGCACGCTGCGGGCGAGCAGGACAGTGCCGGCCGGGTAGAGGGCGGTGATCACGGCGACGACGGTGAGGTCTCCGCTGCGGGCGGCGAGCAGGAACAGCAGGTTCGCCACGGAGTCCAGCACGCCGGCGGTGGCCGACATGGCGTAGGCGGGCTTCTCGGGGCCGAGCCTGCGGTGCAGGACCCCGGCTGCGGTCAGGGTTACTGCCGAGGAGACCGCTCTGCCGATGATCAGCGGGGCCACGCCGCTGTCCGAAGGTGCCTGGTGCAGGAAGATCAGCTGGAGGGCGATGGCGGCTCCCGCGCCGAAGGCCAGCAGCAGCGCCGTACGCGACGGACGAGACGAGCCCGCGCCGTGCCCGGCGCTGACCAGAACCACGGCGACGAGCGTGAGCGGCAGGCCGAGCAGTCCGGCCATGCCCAGGTGCTCGCCCTGCAGCAGGCCCACGCCGACGGGCAGTGCGGCGGACACCAGTGCGGTGGCCGGCGACAGCACGTTCATGGGGCCGATGGCCAGGGTCTTGTACAGCAGCGCGAACGCTGCCGCCGAGGCCACACCGGAGGCGGCACCCCAGCCGAGGGCGGCCGGGCTGAACGAGGCGCCGAGAACCGGCCAGAGCAGCAGTTCGACCGCGAGGCTGGCCGGGGCGGCGACCATCACGGTGCGCAGCACGTGGGCCTTTCGGGCACCGAGGCCACCGAGGAAGTCGGCGCATCCGTAGGCGAGTGAGCTGCCCAGAGCCAGCAGCAGAGCGATCACGGTACATCCCTTACTATTCCAATGGAACGACTAAACCGTACAACGGATCGACCGCGGTCTGTCAACCAAACGACCGGACGGTACATTCCAGTGGTCCACTTGCGAGGATGGTGATCGGATGGCCGAGACAGAGGCAGCCCTGCGCACGCTCGCGCACAACGTCAGGGCGGCCCGTACCCGTGCGGGCCTGTCCCTGGATGAGCTCGGCCGACGCGCCAAGGTCAGCAAGGGGGCCCTGGTCGGGCTGGAGAGAGCCCAGGGCAACCCGAACTTCGCCACACTGGTCCGGCTGGCCGACACGCTCGGTGTCTCGGTATCCGCCCTGATGGAGGGACCGGCCGAAGGCCGCGTCCGTGTCGTGACCGCCGACGCCGTGATGCCGCTGTGGACCGGGGCGCAGGGCAGCGAGGCCCGGCTCATGCTGACGACCTCGGGCCCGGTCCCGGTCGAGGTCTGGCGCTGGCGGCTGGAACCGGGCGAGGAATATCCCAGTCACCCCCACCAGGCCGGAGTCGTCGAGACCGTCAGCGTCACCACCGGCCGGATGACCCTGATCGTCGACGGCACCGAGCACACCGTAGAAGCCGGGCAGACCGCCTCCTTCGACGGCGACGCCCCCCACACCTACCGGGGCGCCGGCACCGAGACCTGCCACCTGATCATGACCGTCCACCTGCCGCCCGGCCCCGCCTCCGCAACCTGACCTGCGCAGCGGGGCAGCCAAAGGCGACGACACCCGTCATGCCCGGACCGCGAGATTGTGGATCCCGCTGTCATTGGCGTATCGGATGAGCCGGCCCGGTTTGCGCCGGGCATGGTGGACACCCGCTCAGTGCACCCTCGCAAGGCTGTCGGCGATTGCGGAAAGCAGGGTATCGCCGCAGTCGGCGGAGCCGTCCGTGGCCCAGCAGACGTAGCCGTCGGGACGGATGAGCAGGGCGACAGCGCCCAGATCGGTGGTGCATTTGGCGCGGACGAGGTCGACTCGGGGCGGGAGCCGGAGGTCGGCCGGGACGGTTCCGGCCAGATCGAGCAGGACGGCGTGCCCCGAGCCGAACAGGGTCGACAGCCGGGTGGGGCCGGCCTCGGTGACCAGCTCGGCGTCCGGCATGCGCTGTCCGGTGAGCGGATGCTCGCCGGACAGCTCGTAGCGCAGCGAGAGGCCGGACATCAGTCCCGCGAGGTGGCGGTTGGCGTCGGGCAGGCGCAGCAGGTCGATGAAGATGTCGCGCAGGGCGGCCACGTCCTCGCTCGGACGCGGGTCCGCCAGGACGCGCTGCGCCGACGTGTGATGCAGGACCTGGGCTCCGACCGGATGTCGTTCGACGTGGTAGCTGTCCAACAGGCCGCTCGGCGCCCGGCCCTGGACGGTTGCGGCCAGTTTCCAACCGAGATTGATCGCGTCCTGTATGCCGAGGTTGAGGCCCTGGCCGCCCAGCGGCGGGTGGATGTGTGCGGCGTCGCCCGCGAACAGGACGCGGCCCGCGCGGTAGTGCTCCAGTTGCCGAGTGGCGTCGGAGAACCGCGAAGAGTTGTCCACCGCGCCGAGGGCTGTCTCATGGCCGTACACGGCCTGCAGCGCGGCAGTGATCTCCTCGTGGGTGATGGGGGTGTCGCGGTCGATGTCCGCCCGGTCCGCGCGCCCGAAGGTGAACCGGTACCGGTCGCCGCCGAGCGGAACCAGCATGGCCCAGTAGCCGCCCGCTTGACGCATCACGGAGCTGATATGCCCCATCTGCTGCGGCACCAGCGACGAAACGGCGGACAGGCGGATGTCGGCCAACACCGCCTGATGCGTCCCGGGCCTACCGGGAAACGGCAGCCCGAGCAGTTTCCGCACCGTACTGTGGCCGCCGTCGCACGCCACCAGGTAGCGAGCCCGGACCCGCAGACCGTCCGCCGTCACGACCACTCCGTCGTCGTCCGACTCGGCCCCTGAGACGGCAGTGCCGCGCAGCACCCGCGCGCCGGCCGCGATCGCCCGCTCTTCGAGCACTTCCTCGATCTGCCACTGAGGGATCCCGATCGGGAAAGGGTGCCTGGTTTTCCAGGGGGCGCAGTCCAAGGGCACGGGCAGGGCCGCGAAATGCCCGCCCACCGGTTCACGCGACGCGCCCCGCTGCAGCAACGGCTCCAGCAGCCCGCGCGACTCCAGCAGCTCAGCGGTACGGGGCTGAATCCCGCCGCCCTTCACCTGCTCGACGCGCTGGGGCAGCTTCTCCAGCACCAGGGTCTCGACCCCGGCCAGAGCCAGTTCGTACGCCAGCATCAGTCCGGTCGGGCCGGCGCCCGCGACGACGACCTCGGTCTCGATCTCGGCCAACACCCTCACTCCTTCTCATCTCTCGCCTTGGGGTAAATGTATACCAGGTGCAGAAATGCCCTCAGGGAAGCTATCTGTTACGGTGTGCATCGTGGACGGCAAGCCGGGGCTACGGGAACGAAAGAAGCAGCGGACCCATGCGGCGATCTCCGATGCGGCGATCACGCTGTTCCTCGAGCACGGCTTCAACCAGGTCTCGGTGGCTCAGGTGGCCGAGGCGGCCGAGGTGTCCAAACGCACGCTCTTCGCCTACTTCCCGACGAAGGAAGACCTCGTGGTGCATCGCCTCGCCGACCACGAGACCGAAATCGCACGCGTCGTGCGGGCCCGCCCGCCCCGCACCGCCCCGCTGACCGCGGTGCGCGAGCACTTTCTCAAGGGGCTGCGCGAGCGGGACCCGATCACCGGGCTCAACGACCATCCCCAGGTGCGGAGGGTCCATCAGATGATCCTCGACGCGCCCTCGCTGGTGGCCCGGATGGAACGGTTCAAGACCGGCGCCGAACGCGCACTTACCCAGGCATTGCGTGAAACAGCCGCCATTCCGGAACTCACGGCGCGGTTGGCCGCCGTCCAAATCGTCGCGGTCCACTGGGCGCTGGCACAGGACAACGCCGAACGCCTGGCGTACGGGGAGCCGGCCGACGAGCGCTATGCGGGTGCGGTGGCTGACGCGGAACACGCGTTCGCGCTGCTGGAGAACGGACTGCGGCAACTGACCCCGCAGCAGTGACTCCAGGGCTCGGGCACCGAGCGTCGGCGTCGCCCACTGCGCCGCAGTCGGCGGACCAGCTGCCGGATTCGAAGCCACTCGGGCAGCGGGAGCGGGAGCCTTGCTCCATCCGTGGAGGGGACCACCCCTATCGGGTGGCATCTGAACGAGTTGGGAAGAGGCGGGAGTGTCCGAGGCGGTGCCGTGGCTGCGTAACGATAGCTTGGTGGCTCCGGACCCTCTTGGCGCGCGTCCCTGACAGGCGCGATTCGTGAGGGTCCGGTCCTTTGCCCGGTGGCGGTGACCTTCTCGGGTCCACGTCATGGTGCGGCGGGAGGCGGGAAACAGACGGCGTCCTTCTTGCGGCGGCGCCCGGCCCGGGCGAGCGGGTCGACAGCTCCTCCCGGCTCCTCTCGACCGACGCGATGCCCTGCTCGGTGGCCCGACGGTACAACCCCCGCTTGCTCACTGCCGCAGCTCGTCATCACACCACGTACTCCTCCTGGCCCATCGTGCCGTTGAGGTGCGGGCCGGCGGGCTCTGGCGGCCGGGCACGCTGCGCTGTATCTTCCACGGGCCGAACGGCCGGGCTGTGGTTTGGATGGGCGAGTGATCATCGATGGCAAGGACGCAGTGAAGCTGTATCTGTGGGCGACGGGGCACTGTCTGCTCGGGGGCGTGGCTGTCGCCGTTGTTGCGGCGCTGTACGCCCCTGTGCCCGATGTGCTCGCAGCTCTCGGTGGCCTCTTTCTCGGCACGGCCGCGACGTTGTATCTCACGAGCCATCCCAGCCTGAGCAACTGGGCCACCCTGCGCAAGCGTGCCGGCTTGAAGGTGCCGCGCGTCAAGGATTGGGACTACGTCCAGGTGAAGCTCGCCGTCGGCTTGGTCTGGCTCGCGTCAGCCGCGACGACGGTGGCGCTGGAGGCGCTGTAGGGGCGTGGTGGGCAGCCGTTCGGGGTGCCGCTCTTCACGGGAGTCGCGCTCTCTGCGTTCTGGTCTCCGACCTCCGGACAGTCGGCCCGGGCGCCCCCGCCGACGCCCCGACGCCCTGCTCGGCGACACATCTGCCGGCGACGGCCTCAGAGGCAGGGCACAGGGGGACCGCTTCCAGGACGCTGGTAACCTCCACCCCCGCCTTTACCACGATGGGAGATGGGCGATGGTGGAAGCAAGGCCGCCGAGTCCCCCGAGACCCTGGTCCAGAGGGATTCTGTTCGGCGTCCTCTTCGGAGGTCTGAGCTCGGTGGCCTCCATCGCCACTGTCGGGAGGGTGTGGGCCGCGTGTGATATCGGCGGCAACGCGGCGGCCGACAACATGACTCTGCTTGTTCTCGCCCCTCTCCTATGGATCGCCGGAGCCGTTCCGTGGATCGTTCTGCACGGCACTCTGGGAAGACGCCATCGAGGCGCGGCACTGACCGCAGGGCTCGTCTTCACCGTGTGGTTCACGTGGTTCCTCGTGACATGGCTCGGCATGGTGGACGCCTACCCTGCCCCTCAGTGCCCGGGAAATGTCCCGCCCTGGTGGCCGAGTTTCATCCCCGCTTGACCGCGCGGGGCATGCTCTGAGCGATTACGGCCCAGGCCCCTCGGTCCCGCGATCGGGTTGATCGCCCGTCCGTACCGGTGACCGAGGCAGAGCCTGGGCCTCCCCCCACACACGGCGGCGCAGAGCCGAGTGGTTGAGATCAGTGGCCGCTTCGGCCTGCGTGTGCTTCGGCGAGGAGGAGGTAGCTGCCTGCGGTCCAGGTGTAGGCGCGGTCACGCAGGCCCGTTCCGGTCAGGGCGTCGAAGTTCTCGGCGAAGCCGTGGGTTTCGCACAGGGCGCGGAAGCGGGCGCTGATGTCGTCTGCCAGCCGGTGGTGGCCGGCGCGGCGCAGACCGTCCTCGATGAGCACGGTCGCCGGGGCCCAGATCGGGCCGCGCCAGTAGCCGTCGGAGAGGTAGTGGGGCGAGCTCGGCAGTTCGGTGGCCAGTCCGTACGGGGTCAGGTGGGCCTCGATGCGGGCGGCCAGCACGCCGCTGACGTCGTCCGACAGATGTTCCCCCAGCACGATGGGCATCAGGTCGAGCAGGCTGGAGCTGTGCCAGGTGTCGCCGCTGTCGACTCCCCGGGCGACGAACCGGTCACCGGTCCAGAGCTGGTGGAGCAGCGCCGCCTGGGTCTCCTCGGCCGCTCGCATCCACCGGCGGGTCTCGTCCGGCCTGTCCAAGTGTGTTGCCAGGCCAGCGAGTTCGCGCAGTTGGAGGACGAGGAAGGCGGCCAGGTCCGCGGTGACGACCACGCGTTCGGGGTCGAAGGTGGTGGAGTTGTCCCAGCCGCTGTCGTTGCCGTGCTGGTAGTGGGGCAGTTCGGCCCCGGGCGCACGCCGTACGGTGAGCCAGAAGTCCGTCCAGCGTTCCAGCCTGTCGTACGTCTCGGCCAGTTCGGCCCGCCCGGGAGGCGTGGTCAGCCGACGGCGCAGGTGACCGAACGCCCAGCCGTGGATGGGCGGTTTGACGAAGTTGTGCAGGATCTCGGAGTGGGTGACCGAATCGGGCAGCGCCCCGGTCTCGTCCTGGTGGTCGAAGGGCAGCTGGTACTGGTCCCAGGCCAGGTCGGGGCACCCCGGCGCCAGGGCCAGGGCGTTGAAGCAGTGGTCCCAGCTCCAGACCTTGTCCATCCAGTGCTTGGACATCAGGACGGCCTGTCGGGTGACCAGCCCCGCCGGGCGTACGGCCGCGGACCACACGACGTAGGCGGCGAGTTCGGCGGCCGGGGTGGCGGCCGAGCGCCAGGGGGCCACCCTGTCGACGAAGTCGGCGAAGGAGTGCTGGGCGGTCTCGACGATCGTGCCGAAGGTTGCCGTCGGCGTGTACGGCGGGCGGGCGGTGTCGAGTTCCTCGAGTGCGATTTCCCAGGGAGCGTCCGCGTCCGTGCCGGCGGAGAGGGTGAGGCCTCGGTCGGCGCCGCCCAGGGCCTGGCTGCCGGACACGTCGGCCACCGTGCCGGAGAGCGCGGTGACGCGGTAGCGGCGTCCGGTCTCGTACGACGTGAACACGTAGGCGTCGGCGGCCGGATCGCGGAAGAAGTAGGTGCCGCTGAACGGGGTCAGCGTCCGGGCCGCGGCGCAGACGCGCAGCGGCATGCCCGTGCCGCGCAGGCGTACGGTGTCCGGTGACTCGTAGGCGAGGTCGACGCGGCCGGCCGTGCTGATCCAGCTCAGCAGGCCCGGTGTCGCCGCCACCCGGGTCTCGGCCCGCTCGCCCGTCGCGGCGTCGAGCGGCACCAGGCGCAGGACGGCGTGCATGCCGTTCTGGTGCGAGACGAGGTGGAGGTCTTCGGCGTACGTCTTCTCCGCGAGCACTGGGGAGATGCCGAACCATGATCCGTACGTGCTGAACGGGATGTCGTGGACGGAAAAGGCCGGGCCGGATCGGGCGGCGGTCATGACGCGTGACTCGTTTCTTGAGCAGGGGTGGCCGACGGTCTGCCTGGCCGGGACCAAAAAGGGGCTGCGGGTCAGTCCTTGACGGCACCGGCCGTCACTCCGGCGGCGACGTAGCGCTGGGCGAGTACGAGGATGACGGCGGCCGGCAGCGAGGCCACGACGGCGGTGGCCATGATGGCGTTCCACTCCTGGTTGTTGTTGCCGATGTAGTGGTAGATGCCGAGGGTGATCGGCTCGTGCGTGCCGCCGTTGACGAGCGTGCCGGCGAAGACGAAGTCGGACCAGGACCATAGGAACGCGAAGAGCGAGACCGTGACGACGGCGTTGCGGCTCATCGGCAGGACGATGGACCAGAAGGTGCGCAAGGGCCCGGCGCCGTCCGTCTTCGCGGCCTGGAGCAGTTCGCCGGGGATGCCGGACATGAACGCGGTGAAGATGAGCACCGCGAAGGGGACGGCCAGGGTGGAGTCGGCGACGATCAGGCCGGGGACGGACTCGAGCAGGCCGAGGCTGAGGTAGATGGCGTAGAAGCCCATCGCCATGATGATGCCGGGGATCATCTGGGCGACCAGGAGCAGGAAGCTCAGCAGGCCGCCGCCGCGCGGGCGCAACTTGGCCAGCGCGTAACCGGCGGGTGCGGCCAGCGCCACGGTCAGCACGACCGTGCCCAGACCGATGACCAGGCTGGTGCCGAGATAGGGCAACTGCTCGTCGAGGACGGTGCGGTAGCCGGCCAGGGTGCCGTGGGTGGGGAAGAGGTCCGGTGGGCTCTTGCGCATGTCCTGGTCGCGGGTGAGGGACACGTTGAGCATCCAGTAGACCGGGAAGAGCATGATCCCCGTCAGCAGCGCACCGACGGCCGTCTTCCACCATGGACGCTTGCCGCTTCGGCTCATGACAACGCCTGCTTTCTCTGGACCCGGACGTAGACCAGGCCGAAGACAAGGGCGGCGACGACGAGCAGGTTGCCGACGGCCGCGCCGGGGCCGAAGGCGGGCAGGAGGTTGCCGAAGCCGAGCTGGTAGGACCAGGTGGCGAAGGTGGTGGACGAGTCCGCCGGGCCTCCCTTGGTCATGATCCAGATGATGTCGAAGACCTTGAGCGTGTAGACCAGCCCCAGCAGCAGGGTGATCGCGGACACCGGGCGCAGCAGCGGGAAGGTGATGCGCCAGAAGCGTTGCCAGGCGTTCGCGCCGTCGAGGGCCGCCGCCTCGTACAGGCTCGCGGGAATCGACTGCAGGCCGCTGTGGAGCACCACCAGATTGAACGGGACCCCGATCCAGATGTTCGCGATGATCACTGAGGTCAGCGACCAGGACGGGGAGGTCAGCCAGTTCACGGAGTCGATGCCGACCGCGCCCAACACAGCGTTGACCACGCCCGATTCACTGTTGAGCATCCACGACCACGTGGAGGCCGACACGATCAGCGGCAGCAGCCACGGCACCAGGAACAGTGCCCGCAGGGTGGCCGACAGCCGGAAGTGCTGGTTGAAGAAGACCGCGAGCGCCAGGCCGATGGCGTACTGGAAGACCAGGCACACGGCGGTGAAAACGACGGTGTGGAGCAGGGCCGGCGCGAAGGTCGGATCGTCGAGGACGGTCTGGTAGTTCTTCAGGCCCGTGAAGGGCGCGTTGCCCTGGACGAAGGAGCGGACGGTGTAGTTCCGTAGGCTCAGGTCGAGGTTGCGGTAGAGCGGATAGGCGTAGAAGAAGGCGAGGTAGAGGGTCACCGGGGCGAGGAATGCCCAGGCGGCCCATTGCGGGGAGCTGAGGCGGCGCCGCGCCCGGGGCGGCGCGGCGGGGGCCGCACCGCTCTTGCCGGGCACGCGCCGGCGGTGCGGCACTTGGGTCGTGTGACTCATCAAAGGGCCTTGGGGTGCCGTCACTTGGCGGCGGAGCGGGCCGCGCTCAGCGCGTCCTTCGGCGACTTCGAGCCGCTGAGGGCGGACTGCACGGCCTTCCACATCTGCTCGGAGATCTTCGGGTACTTGGTGCCCAGGTCGTCGCTGGTGCGGCCCTTGGCCGCCTTGACCGCGTCCACCCACGGCTTCAGCTCGGCGTTGGCCGCCACCTGCTTGTCCTGGACCTCAGAGGTGGGGGCCACGTAGGACAGGGTGGTGTCGGTGTCGTACAGGTTCTGAGTGCTGGTCAGGCAGGTCGCCAGCTTCTGGGAGGTGGCGTAGCGGCCGGTGTCGTCCTGGACCGGGATGGTGACGAACTCGCCGCCGGTCGGCGCGGGGGCGTTGCCTCCCGAGGCGCCCGGGATGGGCAGGACGCCGTAATCCAGGCCCGCCTTCTTGGCGCCTGCGAGCTGCCAGGTGCCGTTCTCGCTGAACGCGTAGTCACCGCTGACGAACTCCTGCCAGCTGGTCGTCTGGGTGTTGTTGAGCACCGAGTTCGGAGCGTAGCCCTTCTCCAGCCAGTCCTTCCACAGCGACAGCGCGGAGACGGCCGGGTCGGAGTCGAGTGCGGTCAGCTCGGCGCCCGCGCCCCAGAACCACGGCAGGAACTGGAAGCTGCCCTCCTCCGTGCCGATCGCCGAGAACGTGATGCCCTTCTTGCCCGCCTTCTTGACCTTTGCCAGCGCCGCCGTCAGCGACTTCCAGTCCTTGACCGAGGAGATGTCCACCCCGGCCTCCTTCAGCACCTTCTTGTTGTAGTACAGAGCGAGGGTGTTGGCGCCGATCGGTGTGCCGTAGGTCTTGCCGCCGGACTGGCCGGCCGCGAGCAGGTTGGGGTCCACCTTCGAGGTGTCCAGCTTGTTGTCGTCGGTCGTGGTGAGCACTCCCGCCTCGGCCAGGGTGGACACCACGGGGTTGTCGACGATGAGCACATCCGGGGAGTTGCCCTGCTGTGCCGCAAGCAGCGTCTTGTTAGCCAGGTCGCTGGTGTCGAAGCCGGTCCGCTTGATCTTCACGCCTGCCTCGGTGCCGCACTTGTCCAGCAGCTTCGTCCAGTCCGAGCCCTTGGCGAACTGCGGGTAGGGGTCCCAGATGGTGTACGTGCCGCTGTTCGCACCCTTCGTGTCGGTGCCCCCCGAACCGGAGCCGCAGGCGGTGGCACTGGTGGCGACAGTCAGGGCGGTCAGGGCTGCGGCGGTCAGACGGCGCTGTCGGGAGGAGCTGTTCATCGCGGGTCCTTTGTTCTTGGCATGCGGCTGCCGAGGGCATGGGGCTGCTGGGCCGGGGGTGCCGGGGCATGGGGTGCCGAGGGGGCACGCCGAACGGCGCTGAAGAGCGGTCCGAGGGTTCAGCGGGGCAAGGAATGGGGGCGAGGGTTTCCTGTGGGGTGCCGTCAGGGCGTCGTGACGGCTCCGGCGTCCGCGGTGGGCGTGGGTCGTGCGGGCCCGGTGCTGGTACGCAACGAGATCGGCGGGGTGAGCAGGTGGTGCCGGGGAGGCGCCTCGGGATGGTCGAGCCGCTCGACGAGGAGGTCGACTGCGCGGCGGCCCATCTCCTCCGCCGGCACGTCCGCAGCGGTGAGCTGCGGGGTCACCGTCTCCGCCCACCGGCCGGCCACCACCCCGGTGACCGAGAAGTCGCGCGGCACATGACGGCCCGCCTGCGCCAGCCCCCGGTAGAGGCCGCCCAGTGCGGCCTCGTTCAGCGTGACCAGGGCCGTGGTGGCCGGGTCGTCGTGCAGGATCTGTTCCAGGCATGCCTGGCCCGACGCGGCGTCGTCCCCGCAGCAGTACGTCCGCACGGTCAGCCCGCGCTCGGCCGCGGCCTTGGTGAACCCGTCGAGACCCCGGTGGGCGGACTCGTACCCGGCCCGCAGGAGCTGCTCCGGCCGGTTGACGAACGCGACCCTGCGATGGCCCAGGTCCGCGAGATGGTGGACGCACGCCGCCGCCAGCGCGGTGTGGTCCAAGCCCACCCACCAACCGCCCTCCGGTCGAGCGGTACGGCCGATGGCGACGAAGGGGAAGTCCAGAGCGGTCAGATGGTCCACCCGGTCGTCCTGCAGCCTGATCTCCATCATGATCGCCCCGTCGACCCGCCGCTCCCCCAGCAACCGCTGGAACGAACGGTCACTGTCCACACCGCTGGGGGACAGCAGCACGTCGTAGTCGTAGGCCGCGGCGGCCTCCACGACACTGCCGATGAAATCCAGCTGCATCCCGGTGTAGTGGTTCCCGGCCGGGGGGAAGACCAGGCCGATCGTGCTGGTCCGCCCGTTGGCCAGGGCCCGGGCACTGGCACTGGGCCGGTAGCCCAGCTCGTCGACGACCCGCTGGATCCTCCGGCGCGTCTCCTCCGAAACCGGGCGCTTGCCGCTCAGTGCGTAGGACACCGTGCTCCGCGAAACACCGGCCCGCCGGGCGATCTCACCGATGTTCACGAGGGACTCCTTGCTCGAACCGGTTCGACACCTCGGAGGAGGCAGCGCCGCCGGTCGTGAGGGTGTGGGATGAGACGAGGAGCGAAGCCGGCCATCGAACCGGTTCGCGTGAAGCGAAGGTAGGAACTGCCCGACGGCCTGTCAACACCCCTGACCGCACTGCCTTGTTCCCATCGAGTGCCGGTAGATCCTCGCGTCGAAGGGATTGATGGCCGGGTGGCCCGATGCTAGTTTCGCCGAACCGGTTCGATGAATCGATCCTTCCGGCAACCGGTGGGCTCGTTCCGCACACTCCCGGCAGAGCGGGGCCGCCATCCCCGCCACCTCGAAGAGTTCCCTCGCCCTCGTGCTGCACGTGATCGAACCGGTTCGACGCCTCGGACTCTCCCCATGGACGAGCAGCCGACCGAGGTGGGCCGACCGGAACCCCTTACTCAAGGATTGAGGACGCAATCCATGCCATCCGCTGACAGATCCGCCAGGCGCCGAGCCCCGGCCGCCGTGGCAGTGGCTCTCGGAGCAGGCCTGCTGACCGCACCCGCCGTCCCCGCGCAAGCAGCCGACACCCCCCAGCCCGTCGCCCGCTACACCTTCGACCAGGACGACCTCGCATCCGGCAGGATCACCGACAGCTCCGGCAACGGCCTGACGGCGAGCCTGGTCAACGGCTCCACGGCCCAGTCCGTCACAGGGACGGACGGAGGCAAGGCCCTGGCCCTGCCCGGCGGGGCGCCCACCTCCGACGGCGCGTACGTCCTACTGCCCCGCGAAGTGCTCGGCGACGCGACCGACTTGACGGTCTCCACCCGTGTGAAGTGGGGCGACGACACGTCGTCCTGGCAACGGATCTTCGATCTGGGTACCAACACCACCAAGTACCTCTTCACCACCCCCTCCAACAACGGCGGGCTGCTGCGCACCGCCGCCACCACCGGCGGAGGGGGCGCCGAGGCACAGGTCAGCGGCTACGCCCCGCTCCCCGCCGACCAGTGGCGGACGGTCACCGTCACCCTCGACACCTCCGCCGGCCGGATCACCACCTACCTCGACGGCGTGGCGGTCTCCTCCGCCCAGACCGGCATCAAGGCCCGGGACCTGCTGGACAGTTCGGCCACGGCCGCCGGTTACATCGGCAAGTCCTTCTATCCGGACCCGCTGCTCAAGGGCGCGATCGACGACTTCACGGTGTGGCACGCGGCGCTCAGCCCCGAACAGGTGGCCGGCACGGTCGGAAGCGTCCCCACGCTCCAGGAACTCTCCCAGACGGCCTTCGACGCGCGTACGACAGCCGGGACCGCCCCGTCCCTCCCGGCCGCCGTCCGCTCCTCCTTCTCCGACGGCTACGATCGCGACACGCCGATCACCTGGGACGCCGTACCGTCCGACAAGTACGCCCAGCCGGGGACGTTCACGGTGGCGGGAACGGCAGCGGGACGCGCCGTGAAGACGACCGTCACCGTGGTCCGCGAGGGGCAGCTCACCGTCGACCTCGGCTCGGACACCGGCGCGTTCCACGGTGGCGCCTCCGGCACCCTCTACGGCGTGTACGGACCGGACGTCCCCACCAACAACCTCATCGCGGGCATGGGCTTGCGGACGGTCTCCACGAAGGCGCAGGACGGCCCGCAGCATCCCGGTGCCGACGCGCTGGATGTGGTGAAGCCGCTGGCCGACTCCACCGACGGTGACGTGTACATCTACATGACCGACATCCACCGCGGCTTCCCCTACCAGTGGCCGGGCGACACCCCCGAGGAGAAGCTGAAGCTCTACAAGGAGAAGCTGGCCAAGCAGGTCGACCAGGTTCTGCGACTGCCCGAGAAGTACCAGGACAACATCGTCTTCGTGCCGTTCAACGAGCCCGAGGGCAACATGTTCGGCACCGGCGAATGGAGCTACGACAAGGTCAGCTGGCTCAACGACCCGGACGACTACTTCGCCGCGTGGGACGACGCCTACAAGCTCATCAAGGGCAAGATGCCGGACGCCCGCGTCGCCGGGCCCAACACCAGCGTCCTGTACGACCAGGTGAAGGGCTTCCTCACGCACGCCCTGGCCGCGGGCACCCTCCCGGACGTCATCACCTGGCACGAGCTGAGCCACCCGGAGGCGGTGCGCGAGAGCGTCGCCAAGTACCGGGCGTGGGAGAAGGAACTGTTCAAGGGCACCGACCGCGAGGGCACCCAACTCCCCGTCAACATCAACGAGTACGCCTTCAACTACCACACCTCCGTCCCCGGCCAGATGATCCAATGGGTGTCCGCGATCGAGGAGTCCAAGGTCGACGCCGACATCGCGTACTGGAACATCGACGGCAACCTCTCCGACTCCGCGGTGCAGTCCAATCGCGGCAACGGCCAGTGGTGGCTGCTGAACTCGTACGCCTCGATGAGCGGGCACACGGTGCAGGTGACCCCGCCGTTCCCCGGCAAGAACTACACCATGCAGGGCGTCGCCACGCTGGACGAGAAGAAGAAGCAGTCCCGGCTGATCTTCGGCGGGTCCACCGGCAAGGGCCACATCACCTTCGCGGGCGTCCCGAAGAAGGTCTTCGGCGACCGTGTGCACGCCTGGGTGCGGGAGATCGAGTGGAGCGGGCAGGTGGGTGACAACTCCGGCCCGAAGCTGCTCACGGAGAGGGACCTGAAGGTCGGCGACGACGGCTCGGTCGTCGTCGACTTCGGCGACGGTACGCTACCGACGTTGAAGGAGTCCTCGGCGTACGAGATCGTCCTCAGCCCCGCCGGGAAGGCGAAGGGCACCCAGTCCCCGCCCGTGCGCTGGCAGGGCTCGTACGAGGCGGAGGACGCCGCCCACACCGGGTCGGGCTACTCGAAGAACGGGCCGGAGGGCTCGACGAGCGACGTGTCGAAGTTCTACACCTCCGGCGGCTACGACGTCGGCGGCCTGCGCACCGGCTCGGACGTCACGCTCGACTTCACCGTGGACGTGCCCGAGGACGGCGCCTACGACCTGAGCGTCTTCGCCAACTCCCTCAACACCTTCGACAAGGTGCAGGAACAGGGCCCCACCAACGTCTTCCTGCGCGTGGACGGCACGGCGGACAGCGAGCAGGAACTGTATCTGCCGCTCGGCTACAAGTGGGTGGTGTGGGACCACACCGACACGAAGGTCCGCCTCACCAAGGGCAAGCACACCCTGACGCTCGCCGCGAAGAGCCTCGACGGCAAACGCTCCACCCGGGGTGACGCCATCGTCGACCGCCTCACCCTCTCGCAGCCCGAGGCCTCGGCCGCCACCCAGGTGTACGAGGGCGAACTGGCCTGGCTGGACGGCGGGGCCCAGCCCGTCTACAACCTGCCGAAGCAGGCCGGAACCCCCGCCACCGGCTCGGGCGCGGTCCAGCTCGAGAAGGGCCAGACGGCAACGTTCTGGGTCTACTCCCCCGCCGACCGCGAGGCCACCCTCAAGGTCGACACCCTCGGCGGCACTGACGCCCGGCTCTCCGTCAACGAGCACGACGTGCTGCGCCTGGCCAAGGGCGGGAACAGCGCCGCGGTCTCCCTCTCCGGCGGCATCAACAAGGTGACGGTGACCGGAGGTTCGTCCGCCACACTCGTCGACCGCCTCACGGTCACGCCGACGGAGGGCACGCTCCCTGCGCGTACCTACGAGGCGCAGGACGCGAAGCTCGCGGGCTCGGCCACGCTCACCCCGCTCTCCCTGGCCACCGACGGCACGGCGATCACCGGCGTCGGCGGCGAGCCCGGCAACGGCAACACCGCGACGTTCACCGTCGGCGCAGACCGGGCCGGCCTGTACGCGCTGCGCATCCGCTACTCCAACCCCGAGCAGGCCGAGGCCACTCACTACAACCCGGACCCGCTGGCCCGCCACGCCGACATCGCCGTCAACGGCGGCGCTCCGCGGCGCGTCGGCTTCCCGCACAGCTTCCACCAGAACAACTTCTGGGAGCTGACCGTCCCGGTCGACCTGCAGAAGGGGCAGAACACCATCACCTTCCGATCCGAGGAACTGCCGAACTTCGACGGCACCACCTACGCCTCGGACACCTTCCCCGGGGTGCCGCTCCGCTCCCGCTACGCGCCGCTGATCGACCGGATCACCGTCGCGCCGTACGCGCGGGAGGTGCGCTGAGGTGATCACCACGCGCGGCACGTGACGCGCACAGGGGCCGGGTAGCGGGGCACCGCGCCCCCGCACCCGGACCGGCGGGCGCGTGCCCACTTCGCTGCCGGTGCCACACACATGCCCGGGTCCGTCACGGTCGGCGGACCCGGGCGCTCTGCTGTTCGCGACGCGCCTGGTGGACCGGATGGAGGCGGCCGGGCTGGTCGAGCGCGTCGAGGCGCCCGACGACCGGCGCGGAACTCCTGGGCCTTTCGCCCCCCCCGGCGCTGGAGGCCGTGCCGAGTCCGCACTTGGTGCGCGGGCGCCTGCGCCCAGGTTCGGTGCGCAGGACCCGCAAGCAGGCGGGCCCCCACTGCCAGGTGCGCCGGAGAGGAGACCGCGTGCTCTGCGGCTGAGGGCTCCAGAAGGCAGAACCAGCTTCTCTCTCAACGGGATGGCCCGGCCTGGAGGCTGGGGACCGCTCAGGGGAAGCCCGCCTGTACGACCGCGACGCGGGCCCCGCGACCGCCCTTTGTCGTCTTCCCGGGTACGGAGTTGGCGAAGGCCTGGCCCGGACCCGCCTTACTTGAGGCCGCTGAGCATGACGCCGCGGATGTAGTACTTCTGCAGCAGCAGGAAGAGGATCAGCACCGGGAGGATGCTCAGGACGAGGCCGGCCATGACGATGGGCATCGTGCGGGTCGGGTCGACGTAGTCCTGCAGGAGCTGGATGCCGACGGGCAGGGTCATCACGTCCGGGTCGGCGGTCGAGACGAGCAGCGCCCAGATGTACTCGTTCCAGGCGTCGACGAAGGTCAGCAGGCCGAGCGTCACCAGGACCGGCTTGGTCTGGGGCAGCACGATCCGCCACCACACGGCGAACTCGCCGGCGCCGTCGATGCGCGCGGCCTCGAGGACCTCGTCCGGGATCGAGACCATGAACTGGCGCATCAGGAAGATCCCGAAGCCGTTGACGAGGAACGGCATGGCGAGCGCCGCGATGCTGACGGTCAGGCCCGCGCCGCCGCGCCCGAACAGGTCGTTGCCGCCCGCCAGCGGCCAGTGCACGAGGATCAGGAAGTGCGGGACGAAGAAAAGGAACGGGGGGAACATCATCGTCGACAGCACGAGGCGGAAGATGAAATTCCGGCCGGGGAAGCGGAGTTTGGCGAGCGCGTAGCCGGCCAGTGACGACGTGAGCAGCACCGATCCGGTGATCAGGGCGGTGGCGATGACGCTGTTGCGGAAGAGCACGGGCAGATCCAACTGGTCCATGGCCGCCCGGTAGTTGGACAGGTCGAACGCCTCGGGCAGGAACCGGTACGGCAGCGTGCCGGACTCGCCGGGCCCCTTGAAGGACGTCATCACCATGTCGAGGAACGGCACCACCGTGAGCACGGCGCCGGTCACGACCACCAGATACGACAACCACGGGAAACGTCGGCGGATCATGCCTCCTCCCCCCTGCGCCGGAAGATCCACAACTGCACCAGGGTGACCGCGAGGACCACCACGAACAGCACGAAGGCGGCGGCGCTCGCAGCACCCCAGTCGCCGTAACTGAAGGCCTGTCGGTACATCTCCAGCGCGGCCACATTGGTCGCGTCACCCGGTCCGCCCTTGGTCATCACGATGATCAGCGCGAACGACTGCAGGCCGGTGAGGAACTGGGTGATGGACACGAACAACAGGGACGGCCGCAGCAGCGGCAGGGTGATCTTCCAGAAGACGGTGACGGGCCCGGCGCCGTCGAGTGCGGCGGCCTCGTAGTACGACTCGGGAATGGACTTCAGACCGGCGGTCAGGATGAGGATCGCCGAGCCGACCGACGCCCAGGCCTGTACGACCACGACCGAGGGCAGCGCGGTGTCCGGGTCCTGGAGGAACGCCACCGAGCCGAGCCCGAGGGCGTTGAGGACGCCGTTGACAAGCCCGCCCGGCTCGTACATGTACTTCCATACGTTGCCGACGGCGACGACGGTCGTGACGATCGGCAGGAAGTACAGGGTGCGCCACAGCCCCTGGAACCGCAGCTTGTCGATGCAGGTGGCGACGAGCACGGAGCCCGCGAGCGAGAGGGCCACGGTGCCCAGGGCGAACAGCAGCGTATTGGTGAGGATCGGCGCCAGGAACGTCGATCCGTCCGCGAAGAGGTGGGTGATGTTGTCCAGCCCGACCGGATCGATGTCGCCGAGGTCGAACCCGGACCAGCGGGACATGGACAGCAGCAGCGCGAAGCCGAGCGGCAGGATCAGGAAGACGGCGAAGAACAGCAGCGTCGGCGCCAGGAAGAGATAGGCCACGACGGCCTGGCGACGCCGGGTGCGGCTGCGGCCGTCGACGGCGGGCCCGGCCGACCACGGGCTGTGCGCCCGCTCAGTCGTCTCCGGCGTCAAAACGTTCACCATGACCGCGACACCTCCTGGTCGACCTGACGGCGGGTGGTGCGCAGTGCCTCGTCGACCGACTGCTGACCGGTCCACAACGCCTCGATGTTCTTGCGCAACAGCGACTTGGCCTGCTGCGCGCCCGGCACGTTCGGCTCCGGCACCGCGTACGCCAGCGCGTCCAGGAACGGGCGCAGGTTCGGATCGCTGCCCGCCCCCAGGAGCGTCCGCATGTCGTCGGCGCGGCCGGTCAGAGAGCCTACCGACACCTGCAAGGAGCTCATCCGGGTCGCTGTCGCGCCCCTCTCGACGCTCTTCACGCCCACCTTCTCGGCGTTGAGCCAGCGCAGGAACTCCCAGGCCGCACGCGGGTGTTTGCTGGCCGTGTTGACGCCGAGCATGAATCCGGTGGAAAGCGTGGCGCGCTCGTCGTCCGCCTGGGGTACGGGCACGGGCGCGACGCCGACATCGCGGTAGTCCTTGCCCATCTGGGCCTTCAGGCTCCCGGTCCACCAGCCGGCGCTGACCACCATGGCCACCTGCCCGGACCGGAACGCCTTGTAGACGTTGATGCCGGGGGCACTCGCACCTTCGGCGACGAGGCGGTGCTCCAGATCGAACACGGCCCGGCCGGGCGGCGAGTCGATGGCGGTGCTCCTGCCGTCCTTGGAGACGAACGTTCCTCCGGCGGCGTTGAGCAGGGCGAGCGTCTGGCCGACGGTGGTGGAGTCGTCGTAGGTCGACAGCCCGAACCCCTGGACCAGCGTGTTGCCGTACCGGTCCCGCTTGGCGGTGCGGTAGGCCGTCTCCTCCAGCTCCCGCCAGGTGCGCGGAGGGCCGTCGATGCCGGCCTCGCGCAGCAGTCGCTTGTTGTAGTAGAGGGCGTATGTCTGCACCTCGGTGGGGTAGCCGTAGACCTTGCCTTCCACCGACGAGGAGCCGACCGCGGCCTCGCCGTAGCCGCGCGTGATCTCCGCGGCGTGCTCGGACGGAGCGGGCCGCAGAACGCCGGCCTGAACGAGCTGGCCGTTCCACAGGCAGTACGGCTGGATGATGTCGGCGCCCTGGCCGGCGGCCTGCCGGACCATGAACGTGGTCAGCAGGTCCGTGAACTCGACGGCCTTCGTCCGTACCTTGACCCGGTCGTGAGTGGCGTTCCACTCGTCCACCGGGCCCTGTAGGGCCTCCTTGAGCTCCCCGCTCGCGTAGTGGGAGAGCAGGGTGAGGAGGATCGGGTCTCCGGGCCGTCCGGTGCCCTGGTGTGGCGCGGCACATCCGGCGGCGAGCAGCGCCGAGGGAAGTGCGAGCGCGAAGTGACGGCGGCTCAGGCCGGCGGCGCGGCGTGAGAGTGTCATCGGGCGGCCTCACGGCGCAGCACGCGGAAGACCCGGGTCGTGGTGAAACCGGACCTTCGGTACAAGTGGCCCGCCGGGGACTGCTCGCCGGTCCACAGGAACCACGCGGAGTGCGCACGGCGCGCCCGCATCCGCTCCAGGACCAGATGGAGCAGGACCTTGCCGAGTCCGGTGCCGCGCATCTCCTCCAGCACGCCGAACGGACCGAACCGCTCGTCCACCGAATCGAACGTGCCGTGCATCGCCCAGCCGACCAGGCGGCCCGAAGGGTCCCGTGCGACGACGATCCGGTCGAGCGGCGTGCCCGCGACCAGGCACTCCCGGATCGTGCACGCCCAGTCCGGGCCGAAGTGGTTCCCGGCGAGCGCGAACAGGTCCACCAGGTCGTCGTCGCACGGGGTGGCGAACCGGTAGCCCCGCGCCGTCAGTTCCTCCAGGCGGCGCGCGACGTCCTGCGGGATGCGATAGCCGACCAGGCCGCGGTCCATGGCCGCCGCCTCGTACAGAGTGCGAAAACCCAGGGATTCGAGGAGCCCGGCCGCTTCCGGGTACGCCTCGGCGTCCAGGCCGGGGAGGACGTAGTTCGGGGTGTACGAGGAGAAGTCCACCCGGGTGCGGCCGTGGCTGTGCAGCCAGCCCAGGGCGTCGGTCAGCAGCCGGCGGCCGAGGCCGCGGCCGCGGGCGGCCGGGTCGACGAAGAAGAACGGGATCCAGCCCTGCTCCGGTTCCAGGTCGGTGCCGGTCATGGGCGTCAGACGGCGCACCGCGTAGGCGGCGCCGACGACACGGTCGCCGTCGACGGCGACTCGAAGCCCCTGCGGATCGAAGTTGGCGTCGAGCAGCACCAGGGAGCGGAAGCGGTCCGGGGTGATGGAGTCGGCCGGCGCACTCCAGCGCCACGCCTCCACCAACTGCGGGCCGTCGCCCGCGCGAAAGCCACGAATCTCGGCCCGGGATTTCGTCGTGCGCTCGGTCATCGACGGGGTTGTCCTTCCATACGCAGGTCGCGGACGGCGTCGAACGTCGCCCGGGACCGGACCACGTACAGGATGCGTGTCGCCGCCCCGGGGTTGAGTACGCCGGGGACCTGGGGGTACCTCCCACGCCCTCAAGGCAGTGGGGGAACGCCCAAGACCGTTCGGGGCGGCAGGCCGGTGGCCTCCGCGTCCATGGCGCGCCGCCGGCCGACAGTCTCGACCACCGTCAAGTCAACGGCGGTGCCCGCTCCTTGGGGCACAACCGAGGCATTGAGACGGCGGGCGAGTTCGCCGCGGGTCAGGCCGTGCCGGAAGGGTATCGGGGCGCGCCCGACGAAGCCGGCCCACCCCGGGTCGAGCAGTGGGCCCTCACTGACGAGTCCACCGAGAGGATTCGACCGGTCAGCGACCACGAACCGTACGTCTGTACGGGCCGCCGAGACCATCAGGTCGTATGTGTCGTGGGCCGGCAGGCCGGTGGTGGGGTCCGCCTGAGCGGCCTCACTCTCGCCGGCCTGTCCGGTCCCGTGCAGTCCGCGCTCGGTACCGAACAGGGCGACCAGCCGTGCGCCGGCCTCGATCAGCGCGGGCGTGGCCGAACGCAGGTCGGGGAGGACGCCGGTGCGGTTGGTCACCAGCCCGAGCCGGCCGGTCCCGGCGAGTCCGGGCGACGCGTGCAGTCGTGCGATCCCGGTCGTCACCTCGACGCGGTCGTCCGTGCTCATCTTTGCTCCGTCTGCCGGTGACATCTCGAAGCGGCAGCTGGAAATTTACTTGTATGTCCTGGAATTTTGCAATTACTCAGCGCCGGTTCGTGCCGCCGCGCCGCTCCGGCCGCCGCAGCCATCGCCGACAGCGCCGGCGGCTACGCGGCCTTCACCCTGTCCCCCCGAGAACACCGAAGTGCTCACTGTCGAGTACAAGATCAACCTCCTGGCGCCCGCCGTCGGCGACCACATCGAGGCGGTCGGAACCGTCCTGAAGGCCGGACGCACGCACACTGACCGTGTTGCCAACTGGAGGTCTTCGGAGTCCAGGACGATTGGAGGAGGCGATGCGTTCGGCCGCGACGAGGAACAACTGCTTGACATGATCACGCATCTCTTGATTGTCTTCCGGTATGTATCCGGGAGCATTTCTGACGGCGCGGCGCCATGTCGACTTTGTTCGGCTTTCCGCCAGCCTGTGTAGGCCCTCGGTGGCCCGCGTGCGTACGTCATACACCCGGATCTGACGACGCCCTCGCAGGTGAGCGCATGCACCCCGCCACAGGCAGGGTCACTCGAGACTCATGACGCGACGGTTGGCGCCCTTTCCCGGCGCATGACGATCGACGTAGCAACCGACAAATAGGCGGCACCCCCAGGTGTTTCCGCTTTCGGCACACTGAATTGAAGTGCGGAACCCGTCGGGCATTTGCCCGCGCCCTTTTCATTGTGCCGAACCTGACACCGGGCAGTCGATTTCCCATCAGCCCGTACTGCTGCCTGCCCATCCGGGCCGACACGACCCGAGGGCTTGTCCCGACCCCCAGGAGACCTGTATGCCTTCCGCCGATCCCGGCCGTTCTCGGCCGAGACGACTGCTCGCCACGGCCCTCACAGCGGCGGTGATCGCCACCGCCGCGGCAGCGGCCCCGGCGAGCGCCACCGGCTCGCTCTTCACACCGGTGCCGCCGCACAACCCCTACGCCGGCCCGGACGGCACGGCCACCATGCATGGGGACACCGGTTCCTCGGACACGACGCCTCTGCCCGGACCGGGGACCGGCACCCTCAGCTCGAAGCGGGTGGCGCTCGCGTCGGCCTGCCCGACGGTGCTGGTCGGCTCGGACGGCTATCCGGTGGCGCTGTGCACACCCATCTTCGGGCAGGTCCCCACAGTCCATCTGCTGGACCCGGACGACGGCGGCTCGATCACCGAACTCGCGCTGACCAAGGGGTCGTTGCTCGGCGGGGTGTATGCGTACATCGATCAGGACGACCGGCTGGTCGTGGTGGACGGAAGCAGGTCGCTCCTGCGGATCGGCCATCACCGGGACGCGGACGGCGACTGGACGCTGACGGTGGATCAGAAGCTGCCGTTGACTTCAGCGATACCCGAGAACGACGCGGTGACCGGGCTGTCGCCGGACTGGCAGGGACGGGTGTGGTTCGCGACCGGCAACGGGCTGGTGGGCACGGCCGACGACCGCACCGGCACGGTCCGCACCCTGCAGCTGCCCGCCGGGGAAAAGGTGGCGAACAGCATCTCCACCGCCCCCCAGGGCACGCTCGTCACCACGACCCAGGCGACCTACCTGCTGACCGCCGGCACTGACGGCACCCCGCGTATCTCCTGGCGGCAGGCGTACGACCGCGGTTCGGCGCGCAAGCCGGGACAGCTCAGCTGGGGCAGCGGCTCCACGCCCACCTTCTTCGGACCCGGTGACGGGACGGACTACGTGGCCATCGTGGACAACGCGGACACCCAGGTGAAGCTCCAGGTGTACGAGACGTCGACCGGCCGACGGATCTGCTCCACACCGGTACTGCCGGCCGGAGGGGCGGGCAGCGAGAACTCCCCGATCGGCGCGGGCCGCAGTGTCTTCGTGGCCAGCACCTACGGCTACCCGTACCCGGCGGTACCGGACGGCGCCGGGGACAGCGTGCCCGCATCCGCTGACTTCACCGGCGGCCTCACCCGGGTGGATGTTCGGGCCGACGGCTCGGGCTGCGACCTCGTGTGGGACAACACACTGCGCTCGGCGGCCGTGCCCAAGCTGTCGCTGGCGGACGGCAAGCTGCACACGGTGCTGCGCGACCCGCTGATCCCAGGCACGTCCGGCACCAGCCTCCTCGACCCGTACCGCTACGCCGAGATCGATCCGGACACCGGAAAGGTCACCCGCAGCTCCCAGGTCGGCATCGGCTCCCTCTACGACACCCTCCAGATGGCCGGCACGGCGGCACCGGGCGGGGTCTACTACCAGGGGACGGTCACGGGCGTCCTGCGGATCACCGCCAAGTGACGAACACCGTCCGGTGATCGACACCGCCGGGTGACGGGCGCCGTGAGGATGTCGGGAGGCCCCGTCGAGGGCCTCCCGCGACCTTCGCCGTCCGTCGTCCGAGCAGGTCCCCGGCCCACACCTGCGCCGTGGGAGGCATGCCACTCGAACGTCCGTCGCCCTCACCGGGGCCATCCCCTTTGAACAGGCCTGCCCGGAAAGACATCCAGACTGCGGTACGAATGGAACAGCTCGAATACATCGCCGCGGTCACACGGCTGGGGTCGCTCCGGCGCGCCGCCGAGCAACTGCATCTGTCCCAGCCGACGCTGAGCGAGACCGTCCGCGATCTGGAGCGCGAACTCGGCGTGAACCTGCTGGAGCGCAAGCGTTCCGGGGCGAAGATCAGCGCCGAGGGCCGCGAACTACGCCCTCGCGGGCCGGGATGCCGCCATCCCGGCGCTGGTGCGCCGCGCGGAGCGGGGGAAGCCCTACCGCAGCCGGATCGGGCTCCTGCTGCGCGCTCACGCCGACCCGAGCATCACGGGCGCGCACGGCACGCAGAAGACCGCGACATCGCCCTGGCCACCCTCGCACCACGCTCGGAGCTGGTACGGCGGGCGACCAGGGCTGCGGGCCCGCGGGCGACGGTCTCGGAGGAGATTCCTGGTCCGCGCGGCAGCACTTCCCCACAACCGCCCGCCCGTCAGGGACGCGCCCGTTGCTCGTCGGCCTGCTCGCCAGGCAGCCACTCCAGGGCGAACCAGAGTTCCATGCGGACGCCGGGGTCCTGCAGGTCGACGTCGAGGAGTTCGGCAACCCGGGCCAGACGGTGCCGCACGGTGTTGCGGTGGACCTGCAGGGCCGCGGCCGTACGGTCCCAACTGCCGTGGAGGGTCAGCCAGGTCCGCAGGGTGTCGAGGAGGACCGAGGCCCCTGGAGCACGGGCCTGGTCCAGCGAGGCGAAGCGGGCCCGGGCGAACTCCCGGCCGTCGGCGGGAGAAATGAGCGTGTGCACGGTCAGGGCCTGGGGGGCGTGGACGACGGCAGGCACCTCAGCGGCAATCGCGCGCTGCAGGGCCCGTTCCGCCTGAACGTCGGCCTGCGGCAGATCGGGCGCCGCTGCGGGCGCGCTGAAGCCCAGAACCCACCCGAGGTCGGCGGCCTGTGCGGGCGGCTTGGGCCGGGCGCCCGGTGCACCGGGGATCAACGCTTTGAGGCTTGAGCCGTCGATGTACACATACGGCGTGCCCAGTGCCGTGCCCAGGGTGGCCAGTTGGGCCGGGCTGTCACCGGAACTCGGTGACGGCGTGGCCCGTCCGGGCAGATGTCGGCCGTGCACCACGATCCAGTGGTCGCCCGTCGCTTCGTCGGCGGACACGAGCGCGGGCGCGACCTCGTCAGGGGTGGCTCCGAGCATCAGCCGCACCAGCGCGCCGACACTGTGGGTGTCGGTGCCCAGCGCGTGCCGGGGACTGGTGAGCAGAGCCAGCAGGACCGTCGCCATGCTGGTCACCTGCCGGTGGACCAGGGTGGGAACCATGGCGGCGGCCTGGCCGAGGGCCAGTGGCGCGGTGGAGCTGTCCGCCCCGGGCAGAGTGTGAACCGTCAGGTGGATCCCTTCGAGGTGATCGGCTGCCGCTGCTGGAGGGGACGGTCTGCCCGCCGCGTGACCTGTGCCGAAGCGGCCGGTGGTGCGTACGGCGAGGTCGCGCACCAGCTGCGGCACCGGGTACGGGGGGCGAGGGCCCGCACTGAACAGCTCGTTCCCCCTGGTGTCGAAGAGGACGGCCCAGGCCCCGGTGCGGGAGCTGAGCTGGTGGAGAACGGCCTGCAGGGCGTTGGGGCGGGCGGCTGCGGAGACGAGGGCCGACTGCGCCTTGGAGATCTCCCTCAGTTCACGGCCGCGGGCCTCGGCGATCGCGGCGTACGTGGCTTGCCCGACCGCGACGAACGGTGTAGCCGGTGGAAGACGCAGCAGCGGCAGCCCATGGCGGTCACAGGCGGCGACGAGCTCGGGCGGAACCTCTTCGTGTACGGGGGCGACACCGAAACCGAGCGCTGCCACCCCGGCTGCCACGACCCGCCGCACATACGTGTCGACCCCGTCCGCGTCCCGCGGGATGCGCACGCCTGCGGTGAGGAGCAGTTCGCCGCCGACCAGGTACGGCGTGGGGTCCTCGATCTCCGTGGTGCCGACCGTACTGACCAAGCGGTCCTCCGTCGGCCCCGCCACCTGGCTCAGGCCCAGGCCGGGGTCGGCGAGCAGCACGCTGAGGGGCACGGACAGCTGCTCGGTATCGGTCATGAGGAGACATCCTCCCAGCCCGGCAGCATCCCGCGAGAGTGCTGGATTCGCCCAACGGATGAATCCATATTGGATAGAACCGGCACTTCAACGCCAGGAAGAACCGCAGATACGGTCACGTAACCAGCAGGGCACCACCCCAGCCCTGGCAGCGCTGCCCCCTCACGTCCCCTTTCCTTCTTCCTCGGCACTGCGTCGCCCGTCTTCCCCGGCCTCGGCGCGCCGCCGCTGTCGTCCCGCTCAGCAGCCCCTTGGCGGCTTCGCGCATCACGCGCCGGCCGCAGCGAATCGGAGGACCCTGTGACCGTCGACTACCTCGTCATGGCCGGATACCTGCTCGGCATCGTCGGCGTCGGCTGGTGGGGCAAGAAACGCGCCGCCTCCAAGAGCGACTTGCTGGTCGCCGGAAGACGACTCGGCCCGCTCATGTACACCGGCACCATGGCCGCCGTCGTCCTCGGCGGCGCCTCCACCATCGGCGGCGTACGCCTGGGCTACACCTACGGCATCTCCGGCGCCGCCATGGTCTTCGCCATCGGGCTCGGGCTGCTGGCCCTGAGCATCTTCTTCTCCGCCCGGATCGCCCGGCTGCGCGTCTACACCGTCGCCGAGATGCTCTCCCTGCGCTATGGCGACGCTGCCAGCGTCATCTCCGGCGTCGTCATGTGGATCTATACCCTCATGCTGGCCGTGACCTCCACGATCGCCTACGCCAGCGTCTTCGACGTCCTGTTCGACGTACCGCGCTGGGTCGCCGTGGTCATCGGCGGCACGATTGTCGTGGGCTACTCGGCGCTCGGCGGAATGTGGTCCATCACGCTCACCGACATGGTGCAGTTCGTGGTCAAGAGCATCGGTGTGCTCGTCCTGCTGCTGCCCATCGCGGTGGTCAAAGCCGGCGGCTTCGCCGGCATGGCCGACCGACTGCCGCACGACTACTTCTCCCCCACCTCCATCGGCGGGCAGACGATCTTCACTTTCGTGCTGATCTACACCTTCGGCATGCTCATCGGGCAGGACATCTGGCAGCGGGTCTTCACCGCCCGAACCGACAAGATCGCCGCTTGGGGCGGCACCGTCGCCGGCGTCTACTGTCTCGTCTACGCCCTGGCCGGAGCCTTCATCGGAATGGCCACCAAGGCGCTCTACCCCAGCCTGGCCAGCGCCGACCAGGCGTTCGCCACCATCGTCAAGCACGCCCTGCCCACCGGCATCAAGGGCCTGGTCCTGGCCGCCGCCCTCTCCGCGATGATGTCCACCGCCAGCGGAGCCCTGATCGCCTCCGCCACGGTGGCCACCAACGACATCTGGGCCCGGCTGCGCCACCGCGGCCACCGCACCCCCCAGACCGCCGTCGGCTCGCGGGAGCACGACGAGGTCGGTTCTCATCGCCTGGCCATCGCCATCCTCGGCGTGACCGCCATGGTCATCGCCTGTCTGCTCGACGACGTCATCGAGGCACTCACCGTCGCCTACAACCTGCTCGTCGGCGGCCTGCTCGTGCCCATCCTCGGGGGCCTGATCTGGAGGCGCGGAAACCTGCCCGGTGCCATGGCCTCGATGATCGCAGGCGGCGCCACAGTGATCATCTTCATGGTGACCGACGGTCTCCTCGCCAACGAGCCGATCTACTACGGCCTGCTCGCCGGCCTCGTCGCCTACGTGACCGTCAGCCTCGCGACCAAGCCCACCGAGGAAGCGGTCGTAGACGTGTGGCACCGCCGCCTGGCCGGCGAGCCGATCGCCAACCCCGAGCCCGCTGCCGTGTGATGCCGCACCAGTCGGCCTCAGTGACTGTCCACACCCGCGTCGGAGCCAAGTACACCTATGACTCGCCTACTGCTTCCCCCGCACGGCGCGTTCCTCTCCGACGACTCGCGGTGCGCCCACGTAAAGCGTCCGTCTGAGAACGTCGTCGCCTGGTGTCGAGCTGGGCGCCTGCTCACCTTCATCTTCACTCCCACCACCGAAGGAGCCCTCCAGTGACTGCCCCGACGCGCCACACCGACCAGGCCGCCACGGCCGCCGAGGAACTGCGGCTACGGCGTGAACTTGCAGCGGTATACCGCCTGGTGGCGCACTTCCGGATGACTGACCTGATCTTCACGCACATCTCCGTACGGCTCCCCGGACCAGAACACCACTTCCTGATCAACCCTTACGGCCTGTTGTTCGAGGAGATCACCGCATCGAACCTCGTCAAGATCGACCTGGCCGGCCACCCCGTCGAAGAGACCCCCTACCCCGTAAACCCCGCCGGCTTCGTCATCCACAGCGCCATCCACGCCGCCCGTTCCGACGCCCACTGCGTCCTGCACACCCACACCAAGGCCGGCTGCGCCGTAGCAGCCCAGGAAGACGGTCTGCTCCCGCTCAACCAGATCTCCATGGAGTTCTACGGCAGGCTGGGCTACCACGACTACGAAGGCGTCGCACTCAATCTCGCCGAACAGCACCGACTCGTCACCGACCTGGGCGACCACCCGGCCCTGGTTCTACGCAACCACGGCCTGCTGACCGTCGGCGAAACCCCCGCCCAAGCCTTCCTGCGCATGTATTACCTGGACAAGGCGTGTGAGATACAGACCGCAGCCATGGCCACCGGAACCAAGCTCGTCACTCCCCACCCCGACATCTGCGAACTCTCCGCACGCCAACTGGCCGGCGAGGACGAGAGCTCCGACCTCCAGGACGACAAGGCAAACGCCCTTGCCTGGTCAGCACTGCTCCGGCTGGTCGAACGCATCGCCCCCGACTACAAGGACTGAGCCGACGGGACCATCCCCGTGCCAGCAGCATTGCCGGTGAGCTTACGCATCGGACTGCGGCTGCTGCAGGCGTAGGAACTGGCCAGGAATCCCAAGCATCTTTAGAACTCTGTGTGTGCCTGGGGTTTCCGGGCTTTTCGGGCGCGGCGTGGCCGTGTGCGGTTGCCGTCCGGTGGTCCGATCCTCGGGGTGAGGGGGTCAGGGTGCTGTGCGAGCGCATCCTCCAAGAACTCATCGAGGCAGCCGAGGTGACCGAGGCCATCGGTATCGCGGCCATTCGTCCGGGAGGAATTGTCATTCCTGAAGGGGCGGGGCAGTCCGCGTTGAGGTCCACGGCCCGCTCGACCATGTCATCGAAGACCGCGCTGCACTCGATCTCCTGGGCAAGCGGGTTGAGGCGGTTCACGACGTCCGTGGCCGGCTGAGACCACGGGTCCCGGCCGCAGCGGCGTGATGTCGTCACATCGCGTGCTTCACGTGTTCTCGCCGTCACCCGCGCTTGGGCCAGCCCCCGACCGGACCGCCGCCCTAGCCCACCGCCCGCTCGATGAGTGCGCCGATCCGCGCCTCGTCGTCGGCACTCAAGTCGGTCAGGGCATAGGCGGCCGGCCACATGGTGCCGTCGTCGAGCTTCGCCTGGTCGCTGAAGCCGAGCGTGGCGTATCTCGTCTTGAACTTCTGCGCGCTCTGGAAGAAGCAGACGACCTTGCCGTCCCTGGCATAGGCGGGCATGCCGTACCAGAGCTTCGGTGAGAGGGCCGGCGCGCTGGACTTGACGATGGCATGGATGCGCTCGGCGAGAACGCGGTCCGCTTCCGGCATCTCGGCGATCTTCGCACGCACCTCGCTGTCCCCGTCCACCTTGGCCGCGCGCGAGCCGCGGCGCGCGGACGCCTTCAGCTCGTTGGCGCGCTCCTTCATCGCGCTCCGCTCCTCGTCCGTGAATCCGTCGTACTTCTTGTCGGACGCGGTGGTGCTCTTGGTGGACGTCTGCTCGTTCTTCATGCAAGTTCCCTTTCTTCCAAGGCTTCCTCGGGACCAACTCATGCTATAAATCTGCGCCAACTGCGGGCTTCTCCGAAGCTGATCGATTGCCCGGGGGAGCACGGTGGCGGTGCACACCCGGCACCCACACACCGGGCTACCACCCGTTACGGGCCCAGGTTTTGGCCCGCCGCCGACCGGCGTGTCACAACTCACGGGGGTGCGAGCGCCCGGTCTCCGTCTCAAAAAGCCGACGCCCCTGGCAGCCGCGCCCCGCGCGCTCGACTTGCGCACGTTGCGTGTTCCTCACCTGCCGCGCCGCGGGTTTGGGCAGCCGCACATGGTCTACTCCAAGTCCCCGACGGGGTGCTCGTCATGCCCTCCAGCAGTAAAATGGCTGGTGAAATGGCCTTCTGGGCGGGACCTTGTTGTGCGGGATGAGCCGTATGTTCCGATCGGTTGCCCGGTCGGTCGCGGTCGTCACTTGCTGTGGACCCCGAAGATCATCTGTCGGCCGCTGTTCGCCTGCCGGACCCGTGACCGCGGTCCACCGTTGGGCGGCACGTTGAAATCTGCTCGACGGCGTCCAGGCCGACTGTGGCCGGATGCACCGAGCCGTGTCGCCGAAAGGAACCGACCGTGCACTCCATACCCCCTGCCTCCCCACTGTCCGTCCGCAGGGTGGCACTCGCCGCCGCCACCGTGCTGCTGTCGTCCGCAGCAACCGCTGCGCCTGTGCACGCCGCGAGCTACGGCACGCCGACGATCAAGCTGTCCACGTCCTACCTCTCCGGCGCCGTAGGGGCGACCGCCGACCCGACCGTCATGGTGACCGTCGCCCAGAGCGGCGCCGACGCCTCCGCCCTCACCGTGGCCGCGTCGAAGACCAGCAAGTCCTCCGTGGCCGCGGCCACCGACGTCACGGTCACCGGGACCGCGGGCACCCGCACGGTGGCAGTGACCGCCCGGGGCCAGGGCTACACCGACCTCACGTTGAAGGTCACCGGCCTGGGCGGCAAGACCGCGACCACCACGCTGCACTACGCCGCGTCGCCCGCCGTGCAGAACTCCGCCGACGCCCGCTACCTGACCGGCGCCAGCGACGCCTCGGCCGCGGTCTCCGTGGGCGGCGGCTACCTCCTCGTCGCCAACGACGAGGACAACACCTTGCGGCTGTACGACGGCAGCGTCTCCGGGGCTCCCGTGAAGACCTGGGACCTCGACGGCGCGCTCGGCGCCGACAAGGAGGTGGACATCGAAGGGGGCACCCTCGTGGGCGACACCGTCTACTGGACCGGCTCCCTCGGCAACAACAAGGACGGCGAGTACAAGGCGGACCGCAACACCGTCTTCACGACCAAGCTGACCGGCTCCGGCGCCTCCACCGCGCTCACCTTCGGCACCGCCGGCCACACCCTGCGCGACGACCTCGTGGAGTGGGACGAGGACAACGGCGACCGCTTCGGCTTCGCGGCCGGCACGGAGGCCGGCTCGATCCCCAAGGCGATCGACGGATTCAACGTCGAGGGCCTGGAGTTCGCCGGCGACAGCACCACCGCCTACCTCGGCTTCCGCGCCCCGCTGGTGCCGCCGCAGAGCGGCGGCAAGGCGCTCGTCGTGCCGGTGACCAACATGAACCAGGTCGCCACCGGCGCCCACGCCACGTTCGGCACACCGATCCAGTGGGACCTCGGCGGCCTGTCGGTGCGCGACATCCGCCGTAACTCCCTGGGACAGTTCCTGATCCTGGCCGGTTCCTGGGCAGCCGACGACAACGCCGACCCCTACGCGCTGTACTCCTGGGACGGCGCCGCCGCAAACCAGCCGGTGAAGGTCCTGGACCTGCCGACCACGGACGCCGGCGCCTGGGAATCGATCGTGTCGGTCCCCGACCTCGGCCAGTCCGGCGCCCGCGTGCAACTGATCACCGACGACGGTGCCGCCGACCTGTACGGCGACGGAACCGAGGCGAAGGACCTCGAGCACCCCGAGTGGCAGAAGTCCCGCAGCACCTGGTTCACGCTCGGCTGACCGGCCGGTGCCGGTCCCGCCACGGGACCGGCACGCTCTGGGGCCCACGGTACCGACGCCCTCACGCGTGGCGCCCCGCCGCCCGGATCCGATGGGCGACGAGAAGCTGACCGGGGCGAGACGTCCATGCGCTCACGGTGGTCCGTGGCCGTCGCCGTCGACGAGCACAGCGGCGCAAAGAGTCGCTGCCGAGCTCACAGCCGCCCACGCAAAATGCTCGACTGGGAAACCCCGGCCGAGCATCTGCATGAACCGCCCCGCGGCGGATCAACTCACTGCCACGCCCCCTCGAATCTGCCGACCACCAGGGCCACTGCAGTCGCGGACGCTGTGGATCAGAGGGCGGTCATGACGTGCTTGATGCGGGTGTAGTCCTCGAAGCCGTACGCGGAGAGGTCCTTGCCGTAGCCGGACTTCTTGTAGCCGCCGTGCGGCATCTCGGCGACAAGGGTCATGTGCGTGTTGATCCATACGCAGCCGAAGTCCAGCGCCTTGGACATCCGCATCGCCCGCGCGTGGTCCTTCGTCCACACGGACGAGGCGAGCGCGTACTCGACGCCGTTCGCGTACGTGACGGCCTGCGCCTCGTCGCTGAAGGACTGGACCGTGATGACCGGGCCGAAGACCTCGTTCTGGATGATCTCGTCGTCCTGCCGCAGGCCGGAGACGACCGTCGGGGCGTAGAAGTAGCCGCGCTCGCCGACCCGGTGACCGCCGGACTCGACCGTGGCATGGCCGGGCAGGCGGTCGATGAAGCCGGAGACCTGCGCGAGCTGGTTCGCGTTGTTGAGGGGCCCGTAGAGCACGTCCTCGTCGTCGATGCTGCCGCCGGTCTTCGTGTTGGCGGCGGCCTTGGCGAGGGCCTTGACGAACTCGTCGTGGATCGACTCGTGGACCAGGACGCGGGTCGCCGCGGTGCAGTCCTGCCCGGCGTTGAAGAATCCGCCGATGGAGATGCCTTCGACGGCCGCGGCGATGTCGGCGTCCTCGAAGACCACCGCGGGGGCCTTCCCGCCCAGTTCGAGGTGGACGCGCTTGACGTCCTTCGCCGCGGACTCGGCGACCTGCATGCCCGCGCGGACCGATCCGGTGATGGCGGCCATGGCGGGGGTCTTGTGCTCGACCATGAGCCGGCCGGTCTCGCGGTCGCCGCACACCACGTTGAAGATGCCCGCCGGAAGGTCCATCTCCTTCAGAATGTCGCCGATGATCCCGGCGAGCAGGACGGTGGACGCCGGGGTGGTGTCGGACGGCTTGAGGACGACCGTGTTGCCCGCGGCGATCGCCGGGGCGAACTTCCATACGCCCATCATCAGCGGGTAGTTCCACGGTGCGACCTGCGCGCACACGCCGATCGGCTCGCGCCGGATGATCGACGTCATGCCCTCCATGTACTCGCCCGCCGACCGTCCCTCCAGCAGACGCGCGGCACCGGCGAAGAACCGGATCTGGTCGACGATCGGGGCGATCTCCTCGGTGAGGGTCAGGGCGCGCGGCTTACCGGTGTTGCGGCACTCCGCCTCGGCGATCTCGTCGGCCCGGGCCTCCACGGCGTCCGCGATCTTCAGCAGCAGCCTCTGCCTGGTGGAGGGCGTGGCGTCGCGCCAGACTGGGAAGGCCGCTGCCGCGGCGTCCATCGCTGCGTCCACGTCGGCTGCGCCCGAGAGGGGCGAGTGCGCGTAGACCTCGCCCGTGACGGGGTCGGTCACATCCAGGCGGCGCCCGTCGGCCGCGTCGACGTACTCGCCGTTGATGTAGTTGCGCAGCGTACGCAGCTCGCTCATCGCTCTGTCCTCATCGTCCCTGCCCCGCCGCGCTTCGCGCCGATGGCATATCCGTTTTCCGTGGTCGTCCGGGGATTCGTGGCCTCGCGCCACGCGGGGTCAGGCCTCCGCCGCTGCCGAGAGGTGTTCGTGCACGGCGAGCCAGCGACCGGAGTCCTGGCGCTGGAACACGATCGTCTCGCGCTCGTGGAGGGTCTCCTGGCCGGCGGTGGTGCTGACCGTGGTCTCGACCTGGTGGCTGAACACGGCGGTGTCACCGAGGGATTGCACCAGTTGGCCGGTGGACGTGCAGGCGAGGACGCGGAAGTCGTCCTCGGCGACCCAGCGGTCCCACAGGGCGCGGTAGTCCGCGGTGGAGGTGAGGCGCTCGGGCGTGGTGTGGAAGACGAACGTCGCGTCGGGCGCGAACGCCGCGAAGTAGTCGTCGAGGCGGCCTTCGCCGAACGCGGACACCAGGGCGTCTGCGGCCTTCAGAACCTCGTCGTTCATCGGGGGTGCTCCTTGCGTGGTGGGTTCAGCGAGTTCAGGGGATTCAGGGGGGTCAGCCGATGCGGGCGACGGCCCGCACCGGGGCCCCGTCGGCGGCGGGCAGCCGCAGCGGCAGCAGGGAGACCTCGATGGGCTCCCCCGCCGCCTGCGCTTCGAGCAGCGGGGCGAGACCGGTGAGGTTCTCGGCGATGACGGCGTGGGCGCCGCACAGGACCTGGTGGGCGGGAAAGTCGTCGCCGGGGGTCGGGTCGACGCTCAGCGCGTCGATGCCCACGGTGCGGACTCCGGCGGCGACGAGGAGCTCGGCCGCCTCCCGTGTCAGATACGGGTGCGCGAGATAGTCGTCCGTGCCCCAGTGCCGCGACCAGCCGGTGGCCACGAGCACGATCACCCCGGGCCGTAGACGGCCTTCGAAACCTTCGAACAGGGACGGTCCGAGCGATGAGCGGGGCCGCGCGTCGCGGGCATCCACGACGACGGCCTCGCCCACGAAGCGCTCCAGGGGCAGCTGGTCCAGGGTCGGCAGTGCGTCGTCGATGTGGAACGGTGCGTCGACATGGGTGCCGGACTGCGAGCCCATGTCCAGGTGCAGGACGTTCACACCGTCGGCGGCGACGTTCAGCGCCGGGCTGACGGCCACCGCAGGGTCGCCGGGGTAGACCGGCATCCCGGTGGCGATCTCCACGGAGAGGTCGACGAGGCGCACGGCGCCGTCACACCCCTTCGGCCATGGCGACCACGGGCGCTCCGGTCTCCGTGGTGATCGGCAAAACGGGCGTGTCCGAGGAGCGGACCAGGCGCGGGCCCTCGGGCCCGTAGACCTCACGCGGCTCGGGGAAGATCCACAGCAGCGCCATGTAGAGGATCGCGGCGACGCCCAGGCCGACCGGCAGCGAGAGGTCGACACCGCCGGCCAGGTCGCCGAGCGGGCCCACGAACTGGCCCGGCAGGTTGACGAACGTCAGGGCGAGGAGCGCCGAGGTCAGCCAGGCGCCCATGCCGCGCCAGTTCCAGCCGTGGTTGAACCAGTAGCGGCCACCGCGGTGGCGCCGGTTGAACACCTGGAGCGAGTCCGGGTCGTACCAGCCGCGACGGGTCACGAAGCCGAGCATCATGATCACCATCCAGGGGGCGGTGCAGGTGATGATCAGCGTCGCGAAGGTGGAGATGGACTGGGACAGGTTGGCGGCGAAGCGGCCGACGAAGATGAACCCGATCGACAGCACACCGACGAACAGCGTCGCCTGCACCCGGCTGAACCGGGTGAACACGCTGGAGAAGTCCAGGCCGGTGCCGTAGAGCGAGGTGGTGCCGGTGGACATGCCGCCGATGAGCGCGAGCAGACACACGGGCAGGAAGTACCAGCCGGGCGCGATGGCCAGCAGGCCGCCGACGTAGTTCGGGGCGCTCGGGTCCATGTACTTCGCTGCCTTCTCCGCGATGATCGAGGCGGTGGCCAGGCCGAAGAAGAACGGCAGGATGGTGGCGATCTGGGAGGCGAACGCCGCCGTGATGACCTTGCGGTGCGGGGTGGCAGCGGGGATGTAGCGCGCCCAGTCGCCGAGGAAGGCACCGAAGGACACCGGGTTGGACAGCACGATCAGCGCCGAGCCGATGAACGCGGGCCAGAACCCCGCCGTGGACGTCGAGTGGAACGCTCCCTGGTAGCCGGGGTCGAAGTCCCCGACGAAGGCGAAGAAGCCGAGGACGAACAGCAGGGAGGCCGCGATCACCGCGATCTTGTTCACGAAGAGCATGAACCGGAAGCCGTACACGCACACCGTCAGCACCAGCAGCGCGAAGATTCCGTACGCGATCGCGAACACGCCGTCGTTCTGCGGTACGCCCATCAGCCGGTGTGCGCCGCCGACGAGCGCGTCGCCGGAGGACCACACCGAGATCGAGAAGAACGCGATGGCGGTGAGCAGCGACAGGAAGGAGCCGACGATGCGCCCGTGCACACCCAGGTGCGCCGAGGACGAGACCGCGTTGTTGGTGCCGTTGCGCGGACCGAACACCGCGAGCGGTGCGAGGATCAGCGCGCCCGCCACCAGGCCGAGCACGGTCGCCGCCAGGCCCTGCCAGAAGGACAGCCCGAACAGGATCGGGAAGGCGCCGAGCACGCAGGTGGCGAAGGTGTTGGCACCGCCGAACGCGACCCGGAACAGGTCGAGGGGGGTCGCGGAGCGGTCCGCGTCGGGGATACGTTCGACACCGTACTGCTCGACCTCGGTCAGAGCGGGGGAGTCACTCATCTGTCCTCCTTGAGAGCGAGCAGGCTGATCAGGTCGTAGGCGACGTGCGAGGCCGCGACCGCGGTGATCTCGGCGTGGTCATAGGCGGGTGCGACCTCCACGACGTCGGCGCCGACCAGACGGCTCCCGGCCAGTCCGCGCAGGATCTCCAGGAGCTCCCGTGAGGTCAGGCCGCCCGCCTCCGGCGTGCCCGTGCCCGGGGCGTGGGCCGGGTCGAGGCAGTCGATGTCGATGGAGATGTACAGCGGACGGTCTCCGATGCGCTGGCGCAGCTGGTCGGCGACTTCGTCGGCGCCGCGCCGGTACACGTCGGCCGAGGTGACGATGCCGAAGCCCAGCTTCTCGTCGTCAGTCAGGTCCTGCTTGCCGTACAGCGGGCCGCGGGTGCCGACGTGCGAGAGGGCGGAGGTGTCGAGGATACCTTCCTCCACGGCACGGCGGAACGGAGTGCCGTGCGTGTACTCGGCGCCGAAGTACGTGTCCCAGGTGTCCAGGTGCGCGTCGAAGTGGAGCAGCGCGACGGGGCCGTGCTGTGCGGCGACGGTGCGCAGCAGCGGCAGGGCGATGGTGTGGTCACCGCCGATGGTGACCAGCCGGGTGCCGTCGGCCTGGAGGGCGGCCGCGGCGTCCTGGATGGTCTCGATGGCCTCGTTGATGTTGAAGGGATTGCAGGCGATGTCGCCGGCGTCGGCGACCTGCTGGGTGGCGAACGGGGAGACGTCCAGCGCCGGGTTGTAGGGGCGCAGCAGCCTGCTGGCCTCACGGACCGCGGTGGCGCCGAAGCGGGCTCCGGGCCGGTAGGAGACTCCGGCGTCGAACGGGACACCGACCACCGCCACGTCGGCTCGGGCCACCTCGTCCAGGCGCGGCAGCCGGGCGAACGTCGCGGGTCCCGCGAAGCGCGGCACCCGGGAGGAGTCGACAGGTCCACGGGGATCGACGGAACCTCGGGCTTCGGTCATTGCCTGATGCCTTCCCTTCTCACATACGCCGGGACCGCCCGGCACGGCTGAGTCTCCGCGTGTGCCGCGCTGACGGACAATTGTGGCAGGCACAGACAGTTAGGCTGGCTTTGTGGACGGGAACAAAAAGCGCGGGGTGAGTGTCCGGGAGGTGCTGTCGTATCCGGCACTTCAGCTGCGGCTGCTGGCGGGGGGAGCCGGCCTGGACCGCTCGGTGTCCTGGGCACACGCCAGCGAGCTGGAGGACCCCACCCCGTGGCTGCTGGGGGCCGAGATCATCATGACCACGGGGCTTGCCCTGCCGCGCTCGGCCGCGGGGCAGCGTGCCTACCTGGAGCGACTGGACGACGCCGGGGTGGCCGCCCTGGCGGTGTCCGTGCAACTGCACATGCCTCCGCTGCGGAGGGCGTTCTTCGACACGGCGGAGGAGCGGGGCATGCCCGTTCTGGAGGTGCCGCTGGCCGTGCCGTTCATCGTGGTCGCGCAGGAGGTCGCGGCGGCGGTCCAGGAGGACTCCAGGCACCGGCTCGGGGCACAGCTCCAGGTGTTCGGGGCGCTGCGCTGGCTGGCGGCGGAGAACCTGGACACCGCGACGCTCTTCCGCCGTCTGGAGAACCTGTCCGGGTACGACGTCCGGCTGTGCACCACCCAGGGCCGGCCCCTGCTGCCAGGGGTGCCCGTCCCCGAGCCGTCGCTGGTTCCCCAGTCCGCGGACGCCCCGCCGACCATCCCCGGCGGGTTCGTCCTGCCGGTGCCCTCGCCGGGCGGCGCCGCCGGCTTCCTGATCGCGCTGGAACGGGACGGCGCGCGCCCGGCCGGGCTGGCGGTCGTCCAGCACATCGCGACGGTTGCCGCGCTGCAGCTCGCCGTGATCCGCACCGAGCGCGAGACGCTGCGCCGTGAGGGCACCGAGATCCTCGCCGAGATGCTCCAGGGAACCCTGGACCAGGAGGCCGCCGAGCGCCGGCTGCTGCGCCACTCCCTCGAGGGCGCGACCGAGCTGACCGTGGTCCGGGGCGTGACCGAGCAGGCGCTGCTGCGCACCCTGGACGACGAGCCGTTCCTGCTCCTCAACCGCGGTGAGGACCGCTACCTGCTCGGGCCGCCCCGCCTGGCCGACACAGTCGCTGCTCTGCCCGGCGTCGCCGCCGGAGCCAGCCGGCCTCTCCCCTGCGGCGCGTCCCTGCGCATCGCCCAGCGCGAGGCCCGGTGGGCGGTCTCCCAAGCCGCCGCGTCCGGCCGCCCACTGGTCCGTTACGGCAACGACCCGGCCGGCCGCTGGCTGCCCGACGACCCCGCGGCCCTGGACGCGTTGGTCGAGCAGGTCCTGGGTGAAGTGCTGCGCTACGACACCGCCCACGACGCGCAGCTGCTGCTGTCGGTGCGCACCTGGATGGAACGCGACCGGCGCACGGACGACGCGGCTGCGGCCCTGCACATCCACCCCAACACCCTCACCTACCGGCTGCGCCGCTTCAGCGCGCTCACAGGCCGCGACCTCTCGTCCACCGGGGCCTTCACGGAGGTGTGGATGGCCATCCGCTCCGCGTTGGAACTGGGGCTGCTGGACTGACCGGGGCGGGTCCATGCCCTTCCGGGCTCATCATCCCCGGCGTGCTGTGGACGCCGGACGGCACCGCCGGTACCCGCCCGCTGATCCTGCTGGGACACGGCGGCGGCCAGCACAAGAAGGCCCCCGGCAGCATGGCTCGGGCCCGCCGCTTCGCGGCCGAGTGCGGCTTCGCGGTGGCGGCCGTCGACGCGCCCGCCCATGGCGACCGGCCGCGAACCGAGGAACACAACCGGCTCGTCGGCGAGATGCGGAACCGCATGCATACCGGTGGCGACGTGGCTCCGGTGCTTGCCGAAGTCCACACCCTCGCCGTCGGCCAGAGCGTCCCGGAATGGCGGGCGGTCGTGGACGCGGTCCAGGAACTCGACCACGTCGGCGCCGGCCCGGTGGGCTACTGGGGGCTGTCGTTGGGCTGTGGGCTCGGCGTTCCGTTCGTCGCCGCCGAGCCCCGCGTCCGCGCGGCGATGCTGGGCCTGAACGGGGCGGAGACCTCGGCCGAGGCCGCCGCGCGGATCACCGTACCGGTGGAGTTCCTGGTGCAGTGGGACGACGAGCGGGTGCCGCGGGCGGCGAGTCTGGCGCTGTTCGACGCCTTCGCGTCGGCGGAGAAGACGCTGCACGCCAACCCCGGCGACCGCGGGGAGGTCCCGGCGTTCGAACTGGACAGCTCGCTGCGGTTCTTCACCCGGCACCTGAGCTGATACCCCTGTCGTCCGCGACGCGCTGATCGGGTTCCACGCCCGATCAGCGCGTTCGGCACACACTGGCCCGGCGTGGCCGTCCGGACGAGTTCGGGCCGCCGTGCCTCAGGTGAGTGGCGGCTCCAGGGTTGCGGGGGTGGGGCCGTCGGGGCGGACGGTGATGCCGTACACCGCGTTCGTGGGGGTGGAGGAGAAGGCCAGGGTGTGGGCGGGCAGCAGGTGTTCAAGCAGGACGGTCGATTCGCGAAGCGCGAATTGCAGACCGAGGCAGGCGCGGGGACCGATACCGAAGGGGAGGTAGGCGCCCGGGTGGGTGGGCCGGCCGTCCTGGGTGATGAAGCGCCGCGGGGCGAAGTGCTCTGGGTCCGGCCACAGTTCGGGGTCGCGGTGCGTGAGGAACGGGCAGATCAGGATGTCGGTGCCCGCCTCGACGGCGTAGCCGGCGAGGGTGTCCGCCTCGGTGGCGTGGCGGGGCAGGATCCAGGCGGATGGGTAGAGCCGGAGTGTCTCGTGGACCAGGGCCTGGATGGCCTGGCGGCGTTGCGTTGACCCTTCGCCGCCGGCGGCAAGAGCTTGTTCGCGGGCGGCGGGGTAGCGGTCGAGGAGCAGGTAGAGCCAGGTCAGGGTGGTGGCGGTGGTCTCGTGCCCGGCCGCGAGCAAGGTGACCAGTTCGTCGCGGATCAGCCGGTCGGTGTACTCGGGGCGCTCGGTGGCGGCGTCGGTCAGGACATGCAGCAGGCCCGGGCCGTCGGGTCCGGCCGCCCCGCTACGGGCGGCCTCGATGGCGTGCTGGGCGACCGCGTCGATCCGGGCGAGATCGGCGGCAACGGCGTCGTGGGCGTCGGCGACATCGGCGGGCAGGGTCGGCAGGGCTTCCGCCACGGTTGCCACGGCGGCCAGTTCGCGCTCGGTCCCGTCATCTAGGGGGTGCCCGGTGAGAGAGCGCCAGATGGCGTCCAGGGCGAAGCGGCGCATCTCCCGCCCGACATCAAGGGTCTGCCCGGTACTGGCGTACTCGGCCCAGCGCACGGCAGTGGTCCGGGCAGCCTCGGTGATCCGCTGTTCGTAGCGGCGCATCCCGGTACCTGTGAACTGGGACTGCAACAAGCGACGTTGCCGTTTCCACGCCTCACCGGTGGCGGCGAGGACGCCGTCGCCGATCAGCAGCCGGGCGCGGTGGGAGCGCTTGACGTACCGCTCCGGGTGCCGGGCGAGTACGTGCTGGACCGCCTGCGGGTCGGTGACGAGAACGGTGGGGGCCGGCCCGAGGCGGAACGCGGCGATGCCGCCGAACCGCTGGCGCACCTGGGACAGCAGCTCGACCAGTTCGCCTCCGCTCGAGCGCCACCGCTGCACGAGTGCAGGCTCGGCTTCGGGCACCGGCCGTCCCGCTCCGGGAACGCGCGGAAGGGAGCCGGGAGTGGCTTCGGTGTCCATGTTTCCTCTCCTGGTCAACCGCTGAGCTCGGCCGCAACGGAGCGCCGACCCGACGGACTGTACGGGAACAGACAGATCTGGTGACAGTCCACCTCGGCCTGGCCACTGCCCGGGCGTGTCCCCGGTCCGGTGCCCTGCGCCACGCAGCTCGGCCCGGCGCAGAGGCGGTTGCCCCAGGTCCTCAAGACCCGGGGCACACCACGGAGTTACTTCAGATAGGGGCCGTCGCTTCCGATTTTGCCTGGGCCGTTCAGTACGTACAGGCGCAGGTTGCCCTTTCCGGGGGCCGCCACGGACAGAGAGCCGTTGGTGACGGTCTTGACGTCGCCGGTGACGGCGTCCCGGTAAGTGCCGTTGGGGATGCCGGTGTACGTGGCGCTGCCGGTGACGGTGACGAGTGCGAAGCTGTCCGTACTGCCGCTGGTGTAGCGCCGTTTGAAGGCCATGCCGCCGCTGATGCCGTCGGTGGAGTACTGGCCCATCTGGAGGGCCGGGACTGCCCGGCGTATCTGGTTGAGCCGCTGGAGGTGCTTGACCAGTGGCTGGGAGAGGGTGGTGGCGACCTCGCCGCTCGCGGAGTCGACCTTGCCGAAGTCCGAGACGGTGACGGTTCCGGTCAGGTGGTCGCCGTAGTAGGCACGTCCGGTGGAGGCCAGCGGGCAGGTCGGGCCGCAGTCGATCTGTTTGCCCTTCTGGAACTCGATCTCCGAGCCGTAGTAGAGGGTCGGTATACCGCGGAAGGTCCACATCAGGGACATGTTCTCGGCCCAGGCGTCGGTGCCGCCGCTGTAGCGGGTGCTCGACTTGTTCGGTCCGTAGTCGTGGCTGTCGACGTAGACGACGTTGTAGGTGGCGTCGTTGACGCTGTCGTCGGAGTCCTTGCCGTTGTTGTAGGCGTTCTGCGCGTCACCGAAGTTCATGTGCATGCGCATGTCGATGATGTTCATGCCGGAGAACTGGCTGTGGTCCGGCGTGTGGTAGGTGTTGCCGTCGAGGAAGGCGTTGGTGGAGGTCGGCTGGTTGCCGGTGCCCAGTTGTTCCTCGTAGTTGTACTGCTCCAGGGCCGCCGCCTCGTCGTCGGCGCTGTATTCCTTGCGTTCCTTCCAGGTGTAGAACTGCGCCGAGTGGTTCACCGAGCCACGGTTCCACTTGTCGTTGACGAAGGCGCCCACCTCGCCGAAGACGAGGAAGTTCTGGGCTGCGTCCGCGCCGAACTTCTGCGTGACCCGTTCCTGGATGGCGGGCAGGAATCGCCGGTTCCAGGTGACCCGCGGGACGTGGACGGCCGTGTCGATACGGAAGCCGTCCACCCCCATGTCGATGTACTTGTCGTACGCGCCGATCAGGTAGTTCTGTACCGGTGTCGACTCGGTGTCGAAGTCGGCCAGGTCCTCGTGCAGCCAGCAGGAGCGCGAATCCTCTCCCTCCCAGTTGCCGATCCAGCACTGGTGGTAGTACGCCTTCGGGAACATTCCGGAAGTGGGGCTGGGCCACTGGCAGTTGTAGATCGTGTAGCCCTCCGCGCTCTTGCCGCCGGTGGGCTTGCCCCAGTTGAGGCAGGTGTTTCCGGCCGGTTCGGCGGTGGACCACAGGTCGCCGTTGTAGTACGACTTCCCGGACTTCGGTTCGACGGTCAGGCCGTCGTACTCGAAACCCTCGTCCTTCTCGTCGTAGTACCAGCTCCACTGGCTGTCGCGGACGCCGTACACGGTCGGCGTGAACAGGCCCTTGGCGCCCCAGCGGGAGCTGTGGTTGTACACCACGTCCTGGTAGATCTTCATGCCCTTGGCGTGGGCGGCGTTGATGAGATCCTGGTAGGAGGCACCCGCGGACTCCAGGCGCGGGTCGACCTTGTAGAAGTCGTAGCCGTGATAGCCGTGGTAGTCGTAGTCCGAGCGGTTGAGGACCACGGGGGTGATCCAGACGGCCGAGAAGCCGAGGGCCTTGATGTAGTCGAGCTTGTCGACCAGGCCCTTGAAGTCCCCTCGGAACATGGGGTCGTTGTTGGCGGCGTTGCCGGACTTCACGTCCTGGCTGCCGCCTCTGTTGTTCGAGCTGTCTCCGTCGTAGAACCGCGCCGTGAGGACGAAGTAGATGGGATCCTTGCGCGGATCGGTGCCGAGCGGGGTCCCGGATGCCGGCTCGGGCGCCTGCTCACCCGTGGTGGCGGTGACCGCGGCTGAGGCCGGGGAGGTGTTGCCGGCCGCGTCGACCGCCTTCACCGTGTACGTGTAGGCGGTCTTCTCCTCGAGTCCGGTGTCCGAGAAGACCGTGGAGCCGACGTCGCTGACGACCGTGCCCTTGGTGCCGCCGGTGCGGGTGACCTGGTACTTGACCACGCCCTTGTTGTCGGTCGCCGCGTCCCAGGTCACCACCACGGACGTGTCGGTGGCCGTCGCCGTGACCTGGGTGGGCGCGCTGGGGGCTTCGGTGTCCGGCTCCTCGGCGACGCACGGGTCGGCGGCGTCCTTGGTGACGGTCCTGTCCTGGACCGTCACGGTGCCGGTCGGGATCGTGTAGTCGGCGCTGTTGTTGTTGTCCCAGACGCCATTGCCGTTGTTGAACGCCGCTCGCAGGGAGGTGGCCGTGCCGATGTCGAGGGTTTTCTTCCACCAGCCCGTGCAGGCGGCTTCCATGCCGACGCCCGGGACCGTGGTCCAGGAACCTCCGGCGGGCGCGTAGTGGATGTTGGCCGTGGTCCAGCCGGTGGTTGCGGTCGAGTAGTAGACGGTGGCCTGGTTTCCGCTGCCCGTACCCGTGTCGGCGCACGGGTCGCTGTGGGCGATGACGCCGTCCTTGACAGTGATCGTTCCCGTGCCGAGCGCGTAGTTGCTGCCGGCGTTGTTGTCCCACGTGCCGGAGCCGTTGTTGAAGGTGGCCTGGAGTCCGGTGGCCGTACCGAGGTCGACGGTCTTCTTCACCCAGTCCGTGCACGCGGCGTCCATCGCCACCCCCGGAACCGTGGTCCATGAGCCGCCGTCGGGGGCGTAGTGAAGGTAGGTGGAAGGCCAGTTCTTGGTCTTCGTGTAGTAGAAGACGGTGGCCGTGTTCGTCGTGTCGGCCGCGGTCTTCAGCGCGACGGGGTCGGAGTCCGGCACGCCCGTCAGCAGTCCTGACAGTCCGGCCGCCGCCACGCACACCGCGAGCAGGCGTCGCAGTCGGCGTGGCGGTTTCCGTCTTCCACGGCTCGTGGGTGCGGGTCTCATGGCCTCCCCTTGTGCTGCAAAAACCACCGGCAAGTTCCTGAAACTTCTTGCAGCGGAAGCTACAGGTGCATGACAGTCATGTAAATGGATGGAGCGTCGCTTCCCGCAGAAGGTCGGTCCACGTCCACGTCAACTCGCTGATTCCGGGCCGGGTATGGCAGGGGAGCCCGGTGCACGGGGCCTGAGCACAGGGCCATTGACTTTCATGCCCGCGTCGTAAGCGCGGCCGGCCGTGCCGACAGCGGGGGCGGCCTTGACCGGCTGGGAGTCGACGATCAGCGTCACCGCGCACGGGCAGCGGCCTGATCAGTGCGGATCTGCGCGGCGGGATCGTCGGGAATAGCGTGGAGAGGAGCGGCACCGGGACGGGACGAACCTCCCGATGCATTTCCTTCGGCGAGGGGGAAGCGCAACAGGGAGGAAGAGCCATGCCCTGGAATCTGAACGGCACGTACCTGGAGAGCTGCAACTGCGACGTGGTGTGCCCCTGCACCACCTCGGGCCTCACCGCACCGGCCGACCATGAGCGTTGCCAGGTGACCTTCGCATTCCACGTGGACCGCGGGAACGTGGACGGCGTGGATGTCTCCGACCGCAGCGTGGCCGTCTTCATCGACGCACCCCAGGTGATGGCCGACGGCGGCTGGCAGGTGGCGTTGTACGTCGACGCTTCGGCCGACGACGGCCAGGCGGAAGCGCTGGGCAAGGTCTTCTCCGGCCAGGTCGGCGGGCCGATGGCGGCGCTCACTCCGCTCATCGGCGAGGTCCTCGGCGTGGAACGCGTCCCCATCGACTACCGTGACGACGGCCGCCGTCATGCCGCGCGGGTGGGTGACGCCATCGACATCGAGATCAAGGACCAGGTTGCCCCGCAGTTCGGCGAGAACGGTCCGGTGATGGGCCTGACCGGCATGTTCCACCCGGCGAACAGCACGCTGACGATCGCCCGGTCCACCCGCGCGACGGGCGCCGGTGTGTACGGCCGGTCCTGGGACTTCACCGGTGGCAACGGACACTCGGCGCCCTTCACGTGGTCCGCATGACCGGTGGGCCGGTCACCGTCCGCCGCAGGGCGGGCCCTGCCGGGCTGTTGCTGGTCGCGGCGGCCGCCGCCTGGGTCTGGGTGGTGACGCGCTGGGGTGGCATGCAGGCGATGCCCGGCACCATGGGCCTGGGACCACCTGCTTTCCTGGCCGTGTGGACGCTGATGATGGCCGCGATGATGCTGCCCGCCACGGCGCCCGTCGCCGCGCTGTACGCACGCACCATCACCGTGCACCGGGCGCCGCGCATGGTCGTCTTCACTGTTGCCTACCTGCTCGTCTGGGCTGCGGCCGGGCTGCCGGCGTACGCCCTGGCCGCCGGCCTGGGCCGGGCGGCGAGCCTGCCCGCCGCGGCGGGGACCGCAGTAGCCGCGGCCGTGTTCGCGGTCAGCGGCCTCTACCAGCTCACGCCCCTCAAAGACCGCTGCCTCGCGAGATGCCGCTCGCCGCTCGGGCTGATGCTGCGCTACGCCTCATACCCGAGGCACTCGCGCGATCTGCGTGCCGGAGCCCACCACGGGGCCTTCTGCCTGGGCTGCTGCTGGTCACTGATGGTGCTGCTTGCGGCGTTCGGTGTGATGAACCTGTGGGCCATGGTGATCCTGGCCGCCGTGATCACCGCTGAGAAGCTCGCTCCGGCCGGTCGCCTGGTGGCCCGTGCCGTGGGGATCGCCTCGATCGCCCTGGCCGTCGCCGTCTTCTGGGTCCCGGCGCTGGCCCCGGGCCTCACCGGCGGCGGTACGCCCGGAATGTGAGACAACCTGTGCCTGGCCCATTGGGGATGGCGCGCCGGGTGCGCAGGAGGGCATGCCTCACGGGGCTGCCGACGGGTAGTCGCCAGCTCGTCGAGGCGGGCCGGGCCACGATGCCGGCCTGGAGCCGCCGGGCCGGTGGCGCGGGTATCCGGCGTTCGTGAAGCGTGCCCGCCACAGGTCGCGGAGGAATCTGCTCGACCCGCTCGACGCTCACGCTCCAGTCATCGGCGATCTTGGCGACTGTCATGCCGCCGGCGGCCTGCCGGGCAACGCGGAACCGCGCGCCCTGCCACTTGGAACCAAGCTGATCCGCGGGACCGAAGAAGGCCCAAGCCCCTGCACGTGCGGGGGCCAGAATTGCCCAACGGGGGGGCGTCAGACCCGCTCCAGAGGCCGGTGCGGCCCCTTGGGAAGCTGCGCCTTGATCGTGTCGCCCGGAAGCACCGCACCGCCCTCCTTCACGATGGTCATGATTCCGGCCTTGCGCACGATGTTCCCGGCTTCGTCTCGGCCGACAACCTGCTTCAGCAGCCCGTCTTGGAAGTTGTCGATCTGCAGGCAGGGATTGCGCAGGCCCGTCACTTCCAGCACCGCATCGTCCCCGATCCGCAGCAGCGTGCCGACCGGCAGCCCGAGCAGATCAATACCGCGGGTGGTGATGTTCTCGCCAAGGTCACCGGGCACCACCTCGAATCCCTCTGCACCGACCTCCGCGAAGAGCTCTTCATGGATGAGGTGGACCTGGCGCAGGTTCGGCTGGGTGGGGTCCTGCGCTACCCGCGAGCGGTGCTTGACCGTCACCCCGGCATGTACGTCACCCTCCACACCGAGCCCGGCGAGCAACGTGATGCTGTCCCGGTTCGGCTTGGTGAACGAGTACTCGCCGTTGCTGCTGACCGCCGTAACTATCCCGCTCATCCTCGGATCCCCCTCCTCAGCGACAACGATCAGCCACGACCCTAACCCTCCGGCCTCAAGGCTGCAGCAGAGACCATCAATCGCCGGTGAGGCCGTAAGCCTCGATATTCTGCGCGGCGTGACCAACTCATACGCGAGTTCCGACGATACCGAGGTTGCGATAGCTGGGGCATGCGCCGGTGCGGACGTGGTACGCGCCAGGTACGGTCAGCGGCTCACCCGCATCGACAAGGGCTCCGGAGATTTTGCCACGGCTGCCGATGTGGAGGCTGAGAAGAGGATCCTTGGCGTCATCCGTGCTGCTCGGCCCGATGACGCGGTGCTCGGCGAGGAAGGCGGACAGCAAGGTGCCGCGGACGCTGTGCGCCGGTGGTTGGTGGATCCGTTGTGCGGCACGCTGAACTACGCCGTCGGCAGCATGCTGGTGGCCGTCAATGTGGCGCTGCGCAATGGGCCGGCGGCGGTGGCCGACCCGTTCAGCGGCGAGGTTTTCTTCACCGACGGCAAGACCGCCTGGGTGCGGCATGACGGGCTCGACGCCCCGTTGGTGCCCACGCCTGCCACCCGACTGGTGGACGTCAACCTGGATCCGCCGTTCCCGAGTGCGCCCGGGTTCCGGGCCGTGGACCTGCCGGCCCACCCCGACTTCGTCGAGCGGTTCCGGCCGCGGGTCGTGTCCACGACGCTGGCGTTGGCGTGGGTCGCGGCCGGCAAGCGGGCCGCGTACGTCACCGATGGCGGTGACCTCTCGGAAAGCGTGCATTTCGCGGCCGGTATCGCTGTGTGCCGGGCTGCCGGCTGTGTGGTCACCGCGATCGACGGCGCCCCGATCGGACAAGCAGGCCGCGGGCTTGTGGTGGCGGCCGACGCGGAGACCCACGCGCTGCTGATGTCGATGATCCGCAGCCGAAGCCAGTGCTGTCACCAAACGCCGGTTGACGGCCCACCTCAGCCATGGTGAATGCGAACAACACACAGCCGCCTTCCGTACTCTCGCTATGACAAGGCTGTGCTGCAGTATTTGTTGCTGCCCTGCCGCATCAGATCAGACGGCACACGTATTTCGTTCCGCTTACGCCTGCGGGCCTGCTTCTCACGGCCTGCCGGCACACGAAGGGTTGTGAGCATCATGTCCGAAAGCACTGCCGGTACCACCGGGTTGACATCGCAGTACGCCGCTCAGGTGGCAGGTGACCTCGAGCGCAATCTCAAGGAGCAGGATCGAATCGGAGGTGAAATCGCCGCACTGGCGGAGCAGTTGTCTGCGCTGCAGGAGGATCACGCGGTTCTGGTGAACATCCAGCAGGCCCTCGGTGTCACACCGGCGCCCGCCGAGCCTGCGGCCGAACCCGCTACCGCAGTGCCCGCTCCCCGCAAGAAGGCCACGGCCAAGGCGGGCGCGGTCAACAAGGCACGGGCCAAGAAGTCCGGTGCTCCCAGCGGGAAGCCGACGGTCAAGAGGAGCGAAGCCGGAACTCCGGCCGCACAGCCCGCTCGGCCCACGCTCGTCGACATCGTCCGCGAGCACCTGAACGGACAGAGCGAACCGCGCTCCGCAGCCGAAATCGCCACCGCCCTGGGACAGCAGCACCCCGAGCGCACCATCAAGGCGACCGTCGTGCGTACCACGCTCGAAGGGCTCGTGGCCAAGAACCAGGCCCACCGCGCCAAGCAGGGCGCATCCGTCTTCTACACGGCACCCGAAACACCGAAGCCGACCGCGGCGGCCGACCAGAGCCAGGAACAGCCCGCCTGACGGCAGCGCCGACCACTACGGCACAAGGCGGTCACCGCCCTGCCGGAGGTACTGAACTTCATCAGCCGCAGGGCAGGATCAGAGCGTCGTGCTGCGCGGCGGGACAACTGACGAGCGCCTCCGGGTGTCCTGCCGGAGTCCGCCGCGAAGAACCGCCGCCAGGTGTCCGCCGCCAGGTCGTCAGTAGTGGCGCTGCATGATGTCGGTCGCCCAGTCCGGCTGGGCGGTGGGGCCCTCCGGCCCGAACTCGTCCATGTAGGGCTTGATGTCTACAACGGGGGTTGCCGGCTCGTGCAGCCGTGATTCGCGAGCGGCCGGTGGGCACCTCGGCGCGTCGTGGAGGAACTGGTCCGACCTGCGGAGAAGATCTGGTCATGACCGACGCGACGAAAGCAGTCCTCGAGGGCGGCCCCGGCGATCTTCCTGAGCGGATCGTTTCGGTTCCCGCGCCCGGGTCCGACATCAAGGTCCCGTTCCGTGGAGGGTACGAGCACTTCAGGGCCACCACACGTCAGCAGGAGACCTCAGCAGGCCGGTTGCCCGTCTACGAGTGGTGGGAGCGCACGGAACTCCCGGGATAGGCACCCGTTCGGAGCGTGACGCCGGACGTGTGCGTCCGGCGGCGAAGTGCGTCGTGATGCGTGCACCGGATCAGGGACGGGGCCGGCTGGTGCGAGCCGGACGCGATGACAAGGGGCCGGGCAGGGCGTGCCGTCCGAAAGGGTCGGGTGCGGTGCCGACCTTCGACGAACCGGGCCAAGGCCCGCCTGAGACTTTCGGCTTGCCGGACTTCCGGGCCAAGGCTCGCACACATCGCCTACCGGCCGGCGAGTTCGGCGTTCGCCCTGGCGGTGACATGAGCGAGCGCTCGGGCCGCGATCTCGCGCTCGGCCGCGGGAAGACCGCCGTACAGCCGCTCGGCCAGCTCGGCCACGGCGTCCGTGAACCCTCGCTGGAGTCGGTCGCCCTTGTCGGTGAGGGACGGTCGGGTGCCGTCGAGCAGCCCGGTATCGGCGAGTTCGTCGAGCAAGGTGTGTGCCTCCGACTCACCGATCTTGAGCGTCGCCGTCATACGGTCGACGGCCCCGGCGCGGTCGAGCCCGTCGGAGACGGCCTTGAGCGCCACGGACTGGTGGAAGGACAGGTCCGAGGCGGCGAGGAGCCGATCCCGCACGGCGGCGATCGCGTGGTACGTGATGCCGATCAACTGGCCGTTGAGGAGGGGGGTGGAGGTGACGGTGGCGTTGGCGGTCATGGCGTGATCTCCCTGCGGTGAGGCTTGCTGAGCTCCGACCATCAACCCGAGCGCTCTCCGGTTGACTTGCCGCAACACTAAGCGGAGGGACCTCCGATTTCAAGGGGTAACCGGAGAAGTCTCCGCTACGTCCGCTACGCTGTTCCCCATGACCGCCCCCACCGAGCGCGCCGACGCCGCCCGCAATCGCCTCCGCATCCTCGACGCCGCTCGGCGCCTGCTCACGGCGGACGGCTTCGGCGATCTGTCCCTGGACGCGGTGGCCAAGGAGGCGGGAGTCGGGGTCGGTACGGTCTATCGGCGCTTTCACAACCGGGCGGGGCTCGTCTACGCGTTGATCGAGGACAACGAGACCCGCTTCCAAGAGGCGTTCACGCGGCACTGCGAGGACGGGGCCCCGTCGGCACACGACCGACTGCGCGCCTTTCTGCACGGCATGGCCGAACTCGCCGATGACAACCGGGAGTTGCTGCTCTTGGCAGAGGCGAGCTCGCCGGCCGGGCGCTATCGCAGCGCCCCGTTTCGCCGGCACCACGAGCAGATCGTCGGCATGGTCGCGGAGCTCGCCCCCAGCGTGGACGCCGCCTACGTCGCGGACCTGCTCCTCATGGCGTACACGCCGGGGCTGTTCGACTTTCAGCGCACCGAGCGCGGCTGGGACGTGGACCGCATCAAGCGTGGCCTCGACGCGGTGATCGCCGGCATCGGGGCCGCCGAAAGGGCTGAGGCTGATCAGCAGCCGTCGTAACCGGCCGTCGGCGTCGAGAGGCGGCGGCGAGTCAGGGCCTGCGCGCCCGCGCCGAACACCGGCTCGGCCAGGCCCGCCGTCTCGAGCCGCACCCCGCGGCGCGCGCACTCAGCGGTGAAGTCGTCGGCGGAGCGGAAGGCCCGCCCCGGTGCGCGTCGGCTCGGCGCCACGAACAGCTCGACCTCGCCCGGCTCGACGTCGGCCCACAGGCCGAGGTGGTCCGTGCCCCGCAGCAGGTCGTACGCCTTGCCTGCCCAGTCGTGCCGACCGAGGACGGCACCCCGATGTGGACCGCGCCGAGATGCCCCTTGTTGTCCGAGCCGGACAACGCGCCTTGGGCGGCGGTGCAGTACCGCTCGCGCCGTCGCCCGGTGACCGGCCGTGGCACGCCCTGCCGTGGGTCACACGGCGGAACCGAGGCGCTCTTCGCACCTCTCGGTTTCAAGAAAAGAGGCGTCCCGGAAGGCTCTCAACGCCTGCTTACGACTGACCCCCAGCTTCTCCACGACCTCTGCCTTCCTCAGCCCCGTAGCCCGAAGCCCGACACACCGTCGCGCCAACTCGAGCCGCTCCGGATGGCCTTCGGGAGCCTCGTAGAACAGTCCGTCCTTCAGCAGTTCGTCGACGGTGTCGGCGGACCGACCCATAGCTTTGGCGATCTGCGCCCTTGCCATTCCGGACCTCTTGAGACCGACAGCCTCTGCCGCGTCACGGCGGCGGTCGCTCTGAAGGTCCCCGTTCGGCCGAGCTGTGATTCCGGCGGCTTTACGAGCGCGGGACAGGGCATTCTCGACCTGCTTGGGGGTCAGGCCGACCTCGGCGGCGATGTCGGATACCCGCCGACCCTCGCGCTGCAACCGCAGCGCCCGTTCGTCCTGTTCCTGACGCTGGAGGCGCGCCTGCTCGCGCTCTCGCTCCCGTCTCCTCTTGATCTCAGCCTTGAACTCCCACAGCAAGTCCGATTTGACGGAACGGGCGAACCGGACGCGTTCCCGCTCCTCCCCCATCTGCTCGCGAACGAAGTAGCCGTACCAGAACGGCATCCGGTCGCTCAGGTCTCCGTCACTCGTCGCCCCCCACCTGAACATGGGATGCTTCGAGCGCATCTTCCGCATCGCCTCCAGGACGGACCCGTCGGGGCTGTAACCCCCGTCCTCGCGCAGCAGAAGCCGCTGCTCCTCGGTCAGATCGGCCATGGCCGCTTCCCAGGCGGCCCGCAGTCCGGCCGCCTCCGCCAAATCCAGCAGGGTTTCCCACTCCCACTTGGGCACGGTGAGTCCGAAGCGGCCCCCCTCGTCGTCTCCCTCCCAACGGTTTATCTCGGCGCTGATGTACACCGCGAAGCCGGCGGCATTCCACGCCCGTACGACGTCATGCCATATCTTCGCCGAGGTCGCGGGCAGGTAGGCGGCCCGCTGCCCTTCCACGTCAAGGGCGACCGCTCGCGCGTCCGCCGGGTTGTGGGGCTCGGGCACGAGTTCGGCCTCGACCTTTTGGCCCGCACGGAAGCTGCTCAGCGATTCCTGGTGGTAGTACGCCCCTGAGGCGTAGAACTCTCCGGACGCCTGACACTCGTCGTCAAGCATTATGCGACCGGCAGGCCTGACGTACTCTCCAGGTCGACGGGTATGGGTTCCCATAGCCCCTCCCCCCTTGCATGTGTCCCATGTCCCCTCGAAGCCGACTCCCATGGGCCGCGAGGGCATCCTCGTCAGGCGGGGCACATTCCATCGGCGCCTCCGACCTGCAGGTATTCCGACGATCATATGCCTGGGCGTCGCCGCGAACACGGTCACCATCCACCGCCCATCCCCACTCGGGCCACACCGGCCTCATGCGCCTCCTTCCGCCCGCTGCTCGACCCAGCACCTGGCAGTCCCCGACCCCGGAAGGCGGAGGCGGCTTCAAGAACGTCGTTTTCCAGCGTTCGCACGCGGCCACATCGTCCGCCTACAGCCGCACGACGCCCCTCTCCTCGACTCACTGTCCCTCCGGGCGGCGTGGTGGCTGCTCCGGGATTGCCGGGGTTGTGTCTTCGGTGGTCTCAGGGTTCGGCAGTGGGGGCGCGGGCGAGGGCTTTGCGCCGAAGAGGCGCTCCTCGAATATGTCCATCCCGATCAACAGCACGAGCATCAGTACCGGAACAAGCAGGGCCAGGACCATGGTCGCCTCCCTGTATGGCTTGCCGTGTGTCGCGGAGACCACGTGGTGCGGAGCAGGGGCACGCGGGGCGGGAGGCCGGGCGCGCATCAGGTCGGCGTCACTTCGGTGGGATGCGCCGCTCGCCGCCGCCGTGCGGCCATCGTCACCCGGATGGCCGCTGCCCGAAAGCGCAGGCATCCCGACAAGACGTAATCACCGGTGCACCGGCGACGCGGGCTTCGGCGTGCCAGAAGCGCCGTGCGCCGCGGCGGTGTCCTGCCGGGTGCACCACTGACATTGGACCGTTCGAGTGAAACGGCGCTGTCCAGGGGCCTCTGCCTCTGCCTCGACAGTCCGGTCGGTAGAAACCGGACATGAGGCGGTGCCCTCGGGCCTGGAGAAGGGTGTCAGGACCATGCTCGACGGCCCCGGTCCGGCGACCCACAGGCATCCAGACCGTACCGAAGCCCTCGCACACCGAGGTCTCGGCGTAGGACAGAGGGTGGATTTATGGTGGTCGTGAGGGACGCTCTTCGGTCATCGAGTCGGGCGGTGTGGGCCGCTTCGCCAGTTGCGCTGTTATTGCCCGTCTGCGGGGGCGCTTGCTATGCGAATCGAACTGATCCAACGGGCCGCCAACGTGCTCTTCGACGTGCCGGACGAGACGCACGAGGAGATCATCACGCTCATCGACGCGGTCACCAAGGACAAAGAGACCCAGGCCCCGAACCTGGCTGCAGCGTTCGGCGAATGGTGCTGGCTCGTCTACACGGTCGACGGGGACGTGATCGAAGTGCTCGACGTCGGCTGCGCACGTTGAGGTCGCACGACGGCCGAACAGCGCGGGTCGGCTCCCCTTCGGCACGGCACCCCCGGTGACCACCCCCTTGTCACCCCCGGCGACCATGCCCGGGTTCGCGAGGGAGGTCCGCCTGCTGGTTGAACGACGTGGGCCGGGGCGCAAGCCGTGCGGTTTTGGGGCAGCGGAGCGAGCGGCGGCGTGTGCGGGGCCGTGACGGACCCGCTGCACTCGTCGTGCACCGTGACACCGGGTTGTGAGGACTCCGGCTCGGGCAGATGGGCTATGGCGCCGAGCCTGGGCGGGAGTCGTAGAGCACGCTGTAGAAGCGACCGGCCTCCTCCTGCCCGGACGGGTCACCGCCGAGTTCCCGCACCGCTTCGATCGCGAACCGCTGTTCCCGCTCGTCCGTGAAACGCCGCTGCCGATAGGTGCGGGACGGGTCCACCGTGGTACGCAGGCCGTACCCGGCCAGTGTCCGTACGACCGGCTCGTACGACACGGTCCGCAGCACGAATGCGCTCACCCACACGGGGCGCCGGGCTCCGTCCAGCAGCGCGGCGAACGTCCGCTCGGTGACGTAGCTGCCGCCGCCCGTCACGGTGATCAGTCCGATGTCCGGCAGTGCGCTTCTCAGCCAAGGGCCGGGCGGTGCCTGCTCCAGGTCGTCGGTGAAGGCGCCATCCAGCAGACCGGCCTGCTGGGCGTAGTACATGGCCGGTGCCGCGATGTCCAGGCCGTACACCGGCAGCGCGTCCGGCCGCCGCCGCTCGGCGTAGAACTCCTTGTCCCACGCGGCCAGCTCCGACGTCGACATACGTCGTGCCGTATCGGACGTGTACCGGTCGTACAGCTCGGCGAGCGTCACGTCGTGATTGAGCAGTGCGGCGTTGATGCCGTACGAACAGCACACGTCCAGCACCACTGGCCGGCCGGGCCGGCCGTCGTCGATCGCTGCCCGTGCGGCGGCCGTCTGCCGGAACACCGGCTGGGCGTGGTGGGGGATCTCGTACTCCAGCGGGGCCAGTCGCGTGAAGTACGCGCGTGGGTCCGGCCGGTCGTAGATGTCGTCGAACCGCGACTTGCCGCCCGCCACACCCTCGGTACCGCCAGAGCCCGACCCGGCCATGCCGTACTCCTCCTCGCAGAAGGCATCTGTACCTCCATCATGTCCCGTCTCGTGCGCCCCGCGATGTCTGCCACACAGAGGGGCGCAGAGGCTCACTCGGTCGCGTCGAGGTCCTCGACTCGGGCGGACGGGGGTGCGCGTAGCCGACGGCCGGCGGGGTGGGGCGTGGATACGGGAGACCAGCACCACCGCGCGGGGCTGTGCGTGACGGCGCCTGGGAACCGGCGGTCGGGACGAACCGCGAGTTCCCGGGAGACGCAGCCGGGCGTCGAGATCGCGCAGGGCGCGCGGTGTGCGGCCCGCGGCCGTAGGTGTGGCTGACGTGCTCCGGCTCGAGGACGGTGTCATGGTCCGACCGTACGAATACACAGGTCAGGGGTGCGATGGTCGGGGCGCGGGGGTGGGTGGCAGGTGTGGGTGGCGAAAGCCGCCCCGCCGTCCGAGGCCGGCGGGGCGGAGCCCTACAGTCGGCAGCCGCTCACACCGGGTGCTCCTGTCCGCCGGCGTCCCGTCGGTGATGGGACTGCCGTCGGCCGAGGTGCAGGCCATGGCGGCCAAGGCCGCCGGGTGCCTGGAGCGGTGGCTCGGAGGACTGCGGGAGAACCGGCGGAGGTCGAGAGCGGCGAGACCGGTCGATGTCGTGCGCGGTGACGATGCCGCAGAGTCGGCCGTCGTCCATGACCAGGATCGGCAGTCCGCCGCCGGTGGCAAGGCGCTCCAGGACGGAGTTCAGCAGCTCCTCCGGTGCGGCGAGCGTGCACTGCGACAGCGGTGTCGCGATGTCCCGGAGACGCAGCGACTTCTGCCGCTCGGACGGTATGGCGGCCAGCCGGCGCAGCTGTACGACACCGCTGGGACGGCCACCGAAGTCCAACAGCGGCAGCACCGATTGCCCCGCCGGGACGGCCACCTCGGAAAGGAAGCGGTCAACCGTCAGCCAGTCGGGACCGGTGACCACCGGGGTCGTCATCGTCTGCCCCACCCGTACGCCTCGCAGGGCCGTGACGAGCTCGGCCCACCGCCGTTCGGCCGCGGCGGCGCCCGCTACGAACACACCGATGGCCATCAGCCACAATCCGCTCGTCATCCCCCTGAAGAACGCCAGCCACCCCACGGCGGCCAGCGCCATGCCGACGAACTGTCCGCTGCGCCCTGCCGCCCGCTGGGCGCGCTCACGGTCCCCCGTGCGCCACCACAGCAGAGCCTGGAGCAGTCGGCCTCCGTCCAGGGGCGCTGCGGGCAGCAGGTTGAAGACGCCGAGCAGCAGGTTCGTGCCGCCGAGCCAGCCCAGGACGACAACGGGAATCCTCCACCCCGGCGTCGTCTCCACCGCGACTGCCGCACCCAGGCCGATGCCGCCGAGGAGCAGGCTGGCGAGCGGCCCGCTGGCGGCGACCGTGAACGCGGCCCGTGCCGTCGTGGGCCGGTCCATCCGGGTCATTCCACCGAGCGCCCACAGTGTCACGTCCCGCACGGATATCCCGGCCCTGCGCGCCATCAGCGCATGGGCCAACTCATGCACCACCAAGCTGACCAGCAACAGCGCAGCGTCGACGACTCCGGCGATCGCGTACACCACCGGCGCCTGCCCCGGTGCGTACCCGGGCAGCGTCCGGTCGGCCAAGCCATAGGCGAGGAGCAGCATGATCAGCGGCACACTCCAGTGCGCCCGCACCGTCAGCCCGCGGACAGTCCCGAGCCGGATCGAACCCTTCATGGCCATCACCGCCGACAGGTCGCCCCTGCGACACCAGTCTTTCGCCTTCCATGGTCCGCCGCCAGCAATCACGACCGGAAACTCCCGGATGACACTGCCATCAGGCCTACACGACCCGAAACTCCCTGGGGATCGCCTCCGGCACCGCGATCGCTACGCAGGCGCGAGCGGCGCTCCGGACCTACGGTGGTCAAGTGGCGCGAGAGCCGAACCGGCGTAACGGAGGAGGCTGCGATGGAGGAGCACTTCGTCTGGGTGACGACCCGCCGCATTCGGCCGGGAAACCTGGAGGACTTCGAAAAGGCGTGGCGGCCGACCGCCCACCCGCAGGGTATGCACCGCGCCTTCGCGTACTGGTCGGAGGACGGACAGGAGATCACCGGGGTGTCGTTCTGGGACTCCAAGGAGGCGTGCGACTCCTGGCGGGCCTCCGAGCCGGAAACGCAGCGGCGTGCCGGCATGGCGCCGTACGTCATAGAGGAGCGGGAAGGCTTCTATCGTGGCCGGGAACTCGCCATCCCCTAGCGCGTTGACTTGCTCTCCCTCCTGAAGGGAGTGCAGCCGATACGGGTGGACACCGCCCCGGTCAGCGGCAAGACATGTGGGCTCCCGACAGGCCGGATCCACCGCCCCGAAGATCACGGCGCGTACGCTCATGCTCATGGTTGCGCATCGGATGGTCGACGTGAACGGGGTCCGGCTGCACATCGCCGAGGAAGGCCAAGGCCCTCTGGTGGTGCTCCTGCACGGCTTCCCCGAGTCATGGCGCTCCTGGCGCCACCAGTTCGGCCCTCTGGCCGACGCGGGCTTCCGGGTGGTCGCCCCCGACCAGCGTGGCTACGGGCGCAGCGACCATCCCGACGACGTGGCGGCGTACAGCATCCTGCATCTGGTCGGCGACGTCGTCGGGCTGATCCAGGCCCTCGGCGAGGAGAAGGCGTACGTCGTCGGGCACGACTGGGGCGCGCCGGTCGCCTGGCACACAGCGCTTCTTCGGCCGGACTTGGTCCTCGGGGTGGCCGGCCTGAGCGTGCCACCCCCCTTCCGGGGCACGGAGCCTCCGTTGACCGCCATGGACAAGAAGTTCGGCGGGCGCTTCTACTGGAACTACTTCAACCGTCCTGGTGTCGCCGACGCAGAGTTCGCGAAGGACACGCGCACCGCGTTGCGGAAGTTCTTCTACTCGGCTTCCGGTGACGTTCCCGGCGGAGCCAAACAGCCGCTGGTCGACCCGGAGCGGGGCTGGCTCGCGGCCATGCCGGACCCTGAGGTACTGCCGCGGTGGTTCACCGAGGACGATCTCGACGCGCTGACCGAGAGCTTCTCCAAGGGCTTCACCGGCGCTCTCAACTGGTACCGCAACCTCGACCGCAACTGGGAACTGACCGCACCGTGGCACGGCGCCCTCGTCACCTCGCCCGCCCTCTACATCTACGGCGACCGCGACCCCGTCCCCGCCTTCCCCGGCACGCCCGAATTCATCGAGAGCCTCCCCGACCGAATGCCCAACCTGCGGCGCAAGCCCCTCAAGTTGGCAGGCTGCGGCCACTGGACACAGCAGGAACGCCCGGCCGAGGTGAACGCGGCGCTCATCGAATTCCTCAGGAACTGTTCCTGAGCCCTGCCGAACCGTCGCACCGTCGAACCGGCCGTCTCGGCCCACGACTGTGACCTGCCGCGGCGTCGTCACCGCCACGTCGCCGAGCGCGGCGGCCGCCGTACCTGCGCGGTGCGACCCCGCGGTCTCCTGTCGGAAGATCCTTCCACTGATCGTTCACAGCTGAATCATTGGCGTTCACCTGCGCTGCCGAGGATTCACCATGTGCATGCCCGATTCGGTCGCGGTGTGCCCTCCATTCTCGAGCGATCAGGAAGGACGGCTGCTGATGCGGTCAACACGGCGGCGAAGACGGCTGGTTGGTGGATCCGGCGGACGGCGGCTCGTGGGTGCCGCCCTGACGGCACTCGTCCTGGTGGGCGGAAACATCACGGTGGCGTACGCCGACACCGGCACGGACCAGCACGCCACGGACAAGAAGGACTCGTCCAGCGAGAACGCGACGACCCTGCCCACTCTCACCCCCGGCGACGGGGCGTATCTCGAGGGCACCCGGAAGGTCGCGGCCACACCTACCCTGGCCGGCGATTCCGTGACCACGGTCGCGGTCGACGGGCAGACGATCGACGCCGAGAAGACGGTCGGGGTGTCCCGGCTCAGCTTCGACGTCGGCCCGAACTCGACGGAGGCTCGTTACCAGAACTACGTGCTCGTCAACGGCGAGTACAGGGCGAACATCGGAGACCTCGTCAACGAGCGGGGCACCATCGATATCCCGAACGAACACCTCGTCAAGGGCGAGAACAAGATCCAGTTCTTCGCGGGCACCGTCGAGACCTCGTGCGGAACCAACCACGACGACTTCGTGCTGTCCGACATCGAGCTGACTCTGCTCGGCGAGGTCGCGGACGGCGAGGAGAACGAGTACACGTACTCCTTCGGCGACGGCAACTGCGGGTCCAACAGCACCCTGCTGACGGAGGCGTCGCTGAGCTTCTTCGTCCTCGGCGATCCGCAGGGCACCACCGGCCTGCAGAGCGACGTGGACACCACGAAGCTCTCCAACGGCGAGCACACCATCACCGCGACCACCACCTCGCGCAAGACGGTCACCAACAAGGTGACCGTCAACAACGCCCCGGCAGGAGCACCTCGGCTGCTGCCCAAGGACGGCACGCTGGTGAAGGGCGGACAGTCCGTGTTCGCCGACTTCCCTGCGGGCGCCGAGGGCGAGGTGGCCTCGCTGACCGTGGACGGCGACAAGCCGGTCTCGGTGCCCCAGTTGGGCAACGGCGCGGCCACGTTCTCCTTCGATGTCGGCACCAACTCGCTCGACGACAAGTACGACAGCCACCTGCTGGTCAACGGCAAGCGGATCGACCTGGGCGGCACCTGGGTCAGTCAGCGAGTCGCGATCGCGATACCCGCGCGGTACCTGGTGCCCGGTGACAACACCATCAAGGTCGTCGCCGGCCCGTACAAGGAGAGCTGCGGCAACAACCGCGACGACTTCGACATCGCCGACCTCGGCCTCGCCCTGGACGGCGCCACCGTCACCGGCAAGGACATCGCGGCCTCGTACGCGATGGGCGACGGCAGCTGCGGCACCGCCACCGACCGTCTGGCCGAGGCCGAGCTGCACTACACGATCGACGCCCCGGCCGTCGCGGTCACCGACACGCTCGGCTCCGGCACCGCCACCCTCGGCTTCGCCGTGGGCAGCAACTCCACCGAGGCCCGGTACCAGAACTACGTCCTGGTCAACGGCCAGAAGACCGTGCTGGACGCCGACTACGTCAGCCGGCACGTCGACCTGACGTTCCCCAACGAGTGGCTGGTGCCCGGCTGGAACACCATCGACGTCGTCACCGGCACCTACGCCACCTCCTGTGGCGACAACCGGGACGACTTCGCGCTCTCCGGGATCACGCTGACGCCGGCGGCCGGCACCGCCGAGGGCCGTATGGTCAAGGGCTCCTACAGCTTCGGCGACGGCAACTGCGGTGACAACGTCAATCCGCTGACCGAAGTCGACCTGGAGTTCTTCGTGGACGGCCCGGCCAAGGGGGTCCGCGCCGACCTCGACACCGCGAAGATCGAGGACGGGCAGCACACGCTGGCCGCGACCTCGAAGTCCGGCAAGACCGCCACCCGGGTGCTGGCCACCGACAACTCGGCGCCCGAGGTCGCCGGCAGCACCCCCAAGTCCGGTCAGAAGATCACCGCGTCGGTCGTTCTCGGCGTTCAGATGAAGGACCTCTCCGGCGTGGTGAGCGGCCCGGACATCAAGCTCGACGGCAAGGCGGTCGAGGCCGGAGCCGAGGTCGGGCCCGGCCTGTCCGCCGGGGCGCACACGCTCTCCGTGACCGCCACCGACGCCCTGGGCAACACCGGCATCCGCGAGGTGAAGTTCACCTCCGCCGGCATTCCGGACACCCCCGCACAACTGACCCCCGCGTCCGGCACCACCGACGCCGACCGGAACGTCAAGCTGTCCGCGAAGGTCGCCGAGCCCGACGGCGGTGACGTGACCGCCACGTTCTCCGAGGCCGAGATCCTCACCCCGGGCCAGGTGTACCAGGGCACGGCCACCGCCGTCCCGACCACGCTGAAGGTCAAGGGCGAGACGAAAATCAAGGCCGCGGGTCTCTCGCCCGCCGACGGCAGGACGCTTGCCGCGCCCTCCTCCTCCGACGTCACCTTCCAGCGGTTCGACGTCCCGGTGAAGGGCCACGTCGACCAGCCGGTGCTGCGCTGGGAGGGGGTCATCGACCCCGAGCGCCTCGCCGCGCTGCGGGTGTGGAACAACGACACCGAACAGTGGGACGTCGTCAACAGCGCCCGCGGCGCCGCCGAGGGCAACACGGTGCTGACCTCCGTACTGGACAGCACCTACGTCGACCATGAGCAGGTCCACGTCATGGTGACGGGTGAGGACCCCTTCGCCGACGACATCGACGCCGGTGACGCGAACTCGTTCGCCGACCCCGACTCGTACGACTTCTCGATCGTCCACTACACCGACACGCAGTACCTCTCCGAGGGCGCGGTCGAGCAGGAGACGGCCGAGGAGCGCGCGGTCTGGGAGAAGGCGTACGGGGACGTCTCCCGCTGGATCGCGGCCAACAAGGACAAGCGGAAGATCGCCTACGTCGCCCACACCGGCGACCTCATCGAGAACAACATCCGCAAGCCCGCCGACGAGGCCACGCAGAAGGAGGTCGTCGGCGAGCTGGAGGTCTCCTCCAGGCAGCAGAAGATCCTGGACGACGTGGGCATCCCGAACGGTGTGATCGCGGGCAACCACGACAACCAGTCGGGAACCGAGAACGGTCCGGACGCCATCTACAACCAGTACTACGGTCCCGACCGTTACCAGGCGCTGTCCCAGGGCTGGAAGCACGCCGGCTACGGCGGCCCCTGGCGTGCGGGCGACAACCAGAACCACTACGACCTGTTCTCCGCCGGCGGCCAGGACTTCGTCGTGGTCGGCCTGTCCTACGGCGTGACGCGCGAGGAGGCCGAATGGGCCGACTCGATCTTCAAGCGCTTCCCCGACCGCAACGGCATCCTGCTCTCGCACGACTACCTCGCGCCGAGCGGCAACCCCGACGGCCGCGGGGCCGCGTTCTCCGCACCCGACGGCTCGATGCTGTACAAGACGGTGGTCCAGGACAACCCGAACGTGTTCCTGATCCTCGCCGGCCACGAGCACGGCGTGGGCACCAACGTGAAGCCGAAGGTCGGCGAGATCAGCCACGACGTGGTCGAGCTGCTCGCGGACTACCAGTTCTACACGGTGTCCGCGGACCGGCTCGGGCTCACCGAGATCGGCGGCTACAAGCCCGACGACCAGCTCCAGTTCGGCGCGAGCTTCTTCCGGATGCTCCAGTTCGACGTGGACCGGTCCGAGCTGACCGTCGACACGTACTCGCCGCTGCTCGACGAGTTCGGTGCCACCGAGTACGACACCAACCACCGGTACAACGGCACCGAGGACAACATGGTGCTGCCGATCGACCTCAACACCCGCAAGACGACCTTCGAGACCGACTCGGTCGCGCTGTACAACCCGGTCGGCGTCGTCGGGCGGACCAAGGTCAAGTCCGGTGAGATCGCCTCGGTGACGTGGAAGAACCTCGAGCCCGGTTCCACCCACGCGTGGTTCGTCACGGCCCGCTCCGGCGGCGGAGGTGTCACCGCCTCCGAGCCGAGCGTCTTCGTGACGAAGGACGCCCAGGGCCGGCCCGGCACGTGGGGCCCGGACACGCCGTACTACGAGTGGTTCAACCAGTCGCAGGGCCTGACCGGCTGATCGGCTGACCGCCGACGGCGCCCGACGCCCGCCGCCCCGGACCCGACCGGTCCGGGGCGGCGGGCCCCTGCCGTCCGTCCCCTCCCTGATCACGATCAGTGTCACGGTCGTGATCAGCTGAAAGGAGAACCGAGCCCGCCATGCGTCCCACCGCCCTCGCGCCCGCTCCCCCGTTCCGGTCCGGCCGGCTGCGCGGCGCCCTGCTCACCGTCCTCGTCGCCTTGGCCGCGGTGCTCGGCGCCGGCCTCGTCCGGGCGGCCCCCGCCGCCGCGCACGACGTCACCTCGAACGCCTACGTCGAGGTCACCGGCAGCGCGGCCCGCCCCGAGGCCACCCTCGACCTCGAGTACGACCTGCTGATGAAGTCGGCCTGGCTGTATGCCGAGGCGTACGACGCGAAGGGCCGCGCCGAGCAGCTGCGTCAGCTCAAGCTGAACGCGGACGCGGTGTCCGAGTACGTCACCGGGCACTTCGCCGTCTCCCGCGACGACACTGCCTGCACCGCCCGCGCCGAGGGGGACGCGGACATCCGCACCCGGGGCCGGCGCCCGTACGCCGTGATCACCCTCGCGTACACCTGCCCGGCCGGCAGCGACGGGCCGGTCACCATCAGCAGCGCGCTGTTCCCCGGAGTCGAGAACTTCGTGCACACGACGAAGACGATCGTGCACTACGACATCGACGGACAGCGGGGCTCCCAGATCCTCACACCCACCGACCCCTCCGTGACCGCCGCCGCGGCGGACGGCCAGGAGACGCACCAGATCTGGGAGTTCTTCCTGATGGGCACCGAACACCTGCTGTTCGGCCTGGACCACATCCTCTTCCTGCTGTCGCTGCTCGTCGGTGCCCGCGGCCTGCGCGACATCGTGCTCACCGCGAGCACTTTCACCGCCGCACACAGCGTCACGTTCCTACTGGCCGCTTGCGGCGTCGTCGACGTGCCCGCGGCGGTCGTGGAACCGCTCATCGCCGCGTCCATCGCCGTCGTCGCGGTCGCGGGCTTCCTGCTGCGCGACCGCGAGGACAACGCGCGCTGGCGGCTGCCCACCGTCTTCGTGTTCGGCCTCGTCCACGGTCTGGGCTTCGCCGGATCGCTCGGCATCGACGAAAGCTGGTCCGGGGAACTGCTGTTGTCGCTGCTCAGCTTCAACGTCGGTATCGAGGCGGTGCAGTTGGGCATCATCGCCGTGGCTTTCCCGCTGCTGCTCATGCTGCGTCGGTCGCCGGTCCACCGGTGGGTGCTGCCCGCGCTGACGGTGCCCATCGTCGTCGTCAGCCTCTACTGGCTCTGGGACCGGGTGGCGGTCAGCGCCTGAGCCTGCTGTTCGACCGTGGCCTCGAACGGCGTCCGTACGGCAGCCGCCGCGCAGAACCAGTTGCCGCCTTCGCACGCTGGGCCAAAAGCTGTGCGGCCCGGCCACCACCGAAGGCGACGAGACGCTACGCCGGACAGTTCTTAGCAGAGGGGACGGCGGCCACGCAATCCGTGTGTGGCCGACTGGTGCGAATCCGACTGTGGTCCCCGGCGCCATGTCGCCGACGCTCACCAGATCCTACGGTTCCGCCACGCCCGGTGCCGCCGGCGCACATCGATGCGCTGCCAACCTCAGGAGCACCGGGCACGCATCCAGTGAAGGAGCCGCCCATGCCATCCCCCTCATCTCAGAAACGGCCACGGCGCCGGTGGGACCGCCTCGTGCCTCGTCTCCTCGCTGTCGTCGCGCTCGTACTCGGAGCCGCTCTGGCCGGTCCCGCGCCCACCGCGGACGCCGCGGTCACGCTCACGCGCGTGACCGGCTTCGGGTCGAATCCGGGCGCGTTGAACATGTACGTGTACCGGCCGGCGTCGCTGCCGGCGAACCCGCCCGTGGTCGTCGCGCTGCACGGGTGCACACAGAGCGCCCAGGTCTACGCGGACAACTCCGGACTGCCCGAGCTCGCCGAGCGTGACAAGTTCCTGCTGGTGCTCGCGGAGACCACCTCCTCGAACAACCTGAACAAGTGCTTCAACTGGTTCCAGACCACCGACAATCAGCGCGGCCAGGGCGAGACGCTCTCGATCCGGCAGATGGCCGACCACGCCGTCTCCACCTACGGCGCGGATCCTCAGCGGATCTACGTCACCGGCCTGTCCGCAGGCGGTGCCATGACCGCGGTCATGCTCGCCACCTATCCCGACGTCTTCTCCGCCGGCGCGGTCGTCGCGGGCCTGCCCTACAACTGCACGAAGGACAACAGCCCCTACACGTGCATGAGCCCCGGGGTGGACCTCAGCCCGACCGAGTGGGCCCAGCGGGTGCGCGACGCGTACCCGTCGTACACCGGGCCGTGGCCGCGCACCGCCATCTGGTACGGCGACCAGGACACGACGGTCGTACCGCGCAACGCCACCGAACTGCGTGACCAGTGGACGGCATTGCACGGGCTGTCCCAGACCCCCACCCGCACCTCCGCCATCGGGCCCGACGCGACCCAGCACGACGAATACGTGACTTCCGACGGTACGGTCGCCGTCGAGGTCAACCGGGTCCCCGGTATCAATCACGGCACCCCGGTCGATCCCGGCACAGGGGCCGAACAGTGCGGCAGTACCGGCGCCCCGTACTTCCTGGACTCGATCTGCTCAAGCCACTGGATCGCCAGGTTCTTCGGTCTCGACGCCTCCGGTCCGGGGACGGGTTCGCTGCCCGCGCCCACCGGACTGACGGCGACAGCAGTCACGGACACCAGCATCAGCCTGAGCTGGAACGGAGTGAGCGGTGCGGCGGACTACGTCGTCTACCGCGACGGCAACCCCGTCGGGACGCTGAGCGGCACGTCGTACACGGACACCGGCCTGCTGGCGGGAACCTCGCACACCTATGCGGTCGCCGCCCGGGACGCCAGTGGCGCGGCAGGATCCCGCTCGGGGACGATCACGGCCACCACCAGTGGCGGCGCGGCCGCCTGCCATGCGGGCAGCAACTACGCCCACGTGCAGGCGGGACGGGCCACCACCAGCGGCGGCTACACCTACGCCAAGGGCTCGAACCAGAGCATGGGCCTGTACAACACCTTCGTCACCCACACCCTGAAGGAGTCGCCCACCGGCTACTACACCATCGCCGACGGCGGCTGCCCCTGATCGCACCCACGCAGCCGTCGCCTTCGGTGAGGTGAAACGGCCCGCCATGGTGTCCGGCGCTCCTGTCCGGGCCGCCGCCATGGTGGGCCCACACATGTTCCCTGCGGCGATCGTGCCTCTAGCCTCCGGCCTGTCCACCACTCGACTTGGAGGAATCGGATGCTCCCACCGCGCACGGCCACCACCCCACCACGCAGACGGCCCAGGCGGCGTGCCGCTCTCGGAGCACTGACCCTCGCGGCCGCCTGTTCGCTCGTCCCCACGGCGACGTCGGCCGCCGGCGCGGAGGGGACACCTGGCGGTCACTGCGCAGGACGCGCCCTGGTGCGCGTACCGGGCGCGACATACCAGCAGTCCGACTGCCTGGATGAGCTGACCACAGCCGGAACGGTTGCCTCCGGCCACACCGATCCGGCCGACTTCGCGGGTCTCACCCCCCGGGATCTGCCCACGCCGAGCGGCGTTCCAGGAATCCAGATCGACGGCTACTTCCCCGACTCCTCGACCACCAACACCAACCACGGCTGGAACCACGACGCGCAGTTCGTCATCAGGCTGCCCGACCACTGGAACGGCGGCCTGGTGGTCTCCGGGACACCGGGCAACCGCGAGCAGTACGCCAACGACCGCGCGATCTCCGACTGGGTGCTCTCGCGTGGCTACGCCTTCGCCGCCACCGACAAGGGCAACACCGGCCTCGCCTTCCACCGCGACGGCCGCAGGCCCGGTGATGCCATTGCCGAGTGGAACACCCGCCTCACCCAACTGACCCGGGCCGCCCGCTCCGTCGTCACGCAGCACTACCACCGACCCCCCGCCCGGACCATCGCCACGGGCATGTCCAACGGCGGCTACCTGGTGCGGTGGCAGCTGGAGAACCACCCCGAGCTGTACGACGGCGGAGTGGACTGGGAAGGCACCCTGTGGCGCTCCGACGGCCCCAACCTGCTCACCTTCCTGCCACCCGCCCTGCGTGACTACCCCGTGTACGCCGCCGGCGGACCCGGCGCCGAAGACGCCCTCGATGCCATGCACAAGGCCGGCTACCCGGCGGGCTCCGAGTTCCTGTGGCCGTACCACCACCAGGTCTACTGGGACCTGACGCAGCGCATCTACCGCGAGGAACTCGACCCCGGCTTCGACGGGGCGACCGAGGCGGGCACCCCCTTCTGCGCCTCGGGCACCCCAGGCTGCGATGCCGACTACGACTACGCCACCCGGCCGCCCGCGGTGCACCGTGCCGTCGACCGCATCGCCCTGACCGGGCGCATCGCCAAGCCTCTGATCACCATCCAGGGCACACTCGACGTGCTGCTGCCCATCAGCCAGGACTCCGATGTCTACGCCCGTATGGTGCGCGAAGCCGGGCGGGGCGAGCTGTTTCGCTACTACCGCGTCGAGGACGGTACGCACACCGACTCGCTCGTCGACGCCTTCCCGGACAAGCTCCGCCCGATGGTCCCCTGCCACCGCTCGGCCTTCACGGCGCTGGAACGGTGGCTGGCCGGAAACGGTCTCCCTCCCGCAGACCACACCATCCAGCGCCCGGCCGCAGCGGAGCCCGCCACACTGCTCAGCAACTGTCCTTTGAGCTAGGCACTTTCACTCGGACCAGCGGGCCGACCAGAGGAAGATGGTCACGGTATCGCCCTTGCTCAGGTGTCCGCGGGTGCGCCTGACGGGGACGCTTCGTCGGCCGTACCCGCGAACCTGGCGCGCCGCAGCCACAACGCATTCCGGCGTGCCTGCCCGAGCGCAGACCCGCAGCTCTGTGCCCGTGCCGGGCCCTGCCTCATCACCCGGCAGGGCCCGGCACGATATCTCAGCCCCCGCTCTTGCGCCGGAAGGACCGCTGGCTCGCGGCCGGCCCGTGCGCGCCGCGGATCTTCGACGCATCGGGGTTCGCGGCGATGTCGGCGGCCTCCGCCTGCAGAGCGCGCTTGCGCGCCAGCGCCTCGCGGAACTTCCGCTTCAGGTCGTACTGGCCGTCATCGTCGGGCGCCAGGGCAGGAGTCGCGGGGTCAACCGGCTCCGAACCTTCTTGGGATGGAGACTCTGCAACCACGGGGACCTCCTGAGTGCCGACAGTGGAAAGCACAGCTTGTCATGCCGGGCCCCTCGAGAGACGCCCGCGTCGGCACTGCCGACGGCGTGGCCGTCACGCACGCCCCTCTGCCGGCGGAAGCGGTCGAGCAAAGGAACTCCTCGTAGGCGGACTCCATGTAGGCGTGAGACGACGGGTAGCGCCGGGGCTCCGATCCGCTCCGATCGGCCCGGACCCGCACGGCCCACTCGCCTCGCGTCCTCGTCGGGGCGGTTGCCGGCCGACATCGTGTCCCGCGGGCGGTCATCGTGCGCGGGCGGGGACCTCTGTCACAGTCGGCCCATATGCTGCGCGCGATCTCCGACCAACCGACCTGAAGGCAAGATGACACACATCTCCAGACCCTCGACCGAAGCGATACTCGCCGCGCTCCCCGGGCTCGCTCCCTACGCGCGCGACGCAGTGATACTCCGTCCCGAGCGCGGAAAGCCGGACTCCGGGAACAGTTCGATCGGCGGCCCGCCGCTTTGGCCGAGTGACGAACCGTGGCCGACGTGCGCCCTGCCCGATGTGGACTGTCCTGATGGCGAGCCTGCCACGGCCATGGTGCCGGTCGCTCAGATCTTCCGGCGAGACGCACCGGGACCCTGGTGGCCCGCTGACATCGACCTCTTGCAGATCCTCTGGTGTCCCAATGAGCACTGGGATCCTCCGGCCCAGCAGGCCGACATCAGCCCTGTGATCACAATGCGATGGCGTCGGGCAGCTGACGTGACGAGCCGGTTGACGACCCCGCCGTTGCCCTCGAGGTACGACGAGGACGGCTACCTGCCCCAGCCGTGCACCATCACCACTGAGTACCTGGCCGACTTCCCCTACCGGGAAGAGCTGCCTTCAGAACTCCGCCCGCAACTGGAGGAATTGGTCAATGAGACCGGTGACGGTGGTGACGCCATCACTCGCGTCGCCGGCTGGAAACTGGGCGGTTGGCCAACCTGGCACCTGACGTATCCAACGGTGTTCGACTGCGGTGACTGCGGCACGGACATGACGCTGCTGTTCACCGTGGCCAGCGATGACGAGACAGGAGTTGTCGTCGGCCGGTGGGGAGACCTGCGCATCTTCACCTGCCCTGCCGACCACCGTCATGCTTTCCAGGTGGACCTGCACTGACTGCACGGCCGGCCGCGGCGCTGAACGCCACGGCCGGCCGAATGCGCCCTCTTGTCGGAGGGCGGTGCGACTACCGCGCCGCGTGACCGAAGCGGTCCCCGCTCGCGGGGAGGCCGCCCAGGCCGGGCTGGTAGGTGGTGACGGGGGCTACGGTGCCGCCGGCGGTGGTGTTGGACAACGGAAGGACGTGCAGGGCGCCGTAGGTGATCGGGCCGTCAGGCATGCCCACGTACAGGTTGGTGCCGGTGTAGTGGAGGCTGCTGCCCAGGTGCTGGTTGGCGCCCGGGGTGCCGGGGATGCCGTCACCGTCGCCGGCCTCCAGCCACCGGTCGTTCGCGCCGGGGGTGCCCAGCAGCGAGAAGGTGGAGATCGCGCCCGCGCTCGCCGTGGTGCTGATCGCCTCGTCGGGGATGCCGACGGCCAGCTTCATCGTCGCCGTCGTGCTCACCGCGCCCGGCGCGGTGTTGACGGCGGCCAGGGCCTGGCCGAAGTGGTCGCCGGCCTCGGAGGTGCCGGACACGTCGTCGTCACCGGTGCCCGAGGAGTAGCCGTTGAGCTCGCTGTAGGTGCCCGCGGCGGTGATCCGGAAGGTCAGGACCCAGCCGGTTTCAGCCTTGTCCACACCGTCGACGGCCAGCGTCTCACCGGGCGAGCCGACCGCGAGGATCGACTCCGTGGCCCCCACGCTCGCCGAGGGTCGGTAGGGAACCATGGCCAGGGACTGGCCGAACAGGTCACCGGCCTCGGCCGCGCCGGAGACGGTGTCCGAGTCCTGGTCCAGGCTGAGCAGCGGTGTGGGACGGTTCTCGGAGTTCAGCTTGTGGTCGAAGACGGACACGAGCCCGGCGTTCGCGTCGGTGCCGATGGCCTCACCGGGCGCGCCGATGGCGATGTGGTTGGCGTCGGCCGTGACGGTGGTACCGAAGCCGTCGTTGGCCTCCGCCGCGCCGGAAACCCCGGTGGCATCCTGGTTGACGGCGATGTTGGTGGTGCCGTGCAGATAGATCGCGCTGCCGGCCTTGGCGATGGAGCCGAGGGCCTCACCAGGCGCGCCCATCACCACGAACGGTTCACCGGCGGCGGTGGTGCCGGCGGCCAGGGCGTAGCCCAGAAGGTCGCCGGTCTCGTTCGCGGACGCGGCGAGGGAACCGGTACCGGACCCCTGCTCGAAGTGGGAGTCCTTCGTCGCGCCGGTGCCGAGGCCGCCCGGAGCGCCGTGGAGGATGTCGACCATGCCGGCGTCGGTAGCGCTCTCGAGGTCCTCGTTGGGGGTGCCGACGACCAGGTCGGTGCAGCCGTCCTGGTCGTAGTCGAGGGTGGCCAGGGCCTTACCGAACCCGTCACCTGCCTCGGACGCGCCCGACACCCAGTCCAGGTCCTGGGAGATTTCGGCGGTGCCCTTGCCGCCGCCGTACACGACCCGGACGAGGCCGGCGCCGGCGTCGCCGCCGACGGCGGCCGCGGGGTCGGCAACGGCTATGTCCTCGGTGCCGTCGCAGTTGAAGTCGGTGATGCGGGGAGCGCTGACCTTCGAACTCACCCAGGAAGCCAGGTCGTCGACGCGGGCGACGACGCCGCCGGTGCGGGTCTCTGCTTCGTCGATGCCGAAGCAGCCGCCCTGATAGGACTGGCTCGCGAGGGCGACGAGTTGCTGGACGCCGCCGACCGTGCGGACCAGGGGACCGCCGGTGTCACCCATGCACGCGGACACGCCGTCCTTGCCGGTGACCGTGGCCGTGGTGGCGGTGGACGCGTCCACCGAGAACGCGCCGGTGTGCAGGTTCAGCGGCGCCCACTCGGTCGCGCTGCGGCCGTATCCGGCGAGCTTCAGTTCTTCGCCCGCGGCGGGCGCGGTGGCGGCCACGGCGACGGGGGTGACGTTGGTGACCGGGCGGCTCAGCCGGGCCAGGACCACGTCGCGGTCGGTGCGGGGCACGAGCTCGACGACCTCGCGGACCGCGCCTGCGGTGCTCGTCAGGTCGGAGCGGCCGATGGTCGCGGTCGTGTGCAGGGCGGGCTTGCCCGCGGGTACCGCGAGGCTGGCGGCCGGGTCGTCGGCGAAGCAACTGGCCGCGGTCAGCAGCCACTCGGTGCCGACCAGGACGCCGGAGCAGCCGCGGTCGTGGTCACCGACGATGATCTGGGCGGTGTACGCGTACGTGGTGTCGGCGGCGGCGACGGCGGGGCCGGTCACGGCAGCGGCGGGCAGGGCGGGCAGGGCGGCCAGCGCGATCGATCCGGTGATCAGGGACGCGGCCAGTGCGGCGAGGCGCACGGGTCTGGTTTGTCGCATCAGTGGGTTCCTCGGTGGCAGTTCCGGCAACGGTGTTCGGCTGGGCGCTACTTGGTGGACCTGATCTCCACGAGCAGGTGCTCGCGGCCTTGCTCGTCCGCGCTCTCGCCCACCGCGGTCCAGGTGTTGTTATCGATGTCGAAGGACTTCTGCTCGGTGCCGACGGTCATGTCGACCTGGGTGTCGTAGTCGTTGCCTTTGATGGCGTAGACCGCGGGGATCTCCAGGGTGAGCCAGCCCTCGTTGCCGACGACCTTGAAGCAGATCGTCGCCGCCTGCTGCCGCGCCAGGACCTGCAGCAGACCGGTGCCGCTGGCGCAGTCGGCCAGCGTGATGTGGCCGTCGCCGCGCTTGAGGAGGATGTTCTGCTCCGCCAGGATCTTGTCCGCCTGCGGGTAGTCGAAGTCCTCGACGGCGTAGCCGGGGGCCTCGTCCGCGATGCTCACGGCGGGACCGCCGGATTCCGTCTGGTGGCCGGTCGTCAGGGCGGCCCACGCCAGTGCGCCGGCGACCGCTGCTGCCAGCGTGCGTCCTATCCATCTTTTCTGCCGCGGCTCAGCCGCGAAAATGGTGCGTGCCTTCATCGCAGTCCTAAAATCGTTTACTTTCGGTCGAATGTCCGTAATCCGACTCGATGGCAGGCGTGACGGCTTCCACGTTTTCGAATGGACTCCCCCACTGCCCGGCGGTAAGCATAACCGTTCGACGCATGTTTGCTTCGCCGTTTTTTCGGCGGGATTAAGCGACCGGAAGACTCCACACCAAAGCGGACATCCGGGCACGGAAAAGCAAATGCCGGGACGTCCTGGCGTCTTCTTTTCACTGTCGCGAAATGAGCTTCCTATTCCATCAGGACACCGGGCAGCGGGCCGTCGAGTACGGCGTGAACAACTAGCGGCGCCGCCCCGAGGTCCAGTACTCGAAGGGATCCATGCCGTCCCCGCCCAACGCACACTGAACGTCTCGGTATCCCTGGACAGTACGGAGATCGCCTCGGGCATCGCCCCGTCGACGCCCATTCCTCGAAGCAGAACGACCAGTCACCGCTGCATTTTCCACCGGCGGATTCGTCGGCCGACAAGGAGATGTGCGCGCGAATTCACTGCTCGGTTCCGGTGAGCGGCTTTTCGGAACGCGCGGGCTGCCATGTCCACGCTCCGTTCACGTCGCGCCGATGACCTTGACCGTGATCTGTTCCTCGACGTCCGTTCTGTTCCAGTGGGCATGCAAGGTGCTGCCGACCTTCATGACGCCCTGCCCCACCTGCTTGCCGTTCTCGTCGTACAGCGCGCAGGTCACCTTCTGGGCGCTCAGGCACATGCCATCCGTACGGGTCCACGTCCACGTCCCGGGCGTCACCACGCACGTCGTGGGAGTGACGGGGGCCGGATCGATCCGGTCGTCCACACCCGGATCGACGTCCTCGGGATCCTCGGGTTCGTCGGCCGCGACGGACTGGACGCTCGCCTGTTGCATCGCACTCAGAAGGGTCGCTCCCGCCCGGCTCGGGCCCGTTTCCGGTGACGACGGGAACTCGACGCACGCCTTGACCGCACGCCCCACGACTTCCCCGGCGGACCACGGTATCGCGGAGCACGATCCGTCGGACATCACGCCGGCCTGCCCCTGGACGGGCTCGCGTTCCGGCGCATCGAGGGGCGGGTCGGTGCTGAGCGAGCTCTGGACCTCCGCTACCAGGGGTCCGCCGGTGGACGCCACGGCGCTGCCCACCAAGCCGAGAGATATCACGACCGTTAATAACGCGATGAGCGAAGCGACCTGCCGTATGTGAGGTCTCATCCTCACCCCCTTTTTGAAGCTCTATGACCCGTTCACAATTCGACGGAAACCCCGTCCGCCGAGGAGAACAGACCCCTCCCCGGAGCCCGGCGCTCCACTTCGACCCGTCCATGTGACTCGCGATCACCCGCCCTGTCCAGCCGCCCAACTGGCATATATGGGACGCGACTTGAACATCCCTTGTGACTCTCGACACGTTCCGGAAAGGTTGTATCAATGTTTGTGTAGAAATTGTAAGGACTCTCCAATGCGTCTGAGTACATACCTGACGTCCAGTCAATTCGCTTCATAACCAATTGATTTCTGCATGAACGCACGTTGTCATGGTCCGGTTGCTTCGCTCCGCCAACAGAGACCACGAGGACAAATCCCTTATGCAGACGATGTTCTGGAGTCGGAGACGGCTCCTCGGCGCGCTGGCCGCCGTGACGGCCGCCGCCGCCACTCCTCTGACGCTGACGTCCACGGCCCGCGCCGCCACCGCGACCGACCCGCTCGCCCTGCCGGACACGGACCGGGCAAAGGTGGTCAAGGCGTGGATGACGGGGGGCAAGGCCACCAAGACGGCGGCGGCCGACGTGCTCTACGGCACCGACACCGAGATCCAGACCTTCCTCGCCGAGACGCTGCCGAAGGTGACGGTGGAGGACAACCGCGTCGCGATCGCCAGCTACCTCGCCCGTTCGGGCAAGGGACTGCGCCGCGAGGCCGTCGCCGCCCTCGACAACGGCGACAGCGCCATCGCCGAGTTCCTCAAGGGGGGATACCAGCCCGCTCTGCTGGAGGACATGAGCGTGGCGACCGCGACCTTGTCGGCCACCGGCGGCACGGCGGTTCAGCGGGAGGCGTCCGCCGCCCTGGACGCGGGTACGCAGCAGGCACTCGAGGATTTCCTGACGACAGGCCAGTACTCCGCCCGCCTGGAGGACGCCAGGGTCCAGGTCACCGCCATGCTCTTCACCGCCGGCCCCGAGGTGCGCAAGTACGCCGACCGCGCCCTGAGCGGCACCGCGGACGACGTCCAGTGGTTCCTCGACACCGGCCAGCACATCGCCCGCGCCCGCGACCAGGAATCGGCCACCATCGAGGAACTCGTCGCGGTCGTCGAGCGGGAGGGCAAGCGCGCCCAGGCCGAGACCGACCTGGCCGTCGAAGCCTCCGCGCGTGCCCAGACCGCCGCGGAGAAGGCCAAGGAAGCAGCCGAGAAGGCCGCCGCCGAGGCCGCGGCCGCCAAGGACGACGTCCAGAAGTCCGCGGCGGCCGCGAACAAGGCCGCCAGCGCCGCCCAAGGCGCGGCGAACGCCGCCCGCAACGCCATCAACGCGTCCAACGCCGCCGTGACCGCCTCCCGCCGCGCCTCCTGGGCGGCCACCGCCGCCTCGCAGGCCGCTTCGGCCGCCGGAGGTGCCGCGTCCCGTGCCTACAACGCGGCCATCGCCGCCTCCAAGGACGCCTCCAAGACGACGGCGGCCAAGAACGCGGCGGTCGCCGCCCGCAACTCCGCCGCGAAGGCCCGTTCCGCGGCCAAGGCCGCCGATTACGCGGCGACCGCATCCGCGCAGGCCGCGAACGCCGGCTCCTCGGCCGCCTCCGCCGCCCGCAACGCCGCTGCCGCCGCCACTGCCTCCGCACAGGCCGCCGCCTCCGCCGGCGTCGCCCAGTCGCAGGCCGCCGAAGCCAAGCGCCAGGCCGCCATCGCGACCACCGCCGCCAACCGCGCCACCAACGCGGCCTCCACCGCCCAGGCCCTCGCCAACACGGCTGCCTCCGCGGCGCGCGCCGCGCGGGACGCCGCCAACTCCGCCGCCGACCATGCGGACAACGCGGCCGACGCCGCCGACGAGGCCGTACTGAACGCGGGCAAGGCCATTGACTACGCGAACAAGTCCACCGCCCACGCCACCGAGGCCCTGAAGGCGGCCGACATCGCCACCAAGGCCGTGACGGACGCCATGGCGGTCGCTCAGGCGGCGCGGGACGCGGAGCTGGCACGCCTGGAGCAGGAGAGGCTGCAGGGCCTGGACGAGGCCCAGCTGCTGGCCCAGATCGAGGCCGAGGACCAGGCCGAGTACGAGAACAAGCGCGCACAGGAAGCGCAGACCGATCAGGCCGTCAAGGACCTGATCACCGCGGCCGAGCAGGCCCTGTGGACGGCGGGCGACCTGTCGCTCGCCACCACACTGGGCCGCAAGGCCGCCACCGGGCTGCTCAGCGCCAAGGGCGCGTGGACGCGGGAGGCCGCCCAGTTCGCGCTGGCCGGCAGCGACAACGACGTACTCAACTGGGTCGACCTCGACCGGTCGATCGCCCAGTACCAGGACGACCGGGAAACCACCCTCTACATCGCCCAGATATCCAACCCCGCCATCGCGCAGGCGGCACAGACCGCTCTGGAGAGCGGCAGCGCCACGGCGGTGGGCGACTTCCTCACCTCCGGGGTGATCCGGGCCTCGCAGGACGACAACCGCGTACAGATCGCCCGCATCCTGAACCAGAAGCCCGGCAAGGCCGTCACCAAGGCGGCCAACGACGCACTCGACGCGAACACTCCTGAGGCGTTGCAGGACTTCTTCGACCGTACCTACCCCGCCGCCGTACGGGAGGACGACGCGGTCGAAACCGCGACGTCGGTGGCCACCGGAGGCGAGTACACCAAGGCATACGCGGACGTCGCCCTGGAGGGGCCGACGTGGATGCGCAGGAACTTCGTCCAGGTCGTGCAGTACGCGGCGGCCCAGCTCGACCACGACTCCGCCACCCACGTCGCGGCGATCCAGGGCGCGATCGCCGCCGCAGCCAAGATCGCCTACACGGCGCAGCAGGACGCGCAGCTGGCGTCGAAGGCGGCGGCGGACGCCCGCAACGCCGCCATCGAGGCCCAGGATTGGGCGGACAGGGCCGTGGACTCGGCGGCGAAGGCCAACAATTACGCCGACCAGGCCAAGCAGAACGCTGATGCGGCGGACAAGTCCGCCGCCGACGCGCAGGCCTCGGCGAACCAGGCGACCACTGCGGCGGCGACAGCGCGCAGTGCATCCCGATCGGCGAACTACTCCGCGAACAAGGCGATCGACGCGGCACGTTCGGCTCTGAACTCCTCCTACAGCGCCCAGGCGTCCGCAGCCAGCGCCCGCCAGTCCGCGCTCGCCGCGGGCCAGGACGCGGATGCGGCGGCCGCCGCGGCCAGCCAGGCGCGCGCCATCGCCATCCAGAAGCGTCAGGACGAGGTCCGGGAGGCCGCCCGGGAAGCCGCCGAGAAGGCGAAGCAGGACCGGGACAACGGCAGCAACCCGGCCGACAACGACACCAACGACGATGTCAACCAGAACGGCAGCGGCTCCGCGAACGACGACTGGTGGTCGGACGCCGGCTGGTGGGCCGACGCCTTCAACTACGTCAGCATCGGAGCGGGATTCCTCTCCGCCGGCCTCGGGCTCGCCAGCCTCGTCTTTCCCCCGTTCGCCGTGGTCGGTCTCCCGGCCGCGGCGTTCTTCGGCGCCGTGGCGATGGGAGCCGGCGCACTGAGCACCTTGTTCACCGGCATCGAGTACGGGTTCACCAGCGGCGAGTTCATCTGGTCCGCGGCCGGTACCGCGCTGAGTCTGGTCACCTACGGCCAGTCCAGGTGGATAACTCCGGTCGCCAAGAGGGTGGCACCCGTGGTCAAGGAGGTCGCGGAGGAGGGCAAGGAACTCGTGTCCTCGATCACCAGCGGTCTGTCGTCGCTCTTCTGACCACCGTCCCCTGAGCGGTCTCGGCGTCCCGGGCAGGTGACACGGGTCATCCGCCCGGAACGCCGAGTGAGGTCTTCCAACGTTGCCGCTGCAGCATGAGGACCACTCCTGCGCTGAACGTCATTCGATTCGGGCCACACCGCGCCGGGCGGAAGATCCGCCAGAACCGCGGACGGGCGACTCCACCCTCGGGGGCCCGCGCCTCGACAGCCCCCGATCACGGGTCTGTTGGCCGAGCGTCAGCCTGCCCTGCCGGCAGGCGGAGTCCACGAAAGGAACAGCAATTGCATCGTCAGAAAATGCGCAGATTCCTCGTCGCGGTATCCACCGCGGCGGCATTCTGTCTCATGGCGGGCGGCGGCCCCGCCGCTGCCGCCACGCAGAACGGCGGCGCCCGCCAAACGGTCACCTCCACAGATCTGCCCGACACGGTCTCCCCGAACGGTGGCCGAGGGCATGCCGCGCCGCATCTCGACGGGTCCTGCACCCAGGTCTCAGCGGCCGTGCGCGCCACGCTGAGGACGGCGGCGACGCAATGCGTCACGGTCCGCACACCGCAGGCCACACAGGACGATGCGAAGGTCAACACCCTCGCCACAGAACTCGCGGCGGAAGATCCCGAGGACTACGACCCGGGTGCCGACGATCCCCTTCCCGGCGATCCGCCTTCTGAGGCCTGTTCCATCATCAAGGGCGAGTACCAATGGACCCGGACGGGCGGTCTCTGCGGGAGCGCCGAGGTCGAGTACAACCTCTACGACGGCAACGGGAAGCTCGTGGGGACCGGTCTCATGGACGTCTCCACGACCCTGCACACGCAGTGGGACAGCACAGACCTGACTGAGGACATCAATGTCGCAGTCACCAAGGTGACCGGTGAGGTCACGGCGTTGAACATCAAGTTCCGGACCGACTGCACCAACAGCTGTCTCGCCACACAGCGAACCCCGTGGTACGGAAACACGGCGCTGGGTGAAGGCCAGTCGAAATCCGGCACGGTCTCATACAGCGGGGCGGTTCCCGCCGGACAGACTCGGACCAGCTTCCAGACGCAGTATCAGATGTACGTCACCACGGCCGGCGCCACACCGGTGGACCCTTCCGCGAGCTGGAGCCCACCCGCTGACGCCGTAATCAGGTGCGACACGGAGATGCCGACGACCTCCGGCTGCGTCATTCCCTTCGCTGCTGACGAGGACGCTCCGATCCTGGAATACTCGCTTTCCAACCCGAATCACGGGCAGGCCTCCGCGGCCTATGAACTCGGACTGCGCATGAGAGGCAGCAACCTGTTCCACGGCGAGAACGAGGACGTCGGCAACCAAAACCGGTCGAAAACCTGCGGGAATTTCACCAACCTATACCCTGACATCCCAGGAGCGGACTCCTGCGATGAATTCCCGTTCGCCAGAACGATGGAGGGGGGAACCGACGGAGCGCTCTGCGCCGAGATCACTCCGACTGAGGTGAATGGTCAGTGGACCACCCCACCCACCGACCCCAATAAACCGGTCACCAATCAGCCGTGCATCCGGTCGCATATGACCTTGTTCGCCAACAAGTCGGCCGGTAGCATATTCGCCAACTTCAAGAAGTACAACCGCATCATCAGGGGAGATTCTTTCTGGATGGCCATCGTCCCCTGAGAGACGGAGCACGGATGCGAGAGTTTCCGACCAGGCCTTCCTGTGACTGGGCCGGCGCCGGGACGTGGTGCGTCACCTTCACTCGGGGCGTCACACCGGACGAGGTGCTCGCCCGCTACGGTGCCGTACCGCATCACGCCCGGGTCATGCCGAAGCGAGAAGCCGACAACCTCGGCGCCGACAGCTACAGGACCGGGACCGCGAAGTCGGTGTTGCGGGTCGGAGCGCTGGGCGACTGGTCGTTCTGCCACGAGACATGGGGAGTTCTCGGCGCCATGCCCGGTCCCCTGTCGGCGCTCTCTCGTGACACGGAGACGTTCACCGTCGACCTGGGCGGAGACGGCATGAACACCTTCGGGCACTGGCGCGGCGGTCGGTGTACCGAAGTGTTCGAACCGGGTGAGCCGGCCACTCGGCCGCTTCCACCGCACCCCTGGTGGGATGCTGTGCAGGAACAGCGGGAAGCGGCGGGAAGCGGCGAACCCGGGCTGGTGCCGGCCGTTCGGGTGATCGGCGACTACATCGGTGCCATCCTGGATGACGACACCGTCGACGGCCCGTTGTCGACCTTGTTGCTCGGAGAGGACCATCCGGTCAGACCGCCTTCGCCCGGGGGCCGGGGCAGGGGAGCCGTGGTTCCCCTCACCAACGGGACCGGTTCCGCCGGTCCACGCAGCGCGCCCCCGGCCTGAGCGAGTCCCAGGTCCCAGTTCTGCCCCGTCACCGTGCGGAACAGCAGGACTGGGACCGACCGCGGCGGCGCCAGTGCTTGCGCCGTGTCCGGGTCGAGCGCGGGACGGGACCACGAGTGCCTCCACGACACCCTCGGCCCGCCTCGCGAAATCGTCGTCAGCCTGAGGCCGTCGCGTCCGCCGAGTCCGTCGCCCTGGCCCCTACTCCGTGCGCAGGGCCGTGGCCGTGCGGGCCTTGGCCGCCCAGCCCGCCGGGAGCAGCGCGCCCAGCAGGGCGATGAGGATCCCGGCCAGACCCAGCAGGACCAGCTGCAGGGGCTCGTACACGTCGAGGACGGACTTCGGCAGATCGGTGCCTGCGGCGTGTCCCATCACCGGGAGCACGAATCCGTGCAGCGCGTACCCGGCGGGGACGCCGACGAGGCCGCCGAGCACGCCGATGCCGGCCACCGAGGCGAGTACGAGACTCACCGTCTGCCGCGGCGACATGCCGAGCGCCTTGCACACGCCCACGTCGTGAACGCGCTCCCGGGTGTCGAGGACGACGGAGTTGAGCACGCCGAGACCGGCCACGGAGACGAGCATGAAGGTGAGGAGTACGGCCATCCCGTCGAGAACGAGGATGAGATTGTCCTGTTGGGAAGGGGAGTTGGCCTCGGCGTCGCCGCCGAGGGGCCGGACCAGCGCGGCGAGTTCTCTGGCGTACTCGGCCGGGGAGACGCCCGGTTTCACCTCGACCAGGAAGAGTTTGGGGTCTGCCGCTGGGAAGTCGGCGAGGTCTGCGTGGACTTCCAGTGCGCCGTCCGAGGTGTCGAAGACCTCGCCGACGATGCGCAGGGTGGCGGTCTCCTTCCCGATGGTCACCCGCACGGTGCCGCCGAGCTCGGTGCTGGTGGTTTCCAGGAAGCGGGAGGGTACGACGACCTGGCCCGGGCCGGTGATCCAGTGGCCGGAGATCATCGCGTAGCTGCCGGCGCGCGAGTCGCCCTCGTAGAGGCTTGCCTGGACGGTGCCGGAGACCCCGGCCACAGTGGCTTCTTCCTGAGTCAGGCCGTAGTACGAAGCGGTGCCCTTCTGCGCTTTGACGACGGCGCTCACCTTTGCCGCGTCGGCCTGAACGGGCTCCGGCTCCGGCTCCGGTGTGCCCTGCGCGGGGCGAGGTCCGCCGTTGGGGACGGCCGGGCCGCCGGTGTAGACGCTGACCGCGGCCCGGCTTTCGGGGTCCTGCGCCTCGCCGACCGCGTTCAGGGAGGCCGTGAGCCCCGCCGCGAAGGTGGCCGCGATCGTGCCGAAGGCCACCGCGAGCAACATCGCGAGCGTGCGGACGGGGTGGGTGAAGGGGCTGGCGAGGCCGTAGGTCACCGCCCGGGGCAGGGGCAGCCGTCCGGCAGCGCGGTGTGCCCACTGGCCGCGTCCGGTGCGCGGTGCCCGGCCGACGGCGATGGCCTCGACCGTACGCAGCCTGCCGGCCCGCAGCGATGGGACCAGTGCCGCGATGCCCACGACGAGCAGCGCGCCGGCGGGGACCACGACGTCCACCCACCAGGCGACCGACAGGGAGGCGGTGCCGTACGCCTGCTCGGTGTCGTCGAGGAGCGGCACGGCCAGCAGGTTTCCGAGGAGGACCCCGAGTGCGATGCCGGCGGCTGCCGGGATGAGCGCCTGGGCGACGTAGGCACGCACGACTTCGCGTGGTGTGAAGCCGATGGCCTTGAGGATGCCGATCCTGCGCAGGCTGGTGCCGACCGCGCCGCTGATGACGCTGCCGACGATGATCACCGACATGACGATGCCGAGGACACCGAAAGCGATCAGAAACGGGATCGTCGGGGCCGCGCCCTTGTCGGCCGCACGCTTGGTGTCCAGATAGGACTGGGTGCCCAGGAGCGCACCGGAGGGTACGGCGGCGGCGAGTTTCTTGCGGTCGGCGGTGACCTGCCCCTGCGTGTCCGCCGCGTCGAAGCGGTAGAGCATCTGGCTCCTGACCGGGCTGTCCTTCGACGCCAGTGCACGCACTTGCTCGGGCGTCGCCCAGGCATCGGCGGTGCTGCTGGCCGAGGTGGCGAAGCCGACGACCTTGAGGGTCGTGCTGTCCGCGGCGTCGGAGGTCTTCAGGGTGGAGCCGAGTTTGAAGGCGGGTCCCCGGAAGGAGGCGCTCAGCACGATCTCGCCCGCCTTCGCCGCCCATCGGCCGGACGTCAGGTCCAGGTCGTCCACGTCGGCGTGCGGGCCGGGGCGCCCGACCAGGGTGACCGCCGGACTCTTCCGGCCTTCCGGGTCCGTCCAGCGGAAGGTCGTGGCGGGGTACGGCCCCGCGCTCGCGGTCACGCCTGCCAGACGTGCGGTGGCGTCGATCTGCTGGGTGCCCGCCTCGGTGGGGTCGAACTCGGCGGTGAGGTGTGCCCCGTTCTGCTCGGCGAAGGCGTGGTCGAAGGGGGCGTTCGCGGCGACCATGAGGGAACCTGCGACCACGGTCGCCGCCACGGCCATCATCGTCGCCACGGCGATCACCACCGTCTGCATCCGGCGCCGGCCCACCCCGGAGCGTACGACGCGGCGAAGCGCGCCGCCCGTGCCGAAGCCCTTCATCGGACGACCTGCGCGTGGGTGTCGAGGTCGACGTGGCCGTCGACGAGGTGGATGGTGCGGCTCGCGCATGCCTCGGCCAGCGCCAGGTCGTGGGTGACGAGCACGATGGTCTGCCCGCCGCGGTGCAGATCGACCAGCAGCTCCCGTACGTCCTGGCCCGACGCGCTGTCGAGCGCGCCGGTCGGTTCGTCGGCGAGCAGCAGTGCGGGCCGGTTGACCAACGCCCTGGCGACCGCGACGCGTTGGCGTTCGCCCCCGGAGAGCCGGCCCGGATAGGCGCGGGCGTGCTTGTGGATGCCCAGCACCTCCATCAGCTCTTCCGCCCGCGCCGCTGCCTTGCGCCGCGCGGTCCCGGTCAGCTGGGCGGGGAGTTGGATGTTGTCGGCGACGGTGAGGTCGTCGAGGAGGTTGAAGAACTGGAAGACCATGCCGATCCGTTCACGGCGGAACCGGGCCAGCGCGTGCTCGTTGAGCCGGTCGATCCGCTGCCCTGCGACGGTCACAGTGCCTTCGGTCGGCTTGTCGAGGCCGGCGACGAGGTTCAGCAGCGTGGACTTGCCGCTGCCGGAGGGGCCGGTCACGGCGAGGGCCTCGCCCTGGGCGACATCGAGGTCGAGCGGTCCGAGTGCGGGCATGCCGGCGCTGTCGTAGCGCTTCGCCAGGCCTTTCAGTTCGATCACTTGAGTCATGGCAGGTGGCCGTCCTTGGCGTCGTGAGAGTCGTGAGGGTGGTCATGCCTGTGCCGGCTCGGCGAACCTACGGACGGGTGCGGTCCGGGCGCGTCGGCCGCGGCACCGACATCCGCCCTCCCCGCGGAGGATCCGGTCAGCGGAGTCATCCCTGCGAAGTACGCCTGCAGGACGGGCCGTTGGCCGTGCAGACGGACGTACGGCCGGACGGGGGGCCGCACAATGAGCGGATGGACACGGAGAACCGGCGCGGATGGCGTCGGCAGCTGCGCCACGGGGTGCGGCCGGAGGCGAAAGGCACCCCCCTGTCGGGACGGGCGGTGTGGGCCGACGTGGTGCTGGCGATCCTGCTGACGGTCGTCGCGCTGGTCGTGGCGGCCCGTTACCCGGGCGACGGGCCGGTCCACGTCGGCACGAAGACCGAGTACCGGGTGCCGATCGTGCCCCGGCCCCCCGCACCCGGTGCAAGGGTTGTGGACGACGAGGTCTCCGCTCCACCCTGGCCTCTGGTCGTGCTGTCGGCGCTGCCGCTGGCGGCCCGGCGCCGGTATCCGCTGGCCGTGTTCGGGGTGGTGCTCGGCGCGGCGCTGGCGATCGGCGACGACGCCTCCTGGATCAACGTGCTGACGTGCGTGATCGGCGCCTACAGCGCCGTCATGTACAGCCGCCACCGGGCGGGGGCGACGGTCGGGCTGGTCGTCGCCGCCGTACTCGCCGGCTTCGCGTTCCGGAAGACGGACCCCATGCTGCCGGGATGGTCGAGTCCCGCGGTCGTGCTGCTCGTCGCCGGGACGCTGGCCAGCGTCGTCCGCTTCTGGCAGCGGCGGCTGGCGGCCAGCCGGGACCGGTTCACCCGCCTGGAACAGGCGCAGGAAGAGGCGACGCGCCGGGCCGTAAAGGAAGAACGGGCCCGCATCGCTGCCGAGTTGCACGACGTCGTGACCCACAATGTCAGCGTGATGGTCATCCAGGCAGGTGCGGCACGCAAGGTCATGGACGCGGCACCCGAGCGGTCGAAACAGGCGCTGCTGGCGGTCGAAGCCGGCGGCCGGGCCGCGATGGCCGAACTACGGCATGTGATGGGCCTGCTGGCCGCCCCGGACACCGGCCGGCCGGACTCCCCCGCCGACGCCCTGGAGCCGCAGCCGGGCCTGGGACAACTCGACGCTCTGATCGAGCGGGTACGCGCCGCCGGAACACCGGTGGGCACCTCGGTGTCGCTGCCCCCGGACCCGCTGCCTCCGGGCGTGGACCTCGCCGCGTACCGCGTCGTACAGGAGGCCCTCACCAACACGATCAAACACGCACCCGGAGCCGATGCTTCCGTCACGATCCGCTGCGCCGGGGACCGGCTGGAGATCGAGGTCACGGACACCGGAACCGTCCGCGACGTTCCCACGGCGGACGGCAACGGCCGCGGCCTGATCGGGCTGCGCGAACGGCTGACGGTGTACGGCGGTGTGCTGACAGCCGGTCCGACCCTCGCCGGGGGTTACCGGATCACAGCCGACATTCCGTGGCGGAGCACGTGAACCGGCCGGCGCTGCGCGCCGTCATCGCCGACGACCAGGCCCTGGTACGAACCGGCTTCGCAATGATCCTGGCCGCGGACGGCATCGAGGTGACGGGCGAGGCAGCCGACGGCGCCGAAGCGGTCACCATGGTCCAGCGCACCCGGCCGGACGTCGTCCTCATGGACATCCGCATGCCCCGGATGGACGGCATCGAAGCCACACGGCGCATCCTCGCCGACGACAACGCGGGCGGCATCCGCGTCCTCATCCTCACCACCTACGACCTCGACCACTACGTCTACTCCGCACTCACCGCCGGCGCCAGCGGCTTCCTGCTCAAGGACGTCACCCCCGAGCATCTGGTGGCCGCCGTACACCTGGTGCAGTCCGGCGACGCCCTGCTGGCACCCACGATCACCCGCCGCCTGATCGAACGCTTCGCCCACCGCGAGGAGAACACGCCGACCGCCCCGCACCCCGACCTGTCCGCTCTGACCCCACGCGAACTCGAAGTGCTGCGTCTGCTCGCGACGGGCCTGACCAACGCCGAACTCGCGGACCGGCTCTTCCTCAGCCCGACCACCGTCAAGACACACATCGGACGAATCCTGTCGAAACTGCACCTCCGCGACCGCGTCCAAGCAGTCGTACTCGCCTACGAAAGCGGACTCGTCACACCCGGAGCCACAGCGAGCCCCGATCACACGGCCCCACCCACATGAGACGCCGGCCCAGCACCACCACCATCACACCTGAGCTCCGGGGCTGTCCTGCACGTCCGCGCGGGCCGATGGACAAGATCGTCGTCAACTACGCCGGGCGGTAACGCGGACGAACAGAGGCCGTCGCGAGCACCGTACGACCTTCGCCCGCGGCCGCTTCGGTGGGCGCCGGCAGCCGCCCCGCTCCCGGCGCTGCGAGCTGTTTTCGGGTCCCCAGGCCCGACCGCCGACAGGACGCCGAGTTGATCACGGCCCGCCAGGTACATGACCGTATACATGTATATTACATAAATACAGAAGCGTCGGCCCGCGATGACGTCGGCCACACAACCGGAGAAGGGGCCGGGTGCGAGGAACAGTGACGGACGGCCATCAGATCGGTGTCGACCGCATCGAGCGCTCACAGAGAACCGCTGCGGCAAGGACCCTTGCTGAGGCCTTGTGGTTTCCGGCAACCCTCTTCCTGGGCTTTCTTTTCTGCTTCGCCCCGGCGCTCCACGCACCACAGCCGCACCACGCGAAGGTGGTGGTCGCCGGCCCCGCCCTCGAACGCCAGGTCGACGCCGCTCTGCAGCGGCAGTATCCGGGCGGCTTCGACGTCACCGCCGTGGCGGACGCCCAGGAGGCTCGGCGGGCGGTACTGGACCGGGACGCCGTGGCGGGATTCACGGGCGGCCGCGAACCCGTCCTGTATGTGGCGAAGGCCAACGGCATGTCCCTCGAGCAGGCGTTGACCAAGGCTTTCACCTCAGTCGCGGCCGAACCCGGCAGGCAGTTGGCCGTACGGGACGTGGCGCCCACCGTCAGCATGGACCTGATGGGCACGACCCTGGTCTACTTCGGGATCGCCTGGAGCATTCCGGGCTACATCCTGGCGACGACCCTGCTGCGCGCGGTGACCTTCACCCGGCCGCGGAAGCTGCTGACGATCATGGGCGTCGCAGCCCTGTTCAGTGTCGTCGGCTACCTCGTCGGCACAGGGCTCGGATACCTCCCCGACAATCCCTCGTCCATGGCAATCGCCTTCCTGCTCACCACGGCGGTGGCCACGTTCGCCTCCGGCCTGGCGCCTTTCACCAAGCAGTTCTTCCCCGCGGTGGGTATGGGCTTGTTCATCGTACTGAGCATCCCCACCAGCGGCGGTGTGGCACCCGCCCCGCTGCTGCCCACGTTCTTCCAGTACGTGCACGCGGTCATGCCCCTCGCCAACGCCGTCGACGCCCTGCGTGGAGCGCTGTACTTCGACGGCGCAGGAGTCCTCAAACCCGTCCTCGTGCTGTGTGCGTGGATCGCAGCCGGCGCCGCACTGCTGGGGCTCGATGCGTGGCGGCACCGCCGTGCCTTCGTCGGACCGGATACGGCAGGCGAGCAGGAGGACGTCGCCGAACCGCCGGTCGACGATCCTTCCCTGGAGACCCTCACACCCACCGCTCTGCCCGTCCATGCTCACCACTTCGGCGAGCCGGTGCCGGCGCTGGTCGGTACCGTCAGCGATGCCGAGCAGCAACCCATAGGCCACGCCATAGTGACGGTCATGGACGCCAAGGGTCATCAGTTGGCGTCCACCACGACGAACACGAACGGGGAGTACGCCGTAGCCGGGCTTCCCGAGGCGTATCTGAGCATCGTCGTGTCGTCCTCGGGCCGGAATCCCATGATCCATCGAAGGCTTCTGCGGTCCGGCAGCGTCATCCGCGCCGACTTCACCCTGCACGACCGCCACGGGGCGCCGCTCCGGACGTCGGACACATAGAACGCCATCCTGGCGAGCGCTGCCTCGCGGTCGTCGAGACACTGCTCGACGCCGGTGGCTGCGGTGTCCGCATCGACTTCGTCGTCCCGCGTGACTGAACAATCAACGGGGCGGTCTCACCCTCGAGGGCCTCTGGCAGCAGCACGGCCGGGCCGCTGTTCGCGCTCATCGGCAGCGGGACGCCCCGGATGACGGCCTCGACGCCCACAAGTCCGAACCCTTCCCGGCGCAACGGCACGATGACCGGGCGGGCCCTCGCCATGTCTCCGTCCAGGCGGCGGGGCTCCCTTGAGCAGGCGCGGAAGACCGCCTCCGGCCCGGGTGCTCCCGACCAGTCGCGGATGCGGTCCTGTTCGATGTCGGCCGTCCCCGGCGGCGCGCCCGCACCGCCAGTTCGATCGGCTCGGTGGACGCCTTGGTCCGCAGGTGTCGACCTGGGAGACCGCGCCCGCGCCCGCGGTCTTGTCCACGACCTGCGGACCACGAAGCCATGGTGCCGAGGGCGGCCTGCCCGTGTGCGGCAGGCGCATTGCATGCCGCCGGCTGCCTGGCCAGATGGCAGCAACGCAGCGCCGGGGTGAAGCTTGGAAGCTGAAGCGAGTAGTGGAGGCGCGGTGGGCAACCTGGTCGTCGTAGGAGTGGATGGCTCGTCATCGAGTCTTGCCGCGGTGGAAGAGGCCGCTTCGGAGGCCCGGCGGCGCCGTGCGGAGCTGCGTGTGGTGCACGCCTTCAGCTGGCCTGTCAGGCCCATGTATACGCCGCTGGACCCGTCGCCGATCAATCGCCTGGTGCACGAGGCTGCGGAGCATGCCCGGAGCGTGGCGCCTGAGGTGGAGGTCGCCGAGGCCGTGGTGACCGGCGACGCGGTGGCTGTGCTGGAGGCCGAGTCGCGGGCCGCGGATCTGGTGATCGTCGGCTCCAGGGGTGTGGGAGGCTTCATCGGCATGCTGCTGGGTTCGACGGCGGTGTCCCTGGCCGCCCACGGCCAGTGTCCGGTGATGGTGGTTCGCGAGGAACCGGCCGGCGCCGGGCCGATCGTGCTGGGTGTCGACGGCTCCCCCGTCAGCGAGAAGGCCGTCGATTTCGCCTTCGCCGAGGCGGCGCTGCGTGGGGCTGAGATCGTGGCCGTGCACACGTGGCTGCCGGACTATGCGCCGCCCGGTATCAGCCCTGAGAGCGCTGAGCGTCTGCTGGCTCAGGCAGTTGCCGGCCGCACGGAGAGGTATCCGGACGTTACGGTCAGACTCGACGTGGTGGGCGGTGAGACCCGCGAGGTATTGATCGAGGCGAGCAAGACTGCCCAGCTCCTGGTCGTGGGAGCCCGGGGGCGCGGCGGTTTTGCCGGACTGCTCCTGGGTTCCGTGAGCCAGGCTCTGCTGCACCACGCGCACTGCCCCGTCACAGTCGTCCGCGGCAAGGCATGACCAGACCCACGCGGTGAGAGCCGCCCGGTGCATGAGCTTCTTGCTGTCAGACGAAGAGAGCCTTGGATGCCGTGCGCGCGGGCCGGTCCACTTGCCCGGAGTGGCTCACCATCGGCCCGCTCAGGTCGCGAGCAGGCTCCGCCCTTGGCACAGTGACAGAGGGAGCGGCCGATACGGGCCGCCGGATGCCCGGGCCGATTCGAGTTGACACTCCGATGCCGCGGCGACGGCCTGTCAGGAAGAGGGACAAACAGGTGAAGGCATTCGTGATGAAGGAGATCGGGCGCGTGGGTTTCATGGAGAAGCCCGTGCCTCAACCAGGTCCGGGCGATGCTGTCGTACAGACCACCCGGGCCCTGATCTGTACCTCCGACTCCCACACCGTTCAAGGTGGCATCGGTCCGCGGGAAAATCTGACGCTGGGCCACGAAGCGGTGGGGATCGTGCATGCCGTGGGCAGCGAGGTGAAGGACTTCCGGCCCGGCGACCGTGTGCTGGTCGGCGCCATCACCCCCGATTGGGGTGACCCGGCCTCTCAGAACGGGTATCCGTCGCAGTCTGGAGGGCCCCTCGGAGGCTTTAAGTTCGCGAACTCCAAGGACGGCGTCTTCGCCGAGTATTTCCACGTGAACGAGGCCGACGCCAATCTCGCGAAAATCCCCGACACCATCAGTGACGAAACCGCGGTCTACTGCGCCGACATGCTGTCGACCGGCTTCATGGGGGCGGAGAAAGGGAACATCCCGATCGGTGGAACCGTGGCTGTCCTTGCCCAGGGCCCCGTGGGTCTGATGGCGACTGCGGGTGCCAGGCTCCGCGGTGCCGGCCTGGTTATCGGAGTCGAGTCCGTTCCCGATCGACAGAAACTCGCGCGCACATACGGAGCGGGCGAGATCGTCGACTTCACCAGGGAAGATGTCGTGGAGCGGATCCTTGAGCTGACGCGGGGCGAGGGAGTCGACACCGCCATCGAGGCGCTTGGCGCGGACGGTACGTTCCAGACCGCGGTCAAAATCACGAAGCCCGGGGGTACGGTCGCCAACGTCGGCTATTTCGGAGATGGAGAATTTGTGCGCATCCCCCGGGTCGAGTGGGGTGTTGGAATGGCCGACAAGACGATCGCGACGGGACTGTGCCCCGGAGGCAGGCTGCGCATGGAGCGACTGCTGCGGGTGCTGGAAGCACAGCTTGTCGATCCCTCGCACTTGACGACCCACGAGTTTCACTTCAACGACATGGACCGGGCCTTCGAGGTCTCCGACAAGAAGCTCGACAATGTCGTGAAAGTAATGATCACCTTCTAGCCGGATGGGTCGGTGGCCAACTCGGCGCTGCGGAAAGAGACACGGATGCACGACCCCGACCCTCCCTTCCGGCCGGTGCGCAGGCGGGAAGGCTATCTACCGCTGGAGGATCTCGGCCTCATCGGGGACGGCGCGACGACTGCGCTGGTCGGCCTCGACGGTTCCATTCCGTGGATGTGCCTTCCCCGATTCGATGCCGACCCGCTGTTCTGCGGCTTGCTGGACCGCGCACGTGGCGGGCATTTCACCCTGGCTCCGGAAGAACTCGTCGAGGCGCGGCAGCGCTACGAACCTGACACCGGGGTGCTGACAACCGAGATGCGCAGCGCCACAGGCCTGGTCCGCGTCACCGATGCGCTGGTCCTGCGCTCTGGGGCCGACCTTACTGATGACGCCCCTGCCGACCGAGCCGAGCTCGTCCGTATGGCTGTGGTCCTGGACGGGACCGTACGCCTGCGGATGGACCTGGAGCCCCGGGGCGGCGGGCAGGCGCAGGCGATGTTCAGTGGACTGGAGGTTCGACCGTCTCCGCGGCCGGACCTGCGGCTCCATCTGCGCTCCAACCGTCCCTTGACCGGTCTGCACAGCACCCATGACCTGCGCCAGGGTGAACGCCTCGATCTCGTGCTGTCCTGGGGCCGCTTCCACCGCCATCACCGGTTCGACACCGACGCGATGCTGCGGAACACCGCCGACGCATGGCGCCGCTGGATGGGACATTTCCAGTACCACGGCCCTGAGGAGCCGCTGGTCCGTCGCGCGGCGATCACACTGAAACTGTGCGACGACTGGGCCAACGGCTCGCTCGTCGCGGCACCCACCTCCTCCCTGCCCGCACCGATCGGCGGAATCCGCAACTGGGATTACCGCTATGCCTGGATCCGGGACGCGGCCTTCGCCGTGTTCGCGCTGCGCCGCATCGGCTTCGGGGGCGAGGCCGACGCCTTCCTCGGATGGGTTCTCGACGCCTTCGAGTCCAGTCGGCAGCCCCGGATCATGTACGCCCTCGACGGCAGCCCGGTGCCCGACGAGGTGGAGGACACCGAGTTGGAGGGCTATCAGCGCTCCGCTCCGGTGCGCTGGGGCAACGGAGCCGCCGACCAGCGTCAGCACGACGTCTACGGCGAGATCCTGGACTGCGCCGACCAGTGGCTTCGCTTGGGCGGGGACATCCAGCCGGCTCTGTGGGCCAACCTCGCCACACTGGCCGACGCCGCAGGACAGGCGTGGCGACGGTCGGACCAGGGGATCTGGGAGGTGCGCAGCGAAGGCCGGGTGTTCACGTACTCGGCCGGGATGTGCCAGGTGGCCCTGGACCGGGCTGCGACGATCGGCGAGAGGCTCGGACTGCCCGGAAAGGTCGACAAGTGGCGAGCCTTGGCGAGCGAGCTTCGCCGACTCATCCTCGAAAGGTCCTGGGACGAGGAGGCGCAGACCCTGAGCGCTCATCTCGACGGCGGCGGTGCTGTCGATGCCAGCCTGCTCGCGCTTCCGCTGCGCCAGGTTGTCCCGGCCGATCACCCACGGATGGTGGCCACCGCAACGGCGGTCGCCGAACGCCTGTCGGCCGGTGGTGGTCTGCTCTACCGCTATCTGCACGAGGAGTCACCTGACGGCCTGGCCGGTGACGAGGGCGCCTTCGTGCTGTGCAGCTTCTGGCTGGTCGACAACCTGACCGCCCAGGGCCGGATCGACGAGGCCGAGGAACTGTACGCCTCGTTGTGTGCGCGCGCGAGCCCGCTCGGGCTGTTGTCGGAACAGATCGACCCGTCCACCGGCGAGTTCATGGGCAACTTCCCTCAGGCATTCAGCCATATCGGGATCACCGCCAGTGGTGTGAACCTCGCTCGAGCGAAAGCAGGCATCAACGCATGATCAACCGGCTCGTGATCTTCGGCGCGACGGGCGACCTCAGCGCACGCTACCTACTGCCTGCCCTGGTCGCGCTGAGTGAGGCAGGAGCCCTCGGCGACCACTTCCAGTTGACCGGCGCGAGCCGGGAAGAGTGGGACGACACACGGTACCGGGAATGGGTGACCGCGCAGATCGACCGCCATGGTGGGCACTGTCCCGCCGACGCCAAGGCAGCGATCGTGGACGCTGCCCGCTATCGACGAGCCGATGTCACGGACCCCGCTGACGTTGCCTCGGTCATCGCCGGTGAGGGTCCCGTCGCCGTCTACCTCGCCCTCCCCCCGGCGCTCTTCCCCGCCGTGGTCACCGCTCTGCACCAGGCGGAGCTGCCCGCGGGCAGCCGGATCGTGCTGGAGAAGCCCTTTGGTGAAGACCTGGCCGGCGCACAGGAGTTGAACCGGCTGCTGGCCGACCTCGTCCCCGAGCAGGCCGTGTTCCGGGTCGACCACTTCCTGGCCATGACGACCGTCCAGAACGTGCTGGGCAGTCGACTCGCCAACCGTGTACTGGAGCCCATCTGGAACAGCACTCACATCGCCGAGGTGGAGATCGTCTGGGACGAGACTCTCGCGCTGGAAGGCAGGGCCGGCTACTACGACACCGTCGGGGCGCTCAAGGACATGGTGCAGAACCACCTACTGCAGTTGCTCTGCCTGGTGGCCATGGAACCGCCCATCACCCTCGGCGAGCGTGACCTGCGCGACCGGAAGGTCGACGTCCTGCGGTCCGTGCGGCTCCTCACGGAGCACGACGCCGTGCAGTGCACCCGCCGCGCACGTTACCTGCCCGGCCGGATCGGTGACCATGACATCCCCGCCTATGTCGACGAGGAAGGCGTGAGCCCGCAGCGCCGTACGGAAACCTTCGCCGAGGTGGAACTGGAACTGGACAGCTGGCGCTGGGCCGGGACGACATTCCGGCTCCGCAGCGGCAAAGCACTCAAGGCGGACCGCAAGGAGGTCGCGGTGCGCTTCCGCTCCGTCCCTCACCTGCCCTTCGGCCACACCGGAGAAGCCCAGCCCAACGTGCTTCGCTTCAAACTGGAGCCAGAGGGGCTGATCCTGGACCTGACGGCCATCGGTTCCACGGCCCAGGCCCTTGCTCCCCTGTCCCTGACCGCGCAGATGGAACCACCCGACCTGCCGGCCTACGGACGGCTCCTGCTGGATGTCCTCACCGGGGATCCCGCCTTGTCCATCCGCGGCGACGAGGCCGAGGAAGCGTGGCGGGTTCTCGCACCTGTACTCGCCGCCTGGGAGAGGGACCTCGTTCCGCTGGAGGAGTACCCGGCCGGCTCGGACGGGCCACCGCCACGTCAGCCGTACGCAGCCGGCCGACTGCGGGAGGACCTGCTCCACGAAGGGGTGGTCCCACCGGGCGGTGTGTGACGGCCGGCCTGGGCGCCGGCACCGGCGCACCGGCCGCTTCAAGCCGATACGGCCGCCCGACTCGGCCAACAGCCGTGCCCGACCACTCGTAGCGGCGAGTCCCGGGGCCTCTCCCCCCGTCGGCAGGTCCGGTCGTCTCCCCCACGGGCAGGTCCGGTCCTCGACCCCATCGCCCTGAACGGCAATACAACCGCCGCCACGCCATCATCGAAGGAAAGCACCGTGATGTCGCCCAGCATCCACCCTCGCTCCTGGTGCATCGTGGTCAGCGGGGTCTCCGGGTCGGGCAAGACCACGGTGGCCCGGCTGCTGGCGAAGCGGCTGGACATTCCCTTCGCCGAGGCGGACGACTTCCACCCTCCGGCCAACATCGCCAAGATGTCGGCCGGTGTCCCGCTGGACGACGCCGACCGTCAGCCCTGGCTGGAGGCCGTAGGCCACTGGCTGCACGAGCGCGACACCACCGAAACCGGTGGCGTGGTCGCCTGCTCCGCACTGAAGCGACGCTATCGGGACATCCTGCGAGAGGCCTGCCCGGGCGTCTTCTTTTTGCACCTGACAGCCAGTCACGAGCTACTGGTAGAGCGGCTGGGCCGGCGCACCGGCCACTTCATGGCGAGATCACTCCTCGACTCGCAGATCGCCGCCCTCGAACCCCTCGAACCGGGCGAGCGAGGAGCCGAGCTCGACGTGACGCCGGCTCCCGACATCGTCGTCGACCTGGCCACACGCCTGCTGCCGTGTCAGTAGAAGGGCCGAGATTCTGCCGCAGTACCCCTGCCCCGCTGCGTCGGGGCCGGTTGGACACACGGCTGCGGCCGACGGCACACCGCCGGGCCAATCGCACGATGACGACGCCGCTGACGCTCAGTTACACGTGGGCAGTCTGACCGCACGTCGAGCTCGGGGAGCCCCAAAACGCCAAACAGTTCTTTGCGAAGAAGTCTTTGCGAAGAGCTGTTTGCGGTCTAGAGTGCGCGACATGACGGACACAGGAGCGAGGCCGATTGGCCCGCAAGTCGAAGCGGACGCGGTTGTTCTTGATGCCAAGGGGTTGCGCGCCCTGGCACATCCGGTGCGCGTGCAGTTGGTCGGGCTGCTGCGGAAGTACGGCCCTTCGACGGCTACCCGTCTCGCGGAGCGACTGGGCGTGAATTCCGGCACGGCCAGCTACCACCTGCGTCAGCTCGGCGCGGCCGGCTTCGTCGAGGAGGACACGGAACGCGGCAACGCGCGAGAGCGCTGGTGGCGTTCGGTGCACCGAAGGACGTGGTTCAACGACCCGAATCTGGCCGACCGGGAACCCGAGGCCGCGCTGGCCTACCTGCAGTCCGTCGCCGCCGCCTACACGCTTCGCACTCAGCAGACGCTCAACGAGCTTCAGACGATGCCCCGCGCATGGCGGGACAACTTCGACATGAGCGACTGGGCCCTGCGGCTCACGCCCGAGGAAACCGCCACCCTGTACCAGGAATTGAGGGAAGTCATCGCCCGCTACCGGCCGGATGGCCCCGAGGCGGCGGCGCGGGCCCCCGAGGGAGCCGAACGGGTCGGCGTCATCACGCAGATTCTGCCTGAACCGGATGCGCCCGCCCCGTCAGCGGGCGCGTCCAGCCCTCAGAAGGCGACAGGGACGGAGACGTCGTGATGGCGGACTCCCCAGGCGCCGACGACATATCCAGCAGGCGGTCCTTACGGCCGCTGGGCGGGGTGCTGGCGGCCATGGCCGTGTCGCTCACCGGCACCCGTGTCTCGGCCGTTGCCCTGCCTTGGTTCGTGCTGGTCACGACCGGCAGCGCCACTCAGACCGGACTGGTCGCCTTCTGCGAGATGACTCCCTACGTGGTGGTCAAGGCGTTCACCGGGCCACTCGTGGACCGGATCGGCCCACGGGCCGTTTCCTGGACCACCGATCTGGCCAGCGCCACCGCCGCCGCCACGGTTCCCCTGCTGCACACCTTGGACCTGCTGACCTTTCCGCTCCTGCTGGCCCTGGTCGCGCTGATCGGCGCGGCCCGCGGCCCCGGCGACCTCGCCAAGGAGGTCATGGTCCCGGAGGCGGCCGAGCGCAGCGGGGTGCCGCTGGAGCGGGCCACCGGTCTGACCGGCGTGACCGAGCGGCTCGCATCCACCATCGGCCCGGCGGCCGGCGGTTCCCTGGTGACGCTGCTGGGCCCCCTGACAGGGCTTGTCGTGAACGCGGGCTGCTTTGCTCTCGGATCGGTGATCATCGGACTGGCACTGCCTCGGGGTATGGGGCATGCCGTCGAGGAAGACTCCTCGCCGGCCGGGGCCGCGGAACCGGGTTACTGGCGACGATTCGGCGAGGGTTTCACCTTCCTGCGGGGCGAGCTGTTGCTGCTCACCGTCATCGTCATGGTCGGAATCACCAACCTGCTGGACGCGGGGTTCACCACGGTGCTCATGCCCGTCTGGGCCAGAGAGTCCGAAAACGGGCCCACTGCGATCGGCCTGACGGGCAGCGTGATGGGAGCCGCGGCGGTCGGTGGGAGCTTGGTCGCCGCGGTGACCGCGCACCGGCTGCGGCGCCGGGTGGTCTTCTTCACCGGATTCCTGTTGGCCGGGGCGCCGAAATTCCTGATCCTCGCCTTCGATGCGCCGCTGGGGGCGGTGCTGGCCGTGTTCGCGGTCAGTGGATTCGGTGCGGGCTTCCTCAACCCGGTGCTCGGGGCCGTCCTCTTCGAGCGGGTGCCGCGCCGCATGCTGGGCCGGGTCGGCGCGCTCGGTGACTCGCTGGCCTGGGCCGGCATCCCGCTCGGTGGGCTGATCGCCGGGGTGTCGGTGGCCTCCCTCGGACTCATGCCGGTGCTGCTCGCCGGCGGGGCCGCGTACTTCCTCACCACGAACCTGACTGCGCTCAGGCCCGAATGGCGGGAGATGGACCGCCCGGGTGGGCGAGGCCACCAGGAGCGGCAACCTGAGGAAAACGGTCAGTCGACCGGCGCGAATCTCACGGCTTGACTTCTCCCCCTCGTGAAGTGAGGGGGATTCTCACGGCTCCGAACGCCGGATCGAATACCTTCGACCCTCGTGCGTCGGATGGCCGGGCGCGCAGAGCGGCCGGCCATGCGGCCTTTCCCGGCCATCCGACGCACGAGCGCGCCGAGGTTTCCGTCGATCCGGTCGGCAGCCCCGGTGAAAGTGCCCCCCGGGGGGTGCCGGCCGGCGGAGGCGCGCACGTTGCAGTCGCCGAGGAAGCGCACCATGCCCTGGTCGGGACTCGGCGAAATCTCTCCGGACGCGGTCCCGCACCCGGCCCGTTAGCCGCCTCTCAGCACGTCCCTGGTGCGGCGACGGCCAGGACGCGGTCCCGGAGCACCGGCAGACGGGTGCGGTATGCCTCGACGTCCCTCATGTCGAACTCTCCCGTCAGGGTCTGCTCGCCGTCGTCCGCTCCGGCGAGCACGTCGCCCCAAGGGTCGACGATCATGCTGTGTCCGGCCTGACGCACTCCGCCGTGCTCGCCCGCCGCCACGCACGCCAGGAGGAAGACCTGCTCCTCCACCGCCCTGGTACGGGCGAAGAGCCGCAAGTGCTCCAGTCGCTCCGCCGGCCACGCCGCCGGCACGGCCACGATGTCCGCCCCTGCGTCGATCAGAGACCGGAAGAGTTCCGGAAACCGCAAGTCGTAGCAGATGGCCAGGCCGAGCGTTCCGAAATCCGTGGGAACGGTGACGATCTCGTGTCCAGCCCCGAGAACAATCGCCTCCCCGGTGTCGAAGCCATATCGGTGGATCTTCCGGTAGCGGCCGCGCAACGCGCCGTCGCGGTCGAAGACGAACGCAGTGTTGTAGAGGGTCCCGTCACTGTCGCGTTCGACGATCGATCCGGCGTGAAGCCATACGCCGGCCCTGCGCGCCGCGGCGGACATGGCCTCGGCCGTCGGACCGTCCAGTCCTTCCGCGCCGTCGGCCCACGCCTCGTAGGCCCAGGCTCCGACCGTCCACATTTCCGGGAGCATCACCAGGTCGTCGCCGGCCCGTTCGAGGACGAGGGCGGCGGCGCGCCTTCTGCGTTCTTCCGCAGTCTCGGACGCCTCCACGCAAAGCTGAATGAGCGACGCACGCATGGCCTTGACCTTTCTCCGTGTCCTCGCTTGTTTCTTCACAGAACAACAGTTGTCCCGAAAGCGAGGAAAGGAAATTCGAAGGAACACAACCCCGCCCTGATCGCGCGGACGCCGATGCTCTCGCGTACGGCGTCCGGCGTCGCCATGACCGCGAGCGTGCCGTCCAGCGGGACGAACGCGGATCCCGACCGACGGTGAGGTCGAGATCAGCTGCCTGGTGCGCAACACCGGTCACCGGACCGGCGCGGAGGTCGTGCAGCTCTCCACCGCCGTCCCGGTCGCCCACTGAAACGGCAACGGCTGTCCGACCCGTCGCATCTCGGTGACGGTCTGGACAGCCGTTCGGTTTTACGCAAACCCGGTCTGCGCACGGCGGGTGGCGACGCGGTCCAGCACGTACTGGACGGTGAGGCAGCCCAGGCCCCAGGCGGCCAGGGTGAATACGGCGCCGGCGAGATGCACGTCGTGGAAGTACGCGGCCCCCCGCAGACCGCGTACGGCGGCAGCCGGTGGCATGACCGAGGCGAGCGGCGAGAGCCATGCGGGCAGGAAGGTGGCCGGCAGGATGCCACCGGAGGTGGCGTTGCCGAGGATCAGCAGCACCACGGAGGCGACCGGCATGCCGAGCGGCCCGAACAGGCGGAGCAGCAGCCCGGCCGCGGCGGCGGACGCCCACGCCAGCAGGCCCACCACGAGAGTGATCATGGCGAGCGAGCCAGGCAGCGCGCTGAAGGCGGTGTGCGCGATCAGGGCCACCGCCACGCCGGAGGCGACGGAGAAGGCCAGCATCGAGGCGATGCGGACGGCCAGTCGCAGGCGCGGAGCGATCTGGTAGGAGGACACCGCGAAGAGGAAGCCGGCGAGCACCACGCCGAAGGCGGCGTAGAACACCGAGAGTCCGCGGGAGTCCCCCGCCGCCAGGGGCAGCACGTCCTTGACGGGGACCGGCTTCCCGACCGCCGCCGTCATCGCCGTGGCGAGGCTGGAGACCGTGGACGGCCCCTGCGCGCCGGCCACCAGGACACGCGTGCCTTGACTGTCGGTGACCAGGGCGGCCGGGACCTCGTCGTGGGTGACGGCCTGGCGGGCGGCCTCGGCGTCCGGGTAGCGGTAGAAGGTGTACCCGTCGGGTGCCGCGTTGTTGAGCGCGAGTTCCGTGCGGGCGGCCACCTTGTCGGATGCGGCGATGCCCACGGGCTGGTGTCGCGCCGACGGTGCGTGGAAGGCCGCGAGGTACACGGCGACGAACACGGTTCCGATGGCCAGGGCGGTGATCACCGGCACGAGTATCGCCTTGCGGGCGCCGGCGGCCGCCGCGAGCACCGGCGCGGGAAGGCCGGGCTCGGAGTCGACCAGCGCATGCCTGGCGTGTCGCCCGTGATCGGCTGCGGCGTCCGCACTCGTCCACTGCGGGGTGAACCCGGATGGGGCGTCGGGGGGGAACGTCGTGGCGTGGTGCATGAGGTGAGGAACTCTCCGATGTCGCGGGGCCGCGGCCCCCTTGGGTGATGTGCTCCCGACGAGGCAGCGTGCCGGACGGGGCAAGGGGCGGAGGTGCCGCCCCTTGGTGGTCGTACCGTCCGCTGGAACATGCCGCCGTCGGACTGCAGGGTGCGGCCGGTCATGTAGGCCGCGTCGTCGGAGGCGAGGAAGGCGTAGCCGGCGGCGATCTCCGAGGGCTGCGCGAGTAGCCGCAGCGCGACCGCGGTGCCGAGCCACTCGGACAGCTCCTGCTTGCCGACCAGTTCGGGCTGCGGGTAGCTCGCCCCATGCCGGGCGGCCAGGTCCGACACGAGCACGTCCAGCCGGCCGAACTCGGACACCGCCCGCTCGATCAGCTCCCCGGTCCGCTCGGGGACCGCGGCGTCGGACTGAAGGGCGATCGCCCGGCCACCGGCGGCGACGGGTTCGGCGACGAGCGCGTCCGCCGCCTCCTTGTTTCCCCGGTAGCCGATCGCCACCGCCGCGCCTTCACCGGCCGGCCGCCTCACGACGGCCACGCCGATCCCACGGCTGCCGCCGGTGACGACCGCCACCCTGCCTTCAAAACGTGCCCTCTGTGCGGATGACACCACTTCTCTTCTCTCGGGGTACGTGGGGGGAAATCGCTGCGGGCGACGGCTGCGGCGCCCGAACGGAAGGCCGGCCGGACATCGGGCACATCCGAGTGTCCTCGCGCTGCATGCCTCCGGCGGCTCGCCCACCGTAGCATCTAATCGCAGGAAATCCTTCACTTATGCGTTTAGGTGGTCGGCGGTGACGTAACCTCAAGGCGTTGACCGGCAGGGATCAGGGCCGGCCGACACGATCGAGAAAGGACGGGCTCACGGTGACTTCCCGCAGTGCCGGCGAGGGCGGCAGGCCGCGGCTGCGGGCGGACGCGGCCCGCAACCGGGCACAGATCCTCGCCGCCGCCCGCACCGCCTTTCGAGAACTGGGCACCGCCGCGCCCCTGGACGAGATCGCCCGCCGGGCCGGAGTCAACATCGCCACGCTGTACCGGCGTTTTCCCGACCGGAACGCCCTCGTCCAGCAGGTCGTGCTCGATGGATTCACCTTGGTGATCGAGGCCGCTCACGACGCGCTGGACGTCGCCCCACAGGACCCCCTGGCCGCCATCGAGAGGTTCCTGCTGCGCCTGGTCGAGGAACGGGACACGCTTGTGCTCCCCCTGATCGGCGGCCCGGTACCCACCGCTCGCGAAGCGGTCGAGCTCAAGAGCCGGATCGCTCCCCTCCTGGAGGAGCTGCTGGCTCACGCGCGCGCCGGGGGGGCCATTCGGCCGGATGCCACACACATGGACCTGATCACCACCGCCGCCCTGGCCTGCCGCCCGCTGCCCTACCTCCCCGAAGAACAGGCCGCCGCCCTCGCCACCCGACACGTGCACATCTTTGTGGACGGACTGCGCCCCACCGGCGCCCGGCGACTCCCCCCGTCCCCGACACTCGAAGAGCTCAGCGTCCACCTTCAGCCGAACCGTTCCTAGGGAGCGCTGGAACTGGAGGGTTCGGGTGCAGCACCTCGTGGCCGAGGTCGGGACGGTGGGCGGCGTTGATGGCGTCCTCGATCAGCCGGTTGACGACGGCTTACGGATCGTTCGACACGTTGGGTCCTCTCCAAGAACGTGACAGCCCGAGGGCCGTCAGCCGGATGGCGGGCGGCCCGGCATGGGCGACGCGTCGTGTACTCCTGGTGTCGCCGCGGCCAGACGGGCCCGCGCGGCAGCGTGGATCTCGGACGGGCCGCGGGCCCACTCAAGGCCGCGGCCGACCACGGTGGCCGCCGGCCGGTCCCAGCCGGAACGCACCAGGGCCGGACGATGGATGCCGAGTTCTGCCCGGGCCCAGTCCGGGAGCAGCCCCACCGCGGCGTTCATCAGCAGGCGCGCGACCAGCCGTTCCCGCCCGGTGCGGCCGAAGCCGCGGAGGAACCGCAGGGCTTCCAACGCGGCCGGGGTGACGTGGAGTTCGGGGCGCATGCGGGCCAGATAGCGGGTGACCTCGCGTGTGCCGCGCGGTACCCGCACCGCGCCCAGCGCCTCGGCGACGGGGGCGACCTGCGCGTAGTAGGTGTCGCATTCGTCCGGGGTGAGCCGGAGGCGGCGCTGCGCGTAGACCTGGTAACCCGTCAGGAAGCTGTACACCTCGGCGGTGTGCACCCACGTCAGCAACTCGGGGTCGTCCGCGCGGTACGGCCGGCCGTCCGGTGCGGTCCCGTGCACATGGGTGTGGATCCGCCGTACCAGGTCGATCACCTCCCGCGCCGCCTGCTGCGATCCGAAGGTCGTGGTGGTGATGAACCGCGCGGTACGGATGAGGCGGCCGGCGGGGTCGGTTCGGAAGTCCGAGTGCTGGTCGACCCCGGCCATCGCCAGCGGGTGCAGGGACTGCAGCATGAGTGCCGCGAACCCGCCGGTGAGCATCCCGGTCGGATGACCGTGCACCCGCCAGACGGGGCTGTCCGGGGCGATCCCGAGCAGCCCGGGATCACCGGGCGGCCCCGCGTAACGCTCCAGTTTGAGCTCTCCGCCGTGCACGGTCGCCTTGAGCTCCTCCGCGATACGGTCCCGCAATCCCATCAGTACCTCCCTGAATCCTTCGACGACGGGTCTTCACCGGGTCAGTGCCGCCGACGTGGAAGGACGTCCCATCGTCCTCGAATCCGACCGGTGCGACGTCCGTCCGTTCGCCGGCCGAGACGGTGGCGATGCGGGCCAGCCGCTGCGAGCGCATGCGAAAACGCCCCGATCGACAGCCACCCTGCACAGGGCAGGACAGCCGGCCGATCGGGGCGTTCGGTTGAGTACGACCACGCGGCCGTGCACCTCTCATGGCGATGAATCATGGCGACGGACCGGGAGAAGCGCAGCGATCAGGCCGCGGCGAACGCCGGTCGCTCGGAGGGCTGATCGGGTGCGATCAGGCCGCGGAACACGGGGGCCGCGAGGCGCACGATGTCCTCGACATCCGCGGCGGCGAGGTCCGGCATGTGCAGCAGATGGCGCTGACTGGCGATCCCCATCAGCATCGCGCTGCACAGGGCGGCCCGCAGCCGGGCGTCACCGGCCGTGACCGTGGCGACGATCGGCCCGACGGACTCGCTTCCTCGGCCGCCCCCCGCCCGGAGGGCCTCGACTGCGGCGCTTCTTCCGTCAGCCACGCTGCGCCTCCTCTCCTCGCTCATCTGGATGCTACAAGCGGTATATTCCGTGGTCCGGGGCGATATCCACCAGGAAGTAGACAGCGGGTCAGAGCGAACTGTCCATGCTCCGGCCCACTGCAGCACCGTCGCCCGCAGGTAGGGCGCGCCGTCTCTCGTAACGCAGAGCCGCGCCCGTGGCCACGGCTCCGAGTCTGCTGCGTCGCGGCGCCAATCTGATCGAGATGGAGGTCGCGACCCCGCTGATCAACCGTCTCCGGGCCGCCCGGCCCGCAGTGTTCGGCGCTGTCTACCGCCAGGACCACGGCCTGATCGGACCCGCCTGGCCCCATACCTGCAAACGGACGCGTCCGCCCCAGCCCACCGGGGCGCCGTCCACTCCCCTGGGGCGGCGCCCCCACCTGGGCTCCGGGCGGCAGCCGGCTCGACTACGCTCCGGCCGCCGCCCTGCTGGGACATCGGGTTTCCCGCCTCGCCGGATCGCAGCATTCAGGATGCTTGACGGCAGCGCGGGCGGCTGTCGGCAGGAGCCCCGCTCATTGAACAGGCCGTACCGCCGATCCAGCCGGCCGCGCGATGCGCGTCCTCTCCTGTTCTCGTTGCCCTTCTACCGCTCACCGCCCTCGTTCCACGTACTCCTTGAAATGCTCCAGATCGCTGCGGACGTGCCGCTCGATCGCGTTCGCCTGGGCGAATCCCTTCGGCCCGCCGAAGGTCTCCCTGATCGTGTCGGGGTCGTACTCGAGTCGTGCCTGGACCCGGGTGCGGTTCTTGTCGATCGGCTGCAGCGAGAAGGAACCCGCCAACTCGGGGGCGGCCGTGGTGTGCCACTCCATCACGCGTTCCCGCCCGCGGTCGGAGACCTCGGCGTCGAACTCCCGCGCCCGGCCGCCGGCCTCGACGTCGAGATGCGCTCGACCTCCCGCCTCCGTACGGGCGCCGCGGACTCCTTCCACGAACTCCGGATAGCTCTCCAACCGGTGGAGGCTGTCCCAGGCCTTGTCGATCGGAACTCCGACCTCGACCTGTTCTTCGAGGGTGCTCATGGCCCACCTCCAGATTCGGCTCATGGCGCTTGGCCTTCCGTTTCCAGTGTGCGCCCGGCATCGTCAGGTCGTCCGGAAGGCGAGACGAGCTGACCATCATGTGACCGGCCGGGCCGACCATGCCCCCTCTCCGGCCACCCGCTCCTGAGGCGGATGCCACGCCTGGCGGTACGGCGCAGGGCTCCCGCGAGGCAATGACGTCGGGGAGGTCGGCTCGTCGGTCAGGCCTCCATCACAGCATCACAGTCGGGGCAGACCACGGATGCGTGCTCCGCGGGGCACCATGGCGCCCCAGGGTGCCCGGACGGCTTCCAGCATGCTGTCTCCATGGCGAAGGTGTCCTTGCCGCAGAGGGTCCGCGGTCCAGTCTCGGTGGGCGCCCCCGGGGCGGCGGGCGCCGCGTGCACCCGGCGGACGGTCCGTTCCTCACCGCGCCGACCGCCCGGGGAGGTGCCCGTGGCTACCGGCTTGTCGAGCTCGTACACGACGACGATCCCGCTCATGCCTCCACGGTAGGCGACCGGGCGGTCGACCCGTTGGCCGCCGACCGTGCGGCCCGGGCCACCGTGGTCCCGTCGGCCCCGCATCGGGAAGCGGCCGGCCGGACTTGCCGCGCTGACGCAGATCGACCGCGTCAAGCGCGTCCATGTGCCTCCTGCGAGTGTCGGGAGAGTGCGTCGATGACCACGGCGGCGAAGAGGACCCCGCCCGTGATCACGAACTGGACCGCGGGCGGAGTGTCCGTGATCGCCATGCCCGAGGCGACCGACTGGATGACCAGCATGCCGAGCACCGCCGACCAGGTCGTACCGCGCCCCCCGAACAGGCTGGTGCCACCGATGACGGCCGCCGCGATGGCATTGACCAACAGCACACCCGAACCCGAACTCTGGCTCACCGAGGTGATGCGCGAAGCCAGGAACAGGCCGCCGACCGCGGCCATGGTGCCCGAGACCGCGAGTACCGCGGTCTGCACCCACGTCACACTGAGGCTGGCACGACGGGCCGCCTCCACACTGCCGCCGAGGGCGTAGACCTGACGCCCGTAGTGCGTGCGACGCAGCACGACGTCGAGGCCGGCCACCACCACAAGGAAGATCAGTAGGGCGAGCGGCAGACCCTGGAACCGGTTGAGCACATACGCGACACCGAAGGCGATCACCGCGATGCACCCCGTGCGCACCGCGATGGCGTGGAGCGAGCGGTGCGGCATGCCCACGGCCCTACGGCGTCGCCGGTCCTGGTCGGACACGAGGAAGACCGCGCCCGCGCTCACCGCCGCCAGTCCGTAGGCGACGACGTCGTGGGTGAAGTAGTAGCTGGTCAGCTTGGCGACGAGGCCGTTCTCGTCAAGGTTGACGGTGCCGCTGTTGCCGAGGATGGAGAGCATGAGGCCGTTCCAGGTGAGCAGCCCCGCGAGCGTGACCACGAACGCCGGCACCCTGGTCCTGGCGATGGAGTAGCCCTGGACGGTTCCCGCCGCGGTGCCCGCGAGCACCGCGACGATGAGGGCGAGCCACTCCGGCACGCCGTTCTTCACGTTCAGCACGGCGAAGACGGCCGCCGCGAGGCCGCTGATCGAACCGACGGACAGGTCGAGCTCGCCGAGCAGCAGCACGAAGACGATGCCGACCGCGATCAGTCCGGTGCCCACGATGTCCACGCTGAGATTGGACAGGTTGCGGGGGGAGAGGAAGTTCTCGTTGAGGGATTGGAAGGTGATCCAGACCACGGCGAGGACGAGGACGACGGGGAGCGAGCCCAGCTCACCGGCGCTCAGCTTGCGCCGGAAGACCTCGACCCCGCGCTCCGCGGCACGGGCGACGACCGGCCCGCGGCGTGGTGGACGGGGTTCGGCGCCTGATCCCGCGCCTTCGGCCCGCGTGGTGTCCGCCGTCCTGCGCATGCCTTTCACCACCCCGCGTCCCGGGAGGCCGGCCGGCGGGGCACGTTCTCCGTGGCGCCGGTGATGGAGGAGATGATCTGCTCCTGGGACGCGGTGTTCACGTCGAAGAAGCCGTTGTTGCGACCGAGCCGCAGCACCGCCGCGCGGTCCGCGAGAGCCTTGACGTCGCCCATGTTGTGGCTGATGAGCAGGACTCCCACGCCGCGGTCCCGCAAGTGGTCGACGAGGTCCAGGACCTCGGTGGTCTGCTCGAATCCCAGGGCCGCGGTCGGTTCGTCCAGCAGAAGGACCCGCGGGTCGCCGAGGAGCGAGCGTGCGATGGCGACCGTCTGCCGCTGACCGCTGGAGAGCGAGGCGACAGGGCCGCGCAGATCGGGGAGGCCCCTGGTCAGGCGCTCCAGCAGATGCCGGGTGCGGCGCTCCATCTCCATCTCGTCGAGGAACCCGAACCTGCGGAGCTCCCGTCCGAGGAACAGGTTCCCGACGACGTCGAGGTTCCCGCACAGCGCGAGGTCCTGGTAGACGGTGGCAATGCCGAGGTCCCGGGCGTCATGGGGGCGCCTGATGTGGACCGTGCGTCCCTCCCACTCGATGAGGCCCTTCTCCGCCGGGGCGACCCCGGAGATCACTTTGACCAGGGTGGACTTGCCGGCCCCGTTGTCCCCCAGGAGAGCGACGACCTGGCCGGAGTGGACCTCCAGCTCGATGTCCCTGAGGACCTCGACGACGCCGAACCGCTTGCACACGCCGTGCAGCGACAGCAAGGGGGGATCCGGCATGGAACCCATCTCCTTCCCTGGGCCCGGACCTGGACGGAACCGGTCTGTCAGGTCAGCCCGGCCCGGTCGCAGGCGGCCCGGAGCTGCGGCGTGCAGATCTGCTGGATCGTGTGCACGCCGTCCTTCACCACGGTGTCCTTGATGTTGTCGACGGTCACGGACACCGGCGTGAGCAGGACGGCCGGAACCGCCTCCCCACCCTGTGTGCGCACCTCGCCCGTGGCCACCCGTTCGAGGTTCTCCCCGCGGGCCGCGGCCACGGCCATGGCGGCGCCCGCGGCGGCCTCGGGTCCGAAGGGCTTGAGAACGGTCATGTACTGGTCGCCGACGACGATGCGCCGCAGGGCTCCGATTTCGGCGTCCTGCCCGGTGACGGGGGGCAGCGGGGCGACCTTGTTCGCCTTGAGGGCGGAGATGCTCCCGGCGGCGAGGCCGTCGTTGGCCGCGTAGACCCCGTCGATGGCGTCGGCGCCGAGGGCGGAGATGGCGGCGGACATGTTCATGTTCGCGATCTCGGCCCGCCACTCGAGGGTGTCGTACTCTTTGCCGATCTTCACTTGCCCCTTGAGTACGGAGAGTGCGCCCTTCTTGAACGACACGGCGTTCGGGTCGCTGGGATCCCCGTTCATCATGACGATCTGGGCGCCGGGCACCTTGTCGCCCATGGCCTTCAGCAGGGCCCTGCCCTGGAGCCGGCCGACCTCCACGCCGTCGAAGGAGACGTAACCCGAGATCGGGCCCTCGGCGAGACGGTCGTAGGCGATGACGGGGATGTCCGCCTGGTGGGCCTTCTTGACCGTGGAACCGAGCGATCTGGCGTCCACGGCGACGAGCACGATGGCGTCGACCCCCTTGGTGATCATCGAGTTCATCTGCTGCTGCTGAATGGCCACTTCGCCCTTGGCGTTGTCGTGCTCGACGGCGCAGGTGTCGCACAGCTCCTTGATCTCCTGCTCGAGCCGGAGTCTGTCCTGCGACTCCCAGCGAGCCGTGGTGGCGTCCGGCAGCAGCAGACCGATGCGCGGCGCGTTCCCCCCGTCGGGGTCGTTCCCGGCGCCCGCCCCACAGGCCGTCAGCACGATGGCCGTGCAGACCGCGGTCACGGTGGCGGCCGTGTCCCGTATGCAGGCCTTCATGTGCGCTACCTCCCTCGTCCTTCCACTCGTGGCCAAGGAGCGCTTCACGGGACGGTTTCGCAGGAGTGTCGGGCAGCTGTCGGCGCCTACCGTCGACGGGAATAAGGCGAATATGTTTGTTTATCCGTATATGCGATTCTGGTGGGTGGGTACCCCGATCTCAACCTGTCGGCACCTGTGGCAGGGACAGGAGGTACGTTGCGGACATGCCCCGATCGGGCTCTGATGTTCGCCGGAGCGACGCTGGCGGCGGTCTATGTGCCCGGGGCCGGGAATGAAGAGCTTCGGTTGGTGGACACGACCGGACGCGCCCCTTCCGAGTCGGGACTGCCGGAGCGCCTGCCGCTGTCCGGTGACTCACCCGCGGCGCAGGCCGTCCGCCTCGACCGGCCTCTGTGGCTGAATCCGGCGGCACTCGCCTCCGCTCCCGAAAGCGGGCGGGGGCCGCAACGAGCGCAGGCCTCGCTCGGCGCGCTGCCCCTAGGGGCGGAGGGCAGACGGCTGGGCTGCCTCGTTGTGGTGGGGGACGCGGTGGACGGCTTCGAGGCCGAGCAACGTCGCTTCCTGGAGCGGTACGCCGATGCGGTCGCCGGAATGCTGCGGCCCGGGGCGGGCCCGCCCGCGCAGTCGTCGCTGCTGGGTCCCGCCCTGCGCAGTATGCGCGTCGGCTCTTTCGTCCTGGTCCCGGACACCGGTCTGGTCGAGGTCGACGAGACACTGCTCGAACTGGTCGGCATCGCACCGGACGACTTCGACGGCAAGGCGGACACCCTGCTCGCGCACACCCTCCCGGAGGACATGCATGCGCTGATGTCCGTCGTGGAGCCGTCCGGCCAGGTGTCCGCCCGGCGGGAGCTGGAGTTCCGGGTCCGCGGCCCCACCGGTGAGATGCGCTGGCTGAGTCTCAGCTGCCGGGTGGAGCCGGGCACCGGCGACCGGCTGGAACAGGTGGCGGGCGTGGTGACGGCGACCTCGGTCCTGCGCCAGAGCGCCGACGACGTCTCCAGGATCCAGTGGCTGACCGCCGCGCTCGACGACGCCACGACAGTCCGTGATGTCGGCCGGGTGGTGGTCGCCGCCCTGCGTGAGCCGCTGGGCGCCGACCGGGTGGCCCTCGCCGCGTTGCAGTACGACCGGCTCGTGGTCACCGTCCTCGACCCGCCGCAGCCCGAGGCATGGCCCGACGCCTGGCGTTCCGAGTGGCGTACGGAGTGGCCCGACGCACCGGTCCGCGCCCTGCCCACCCTGAAGCAGGCCCTGCGGGACGGACGGATGCGTCTGTGGCCGCCCGGCGCCGCCCTCGAATCCGGGCTGGCGGGCGTCGGCCCCGGGGGACTGGCCGTCCTGCCGCTCCCCGCCAGGGGCCGGGTCGCGGGGGCGTGCCTGGTCGGCTGGGATCATCCGCACGAGTTCGTCCCTGAGGAACGGTCCCTGCTGACCGCCACGGCGGCACTCGTCGGACAGGCACTCCAGCGCGCACACGCATACGACGCCGAGCAGGAACTCGCGACGATGCTCCAGCGCAGTCTGCTCCCCCGGCGCCTGCCCGAACTGCCCGGGGGGACGGCCGTCGCCCGCTATCTGCCCGCCAGGCGGGGGTTGCAGGTGGGCGGCGACTGGTACGACGTCATCGCCCTCTCCGAGGAGCGGGTGGCGCTGGTGATCGGGGACGTGCAGGGCCACAGCGCCGGAGCCGCGACGATCATGGGCCAGATGCGCACCGCAGTCAGGGCGTACGCCATGGAAGGCCATCCGCCCGACGTGGTCGTCTCGCACGCCAACCGACTCCTCGTCGGCATGGAGACCGACCTCTTCGCCACCTGCTGCTACGCCGAACTGGACGTGGAGGAGGGCAACACCCTGTTCGTCCGGGCCGGGCACCTCGCGCCGCTGATCCGCCATCCCGACGGCAGTACCGAGGAGGTGGAGATAGAGGGCGGGCCCCCGCTGGGCATTCTCGCGGAGGCGGACTTCCCCATGACCGCGGTCGCACTGGCCCCCGGCACGGTTCTCGCCCTGGTCACCGACGGCCTGGTCGAGGCCGCCGACCTGCCCCTGGACGAGGGGATGCGGCGCACCCGCACCGCGCTCGCCGCCGCCGATCCCGGGGATCCGGGACGCATGGCCGACGAACTGCTCGGCGACGCCGGCCGCCGCGAGGACGACGTAGCACTGTTGCTGCTGCGCTACGACGGCATGAAGACCCGGCCGATCCGGGCCGGCTGGATGGTGTGGCGGCTGCCGGACGCCGTCATGCACGCCCGCCGCTTCACCGCGCGCACCCTGCGCCGCTGGAAGATCGAAGAGGCGGCCGACACAGTGCTGCTGGTCGTGTCCGAACTGGTCACCAACGCGCTGGTGCACACCCAGGGGCCGGTCCAGGTCGACCTGATGCTGCGCGGGGACCGGGTGCGCGTCAGCGTGAGCGACTCCTCGCCGCGCGCGCCCGCCAAGCCGGTGATCGTGAACTGGGAGTCGACCGGCGGCCGGGGCCTGCTGCTGGTCGAGGCCATGTCGGAGGCCTTCGGCACGGTGCCGGTGGCCGGCGGCAAGCAGGTGTGGAGCGAGGTCGCCGTGCCGGTTCCCGAGTCGGCTCACGGGGGCCCGGGACCTCGTCCGGAACGAGGGAGCCTGCCATGAGAACCCATATCCGGCACATCACCGCAGGGCTCGCCGTGGCGGTCCTGACGATCCCCCTTGCCGCCTGCGGTGGAGGCGACGGGGCGGGCACGGACGGCTTCACCGTGGGCCTGCTGCTCCCGAGCCGATCGGTCCCCCGCTGGGAGCACGCGGACAGACCGCTGATCGAGGAGCATCTGAAGAAGCTGTGCCCCCGGTGCACGCTGGAATACGCCAACGCCGAGAACGACGCGATGAGGCAGCAGCAACAGATGGGCTCCATGGTCACCAAGGGGGCCAGGGTCCTGATCCTCGACGCCGCCGACACCAGGGCGCTGCGCTCCTCGATCCAGGACGCGCACCGGGCGGGTGTCCCGGTGATCGCCTACGACCGGCTCGCCGAGGGCCCGATCTCCGGCTACGTCAGTTTCGACGGCGCACAGGTCGGCCGGCTCCAGGGCGAGGCGCTCCTCGAAGGCATGGGCGAGAAGTCGAACTCGGAGAGCGTCGTGATGATGAACGGCGATCCGATGAGCCCCAACGCGGCGTGGTACAGGAAGGGCGCCCTGTCCGTCCTCAAGGGCCGGGTGAAGATCAGCAGGTCGTACGACACTCTGAACTGGAGCACGCAGAACGCCCACGCCAACATGTCCGCCGCCATCGCGGCCCTGGGCCCCGACGGCATCGACGGCGTCCTGGCGGCCAACGACGTCATAGCCGCAGGCGTCATCTCCGCTCTCAAGAGCGCCGGTGTCAGGAAGCTTCCTCCCGTCACCGGCCAGGACGCCGACCTCGACGCCGTACAGCGCATCGTCAAGGGCGAGCAGTACATGACGGTGTACAAACCCTTCACGAAGCAAGCCGCCGCGGTCGCCGCCATGGCCGTCGCCCTGGGACGCGGAGAGGACCCCCGCAACGGCGCCCCGACGACGGTCGACAGCCCCACCACCCGGAACATCCCGTCCGTCCTGCTCACCCCGAGCGCGGTGACGGCCGGCACCATCAGGCAGACCCTTGTCGAGAACGGCATGTACACCATCGACAAGATCTGCACCCGAGAGCTCCGAGCCGCCTGCGCCAAGGCCGGACTCACCCGGTGAGCCACCGGCGAGATGCCGAGAGCGGCGAGGACTCAAGGCTGATACGGCTGCTGTTGCGGTTGCTCGGACAACGCCCCGCCGAACTGCGCCCGTTCGTCGAGGACCGGGTGGCGTCGTACAAGTACCGTCGGCGGATCGTCCGCCTGGGCACCCTGCCGACGAGGCCCAGCGCCGAGATCCTCAAGCGGGAGATCGCTCTTGCCCACTGACCGGCGCCCGTGGGCCAGAGGTCCCGGTGCTCCGGGCTCGTGGTGCTCGATGCCCTCGGCGCTGAGGACCAGCCGCGCTCGTTGAAGACCACGACCGCCATCTCCAGCAGGGAGTCACGGTCATAGGGCGTGTTTCGACGGCCGGCGGGGCTGTGCACACGGGGTCGGTTCACGCGCCCATTGTCGCGAGGAGGGCGATCACCGCCGGCGCAGATCCTTGACCCGGCGGAGCTTGCCGAGGGAGCGCTCCAGGGTCTCCGGGTCGACGATCGCCACCTCGACGGTGACGCCCACTCCGTCCTTGACGCCCTGGGCGATCCCCTTGGCTGCGGCCTCGCGCTGCTCGGTCCCGGCGCCGGGGCGTGCCTCGACCCGTACGGTCATGTGGTCCATCCGGCCGCGCCGCGTCAGCTGCACCTGGAAGTGCGGGGCCACACCGGGTGTCCGGAGCACGATCTCCTCGATCTGGCTGGGGAAGACGTTCACCCCACGCAGGATGATCATGTCGTCGCAGCGGCCGGTGATCTTCTCGATCCGGCGGAAGGCGGGCCGGGCGGTGCCGGGCAGCAGGCGGGTCAGGTCGCGCGTGCGGTAGCGGATGATCGGCAGCGCCTCCTTGGTGAGGGAGGTGAAGACGAGTTCGCCGCTCTCGCCCTCGGCCATGACCTCGTCGGTGATCGGGTCGACGACCTCGGGGTAGAAGTTGTCCTCCCAGACGTGCAGCCCGTCCTTGGTCTCGACGCACTCCTGCGCCACACCGGGACCGATCACCTCGGACAGCCCGTAGATGTCCACGGCGTGGATGTCGAGGCGCTCCTCGATCTCGCGGCGCATCTCCTCCGTCCACGGCTCGGCGCCGAAGATGCCGACCTTCAGGGAGCTGCTGCGCGGGTCGATGCCCTGCTTCTCGAACTCGTCGATCAGGGCCAGCATGTAGGACGGGGTGACCATGATGATCTCGGGTTCGAAGTCCTGGATGAGCTGCACCTGGCGCGCGGTCATACCGCCCGAGGCCGGTATGACGGTGCATCCGGCGCGCTCGGCGCCGTAGTGCATGCCCAGACCGCCGGTGAAGAGGCCGTACCCGAAGGAGTTGTGAAGCTTGTGTCCGGGCCGGCCGCCGGCGGCGCGGATCGAGCGGGCCACCATGTCCGCCCACATCGACAGGTCGTTCTCCGTGTAGCCGACGACCGTGGGGCGTCCGGTGGTGCCGCTGGAGGCGTGAACGCGCCGCACGTCCGCCATGGGCACGGCGAACATGCCGAAGGGGTACGTGTCCCGCAGATCGGCCTTGGTGGTGAAGGGGAACCGGGACAGGTCCTCCAGGGAGCGACAGTCTTCCGGCGTGATCCCTGCCGCGTCGAACTTCTTGCGATACAGCTCCACGTTGTCGTAGGCGTGCCGCAAGGTCTTCCTCAACCGGTCGAGCTGAAGCTCCCGCAACTGCTCGCGGGTCAGGCGCTCGCCGTCGTCGAGCAGCTCTTGAGGGAGCGGCTGGCCCCGTCGCGCTCCGGGGGCCGCAGGGGCCGTCACTCCGCTGCTCATTGCGACTCCTTCGTCTCGGTGCTTCGAACCATGCGACTGCGCCCGCGGAACTCCGCGATCACCTCGTCGCCGCGCACGACGCTCACGTCGTAGATGCCGCTGCGTCCGAACCGGGTGCGTTCCCTCGCCGTCGCGACGAGGACGTCGCCCTCGTACGCCGGAGCGATGAAGTCGATGTCGGCTCCGGCCGCGACGGTCACGGGTCCGTGGCTGTTGCAGGCGCAGGCGAAGGCGGTGTCGGCGAGCAGGAACAGATAGCCGCCATGGGCGATGTCGTGCCCGTTGACCATCACCGGGGTCACGGTCATCCGGAGTACGGCGGTCCCCTCGCCGTGCTCGACCATCTCGATGCCGAGACGCCGGGAGGCCTCGTCCGCGGTGAACATCCGCTCCGTCGGACCCAGGGCCGTATCAGTGGCCTGCGTCACGATTTCCACCACCTTGTGAACCGACCGAACATTCGGTTAGCGTGCGCAAGGCCCAGTAATCCAGCATTACCACTGCCTGTCAAGGGGTGGACCGCATACCCCAGAACACCCCCGGGCGCCCCGACTTCTTCGCTCGTCACCGCACGCTGCTGGAGCAGGCTGGTGGCCACGATCCCCCTGCAAAACGGGTCCACGGTGGTGACGCGGCGAAGAACGTGGAGGCCGCCTTCCGGGACCAGCTCGACCGCCCCATCGGCACCGACTCCACCGAGCGCAGCCGTACGCCAGGTACGCGGCGACACCGAGATCGAACGCTGCTGCGGGTAGCCCCCGGGTCGGGCCTCGGGGCGGTACTGGAACGCGAGGCCGTGACTCAGGGGCAGGGGGTTGCCCAGCCCGGGAGAACCCGTCACACTGTTACCGAACGAATGGTCGGTTGGGAAGCTGGTATCGATGACCACAACGGACTCCGCGGCCTCAGGCCTTCAGGAGCACTTCGACGCGACGATCGCGCGCGACCAGCGGATCGAGCCGCGTGACTGGATGCCGGACGGCTACCGGAAGACGCTGATCCGGCAGATCGCGCAGCACGCGCACTCCGAGATCATCGGCATGCAGCCGGAGGGTGAGTGGATCACGCGTGCGCCGTCGTTGCGCCGCAAGGCGATCCTGTTCGCCAAGGTGCAGGACGAGGCCGGGCACGGGCTGTATCTGTACTCGGCGGCCGAGACGCTGGGTGCCGACCGCGCGGACCTGACGGAGAAGCTGATCGAGGGCCGGCAGAAGTACTCGTCGATCTTCAACTACCCGACGCTGAGCTTCGCCGACGTGGGCGTGATCGGCTGGTTCGTGGACGGTGCGGCGATCTGCAACCAGGTGCCGCTGTGCCGTAGCTCGTACGGGCCGTATGCGCGCGCGATGGTGCGGATCTGCAAGGAGGAGTCCTTCCATCAGCGGCAGGGCTACGAGCTGCTGCTGACGATGATGCGCGGCACCGAAGCCCAGCGGGAGATGGTCCAGGACGCGGTGGACCGCTGGTGGTGGCCGTCCCTGATGATGTTCGGCCCGCCCGACGACGCCTCGCCGAACTCGGCGCAGTCGATGGCCTGGAAGATCAAGCGGCACAGCAACGACGAGCTGCGTCAGCGCTTCGTCGACATGACCGTCCCGCAGGCCGACAAGCTCGGCGTGACGCTGCCCGACCCGGAGCTGCGCTGGAACGAGGAGCGCGGGCGCCACGACTTCGGCACCCCGGACTGGGACGAACTGATGCGCGTGATCAAGGGCGACGGCCCGTGCAATGCCGAGCGGGTCGAACGCCGTAGGACGGCGCACGACGAGGGCGCCTGGGTGCGCGAGGCGGCCACCGCCCACGCGGCCAGGACGAGCAAGCGGGTTCAGGAAGGTGCGACGGCATGACCCAGCAGGAATGGCCCCTGTACGAGGTGTTCGTACGCGGCAAGCGCGGCCTCAACCACGTGCACGTCGGCTCGCTGCACGCCGCCGACGACGCGATGGCCCTCACCCACGCCCGCGACCTCTACACCCGGCGCAACGAGGGCGTCAGCATCTGGGTGGTGCGCTCGGCGCACATCGCCGCCTCCACCCGCGACGAGAAGGACCCGTTCTTCGCCCCCAGCGCCGACAAGGTCTACCGCCATCCGACCTTCTACGACATCCCCGACGACGTCCCGCACATCTGAGGAGCAGGGTATGAGTGACGACCACGTCTACCTGAGCCTCGCCGAGGGACACGAGGACGACGCCCGCTGGGCGTACGGCACCGGCTTCGAGGACCCCCTGCACGGCGTGGACACCGCCGTGCCCGCCGACGTCGACGCCACCGAGCTGGCCGCCTGCTGCCTGGCGCTCGGCGACGACGCCCTGGTGTCCGCCCAGCGGCTCGCCGAGTGGACCACCCGCGCCCCCGAGCTGGAGGAGGAGGTGGCGCTGGCCAACATCGGCCTCGACCTCCTCGGCCAGGCCCGCCTGCTGTACGCACGCTGCGGCCAGGTCGACGGCACCGGGCGCGGCGAGGACACATACGCCTACTTCCGCGACGCCGACGCCTTCCGCAACGTACGACTGGCCGAACTGCCCAATGGAGACTTCGCGTTCTCCATCGTGCGGCTCCTCGTGCTGTCCGCGTGGCGCCTGGCGCTGTTCGAGCGGCTGGCCGCGTCCCCGGATCCGGTGCTCGCGGCGATCGCGGCGAAGGGCGTCAAGGAGCTCGCGTACCACCGGCAGTACGCGGCCGAATGGGCCGTGCGCCTGGGGGACGGCACGGACGAGTCGCACCGCCGGATGACGGCCGCCCTGGCCGATGTCTTCCCCTACCTGGACGAACTGTTCGGGTCCGCTCCCGGGTTCGGTGTCGACCCGGCGGGCGTGCGGGACGAGGTGGCGGCGACGCTCGGCCAGGTACTCGAGGCGGCCGGGCTCGCCCGGCCCGACGTACAGCCGCTGCCCGGCGCCGGCCGCACCGGCGACCGAACCGAGCATCTCGCGCCGCTGCTGGCCGAGTTGCAGAGCGTGGCCCGCGCACACCCGGAGGCGACGTGGTGACCGCGCCGGCCCTGCTCACGGACGCACGGCGGGCCCGGCACATCGCCGAGCAGGTGCCGGATCCGGAGCTGCCCATGCTCACCCTGGCCGACCTCGGTGTGCTGCGCGACATCGAGGTGACCCGGGACGGGACCGTGGTCGCGAGCCTGACGCCGACCTACTCGGGCTGCCCGGCGATGGCCGAGATGCGCGCGGACGTGGCCGCGAGGCTGCGCGACGCCGGGTACGCGCGCGTGGAGATCCGCACCGTTCTCGCCCCGCCGTGGACCAGCGACTGGATCACCCCGGCGGGCCGCCGCAAGCTGGCCGAGCACGGCATCGCCCCGCCGGGCGCCGCACCCCGCCGCGCGGCCGGTCCGGTGCCGCTGGTCCTGTCAGCCACCAGGCGCTCGCTCGCCTGCCCCCGCTGCCGTTCGACGGACACCGAGGAGACCTCCCGGTTCGCCGCCACCTCGTGCAAGGCGCTGTGGCGCTGCCTCGCCTGCCGCGAGCCGTTCGAGTACGTCAAGGAGATCTGATGGGCCCGACCCCGCCCTCCCCGGCCACGGCAGTACGTCCGGGCAGCCGCCGCCGTCCGGCGTTCCACACCCTGCGGGTGGCCGCCGTCCAGTCGCTGTGCGAGGACGCCGCCACCGTCAGCTTCGAGATCCCCGACGAACTCGCGGAGGAGTTCGCGTTCGAGCCCGGCCAGTCGCTCACGCTGCGCCGCGAGAACGACGGCCGCGACGAACGCCGCTCGTACTCCATCTGCTCGCCCGCCGGATCGGTGCCGCGCATCGGCGTACGTGTCGTGCCGGGCGGCCTGTTCTCGTCCTGGCTGGTGCGTGACGTGCGACCCGGCGACACGGTCGAGGTGATGGCGCCCACCGGTGCCTTCACACCCGATCTCACCGAGCCCGGCCACCACGTCCTGATCGCCGCGGGATCCGGCATCACGCCCATGCTGTCCATCGCCGAATCCGTCCTGGCCGCGGACTCCCGCTCGACGGTCACCCTCTTCTACGGCAACCGGCGCACCGGCACCGTGATGTTCGCCGACGAACTGGCGGACCTGAAGGACCTGTACCCGGCGCGCTTCCAGCTCGCCCACGTCCTGTCCCGCGAGCCCCGCGAGGCCGAGGTGCTCTCCGGCCGCCTCGACGCCGACCGGCTCTTCGCCCTCATCGACTCACTCATCGACGTGAAGACCGCCGATCACTGGTGGCTGTGCGGCCCGCACGGCATGGTCCGCGACGCCCGGCAGGTACTGGCAGGCCTCGGCGTATCCGACGACCGCGTCCACCAGGAGCTGTTCTACGCCGACGACGAGCCCGTACGGGAGGTGCACCACGAGGAGGCCGCTGCGGACGGCCCGGTCAGCGAGGTCACCATCACCCTCGACGGCCGCTCCACCACGTCCTCCCTCTCCCGTGGGCGAAGCATCCTCGACGGCGCCCAGCGCAGCCGCCCCGACCTGCCCTTCGCCTGCAAGGGCGGAGTCTGCGGCACCTGCCGCGCCCTGGTCACCGACGGCCACGCCGACATGCGCCGCAACTTCGCCCTCGAACCCGCCGAGGTCGACGCGGGATACGTCCTGACCTGCCAGTCGTACCCGGCGACGGAGAAGCTGACGGTCGACTTCGACTCTTAGCTCGTCGGGGTCTGGACCTGGGCGGCGTCGACCTCCGCCGGGTCGCCCTCGGGCCCGATGCGGACCGCGTTGGAACGGCATCACGCTTCGGGGCGGCAGCGTGGGCGCCTTCGCTCCGCGGCCGGTGTACTCCTACCGCGATCCGCTGCGTCGCAGATCAGACCGCTGCCGCCGGCACGGGGCGCTCAGCGGCGAGCGCACGGGCGGCGTCCATTCGTCCGGCACTTCGTACAATTTGAGTCCGAACGATATCTTCGAGTCCACGCGCCCCCGCGTCGTCGAAGGAGTGTGCCCGTGCCTGGCCAGCGATCCATCACCGAAGCCGAGAAGCTCGCGGATGCGAAACTCGGCGGCTTTCCGATCCGTCACGAGCAGATGGCCGTGGTCGCCAACATCTATCGCGCGGCCTCGGCGGTCCGGCAGCACTTGGAGAACTCGGTGCTGCGCGGGTCCGATCTGACGTGGACGGCGTTCGTCGTGCTCTGGGTGGTCTGGATCTGGGGTGAGTCGGAGACCCGGCACATCGCGGAGGAAGCGGGTATCTCCAAGGGCACGCTCACCGGGGTCTCGCGCACGCTGGAGGCGCGAGGGCTGATCCGGCGGGCGAGCCACCCCACCGACGGCAGGCTGGTGTTGCTCAGCCTCACCGACGAGGGCGAGGAGCTCATGCAGCGGGTGTTCCCGAGGTTCAACGAGGAGGAGGCCTTCGTCGCCGGGCAACTCAGCGACGAGGAGTGCCGAAGCGTCGCCGACGGACTGCGCAGGGTCGTGCTCCAGGTCGAGGAACACGGCGAGGAGCGCCGCCTCGCGCTCCTGGACGGAGCCCAGCCCGCCCCACGCCGCAGCGGACGCCGCCCCAAGGCCTGAGGACGCGACAGGGGCGGCGCTACGCGCAAGGTCACGGACGCGGTCACCGCGGAGTGAACTCGGCGACCGTGAGGAGTCCGTTGCCTCGGGCGGCCTCAGGGGCACTTCCCGGCGCGAATCGTGCTGCCCGTGGCCATGCGGCAGGCCACACGCCACGTCGCTGTGCCACAAGGAGGCCGACGCGCCGCGGACGGCCTCACAGGAGGCGGGTCGCCGAGTTCCGGCGTGAGCCCGGGTCCGTGCGGTCGGCCGCGGCCGGACACGGCCTTGGAGCTGTCAGAGGCGGTTCTGGGCCGCTCGTACCAGGGCGTCGAACAGTCCCTGCTGGGCAGGATCCTCGTGCGCGGTGTCCTCGGGATGCCACTGCACTGCGGTGAACCAGCCCTGGGCATCGGTGAGTTCGAGGCCTTCCACGGTTTCGTCGGCGGCCCGCGCGGTGACCGTGAGCCCGGCCCCGATGCGGTCCACTCGCTGATGGTGGTAGCAGGAGGCCTCCACCTTCCCGGCGCCGACGGCCTGTTCGAGCAGTGTGCCGCGTCGGACCGCCACCGGGTGCACGACATGGCGGTGTTCGCGCTCCGGCCCGCCCATGTCCTGGTGCAGGGTGCCGCCGAGGGCGACGTTGACGGCCTGGAGACCGCGGCAGACGGCGAGCAGGGGCATGCCCAGGTCGAGTGCCTGCCGGGCGACCTCGAGGTCGAAGTCGTCCTGCACGTCGTCGACGTCGTAGACACTGTCGTGGGTGTCGGTCGCTCCGTAGCGGTACGGGGCGAGGTCGCCGCCGCCGGGGAGCAGGACGCCGTCGAAGCGGGCGAGACGTGCCGCGACGTCGGTGTCCGCGGAGCCGGTGGGGTGGATGGTCGCCGGCTCGCCGCCGGCCCGCCACACGGCTTCGATCAGCGCGCGGGCGTTGACCTCGGCCGCGTACCGCAGGGCGGAGGTGGAGGCGGCGAACCGGGCGGGAATGGCGATGAGCGGTCGCGCGGGCGTCGTCACAGCTGGATCCAGGTGGTCTTGAGTTCGGTGCACTTCTCCAGGGCGTGGGCGGACTTGTCGCGCCCGTTGCCCGACTGCTTCATGCCGCCGAAGGGCACGGTCAGGTCGCCCTCCTCGTAACAGTTCACCCAGACCGTGCCGGCCTTCAGCGCACGCGAGACCCGGTGCGCGGTGGACAGGTCGCTCGTCCACAGGCCGGCGGCGAGTCCGTACTCGGTGGCGTTGGCGAGCGCGACCGCCTCGTCGACGTCGTCGAAGGTGAGGACGGACAGGACGGGGCCGAAGATCTCCTCGCGGGCCAGCCGCATCCCGGGCTCGACGCGGTCGAAGACGGTGGGCCGCAGGAAGCTTCCGCCCGACTCGGCCAGCGTGCGGTCACCGCCGACGAGCAGCCGGGCGCCCTCGTCCAGTCCCGTACCGATGTGGTCGAGTACCCGCTCCAGGTGGCTCTCGCCGACGAGCGCGCCCATCTCGGTGGCCGGGTCGAGGGGATCGCCGACACGAAGGTCCCGGGCCCGCGCCACGATGGCCTCGCTGACGCGTTCGGCGATCGAGGAGTGGACGAGCAGGCGGGAGGGGGCGGTGCACATCTCGCCCTGGTTGAAGAAGATGCCCCAGGCGGCGGTCGCGGCGGCCTTCTCCAGGTCGGGGGCGTCCGGGAGGATGATGTTGGGGGACTTGCCGCCCAGCTCCAGCCAGACCCGCTTGAGGTTGGAGTCGGCGGCGTAGCGCAGGAAGTGCCGCCCCACGGCAGTGGATCCGGTGAAGGCGAGGACATCGACGTCCGGGTGCAGGCCGATCGCGCGGCCGGCCACCGGGCCGTCGCCGGTGACGACGTTCAGAACGCCGGGCGGCAGTCCGGCCTCGGTCGCCAGCCGCCCCAGCAACAGCGCGGACAGCGGCGAGTTCTCCGACGGCTTCAGTACGACGGTGCAGCCCGCGGCGAGCGCGGGTGCGACCTTCCAGCTCGCCAGCGTCAGCGGGAAGTTCCAGGGCACGACGGCGCCGACGACACCGGCGGGCTCCCGGGTGACGAGCGCGAGCGCGTCCGGGGCGGTGTGCGGGGACTCGTCGGTGAGCTTGTCGGCCAGCTGTCCGTACCAACGGAAGGTGTTGATGGCGGCGCGCAGTTCGATGTCGTACGCGTCCGTGATCGGCTTGCCCATCTCGAGACTGACGGTGAGCGCGAGCCGGTCGCGCCGCTCCTCCAGCAGGTCGGCGATGCGCAGCAGGACGCGGCCGCGGTCGGCGGGGGCCAGGCGCGGCCAGGGCCCGGAGTCGAAGGCACGGCGGGCCGCGGCGACGGCGAGGTCGACCTCGGCCTGCTGCGCGTCGGCCACGTCGGTCAGGACCTCGCCGTTGCGGGGTGCGACAGCGGCGAACGACGTGCCACCTCCGGGCTCGTCGGCACCGTCGATGTGGTGGACGCCGGACAGGTCCAGCTCCTTGGCTCGGCGCAGCCACTCCTCGTGGGTGACATCCAGCATGCGTGGCCTCCAGGTCACACCCGAACAATACGTTTGGACTCAAACGGTATGATGTTCTGCGGGCCTTCACAAGGGCCCCGGGAATGGCCGACACCACGGAATGGCCAAAGCCGCGGAACAGCTGACACAACGGCATGAAGGGAGCGCCCGTCGTGCGAGCACTCGTCGTCCGGCACGAGCACGTCACGGAGCCGGGGCTGGTGGGAGCCCGGCTCACCGAGCGTGGCTACGACCTCACCACGGTCACGGTCGTGCCCGAGCGCCATCACCACGCGCCGGACGTGGCGTTCGACTTCCCCGACCCCGCCGACTGGGACCTGATCGTGTCGCTCGGCGCCCCCTGGTCCGTGTACGACGAGTCGGTCATCGGGAGCTGGATCGGCGGCGAGCTCACGCTGCTGCGCAAGGCTCACGACCTCGGCGTCCCCGTGCTGGGCGTCTGCTTCGGCGCCCAGGCCCTGGCCACCGCCCTCGGCGGATCGGTGGAGCCGTCGCCGCGCCCCGAGATCGGCTGGACGGACATCGAGACCGACATACCCGCCGTGGTGCCGCCGGGACCATGGTTCCAGTGGCACTACGACCGGTGTGTCCTGCCGCCCGGCGCGGTGGAGTTGGCCCGCAACGCCGTGTGCCCGCAGGCCTTTCGTGCGGGGCGCAGTCTTGGTGTGCAGTTCCACCCGGAGATCACCACGGCGATGGTGCGCGGCTGGCTCGACCTCGGCGGCGCGAAGCAGTGCGTTCGGCAAGGCGTGGACCCGGACGAACTGTTCGCGCGGAGCCGCGCCATGGAGCCGGCGGCGCGCGTCAACGCGGGCCGCCTGGTCGACGGGTTCCTCGACCTGGTGGCGAACGCGAGCGGCTGACCCGCTGCCGCCAGGTGGCCGCGGCGGTACTGGACAGGACCGGTGCGGCCACCTCGTCGGCGACGTCGGACCGCCCCGGCGGTCGGCATCGCGACTTCGGGCGGCCCGGCAGGAGCCGGACCGCCCGGGCGGTGCACGTCAGCCCTTGGTCGCCGCCCGGCCACGGGTCAGCCGGGCCGCGACCACGCCCAGGACGAGGACCGCGGGGACGGTGAGTTCGAGCCAGACAGCGGTGCTCGGATCGCCGCCGATGAGCGTGGTGAAGTTCTCGATGATCAGCCAGATCGCACCGCCGATGCCGAGCGCACCCAGGACCGGCGCGATCAGCGTGTTCCAGGGCCGCGTGTCCTGGCGCCCCCGGCGGAAGAAGACGATCACCGAGACCGAGGTCAGGAAGTAGAGCAGCATGCAGCCCAGCACCGCGACCCCGCTGAACCAGGAGAAGAGGGTCAGCACCGGGTCCTTGCCCAGCAGCGCGAACGGCATGACCAGCAGCAGGGCGATCGTGGTCTGCACTCCGCCGGCCACCCAGGGCGAGTGACGCCGGTTGATCGCGGTCAGCCGGTGCGGCAGCAGACCGTCGCGACCGAGCGAGAACAGATAGCGGTTGGCGGAGTTGTGGAAGGCGAGGATGCCGGCGAAGAGCGAGGTCGCCAGCAGGAACGGCAGCACGTCGCCCACCCACGCGCCGAACTGCGCGGTGATCGGCGCGAAGACGAACGTCGTGGAGTCGCCGCTCGCCAGGGCCTTTCCGGCGGCCGCGGGAGCCTTCGACGCGCCGTAGGCGGAGACCAGCATCCAGGAGGTGAAGGCGAAGAAGCCGGTGATGACGACGACCGACAGATAGGTGGCCCGGGGGACGGTCCTGCGCGGCTCGCGGGCCTCCTCGCCGTAGATGGCGGTGGCCTCGAAGCCGAACAGCGACGCCACGGCGAACATCAGCGCGACGCCCGGAGCGCCCTGGAGCGCGGCCTTGGGCGAGAAGCTGTCCGTGAAACCGAGCCCCTCCGGTCCGCCGCCCTTGAAAAGGGTGACGAGGGCGAAGGCGAACAGGATGCTGAACTCCGCCAGCACGAAGACGGCCAGGATCTTGGCACCCATCTCGATGCCCGCGGCGCCGAGCACCTGGACCACGACCACGGTGCCCAGCACCCACACCCACCACGGGACACTGACGCCCGCGTAGTGCTCGATCAGGCCGCCCACGGTGGCGCCGTACAGCCCGTACATGGCGGCCTGGACGGCACAGTAGGCGAAGAGCGCGACACCGGCACTGCCGGACCCGGTCGGGCGGCCCAGGCCTTTGCCGATGTACGTGTAGAAGGCGCCGGCGTCCACGACATGGCGGCCCATCGCGACGAAGCCGACGGAGAACAGCAGGATGACGACACCGGCCGCGGCATACGCGGCGGGCGCGCCCGTGCCGTTGCCCAGGGCGACGGCGATGGGCACGGCTCCGGCGATACCGGTGAGCGGTGCCTGGGCGGAGAGGACGAAGAAGAGGATGCCCAGGACGCCGAGGGAGTTGGGCTTGAGCTTGCCTGCGGTGGGCGCGTCCTGTGCGGTCGCTGTTCTGACGACCGTCTGACTGTCCACTCGGATCACCTGCCATGAGAGGGGGAGTTTTCGTTTCAGGCCAAACGAGTTGCCTCATGGTGGGCCGAAACTATCCGTTTGGCAAGGGGTGACCCGGGAAATCCGTTCGCGCCGGGAGTGCTTACTCGTACGGAGTCAAACGAGGCCCTGGACGCAACCCGCCCAGGGCCTCGAAGGGTGCGGGTCAGCCAGTCAGTCGCGGGGATCCGTGGCCGCGTGGGCACCGGCGTCCGCGTTCCCCTCGCCCCGGCCGTCACCGTTCGCGTGGAGGAGCCGCAGCAAGGTACGCAGCTCCTCCAGAGCGGCGTCGGTGACCTCGGCCTCGCCGAACGTCAGCTGGTGCAGGACGAGACCGTCCAGAGCGGCGAAGACCAGCCGGGTCAGGGAACGGCTCGCGCCGCCGGGGATCATGCGCGACAGCTCGCGCTCGGTGGCGTCGAAGTACTCGTCGTAGAGCACCCGGATCTGCGGCAGCAGCTCGGGGCGCCGACGCGACTCGAGCAGCAGCTCGTACTGGAACGCCTGGGTGTCCGGGTCGGACGTGACCATCTCGGACAGGCCGACCGAGAAGTCCGCGACCTTGCCCGTCCCCGTCTCGAGGGCGCTCCTGTTCAGGCTGTCGCGCACGGAGTGGGCGAGCGCCTCCTCGATCAGCGCGTCACGCGAGCCGAAGTGGTGGACGACCAGACCATGGGTGGTCCCGGCCTCTTCCGCGACCGCCCGGTAGGTGAGCTTGCGCAGACCGCCCCGTGCCACGACCCGTAGGGCCGCGTTGAGGAGCGCCTCCCGGCCCTGCCCGTAGTTCATCCGCTTGCGCGGCCTGCGGCCTTCGGGGGTCTCGGCGGATTCGGTCATGGTGGCGACCCTACCCGCCGGCCCCGCACCGCAGCACCGCGCAGGCGGCCTCCCGCCTGGCCCGGCGCGGTGCCGTTTCCGGGCTGAGCCATGTCAGCGCTTCGGCGGCCTGATGCCGCGGAACTCCCAGTCGCCGCCGAGCGCGGTGGACAGGACTTCCTCCGACTCGGTGGGCTGGGCGCCGACATCCGTACGGACCGGGGTCGGGCCGGTGACGATGTGGTTGGTGAGCCTGCCCAGGCCCTCGACCTCGACCTCGACGATGTCGCCGGGCTGTACGGGACGGGAGTTGGCCGGGGTGCCGGACAACAGGACGTCGCCCGGGTAGAGGGTGATGGTGCGGGCGATGTCGGCGACGAGGTAGTGCATGTCCCACTCCATCTCGTCGGTCGAACCGTCCTGCACCACCTCCCCGTTGACGTACGTCCTCAGGTACTTTCCGTGGAAGTCCCAGTCGGTGACCAGGCCCGGACCCAGCGGGCAGAGGGTGTCGGAGCCCTTGACGCGGAGCATCGAACCGGCGTCGGTGTCACGGAAGTCGTGCAGGCCGTAGTCGTTGGCGACGGTGTATCCGGCGATGTACTCCCCCGCCTCGCCGGGCGAGATGTTGCGCGCGGTCTTCCCGATGACGATCGCGACCTCGCCCTCGTAGTTGAGCCACTTGCACCCCTCGGGGCGGACGACGGCGCCCCGGTGGGAGTTGAGGGCCGAGGTCGGCTTGTGGAAGTAGGTCGGGGTCGAGGTCAGCTCGATCTGGAACTCGTCCACCCGGCTGCGGTGGTTGAGGTGGACCGCGACGACCTTCGAGGGCACGACCGACGGCAGATGCAGGGCGTCCTCGATCTTGACGCGACGGCCGTCTCCGGCGACGAGTTCGTCCTGGTCGCGGAGGACCTGGACGGCGGCGCCGTCGAGGAGGATGCGGCGGTACTCAGGCATGGGCGGGCCTTTCTGGAAGTGTTCCGGGCGCTTTCTGGGAGCGGCTGTGCGGCGTACGCGGGGCGGTGGGCGTGGGCACTCCCGTGCCGGCCCAGCCCTCGGCGGGGCGGTCGAACCACAGGTGGACCTGGCCGGTGCCGATGGAGTTCTCGTAGGCGCCGTACTGCCGCGCGGGGGCCGTGCAGTTCTGCTCGCCGAGTGCGCCCGCCATCATCAGGTAGTGGAAGAAGCGGGCCTCGGGCTTGTACTTCCAGAAGTCCGGCATGGTCTCCAGGACCTTGTCGTGGCGGCCTTCCTTGAACCAGCCGATGCGCTCGTGGTCGGCCTCGCGGGCCTCCGCGGTGAAGATGTGGCGGGGGTCGCTGGACTCATGGTCACGCAGCTCCCGCAGCGGCCAGAAGGTGTGCGAGAGCGCGCCGGAGGCAATGAGGAGGACCCGGCGGCCGGGGGTGGCGGCGATGCCGTCGGCGAGCGCACGCCCCAGGCGCAGATGGTCCTCCATGTCACCGGTCTGACAGACACCGATCGTCACCCACCGTTTGTCGGGCAGCCCCTCCCCGAGGAACTTCCACAGGTTGATCGTGGCGTAGTAGATCGGCAGGTAGTCGTCCTCGATCGCGGTGATCCAGGTGCCGTGCTTGTCGGCGAACGAGGCGATGTTGTGGGCGAGTTCGGGGTCGCCCGGGAAGTCGTACGGCATTCGGCACATGCCGCGCGGGAGCTCCTCGGAGGTGAAGAGCCCGGCCCTGCGCTGCTGGGCGGTGACGACGAACTCGACCGTGGTGGCCCAGTGCGAGTCCAGGACGACGACGGTGTCGTAGTCGTCGCGCTCGAAGACCTCCGCGCGGAGCTGACGGAGTCCGGTGACGAGGGTGATTTCCTTGCCCTCGTTCAGCTCCAGCCGGTCGGCTTCCGGCAGGACGATGGTGGGGACGTGCGCGAGCAGCCCGGCCCCGACGATCTCACCCATGGTTCTTCCATCCGTTCGGGGCGGTGACGGTGTTCTTCAGGTCGCAGTAGAAGTCGAAGCTCCAGGTCCCGCCCTCGCGGCCGACGCCGGAGTGCCGGGAGCCGCCGAAGGGCGCCTGAAGGTCGCGTACGAAGAAGCAGTTGACCCAGACCGTGCCCGCCACCAGCTGGGCAGTGACGCGCTCGGCGCGCTCGTGGTCGCCGGTCGCCAGGGTCGCCGCGAGACCGAAGCGGGTGTCGTTGGCGAGGCGGACGGCTTCCTCCTCGGTGGCGAAGGTCTGGAGGGTGAGGACCGGGCCGAAGACCTCCTCCTGCACGATCTCCGAGTCCTGGGCCACATCGGTCAGCAGCGTCGGCGCGTAGTACTGGCCGTCCTCGCGGTGCCCGCCGATGACCGCGCGGGCACCGGCAGCTTTCGCCCGCTGCACAAAGCCGTCGATCTTCTCCAGCTGGCGGGGGTGGATGTTGGGTCCGAGGTCGGTGGCCTCGTCGCGTGGATCACCCTGCTTCAGCCGGGAGGCCTTCTCGACGAAGCGGCGGGTGAACTCGTCCGCGATCGACTCCTCGACGAGGATCCGGGTCGCCGCGAGGCAGACCTGGCCGGCGTTGTCGTACTGCTCCACCGCGAGGTCGACCGCGAGGTCCAGGTCGGCGTCGGCGAAGACCAACAGCGGTGACTTTCCGCCGAGTTCGAGGCTGAGCGGGGTGAGGTGAGCCGCTGCCGAGCCGGCGATGCGCTTGGCGGTGGGCACCGACCCGGTGAAGCTGATGCGGCGGACGTCCGGGTGCGAGGTGAGGGCGTCCCCGATCTCGGCGCCGAGGCCCTGGACGACGTTGAGGACGCCGGCCGGCAGCCCGGCATCGGCGGCGATGTCGGCCAGCAGGGACGCGGTCAGCGGTGACCACTCGGCGGGCTTGAGGACGACCGTGTTGCCTGCGGCCAGCGCGGGGGCGACCTTCCACGTCGCCAGCATCAGCGGCGCGTTCCACGGCGTGATCAGCACGGACGGGCCCGCCGGGTCCCAGCTCACGTGGTTGGTGTGGCCGCGCGTCTCGAAGTCCTCGTGGTCCAGCGTCAGCAGCCAGTCGGCGAAGAACCGGAAGTTGTGCGCCACGCGCGGCATCACGCCACGGCGGTGCGAGCGCAGCAGCGCGCCATTGTCGTGGGTCTCGACGATCGCGAGCTCTTCGATCCGCTTCTCCACACCGTCGGCGATGGCGTGCAGGATCCGGGCGCGTTCGGCGCGCGAGGTGGCCGCCCAGGCGGGGAACGCGGCCTTGGCGGCGCCGACGGCGGCCTCGGCCTCCGCGGGGCCGCCCCGGGCGATCTCGCCGAGGACGCTTCCGTCGATGGGTGAGGTGTCGGTGAACGTCCCGGCGGAGGCGACACGTTCGCCGCCGATGAAGTGCCGGGTGTCGACGGCGACCCCGGCGACGGTGATGTGGTCAGTCATGTGGAGAGCTCCCTATGGACGAGGGTGAGGAGGAGCGCCCCGACAGGGGCGCGGGGCTGTGACTCCCTGCGGCTTCGGCGCATGGGCGCGACGGGCCGCGGACGGCCCGCACGGGCCCACCGGCCTTACCCGGCGGCCGCCCCCGACGTACCGGACTCCAGCAGTCGCCCGCCGTCCCAGACCACCCCGACCTGGCGGTAGTACGCGGCGATCGGCTCCCGGATCTCCAGCCGGGCCAGCTCCTCCGTGGGCGCCTCGAACAGCTCCAGCTCCGCGTCACCGACCCACGGCTGCCCGGCCTCGAAGGACGCGGCCCCGGTCTCGATCAGCTCGTCCAGCGCCAGCCCCTTCCCGTTCTCGATGGAGGGCAGCCAGCGGTGATGCGCCATGGGGTGTCCGTTGACGAACCCATTGGTCTGCGCAGGCTCCCGCAGCGTGACCACGGCCTGGGCCAGGCGACGGTCGGCGGCGGCCAACGTGGCACCGAACCGCGCGCCCGCCTCGATCCGCGGAGCGGGCCCGTACGGGTGCGGACGCGTCTGGTGGATGGACCCGAGCTTCTTCGGGTAGCCCTGGTGCAGCCCGCGGGCGATGGCGAAGTCCTTGTCCACCCAGATGTAGACGCAGCGCGAGTACGTCCGCCCCTTGTACGAGCAGCGGACGACGGCGAAGGCCTCCTTGTACTGGGAGAGCACCGGGTCCAGCAGTTCGTCCTCGCCGGTGGAGCAGGACTGCCAGTCGGCCCAGATCAGCGCGACCGCGCCCGGGTCCTCGTCCGCCAACTCCAGTGGCTCGGGGAGCAGTTCACGTACCCGGGCCGGATCGGTGCGGTACTCGACGGTGAGCAGGTCACCGGAGTACTTCCAGGGCGGTGCGGGGATCAGGGACGACGAGCCGGTCGCCGTCTTGGGGTGGAGGTATCCACGGACGCTGGCCATGACGTTGGTTCCTTACGCGGTGAGGGCGGGTTGCTTGAGCAGCTGGGCGCGGTAGCGGGCGGCGCCGGTGGCGGCCGCGTGACCGCCGAGGGCGACGACGCCGACCAGTCGGCCGCCGGCGTGGTAGCCGACGAGGACGTCACCGTCCGGGTCGCCGTCCAGGACCCGTACGTCGTCCCTGCCGAGCACCGGCGCGCCGAACGACTGCAGCCGGAACTCGTGCTGGTCGCTCCAGAAGGTGGGCAGCGGCGCGAACGGGTCGAGGTCCGCCTCCACGCCGAGGAGATGCGCCACGAGGCTCTTGGCCGCGTGCTTCGCGGTGTCGGTGGGAATGGACCAGTGCTCGACGCGTCGGGGTACGCCGTCGTAGCGGGCGTTGGGGAAGCGGGCGACATCGCCGACCGCGACGACGTACGGCAGTCCGCCGACCCGCAGCCGGCCGTCGGTGAGGACGCCGTCGGTGAGGTCGAGGCCGTTGCCGTCCAGCCACTCGGTGTTGGCGACCGAGCCGACGGACTCCACGACCACGTCGGCCGGAAGGACCGTTCCGTCGCTCAGGACGACGCCCGTGACGCGGTCCTCGCCCTCGAATCCGGCCACGCCCGTGCCGAGCGCGAAGCGCACGCCCCGCTCCTCGTGACGCCGGAGCAGTGCGCGGCCCAGCAGCTCGCCGAGCGGGCCCACCATGGGCAGCGGCAGCGGATCGACGACGGTCACCTCGCTGACGCCGAGGCCGACGGCGGTGGCGGCCACCTCGCAGCCGATGAACCCGGCGCCGACCACCACGACCCTGGCACCGGGCCGGGTCAGCTCGTCGCGCAGCGCCTGGGCGTCGGCGAGGGTGCGCACGGTGTGCCGCCCGGCGAGCGGTCCCTCGCAGCGCAGCCGCCGGGACCGCATACCGGTGGCCACGACCAGGCCGTCGAACGCGAGCTCTTCACCGCTGTCGAGCACGACGACGCGGTCGGCCAGCCGGGCCGAGGTGACCGAGGCACCGAGCCGCCACTCCACATCGGCGGCGCTCGCCTTCGGGGTGAAGGCCAGGGACTCGAACGGAGCCTTGCCCGCCAGTACCTCCTTCGACAGCGGAGGCCGGTTGTACGGCATGTGGGGCTCGTCCCCGATGACGGTGATCGCCCCCGTCCAGTGCGCCGCGCGCAGCTGCTCGGCGGCGCGCAGGCCACCCATGGAGGCGCCCGCGACGACGATGCGGCGTGTCATGGCCGTCAGGCCTCGATCCGGATGGCCTGGAGCGGACAGACGTCCGCAGCCTCCTCGACCTCGTCGCGCAACGCGTCGTCGGGGTCGGATACATAGGCCAGTCGCCCGTTGTCGTCCAACTGGAAGACGTCGGGGGCGGCGAAGACGCACTGTCCGTGGTCCTGGCACTTGTTCATGTCGACGACGACCTTCATGGCCGGTCCTCCTGGATGTGAGGGGCGTCGGAGCGCGGAGTGGTGGAAGAAGAGGCCCGGCCTGCGAACACTGCGGTCCTGCGGCCGGGCCCCGGCCAAAGGGGTCGGTGGAACCGAACTGGTCGGTGGAACCGAACACCCTGACTCGTTTGGCTTCAAACAACATAGGAACCCGCGAGGCCCTGGTCAATAGCTATCCAGATGGATAAATTTTTGACGGCAACCCCTTGCGGGAAGGTGGCCACGTTCTTACCGTTTGACTTCAAACGAGTGGCCGCGATCCTGCTCTCCCAGCCGCACGGCACCCCGGCCGCCGTCTTCACTCCGCCACCTTCACGTCCGCCCGAGGAGACATCGGTGAGCGCTCAAGACACCCCTCAACTCCGCCAGCACCTGGAGCGGCTCGCCGCCGAGGGCATCGATGTGGTCCGCGTGACCTATCCCGACCTCATCGGTACCGACCGCGCGCGGGACGTCCTGCTCGATCATCTGCCGGCGGCCTGCGAGCACGGTCTCGCCTTCTGCCGCGCCGCCTACCACACCAGCCCGCAGGGTGACGTCGTCCCGGTCGAGGGCGGCCTGGACGCGGGCCTGCCCGACATCTCCGTGCGCCCCGACCTCGACACCCTGGCCCCGCTCCCCTGGGAGCCGGGCGTCGCGTCCTGCCTGGGCGACGTCACGGATCCGGTGACCGGCGCACCCGCCCCGGAATCGCCCCGCGACCTGCTCCGTACCGTGCTCGCCCGATGCGAGGAGCACGGCCTGCGCCCGGTGGTCGGGCCCGAGCTGGAGTACTTCCTCTGTACGGCCGACCCCGGGTCGCCGAGTGGCTGGCGCCGCTACACGAAGGCGGCCGGCGTCGTCTACACCGCGGGCCTGCGCGCGGACCCGGACAACCACCTGCTGCGCACCCTGCGCCGGCTGCGTGACCTGGGCATCGGCGTCACCAGCGGCAACCACGAGTTCGACGGCGCGCAGTTCGAGATCAACCTCACCCACTCCGACGCCATGGACGCCGCCGACCGCGCCTTCCGCTTCAAGGCCGCCGTCAAGGAGCTGGCCCGGGCCGAGGGCAAGCTCGCCACCTTCATGGCCAAGCCCTTCAACGACGCGGGCGGCTCCGGCTTCCACCTCCATCTGTCCTGCCAGGACAAGGAGGGCCGCAACGCCTTCGACGATCCCTCGGCGCCGTACGGCCTCTCCGACACCGGGCGCCACGCCGTCGCGGGCGTCCTCGCCCATGCGCCCGCCCTCGCCGCGCTGCTCAACCCGACCGTGAACTCCTACAAGCGCTTCGGGCCCGACACCCTCGCGCCCTGGCTCATCGACTGGGGTCTCGACAACCGCAGTGCCATGGTCCGCATCCCGCCCGAGCGCGGCTCCGGTGCCCGCCTCGAGCTGCGCCTCGGGGACGCCAGCGCCAACCCCTATCTGGTGATCGCCGGCACGATCGCCGCCGCCCTCCTCGGTGTTCTGGCCAAGGAGGAGCCGCCTGCCCCGCTGGAGGGCTACGGCTACGACACGGCCAAGGCCGCCCTGCTGCCCCCGACTCTGCCCGCCGCACTCGACGCGCTGGAGGCGGACACGGCGCTCGCCGACATCCTCGGCAAGGCCTTCACCGCTTCCTTCCTCGCCTACAAGCGGAACGAGGTCGAACGCTTCCAACGGCACGTCACCGACTGGGAGTTCACCGAGTACGCCTGCCACCTGTGACGTCTAGGAGACAGCACACCATGACCACCCACCTCCCCGCCGTGACCGAAGCCGCGAACGAGCCCCTCCCCCTGGAGGACGTCGACCTCGCCGACCTCGACAACTACACCGACGGGGTCACCCCCTGGCGGATGTTCCACACCCTGCGCCACGAGGACCCGGTTCACTGGCAGCCGGAAGAGGCCCCCAACTCCGGCTTCTGGGCGGTGACCCGGCACGCGGACATCGCCCGCGTCGACCGCGACGCCGCGACCTTCACCTCCACCAAGTTCGTCAACCTCGAAGAGCTCGACGACGACCAGATCAAGAAGCGCGCCTCGATCCTGGAACTGGACGGCGTCCGTCACCGCGCGATGCGCAGTCTGCTCCAGCGCCAGTTCGGCCAGGGCGTCATCAACGAGTACACCGACTTCCTGCGCGGCCTGACGGCCAGGACACTCGACGCCGCCCTCGCCAAGGGCACCTTCGACTTCGTCGCCGACGTCTCCGCCGACTTCCCCATCAACGTGCTGGCCCGCCTCCTCGACGTACCGCCGGAGGACAACCAGCAGCTCATCGACTGGGGCAACCGCATCATCGGCAACACCGACCCGGACTATGCCGACGTCCTGCTGCACAGCGCGGAGAGCGAGCAGTACCGCGACCTGCCCTTCCGCTCCCCCGCCTCGCTCGAAGTCTTCGAGTACGGAAGGGAGCTGGCCCGCCAGCGGCGCGGCGGAGCCGGCACCGACCTGGTCTCCAAGCTCGTCAACGAGACCCCGCGCGACGGAGTCCCGCTCTCGGCCCAGGACTTCGACAACTACTTCCTGCTGCTGGTGGTGGCGGGCAACGAGACCACCCGCCACACCATCTCGCACTCCATGCTCGCCCTCATCCAGCACCCCGAGCAGCTCGCCAGGCTCCAGGAGGACCCCTCCCTCATCCCGACCGCCGTCGAGGAGTTCCTGCGCTGGGCCTCCCCCGTCTACCACTTCCGTCGCACCGCGACGCGTGACGTCGAACTCGGTGGCAAGCAGGTGAAGGAGGGCGACAAGGTCGTCATGTGGTACGCCTCCGGCAACCGTGACGAGAGCGTCTTCGGTAATCCGTACGACTTCGACGTCACCCGGCAGAACAACGACCACGTCACCTTCGGCAAGGGCAGCCCCCACCTGTGCCTGGGCAACCTGCTGGCCCGCACCGAGATCCGGATCATGTTCGAGGAGCTGATCCCGCGCCTCGCCTCCATCCGCCTCGCCGGCGACGTACCGCGCGTCCGCTCCAACTTCGTCAACGGCATCAAGAAGCTGCCGGTCGAGGTCACCCTCGCCTGACGGGAGCCGACACCGCGTGCCGTCGCCCCGGAATCCGGGCGAGAGCACGCGGTGTCGCGCGGTCGGTGCCGGCGGCACCCAGGCCGCACGGGAACTGAACCCCCGCCCGCCCTGGGGCACGGCGAGCGCAGTGGCTCGTTCGCCCGTCTTGACCGGGCAACCATGACCGGGAGCCCTGCCCATGCAGAGTGAGTACCGTAGGCAGCAGGAGGGCTCCATCGTGGAGATGAGACTCGAAGCCGTAGTCATCCCGGTCTCCGATGTCGACCGGTCCAAGGGTTTCTACGAGGCACTGGGGTGGCGCCCGGATGCTGACTTCGCCGCCGGTGACGGCTTCCGCCTGGTGCAGCTGACACCGCCGGGTTCGGCATGGTCGTGGTCTCGGACATCGACGGCTGGAAACCGCAGGAAGTCACGGAACGGCTTTCAGGCCGGTGCCGCCGCCTGCCCCTGGACCAGCGAACCGGCCGCTCTGGAATGCGCGCCTCCTCGCGGCAGAGCAGACCCTGGGGAGTCATCGGCTCGACCGGACACTGACCGGCGATTGGAGGGACGCGCATGACCGCGACCGTGGATCCGGACCGCTCAACGTGGGATGTGATCGTTCTAGGTGGTGCCGCTGCCGGCGAGAACGCGGCTCAATACGCAAGCCAGTTCTCCGCCCTGTCTTCGGTGCTTGTTGAGGACAGCCTGCTCGGGGGCGAGTGCTCCTACTGGGCCTGCATGCCCAGCAAGGCGCTCCTGCGGCCCGTCGAGGTCGTGGACGCGTCCGCACATCTGCCAGGAGTGTCAGCCCACCTGGAGGCCGCCGAAGTCCTCGCCCGACGTGACCGCGTGATCAATCAACTGGATGACAGCTCGCAGATATCCTGGGCCCTGAACACCGGTATCGACGTGGTCCGCGGTTACGGACGGCTGGCGGGCGAGCGCACCGTCGTCGTGAGCCGCCCGGACGGTTCGACCACGACGATGACGGCCGACCACGCCGTAGTCATCGACACGGGCTCCCGCCCGGCCGTGCCGGACGTTCCGGGGCTACGTGCCGCTCTGCCATGGACGTCCCGCGACGTGACCACCATGCGTGAGGTGCCGCGTCGGGTCATCGTCCTGGGCGGCGGCGTGGTCGCCTGCGAGGCGGCCACCTGGCTGAGCGGACTGGGTGCGAGCGAGGTGTCGGTCGTGTACCGCGGCGAGCGGCTGCTCGCCCGGCAGGAACCCTTCGCGGGCACACTTGTCGGCCAGGCGCTACGGGACAGTGGCGTGCAGTTGTACCCGCGACTCAGCCTCTCCCTGGTGAAGCGGCCCGACGCCCGTGACACCGGGCATGGTCACATCCATGGCGGGGAGATCAGCGTGACACTCGACGACGACACGGTCCTGGTCGCCGACGAGGTCGTCGTAGCCACCGGGCGCATCCCGAACACCGAGGACATCGGTCTCGACACCTTGGGCCTCCGCCCCGGCGGATACATCCGCGTCGACGACCACCAGTGCGTGCAGGAGGTGAACGGCGGCTGGCTGTACGCCGTCGGCGACGTGTGCGGCCGCGCACTGCTGACGCACATGGGCAAGTACCAGGCCCGTATCGCCGGAGAGGTTATCGCCGCACGCGCACAAGGCTCCCCTGATCTGCCCTCGTCCGCCGCCGGACACATCGGGCTGCCCCAAGTCGTCTTCACCACTCCGGAGGTCGGCAGCGCCGGAATGACCGAGCAGCAGGCACGAGACGCCGGCATGGACGTGGAAGTCGTCGAGTACGACCTCGGCGCACTGGCCGGAACCTACGTCATGCGCTCGGACTATCAAGGCCTCGCCAAACTTGTCGTCGACCGCACTGACGACATCGTGGTGGGGGCCACCTTCGTCGGTGCGGGCATCGCCGAACTCGTGCACTCGGCGACCACAGCGATCGTGGGCCGAATTCCTCTCTCCACGCTGTGGCACGTCGTCCCCAGCTATCCGACAGCCAGCGAGATCTGGCTCCGGCTCCTGGAAACCCTCCGCTCGCAGCGGCGTACGGGCAACAAGAGGTGAAACGTCCCTCGGATGAGCAGTGGGCAGTTGCTGATTCGCCAGGGCGAAGACGACCTTCGCGCCGGTGGTACAGTCCATTTCCGGAGTAGTAGATCGGTCGTATACTGACTCCCATGGGACGCACCAGCAACGCCAGGGAGAAGATCCTCAACGCCGCGGAGTCACTCCTTGAGCTGCGAGGCTACTCTGCGCTGGGTACCGCCGAGATCTGCAAGGCCGCGGGCGTGCCGAAGGGAAGCTTCTACCACTTCTTCGAATCCAAGGAAGCGCTGGCCCTGGCTGTTCTGGACGAACACTGGGCCATCCAGCGCAGCGACTGGGCCCGCATCCTGCGCAGCGACGCAGAGCCGCTTCAGCGACTGCGGCAGCTGTTCGAGGAGACCGAGGCCGGCCAGCGCGCAGGGCAGCAAAGCTGTGGAACTGTCTCAGGGTGCATGTTCGGCAACCTGACCCTGGAGATGAGCAACCAGACCGAAGCCATCCGTGAACGCCTGCAGGAGATCTTCGACGCGCAGGTGGACATGGTCGAAGAAGTCGTCCGGGAAGCCCTGGATCGAGGGGAAGTCGCGGTCGGCGATACCCACGAGGCCGCCCGATCCGTCGTGGCCCAACTCGAAGGCCAAGTGCTGTTCGCCAAGCTGTACAACGACACCCAACGCCTCAACCCCCTGTGGGGCAACTGCCTCGCCATCCTCGGTGCCCGCACACCGGAAGACGCTTCCGTAACTGCATAAGCCCGCCCAGACCTGCCGTCGCCGCCGCACACAGCCACCGCACATCCACAGGGGAACACGTCGACTCGACGTCCCAGGCTCCATCCCCGGAGTTGGGTACCGTTCAGGCATGATCAACGGCGCGCACGTCATCCTCTACAGCCAGGACGCGGAGGCGGATCGCGCCTTCTTCAGGGATGTTCTGGGGTATCCACACATCGATGCCGGTGAGGGCTGGCTCATCTTCAAGCTGCCTCCCGCCGAGGTCGCAGTCCACCCCGCCGACGCATCGTCACACGAGTTGTTCCTGATGTGCGATGACGTCAAAGCTACGGTCGATGAGCTCTCGGCGAAGGGCGTCGAGTGTGCCCCGGTCACCAACGCCGGGTGGGGGCTCAAGACCGCGATCCGCCTGCCGGGCGGTGGCGAGCTCGGACTGTACGAGCCGCGCCACAAAAGGGCACACGAACTCTGATCCGCGAAGCCGAGCGAGCGTTGCTGAGCGAGCGTAAGTGAAGGTCGGGCGGTGAGCGTTCACCAGGGAGTCGCACGGTGGCCTGCCTCCTCCGCAAGGAAGTACGGCGCGAACGATGCGCAAAAGCAGTGGACAACGATCACGCGAGCGGCAGACTGGCCCCATGACCGCATCGGATCCCAAGACCGACCTCCACTTCTACCTGCAGTCCGCTCGCGATGCCCTGCTGTGGAAGCTCGAAGGGCTCTCGGAGTACGACATCCGCCGCCCGCTGACGCCGACCGGCACCAACCTGCTCGGCCTGGTGAAACACGTGGCCAGCGTGGAGCTGGGCTACCTCGGCGACACCTTCGGACGGCCGTCGGACGAGTCGCTGCCGTGGCTCGAAGACGATGCCGAGCCCAATGCGGACATGTGGGTCACCGCCGACGAGTCACGCGATGACATCGTGCAGCTTTACCGGCGCGCGTGGGCGCACGCGGACGCGACGATCGACGCGCTGGCGCTGGACACGATCGGCAAGGTGCCGTGGTGGCCGAGCAGCAGAAACGAGCTGACGCTGCATCATGCCGTGGTGCGCGTGATCGCTGATACGCATCGACATGCCGGACACGCCGATATCGTTCGGGAACTCATCGACGGGGCCGTGGGGATGAACGAGGGCAACGACAGCATGGCGCCGGGTGACCCGGCGTGGTGGGAGACCCATCGAAACCGACTGGAGCGTGCGGCTCAGGAAGCCGACACAGCCTCCTCCGGCAGTTCCTGAACGAAGGCGCCGACCCGCGAACTCCTCTATGCCTGCAAGAACGCCAGGATGTCGGGATTGAGGATGTCCGGATGCGTCGACAACATGCCGTGGGGAAGCCCCTCATAGCTCTTCAGGGTGCCGTGTCTCAGGAGTTCGGCCGACAACGGCGCTGAATCCGGATACGGCACGATCTGATCGTCGGTGCCGTGGGCGACAAGGACCGGGACGTCGATCTTTTTGAGGTCCTCATTGAAGTCGGTCTCGGAGAACGCCTTGATGCATTCGTAGTGGGCGTTGGCCGCACCCATCATCCCCTGCCGCCACCAGTTGTCGATCAGGCCCTGCGACACTTTCGCGCCGGGCCGGTTGAAGCCGTAGAACGGACCCGTCGGCAGGTCGATGTAGAACTGCGAGCGATTGGCGGTGAGGGCCGTACGCATTTCGTCGAAGGCTTCGATCGGCAAGCCGCCGGGATTGGCGGCCGACTTGACCATGATCGGCGGCACCGCGCCGACAAGCACCGCCTTCCCGACCCGTCCCGGCTTGGCGCGCGCAACATAGCGCGTGACCTCGCCGCCGCCGGTCGAGTGCCCGATGTGGAAGGCCCCTTGCAGATCGAGCGCATCGGTCAGCGCCGCCACATCGGCGGCATAAGTGTCCATCTCATGACCGGTCGCGGTCTGGGTGGAGCGCCCGTGGCCACGTCGATCGTGGGCGATCACCCGATAGCCGTGCGCAAGGAAAAACAACATCTGATTGTCCCAGTCGTCGGCGCTGAGTGGCCAGCCATGATGGAAGACGATGGGCTGGCCGTCGCGTGGACCCCAGTCCTTGTAGAAGATGCTCGCGCCGTCTTTGGTGGTGACCGTGCTCATTGCTGATCCTTCCGCGTGAATGGCCGAAGAGGTCGTGAATGGCCGAAGCGGTGGGGGTGCGCGACAACCTTTCAGCCGCAGCGAGACAGGCAGGCCCCAGTGGGATCGGGCCGCCGAACCCACGGGAGGCTGCGGCTTGATCCATTGCTGGCCACCATACGCTCAAGTCCGGCTGGACTCATCTCCTGGCAACCAACGGATCGACGGCCTTGCCGAGTGCTTCAAAAACCGAAACCCGTACCGGTCATCGAGTGGACCGTACGTCGTCGGTCACGGCGTCAAATGGCGTTCGGCGCCTACTCACTTCCCCACGTGGGACCCTGTCTGTTCACTCCGCCGTTGGCGACGACTGGGTTACTCCGTTTGCGAGAGGCTTTCCACAGGCGCATGGTGGATGCAGGGGACACAGGGCCGTGGCAGTGGACTGGCGATTCCTGCGTCGCCCTCCTGGAAGGTTCTGCTCACTCAGGCAGCTGCCTGCGAATCAGCCTCCAGCCTGGAATACAGGAGGCGCGATGGTTGCCCTTTCCAATGTTCGGCTCGGAAAGCACAACGACGACGTAGAGGCCCTTCAACTTGCCCTGATCGACCTGGGGTTCAGCATTCCGGCAGGAGCCACAGGATTCTTCGGAGACGAGACGAGGTCTGCGTACGCCGCCTGGCAGCGCAAGCTGGGCTTCACCGGCGCGGACGCTGACGGATTCCCCGGCTGTTCCTCCCTGTCAAAGCTCGGGAGTAGAGCAGGGTTTAACGTGGATTGTCGGCACCCAGGGCGCATCGCGAAGAGCTCGGTTCGGTTCTCGAGGAACTCTGGCATCCCGAACGACAAGGACACCGTGCGCACCTATGCCGAACAGGCATGTGCCAGGACGGGGGCGCCACCCGGCTGGGTCACCGGGGTCAGTAACGGTGCGAGCCTGCTCACTCTCATACAGCGAGAGTCGTCCTTCCGGTCCAACGCGGTGAACGTGCGGGACAAGAATGCAACGGGACCTGTTCAGTCGGACGGCTCCAAGCTCAACTGCTCACGCGGTTACGCACAGGTGATTCCCGGAACGTTCGCCGCTGATCACCAGGAAGGCACCTCCACCCAAATCTATGATCCCGTCGCGAATATCGCGGCGGCGATCAACTATATCTGGGGGAGGTACGGAGACATCTCGCGTGTCCAACAGGCGAATCCACACCTACCCCCGCATCCCTACTGAGGAGAGAGTCATGCCCGGGTTTGAGCCGTTCCCTGGAGCGGCCTTCTTCCACATAGGACAGCGCAGTCCGATAGTCCGTGCGATGGGGAAGCGTCTCGTCGAGGAAGGATGCGGGCACTACCACACGGGACCGGGTCCTGAGTGGACCGATGCGGACCGTCAGTCCTTTGCGGCCTGGCAGCGCAAGCTCAGCTTCTCGGGAAGCGATGCCGACGGCATCCCCGGACGCCAGTCCTGGGATCGCCTCCACGTGCCAAAAACACCCGGCGAAGGCCACGTCCCCTCGCCCGTGCCCGGGCACGGGATCACGACCGCCTATCACAAGAAGGGGCCGCACTGGAGCCTGGGCTACCACACGGGCGCAGACTACGCTGCCGCACAAGGCACGCCCTGTGTCGCCGTAAAGAACGGTTCGGTCCGCACCGGGGAAGACCGCAGTTTCGGCCACTATCTCGTACTCACCACCGGCGGATCCGACTATTACTACTGCCACCTCTCCAAGCGCCTCGTCACCCGTGGTTCCGTGCGAGCCGGGCAGCCGATCGCCCACGTCGGCGCCACCGGAAACGCCACCGGACCACACCTGCACTTCGAAAAGCGTCCAGCTGGTAAGGGCTTCGGCTCTGACGTGCCTCCCACCTGGTAACACTCCCGGCCCGAACCTGCCGGCACCCGCCGAGCCGCATTTAATTTCAAATGAAATCATTTCGAATGAGTCGATGGCTGGTAAAGTGCCATCATGACCGCAGATGTTCCTCACAGTTCCACCGCCTCGCGTGCGACCGACCGCCCCGGGGATACCTCACCTTTCGCTCTCGGCTTGCTGCTGCGCCGGGCGCACTGGCGCGCGGCCGCGGTGATGGCGGAGGCGTTTCGGCCGCTCGGCATCGAGCTGCGGCATTTTGCCGTGCTGCTCGTACTGGTCGACCGCGGGCCCACTGTCCAGCGGGACTTGGCGGCGGCGACGGGATCGGACAAGGCGGGGATCATGCGGGTCGTGGACGACCTGGAGCGCAAGGGGCTGGCCGTACGCAAGACCGTTCCGGGGGACCGGCGAGTGCGGGCAGTGGAGATCACGCCTCAGGGACTCGAGCTTTTCGACGCAGCCCATGTGGCCGCGGAGCCGCTGGCTGAGCGTCTGGTTGCCGAACTCGGGCCCGGCGAGCCCGAGCAGCTGGCGAACCTGCTGACCCGGTTTGCCCATCCCGCGGACGGGGAGTCGTAAGCGCACCCGCGCGCCGGTTGCCTGCCCCGTGGGCGTGCTGCGCCTCATGCGGCTTTCGCGGCGAACCCGGCCCCGAAGGCGGCAGCCATCGCCGCTGCACGCCGCCCCGCCGTCAGCCGATGGTCAGGGCTTCGTCACCGACGGGCGTCCAGTCGTCCTCACCGGTTGCAATCTCAGCGGACCGGCACGCCCACCTGCTCGGGCCGGTCGGCGGCAGGCCCCGGCATCGCGGAGGACGACCCGCTCCCGGAGCCGGGCGAAGGCCCGTCTCCAGGAGCACGCAGGCGGGCGAGAACCCCGTCATGCAGCCGTTCACATCAGAGCTGAACGCCATCTCGAGCCCCGCGGGCTTCAGTTCCTCAGGTTCGCCCGGACGGCCCCGGCCACAACGGCTTCTTCAAGTCGCCCGACGGGACCGAGGACTGGATGGTCTACCACGCCAACAACTCCGCCGACGGTGGCTGCGACATGAACCGCACCACCAGAGCGCAGAAGTTCACCTGGAACGCCGACGGTACGCCGAACTTCGGCACTCCGGTGGCGCTCGGCGTCCCATTGACCGCGCCCTCGGGCGAGTGACTTGTTCTCCGTGCAGGCAACGGCGTCCAGGTCGAGGTGAGGTACGGATCCGGGTCACGGTTCGGCGGTCCACACCCCGAGGGGGTGAACGTCCGGCTTCAGCCACAGCTGAGGCTGTGACTGCCGATGGCGTTGCCCGGTCCGTTCATCTCAGTGAAAGCGGTTGTCCGCGTCAGGCCACACAGTCCGCAGGACCGGGAAGGGAGGCCGCCGGTAGAACCCGACAGCCCGGCCGAAGTACGCCCGGTGCCGGCGCAGATCGACACCCCCGAGCACCACCGGGTGGCCTTCGACGACTCCCTGGTGCTCTTGGCCGTCTTCCAGTACCGCGCCGGCTGCGGCTCGGTCCCCGAGCGTGTTGAGCATGCGGTGCATGTCGTGAACATCGAGACCGGAAGAGACCGGGACGGTGGGGCCGGGCCGGCTCGCTCGACACTGTCACCGCACGCGTGCCTCGGGAAGCGGCGATGCCGCCAGGCTACGCCCGTCGCAAAGAAAGGCAAGGAGAGTATCCACTCCTCGCCACTCTTAACTTATAGCGCACAGGGGGGCTTGCGGCAAGGCCCGGGTCGTACCGCAGAATCTCCGGCCGAGGCCAAAAGCTGCAGAAAACGGGGAGTCGCGAATGCGTGTGTTGTTGTCGACGTATGGGTCGCGCGGGGACGTCGAACCGCTGGTGGGACTCGCGGTGGCGGTGCGGGGACTCGGCGCGGAGGTGCGGGTGTGCGCGCCGCCGGACGAGGAGTTCGCGGAGTTGCTGGCCGGTGTGGGTGTGCCGCTGGTGCCCGTCGGCCGGTCGGCGCGCGCGCTGACGGCGGCGGCGGCGCCGCCGTCGGCGGCGAACCTGCCCCGGCGCGCGGCGGAGTTGATCGCCGGCCAGTTCGAGGCGGTGACCGCGGCGGCCGAGGGATGTGACGCGCTGGTGGCGACCGGCGTGATGCCGGCTGCGGCCGGCGCGCGGTCGGTGGCCGAGAAACTGGGCATCCGCTCGGTGTCCGTGACCTTCCAGCAGCTCACCCTGCCGTCGCCGCACCACCCGCCTCTGGCGTATCCGGGTCGGCCGTTCCCCCCGGAGGTGACCGACAACCGGGTGCTGTGGGACCTGGACGCCCAGAGCATCGACGCGCTGTTCGGTGAGGCGCTCAACACCAACCGGGCGTCGATCGGCCTGCCCCCGGTGGAGAACGTGCGCGACTACGTCATCGGCGACCAGCCGTGGTTGGCGACGGACCCGATCCTGGACCCGTGGCAGGAGACGCCGGACCTCGACGTGGTGCAGACCGGCGCGTGGATCCTGCCGGACGAACGACCGCTCCCGGCCGAGTTGGTGGCGTTCCTGGACGCCGGCACACCACCGGTGTACGTGGGCTTCGGCAGCATGCCCATGCACACATCGACGGACGTCGCCCAGGTGGCCATCGAGGCGATCCGCGCGCAGGGCCGCCGCGCACTCGTCAGGCGCGGCTGGGCCGACCTTGCCCTGATCGACAACCGGGACGACTGCTTCGTCGTCGGTGAGATCAATCAGCAGGCACTCTTCGGCCGGGTGGCCGCCGTCGTGCACCACGGCGGCGCGGGCACCACCACGACGGCCACCCGGGCCGGCGCGCCTCAGGTGGTGGTACCCCAGGCGACGGACCAGCCGTACTGGGCCGGCCGGGTGGCCGACCTGGGCATCGGCGCGGCACACGCTGGTCCGACTCCGACCTTCGAGTCCCTGTCCGCCGCGCTCAGCACGGCCCTGGCCCCCGAGACCCGCGCACGGGCGGCCGCCGTTGCCGGCGAGATCCGCAGCGACGGGGCGACGGTGGCCGCGAAGCTGCTGCTCGACGAGATCAGCCGAGAAAAGCCGCCCGTGTCCGCGTGAACCACGCGGGATCGTCGAGCCGGAACCCAGAACACGAGAACGTGCGAACCCTGGCGACCCCGACCGACAACGGCCCGCGGGGTCCACGTCAGGCGGAGCCTCGCTCGTCCTGGCCGCCGGGTTCGTCACGCCGGTTCACATGCCTTGCCGCGCGAAATGGTCGTATGCGACCACAGATCGGAGCTTACTGTGAACCCCCAGACGACCCGGGCGTTTGACCTACCCGACCACCTCTCCCCCAAGGCCGACCCGACGCTGATCGCCGGCGATGAGCAGCATTTCGCGGCCATCGCGGAGTGCCTCGAGCAGTCGATCGCCGATCTGTCCGACCGCCTCGACGCCGAACTCAAGGCGCCCGGCGGCACGGGCCGGCAGGCGATGGACCGGGACGTCGAGATCCACCGGCTGACCGCTCGCCTGCGCACACTTCGCCGCTTCGGTCTCGACCTGTGCCTCGGACACATGGTCGGCGCGGACGATCCTGAGCCCGTGTACGTCGGACGACTTGGCCTTACGGACAGCGCGGGTCGCCGGCTGCTGCTCGACTGGCGCTCCCCCGCGGCTGAGCCGTTCTTCGGAGCCACCCACGCCAACCCGATGGGTCTGGCGAGCCGCCGCAGGTATCGCTGGACCAACGGCCGGATCAGCGACTACTGGGACGAGGTGTTCACCTCGGACGGGATTGTCGGGCACGCCGCGCTCGACGACCAGTCCGCCTTCATCGCCAGCCTGGGCAGCAACCGCTCGGCACGGATGCGAGACGTGCTCGGCACCATCCAGGCCGACCAGGACGCCATCATCCGCGCGGGATCCCGCGGCGCTCTCGTCGTCGACGGCGGTCCGGGTACGGGGAAGACCGTCGTCGCTCTGCACCGCTCCGCCTACCTCCTCCATTCCGACCCCCGCCTCGGTCACCGTCGGGGCGGCGTGTTGTTCGTCGGTCCGCACCGGCCCTACCTGGCCTACGTCGCCGACGTCCTCCCCAGCCTCGGAGAGGAGGGAGTGCAGACCTGCACCCTTCGGGACCTCGTCGCCGAGGGAGCCGCGGCAGCGATCGAGACCGACCCTGACGTGGCCCTCCTGAAGTCGTCCGCGAACATGGTGAAGGCGATCGAGACGGCCGTCAGGTTCTACGAGGAGCCGCCCGCCAAGGGGATGACGGTCACGACCCACTGGTCCGACCTGCGGCTGAGCGCCGACGACTGGGCCGTGGCGTTCGAAGCGGCAGATCCCGGTACTCCGCACAACGAGGCGCGCGACCAGGTCTGGGAGGAGCTGCTCACCATCCTGGTGGACAAGCACGACGGCGACGTCTCGGCCGACCTACTGCGCAAGTCGCTGCTGCAGAACAGGGAGCTGCTGACGACCTTCAACCGCGCGTGGCCGCTGCTCGAAGCGGCCGACCTCGTCGGAGACTTGTGGTCGGTACCCGCCTACCTGCGGATGTGCGCTCCCTGGCTCAGCCGCGACGAGGTTCACAGGCTCCAGCGCGGGGACGCCCAGGCCTGGACGGTGTCCGACCTGCCGCTCCTGGACGCGGCACGGCAGCGGCTCGGCGATCCGGAGGCGACACGGCGCAAGCGTCGGCACGAGGCCGTCCTCGCCGCCCAGCGCGAGCGGATGGCGCAGGTCGTCGACAACCTGATCGGGGCCGCAGCCGACTCCGGCGCCGACGGCGACGACGGCGAAGGCCTGGTGACGATGCTGCGCGGCGAGGACGCCCAGGTCAGCCTGGTCGACGAGTCCGAACTGCCCACCGTCGACCCGGACCTGCTCGCCGGCCCGTTCGCGCACATCGTCGTGGACGAGGCTCAGGAACTGACCGACGCGGAGTGGCAGATGTTGCTGCTCCGGTGCCCGTCCCGGAGCTTCACCATCGTCGGGGACCGTGCCCAGGCCAGGCACGGGTTCACGGAGTCGTGGCAGGAACGGCTCGAGCGGATCGGGCTCGACCGGATCAGCCTGGCCTCCCTGAGCATCAACTACCGGACGCCGGAAGAAGTCATGGCGGAAGCCGAGCCGGTCATCCGGGCCGTGCTCCCGGACGCCAACGTGCCCACCTCCATCCGCAGCGGGGGCGTCCCCGTCGTACACGGCTCTGCTTCGGATCTGAGCTCGGTCCTCGGCACCTGGCTCGCCGCACATGCCGAGGGGATCGCCTGTGTCATCGGCGATCCCACGTTCCGGGCGACGTCCCGCGTCCGGTCGCTGACCCCGGAGTTGTCGAAGGGGCTCGAGTTCGACCTGGTCGTCCTCCTCGACCCGGAGGACTTCGGAGGGGGCATCGAAGGAGCGGTCGACCGCTATGTGGCGATGACCCGAGCGACCCAGCAACTCGTCATCCTCACGAGCTCCTGATGTCGGCCGGACGAACGCGCCCACTCCCGGCCGAGTCGGCGGCGTTCCGCGGCGGCAGACCGACGTCGTACTCCCCGGTGAGCAACAGCGCCGGCCTCGTCGCTGGGCCAGCGCTCGTGCTTCTCGCGTTGTACGTTCGCCCCCTCTCCTACCGGCGGCGCGCCGGGCCGGACCGCGGCAGCGTGCGGGGTTACGGTCGGCGTCATGGGCGGTGATCGCCAAGAGTGGCGCCAGTGTTTGCTCAGCGGGGCGGTGTTCGCCGTGTGCATGACCGGCACCACGCTGCCGACTCCCCTCTACGGCCTCTACCAGGAGAAGTTCGGGTTCTCCGAGCTGACGGTCACCGTCGTGTACGCCGTGTACGCCTTCGGGGTCATCGGCGTGCTGCTGCTGGCGGGCAACGCCTCGGACGCCGTGGGCAGGCGTCCGGTGCTGCTGTGGGGTCTGGGATTCGCGGCGGCGAGCGCCGTCTGTTTCCTGTGCGCCACCGGGCTGGGCTGGCTGTATACGGGGCGGCTGCTGTCGGGACTGTCCGCCGGTCTGTTCACCGGCGCCGCCACGGCGTACGTGATGGAGTTGGCACCGTACGGCGGCGCCTCCAGAGCCACGTTCGTGGCGACGGCCGCCAACATGGGCGGGCTGGGCTGCGGCCCGCTGCTCGCCGGGGTGCTCGCGCAGGTCGCTCCCTGGCCGCTGTACCTGCCGTTCGCCGTGCACCTCGCCCTGGTGGCCTGCTCGGCCGCCGTCCTGCTGTGGCTTCCGGAGACGGTACGGGAGCGGCGGGCGCTGAGCACCGTACGGCCGCAGCGGCCCAGCCTGCCCACGCAGGTGCGGTCGGTGTTCGGGCCGGCGGCGATCGCCTCATTCGTGGGGTTCGCATTGTTCGGGGTGTTCACGTCGGTCAGCCCTGCGTTCCTCGCACAGTCCCTGAACGTGCACAACCACGCGGTGAGCGGGCTGATCGTCGCGCTGGCCTTCTTCGCCTCGACCGCCGGACAGCTGGCCGTCGGCCGGGTCGGAGTGGGGCGATCGCTCCCACTGGGCTGCGCCGGACTCCTCACAGGGCTGGCCCTGCTGGCGGGCGCGCTGCGGTGGGACCTGCTGGTGCTGGTGGTGCTGAGTGCGATCGTCGGTGGGGGCGGACAGGGGCTGGCGTTTCGCGGGGCGTTGTCCGCGGTGGCGGAGGCATCTCCCGCGGACCAGCGCGCGGCGGTGATCTCGACGCTGTTCGTGGTGGCGTACGCGGGCATCTCGGTGCCGGTGATCGGTGTGGGGGTACTGGCGGGGCCGATCGGCCTGGAGGGTGCTGGCCTGGTGTTCATCGCGTGCATGGCCGTCCTGGTCTCGACCGCGGCCGTCTACCTGGTCCGGCGGCCGGTAGCGGCGAGGGCGTGAGCGCGTACGGGCGCGACCGGGTCAGAACAGCCGGGTCCCGCCACGCCACTCCCGAGCGCAGCTGCCGCGTCCATGACTCATACACCCGGCCACGTGGCTGAAGAGCGAGTCGCGCAAGGCGAACGCTGAGGGCGAGTGACGCAACCCACGGCGTGGAAATCTCGGAGGTGTGCGGCCACGACCTCGCTGTTCTCCCGCGCCCGGATCAGGCACCCCCGCCATCCGAGGTACCTGCACCACTGCGACAGAACCTGCACCGCCTTGTCCACTACGGGGCGGATCTCGAGAGCGCCTCGGACCTGGCCACACAGCAGCGCCTGCGCGGGAGGAAGCGGCCGGACAGTGGGGGCGGACCTCCGCGCCGGCTCGGGGGAAACACGGCACGAAGGCCCGCACCTACATTCTCCGCTCCGATGCCCGAGTCCGCCTCCCGCGCGCTGCGCCGCGGCTTCCGGGTCGATGTCCTGTTCCGCTTCCGCCCGGCCGTCGTCGACGTGCTCCTCGGCCGGTGCCTTGACGGACCCCTGCCACGGTCTCGTCGGCGGTCGTGCCGTCGCCGTTCCCGCGTACGTCGAAGGCGAGCGCCGGCACGACAGCGCGCCCGTCCCCGGACGCTGCGGCCTGGCCGCTTCACCAGCACGATCACCCACATCCCGCCCGCGTGGTGCGATGCCGGTCGCCGAAGTGAACTCCGGGCGTGGGCGGGAAAGTTGATGTGGGAAGCTGTCGCCAACCGTTCGCGGGCAGGGAGCCGTGGCGGTCGTCGAGAGGAGCGCAGCGTGAGACAGGACGGCTTCCGTGCCGAGGAGATCGACACCAGCAGGCCGCATCCTGCGCGGATCTACGATTACCTGCTGGGCGGCAAGGACAACTACGAGGTGGACGTCCAGGCCGGCGAGAAACTCGCCGCTGCGGCGCCCGAGGTGCGGATCGGCCTGCGGGCCAACCGCGCCTTCCTTCAGCGTGCAGTCCGGTACGTCGTCAGAAGCGGCGTCCGGCAGATCCTCGACGTCGGCACCGGACTTCCCACCTCGCCCAACGTGCACGAGATCGCTCACGCGGAGGCGCCGGACGTGCGCGTCGCGTACGTCGACAACGATCCGATCGTGAAGGCACACGCCGACGCGCTGCTCAGCGGCTCCGGCGCGACCAGCATCGTGCTCGCTGACCTGCGCGACCCGCGGACCATCGTGGACCATCCCGACGTCCGCCGCGTCATCGACTTCGACGAGCCGGTTGCCCTGCTCCTTGCCGCCATCCTCCACTTCCTCACCGACGCGGAGAATCCCCAGCAGATCGTCGCCACCCTGCGGGACGCACTACCGGCCGGCAGCTTCCTGGTGCTCTCGCACGCCACGGGTGACTTCGCCGATCGCAGCGAAGCCCAGGCCATCTACCACAAGGCCACCGCCACCCTGAACCTGCGCTCCCGCACCGAGGTCGAGCGGTTCTTCGACGGCTTCGAACTGGTCGAACCCGGCCTGGCCCAGGTCCCCTTCTGGCGCCCGGACAGCCCGCCGCCGGAACGATCCGGCGAGATCGGCTTCTACGGCGGCGTGGCACGCAAGACCGGCTGAACGACCAACGGCGGGGAACTGCGTTGTCAGCGGCGGTTGCGGAGATCCGCCCGTCGAAAATTTCGATTATGCATTCGATTAATTGAGTACCGGCGTGCGCCCACGCCAATGGCGGCCGACCCTGGATACGGGGGCCTGCCGAGCAGCACCAGGCTCACGCCCCTGCCCCCGCGAGCGGGCTCGGACTGAACTGGACTGGAAGGTGAACATCACCATGAAGACACCTCCGATCGTTTCGCTGCAAGAGTGGGAGGCCGCACGCCGGCAACTCCTTGCGGACGAGAAGCAGTTGACCCGCGCTCGTGACGCACTGGCCGCCAAACGTCGACGGATGCCGTGGCTGACAGTGGAGAAGGAGTACGAGTTCGACGGCCCCGAGGGCAAGGCGAGTCTGCTTGACCTCTTCGAGGGCCGTCGCCAGCTGATCGTCTACCGCGCCTTCTTCGATCCCGACGTCTTCGGCTGGCCTGACCACGCTTGCCGCGGCTGCTCCATGGTCGCCGACCACCTCGGCCACCTTGCTCATCTGAACGCCCGCGACACCACTCTCGTCTTCGTCTCGCGCGCGCCGCAGCCGGAGATCGAGCGCGTGAAAGCACGGATGGGCTGGACAATGCCCTGGTACACGATCACGGACGATTTCGACACGGACTTCGGTGTGGACGAGTGGCACGGCACGAACGCGTTCATCCGCGATGGCGACAGAGTGTTCCGCACGTACTTCATCAACGCCCGCGGCGACGAGGCATTGGGGAACACCTGGAGCTACCTCGACATGACCGCGCTCGGGCGACAGGAGACGTGGGAGGACTCTCCCGAGGGCTATCCCCAGACACCGCCGTACGAATGGTGGAACTGGCACGACGAATACGACGACGCCGAGCCGGCACCGGAGTGGTTGGCCCAAACCCGCCGAGGCACCCAAAGCCGGCCCGACTGAGCCCTTCATGCGGCGGCTGAGCGATGAGACGCTCGACCCCAGACCGAGAGGTCACCCGCCGACACAGCCCGACGATCTCTTGGACGTCCGAAGTCAGGCAGCGGGGTCGGCCAGGACCTCGTCGATCCGAGCGACGACGTACGGCCAGCCCTCACCCATGCCCTCGTAGGCGCGTTTACCCATCGGAGAGTCGAGGTCGAAGCCGGCATGTTCGAGCAGCAAGCGGGTGCCCGTGCCGTCCGGCTCCAGTCGCCAGGTGATCGTGGTGTCCAGCGACCCTTCTGCGAACCGGTAGCGCAGCAGCCGCTCGGGATCGGCCGCAGTCACCTCGCAGGACTGCAGGCCCCAGTTGCCCATGTCGAGGGTGAAACGGTGGCCGACGATCGGCTTGATGTCGCCGGGGACCCACCAGCGGGCGAGAAGTTCGGGGTCGGTCAGTGCGGTCCAGACCGCGGAAGGCGGGTGAGGCAGGTACTGCTCGCAACGGATCGCGGCATGCTCGGTCATGGAGTGTTCTCCTCGTCCAGTACGTCGGCCAGCGTTTGCAGTCGCTGCTTCCAGTAGTGCTCAAACGGGTGCAACCATTCGCTGACCTCGGCGAGCCGCTCCGGCTCGAGGTGATAGAAACGGTGCCTGCCGCGGGGCTCCTCGCGCACCAGTCCGGCGGACCGCAACACCGCCAGGTGTTCGGAGACCGCCGGGCGCCCCAGCTCGAACAGGCCGGCCAGATCACCCGTGGCCCGCGGACCTTCGCGCAGGCATTCGAGCAGCTTGCGGCGCACCGGATTGGCCAGCACACCGAACACGTCGGTTGGCATGCCGCAACAATAGGTCGGAGAACTCCGACGCGTCAACTTTTTCCGACGCATAGACGGCGTGCACTCAGGGGCACCGGCCGACGAGCCAGAGCACCATGCTTTTCCAGGACGCCGCTCACGTCGACAAGGAAACGGGGTCCCTGTCCGCCGCCACCCGGCGGACAGGGACAGCAGCAACGCGCGGGGGCCGCTCACCGACGGGCCGGAGGACCTTCTCCAGCAGTCGCTCGCGGCCCCTGCCCAGGTGGTGAGCACGCCCTCGAAGGGGCTGGCCATCGTACGGCCGCGACCAGCTCCAGGACCGCCCGCCGAACTCCCTGGTCGTGATGACGAAACGACACCTCTGCGGAGTCATTGCGGAGTCACTGCCGGATCGATCACCAGTAGTGCCGGTGGCCGGCAACCGCGTGCCCCGTAGAGCCCAGGATCCAGAGAACAGCGCCGACCACCGTGAGGATGATGCCGATGGTCCACAAGATTGATATGCCGGTGACGAAGCCGACGACCAGCAGGATGATGCCGAGGACGAGCATGACCGCCTCCCGCTGCGGATAGTGCTTTTTCCCACCGTGTACCCACAAACAGTTACTCATCGCCCGCTACGCCGTCTTTCCGTGGCCGTCTGACGCAGCGGTCCCGCCGCAAGAGCCCAGTCGCCGTCGAAGACTCCGTCGGTCGGCTCCGCTGTCGCGATGAACTTCCAGGAAACGGTCGGAACTTATCCGGCGGGTCGCTAGTTTCTACGTTGCTGTAGATAGCGATGGGGCATCGGCCGCCACCCGGGCGGGCGGGCCCCTGATGACGAACGTCTGGAGTTCTCATGGCCCTGTGGGACCGCATCAAGGAGTCCGCGTCGACGATGCAGACCCAGCTCGTGGCGAAGAAGAACGACCTCAAGAGCGGCGCCTTCCGCGACGCGAGCATGGCGATGTGCGCCCTGGTCGCGGCGGCGGACGGCACCATCGACCCGGCCGAGCGGCAGCGCGTGGCCCAGCTCATCGCCACCAACGAGGTGCTGCAGAACTTCGACGCCACGGACCTTCAGCGGCGCTTCGACGACAACCTGAACAAACTGACCGCCGACTTCGCCTTCGGCAAGGTCAGCGTGTTGCAGGAGATCGCCAAGGCGAAGAAGAAGCCCGCGGAGGCGCGTGCCGTCATCCAGATCGGCATCGTCATCGGCGGGGCGGACGGTAACTTCGACAAGACGGAGCAGGCCGTGGTGCGCGAGGCGTGCTTCACCCTGGACCTGCCGCCGCACGAGTTCGACCTCTGATCGCTCCACCGGGTGTCCGAGGCTTGGGCCGCGCGAGCCGCCCTACAGCGGGGTCGCCGCCTTGAGGATCAGGAACATCGTCACCGCGGAGTTCGCCGAGGACAGCGCGGACAGCGCGGCGCCTGCGGCAGCGGTCCAGGCGGCCATGCCCACGGATGTGAACATCGGCGGCCAGGTGCGCGTGGCCGGGGCGGGCCCGAGCAGGGCGGTCACCCGGCGCGGTACCGGTCCCGGTACGGCGGCCAGACCGGCCAGTGTGGGGGCGGGCGCCGGGCGGGAGATGAGGGCGGCCTTGGCGATCGCGCGGGCGGTGGTCCGGCGGTCGCCTACGGCTGCGGCCGCCTCCTCGTCCGCCCAGCGCTCCACGGTGCAGGCGACGGCGGTGCGCAGCGGGCGCAGGAACGGGTTCGCCCGCGCCGCGAGCCCGGCGAACAGCAGGTAGCGGTGGTGGTGGCCGGTGAGGTGGGCGCGTTCGTGGGCGAACAGGACGCGCCGCTCGTGGGAGGTGAGGCCGGTCAGCATCCCGGTGGAGACCAGGATCCGGCCCGTCTCCCCGCGCCCGGGGAGGGTGTGGGCGTACGGGATGTCGTCAGGGAGGACGGCGACCTGGGTGGCGGGCAGTCCGCGCAGTGCCCGTGCGGTGCGGCGGCGCACCCTGCGGTGGCGCAGCAGCAGGGCCGCGCAGGCGGCGGCCGCGGCGGCGAGGACGGCTACCGCGCCCTTGCCGACCACCTCGTCGTGCGGCACGGCCGCCCGTACCTCCGGATCGGCCCAGGCATCCGGCAGCGGGTTGCCCGGGAGTTGGGCGGTGCCGACGATCGCCAGCAGTCCCAGGCACAGGCTGCTGCACAGGCCCAGGACGGCGGCGACGGCGGACAGCAGACGGGTCGCCAGGCGCGGATGCAGGCGGTGTTCGGCCAGCCGCGCGATGGGCCACGCGGTCAGGGGCAGGACAAGTGGCAGAAAGACGAACACGCCCATGGGTCAGCTCTCCTGGCCCTCTCGGCACCCGGGCCCGTCGCCGCCTTCCGTCTCCTGGAGGAGCTTGCGCAGCAGCTCCTCGTCCTGCGGAGGCAGACCGGAGACGAAGCTCGCCAGGACGGCCTCGCGGTCGGCCTCGCCATCCAGGACACGGCGCATGCGGTGCGCGGCCAGGCCCGCCTCGTCCGAGCGGGCAGTCCAGGTGAAGGACCGGCCGGCCCGTTCACGTGTGACCACGCCCTTGGCCTGGAGACGGGTCAGGATGGTGATGACGGTGGTGTAGGCGAGGTTGCCGCCCAGGCGCTCGCGCACCCAGCCCGCCGTGACCGGCCCCGGCGCCTCGTGCAGGGCGGACAGCACCTGAGCCTCCAGTTCGCCCTGACCACGCCGACGAGCAGGCGTGTCCGCCCCCGGACCACCGCTCTTGTCCTGCCTGCCCACGCTGCCGCCTCCCTGACCTGCCGTGCTCTGCGCCCTCCCACCCGGTAAGCGCTCAACCACCGCCCCATCGTAGTGAGATGGGGCCGCCCCACCCTCGTCGTCTCCTACACTGCTGTAGATTCAACGCCGGGCCCATTCGTCGCGGCCCATTCGTCGCGGCCCTGTCGTTCCCGAGCCGGCCGAGGAAGCCGCCGTCCCCGACGCGATCGACCTTCTGCACCGCCGCCGGGCCGCAGTCGCCGTCTTCCGCGACGAGACCGGCCGCCTCGTCGGCACGGCAGCCTGGACGGCCGGCTCGGACCGCGTATGTGTCCTGCCCGGTCAGGAACGTGCCGCGGGCTCGTCCCGCTCGACCACCGTCCCGGCGACGACTCGCCCCGGCCCGGCATGCGCCTCGGGCGAGTCCTGCTCCTTGAGCGCCTTGGCTTCACTCTTGAAGATCCGGGCCGCCTTGCCTGCTGATCGTGTCAGCTCCGGCAGCTTCTTGACCCCAAGGACCACCACGACGACGAGGAGGATCAAGGCAAGCTCACTCAAGCCGAACATCAGGTCTGCTCTCTTTCGGGCGGTCGGCGACCGACAGGACGTACCTGTGGCGCACCATCATCTACAGTGCTGTAGAAGTCTCTCCTGGAGTGTGCTCGCTCAACAAGCCCGACTTCCGGCCCGACTGATCCCGGCCACGTACGGCCGCCGCCACGGCCCACCCCCACCGACCAGGATCTCCCTCGCACGTACCGCGCCGGCACAGCTCACAGCACCCGGCGGAGTCCCGCCAGCCGACGCAGCCCGGTTGCCACGGTCAGCACGATGCCGCCCGCCAGGTGCAGGCGGCCGCCACCGGGACCTCGATCAGGGCACTGACCTCGGCGAGCTCGGCCGGCTCGAGCGCGTCGCGCTCGATTCGAATCCGGTAAGTGCCCGCGCACGTGACCGGTCGTCCGCCCAGACCACATCGTGATCCGGCCGATATTCCGCCGGGCTGGTACCGCCGGCTCGCCGCTGCGACGGTAGCCACTCTGCGCTCCCTACCGATATCGAGGTCCGTCATGTTCGGTCTGGCCTTTGTCGCCCCCTGGCTGGTCCTGGTCTCCGCGCTCTGGGCGATGCTGCCCCTTCTGTGCCCCCGGCAGCGGCGGACGGGCATCGTCATCGCCGTCTCTCATATCGTCGCGACGCTGGCGATCACACGACCCTGGACCGACAACTGGTACTGGGACGACGGGGCATGGCTGATTCTCGTCTTCGGGCAGGGCGCCCTCGTTGCACTGGGACGGCTGGTCTTCGAACTCAGCCCGCTGGGCGTCCGTCGCCGCGCGGCGCCCCGACCCCCGGGCGGCGACCCGGTGGTGGCCCAGCCCGAGCGGTAAGGAGCCGAATGGAACCGATCGCGACGCCTCCGCCCCCGGTGTACCGGAGCGTGCCCCGTGGCTGCAGCCCGAGGAGCATGTCACATCACCAGGTCAAGGTTGACAAGCTGTTCACGACCTGGCGCCGGCCGGTGGTTGGGCTACGCCTGTACGGATGCCTGCTTGAGCTGATCGTTCAGCTCCCGAGTCCGGCCGCGGAGAATCGCGTTCCTGGTGGTGACACGGTCGACCTCGCTGCGGGCGTCGGGGCGGGCCCTGTCGGTCCCGGGCGGCGGATCCCGAACTCGTGGGCGACGTCGGGGAGTTGCGGCCGAAGGCCGTGGTGCCCGGACCGCGACGCGGCGGCTGCCCACCGCGTACCTTTCACCGCTTGTCCGGGGCCACGCGCCGCCCCGGTCCCCGCTCCTGGGGGTCGGTGGCCCGCAGGATGACTCGGGCGACCAGTTCGGGCGCGTCCAGCATGGGGACGTGACCGCAGTCGGGCAGCGGCACCAGGCGAGCGTCCGGGATCATGGCGCGGGCCCGGGCTGCCTGCCTCGGCGGCAGGAGCCGGTCCCGGGTGCCCCAGGCGATGGTGACCGGCACATCCGGGATGTCGCCGGAGAACAGGTTCGGCGCACGGCCGGCCCGCAAGGTGGCCTTGAACGCGGCCGAGTCGCGCAGCATGCGCAGGACGGCGGCCGCGGCCGGCGGTGGGCACAGGCTGGACTGCCCGTACAGGGTGCCCGTCAGGACGGCGCGGGCGGGCAGGGTGCGGACGAAGACCTCCAGAGCCCTGTCCGGCAGCAGGCGCACGCCCTGGTGGGCCGCGGTCAGCAGAGCGTAGGTGTACCGTCGCTCGGCAGGCGTCCAGAAGCCCGCCGGGGCCAGCGCGGTCACGCTGCCCGCCAGTCCGGCTTGCCCCAGGCGCAGCGCGATCAGCCCGCCCAGGGAGTGGCCCACCACATGTGGCCGCTCCACACCCAGCGCGGTGAACACCGAGCCCAGCCAGGACACGGCCGTCTCCAGGTCGCGGGGCACACCGGGGTCAAGATCGGGGGACTGCCCGAAGCCTGGCAGATCCATCGCGATGATCTCCCGCTGCCGGGTCAGCTGCGGCACCACCGCATCCCAGGTCCGCCGGTGGCATCCCAGGCCGTGCAGCAGGACCACCGGCTCCCCGGTCCCCTGTCGCTCGTAGGCCACCGTGACCGGCCCGAAGTCGGCCGCCCGCCCCTGAACGAACCACGCCGCTGACGGCTCGACGACAACGTGCCCCCGCTCACCGTCCGGCGCGGCGGCGGGCTCCCGTCGCGGCATCAGCCGGTCCAGCAACACCCGCAGACCGGCCAACGCCTGCCCGGCGCGACCGCCTCGGTCGGCAGCGGAGAGCAGAGCAGATACCCAGGCCATAGTCCGACACCTCACACGCTTCGCGTGCTCGGAGCCGCGGAGCGACAGACAGCACATATGCATCCGCATAGGATGAACACAGCTTATGAGCGCCTCATATCTCGCGCATCCGCACTCCCTGCGCCTGCTCACCCAGGTCCTGCATCGCTCGGTCGATTGCCGGGGTTGCGCGGGCCGAGAAGCCGACTGTCAGATCTTGGTCCAGGTGGCCCCGGAACAGCAGGCAGGAGTGCCCCACGAGCTCACCGCTGTCGGTGACTCCCAGTCCCCGGTGATGCAGACGTGCACATGCTCGGGCATGGACATACTTGCTTCCTGCGAGTCCGCCGACGGGGTGACAGCCGCGTCACCTTCACAGCGGCCACGCACGCAGCGGCCCGGGCCCCGGTGATGATTGGGCGCATTTGGTGCTGTGGCCGCGAAACGGCTGAGGTCCAGCCTCACTGTGCCTCGTCCGCCAGGAGCGAGCCCACCCAGGCGTCCACCCGCTGCCCGCGGTGGACCAGCCGTCGGCGCAGCACGGCTTCCACGCGGAACCCTGCCTTCTCCGCCACGCGACGCGACGCATGGTTGCCCACCTCGGCACGCCACTCGATCAGCTCCAGTCCAAGAACGCGGAAGGCCCAGCGGCACACCGCTTCCACCGCCGTGGTGGCCACCCCGCGCCCGCGGGCCGACGGGTCGACCCAGTAGCCGAGTCCGGCCTGCCCGCCGTTTCCGAGGCCGAGGCCGACTCGGCCCAAGCGTGCTCCTGAAGCCGTGTCTTCGGCCAGGAACTCGGCACGTCGGCCGCCCACCCATCCCTGTGTGGCCAGCACGTCGACGAAGAACTCGGCGTGTTCGACGCGGTACGGGGATGGCAGCTGCACGAATCGCCGCATGTCGGGGTCGAGTGACACCTGGTGCACCCATCCGATGTCCGCCTTGGTGAACGGCCGCAGTCGCAACCATCCCGCGTCTATGGTCCCCTGCTCCATCAGCCGAGCATCACCGCGGCCACTCACGCCAGTCAAGGTCGGGGCCTGGCAAGACGAATTGTCGGAGACGTCCCGGCCGGCTGGTCGGCCGGCGGTTCGGTGACCTCTGCCAGTGCGGGGCGCAGCAGTTGGTCGCCGACTCGGTAGCCGGGGCGGAGGATCGTGCTGCACGTGGGTCGTTCGACGTGGTCGGCGCGGGTGCAGGAGACCGCCTCGTACAGGGCGGGGTCGAAGGGATCTCCCGCTGCGCCGAAGGCCTCCAGGCCCAGGGACGCCAGTTCGGTCTCCAGTACGTCTGCGACAAGCCGGAAGCCGCCGGTGACCACACCGTGGGCGCGGGCCTCGTCCAGGGCGTCGAGGACGGGGAGGAGGCCGGTGAGCACGTTGGCCACCGCGATCTCGCCCACGGCGCGGCGATCGCGGCGGACCCGCTTACGGTAGTTGTCGTACTCCGCTTGCAGCCGTTGCAGGTCCGCCGTCCGCTCACGCAACCGGGTCCGCAGCAGATCGGCCTCGGCAGGGGCCGCGGCGGGCTGCCGAGCAGGCTCGATGTCGCCGCGGCGTCGAGGCTCCAGGGTTGCGCCCGGTTGCCGACAGTCGCTCCCGACGATCACCAGCGGGCGCGCACAGGACCGGTGGGGTTCGCCGGGGCGGGTCATCACGCATCCTCCTGCCGCTTGTCGTCATCGACGATTTCCGCGTCCACCACGTCCTCGTCCTCGCCTGCGTCACCTGCCGCCGTGGCACCGCCCGCACCGCCGGTGGCGGTGCTTCCCTGGCCCTGCGCCTGCGCGTACATCGCGGTGCCGACCTTCTGAGCCGCCGCCATCACCTTCTCGGTCGCCTCGCGCAGGGCAACAGTGTCGTCGTCGCCGTGCTCTGCCTTGAGGGTCTCCTTCAGCTGCGACAGGGCGGCTTCCACCTCGCTCCTGACATCCGTGGGGATCTTGTCGGCGTTGTCAGCGAGCAGCCGTTCGGTCTGGTACGCGACCTGCTCCGCCTGGTTGCGGGTCTCGGCGGCCTCACGGCGGCGCCGGTCCTCCTCGGCGTGCTGCTCAGCCTCGCGCATCATGCGGTCGATGTCCTGCTTCGGCAGAGCCGAGCCGCCGGTGACGGTCATGCGCTGTTCCCTGCCCGTGCCGAGGTCCTTGGCCGTGACGTGCATGATGCCGTTGGCGTCGATGTCGAAGGCGACCTCGATCTGCGGGACACCGCGCGGGGCCGGCGGCAGACCGGTCAGCTCGAACATCCCGAGCCGCTTGTTGTACACCGCCATGTCGCGCTCGCCCTGGTAGACCTGGATCTGCACGGACGGCTGGTTGTCCTCGGCGGTGGTGAAGATCTCGGACCGCTTGGTCGGGATCGTCGTGTTCCGCTCGATGAGCCTCGTCATGATGCCGCCCTTGGTCTCGATACCGAGGGACAGCGGGGTCACGTCGAGGAGCAGGACGTCCTTGACCTCACCCTTGAGGACACCGGCCTGCAGAGCAGCACCCACGGCCACGACCTCGTCCGGGTTCACGCCTTTGTGCGGGTCCTTGCCGGTCAGCTCCCGCACCAGATCGGTCACCGCCGGCATCCGTGTGGAACCGCCGACCAGGATGACGTGACTGATGTCGGACAACTTGATCCCGGCATCCTTGATCGCGTTGTGGAACGGGCCCTTGCAACGCTCCAGCAGATCCGCCGTCAGTTGCTGGAACTGGGCGCGTGTGAGCTTCTCGTCCAGGTGCAGCGGGCCCTCGGGCGACGCGGTGACGTAGGGCAGATTGACCGTGGTCTCCGAGGACGACGACAGCTCGACCTTCGCCCGCTCGGCGGCCTCCCGCAGCCGCTGGACGGCCATCTTGTCCCTGGCGAGGTCGACGCCGTACTTGTTCTGGAACTGCTTGGCCAGGTGGTCGACGATCCGCTCGTCCCAGTCGTCACCGCCCAGGTGCGTATCGCCGTTGGTGGCCTTGACCTCGACCACGCCCTCGCCGATCTCGAGGAGGGACACGTCGAACGTGCCGCCACCGAGGTCGAACACCAGAACCGTCTGGTCGTTCTCCTTGTCCAAGCCGTACGCGAGCGCCGCGGCCGTCGGCTCGTTGATGATCCGCAAGACCTTCAGCCCGGCGATCTCCCCCGCCTCCTTGGTCGCGGTGCGCTGCGCGTCATTGAAGTACGCCGGAACGGTGATGACGGCGTCCGTGACGTCCTCGCCCAGGTACGCCTCCGCGTCCCGCTTGAGTTTCTGCAGCACGCGCGCGGAGATCTCCTGCGCCGTGTACCGCTTGCCGTCGATGTTCCCCGTGTCGGGGAAGCGCCACTGTGCCTCGCCCATGTGACGCTTGACCGAGCGCACGGTGCGTTCCACGTTGGTGACGGCCTGCCGCTTGGCCACCTCACCGACCAGCACCTCGCCGCTCTTGGCGAAGGCGACCACTGAGGGGGTGGTCCGCGAACCCTCCGTGTTGGTGACAACCGTGGGCTCGCCGCCCTCCAGCACGCTGACCACCGAGTTCGTCGTACCGAGGTCGATTCCCACTGCCCGTGCCATGGTCCTCTCCTCCAGCCGTGTCCTGCTCCCCAGGGCGCTCCCACCTGGGGATATGGAGCAAACCTCGCTAAGAATATGAATAGGAACCAATACCCTGAATTGTCAAGAAAGGCGACCGGTCAGCCGGTGAGCGCCGTCGCGAAGAAGTCGAGGGACCGGTCGACTTCCTTGAGGGTCGGGGTCCGGTTCGTGCCCGGCTTCCGGAGCCCGGCCGGCCATGTCGCGGTCGTCGACGGACACATAGCGGTTCCACAGGGTCCCGGATTCGGGGTCACCGTCGACGAAACCGCGAGGGACCCGGTCCTACTGGAATCCGGCCGCACACCACACACCGCATCCTGCACACCGCGTCCCGCGCACCGAACCCCCGGAGCACGGCGTCCACGCAGGTGACGATCTTCACGCGTCGAGTCCTCCTCGCTTGACCAGCTGGCTCGCGATGACGTTGCGCTGGATCTCGTTGGTGCCCTCGCCGACGATCATCAGCGGGGCGTCTCGGAAGTAGCGCTCCACGTCGAACTCGGTCGAATATCCGTAACCCCCGTGGATCCGGACCGCGTTGAGCGCGATCTGCATGGCGGTCTCGGACGCGAACAGCTTCGCCATGCCGGCTTCCATGTCCACCCGGCGTCCGGCGTCGGCCTCACGAGCGGCGTACAGGGTGAGCTGGCGGGCCGCGGTCAGCGAAGTCGCCATGTCGGCCAGGTAGTTGCCGATGGACTGGTGCTGCCAGATCGGCTTGCCGAACGACTCCCGCTCCTGGGCGTAGGCGAGCGCGTCCTCCAGGGCCGCCCGGCCGACACCGAGGGCTCGGGCGGCGACCTGGAGGCGGCCGGTCTCCAGGCCCTTCATCATCTGCGCGAAACCCTTGCCCTCCACGCCGCCCAGTACGGCGTCGGCGGACGCCCGGTGGTCCTCGAAGGACAACTCGCAGCTCTCCACGCCCTTGTAGCCGAGCTTGGGCAGGTCACGGGAGACCGTCAGCCCGGGACCGTGCTCGACGAGCAGGATGGAGATGCCCTTGTGGGCGGGGGTGGCGTCCGGGTCGGTCTTGCACAGCAGGGCGATCAGGCCGGACCGGCGGGAGTTGGTGATCCAGGTCTTCGACCCGTTGACCACATAGCCGTCGGCGTCCCTGCGGGCGACCGTGCGCATGGCCTGGAGGTCGGAGCCGCCGCCCGGCTCGGTCAGCGCCATGGTCGCCCGGACCTCACCGGTGGCCATCCTCGGCAGACAACGCCGCTTCTGCTCCTCCGTGCCGAACCGCAGCAGCAGCTTGCCGACCACCGTGTGCCCGCCCATCGCACCCGCCAGGCTCATCCAGCCGCGCGCCAGCTCCTCGGTGATCAGGACATAGCAGGGGGTGGAGACGGGCGTGCCGCCGTACTCCTCGGGGACGGCGAGACCGAAGATGCCGAGCTGTTTCATCTGCTCGATCAGTGCTTCGGGGTAGGTGTTGGAGTGCTCCAGCTCCCGGACGACCGGCCTGACCTCCTTGTCGACGAAGTCGTGCACGGTCCTGACGATGAACTGCTCGTCCTCGGACAGGATGTCGAGAGTGCTCATGCTGTGTTGCTCCCAAAGCGCCGAAGTGACCAGAGTGACCAAAGCAAGGCCGGCGTCAGAGGACTCGGTCGGCTCGTAGGGCCTCGATCTCAGCCGGGCCGTAGCCCAGTTCGGCAAGGACGGGTTCGGTGTGCTCGCCCGCGGCCGGGACGGCGTCCATGCGGGGTGTCACGCCTGCCAGGTCCGCCGGCGGAACCAGGGCCGGCACCGCCACGCCTCCGGGAATCGGCACGTCACGCCACCGGTCCCGGGCGCTGAGCACAGGATGGGCCAGGAAGTTCTCGATGTCGTTGACCCCGGCGTTGGCGATGCCCGCCTCGTCCAGCGCCTTCATCACCTCGTCGCTGTGCGACTCGGCGAAGCGTTCGGCCACGATGGCGTCGAGTTCGTCGCGGTGGGCCACGCGGGCGGAGCCGGTGGCGAAGCGCGGGTCGGCGACGAGGCCGGGGGCTTCGAGGAAACGCTCACACAGGGCGGCCCACTCACGCTCGTTCTGGATGGAGAACAGGACGTCCTTGCCGTCGGCGCAGGCATAGGCGCCGTACGGGGCGATCGTGGCGTGCTGGGTGCCGACCCGCGGAGGTTGGCTGCCGCCGAAGCGGGTGTAGTACGCAGGCTGGCCCATCCACTCGGCGAGCGCCTCGAACAGCGAGACCTCGACCGACCGGGCGATACCCGTGGTCGCCCGGGTGAGCAGGGCGGTGAGGACGCCGGAGTACGCGTACATGCCGGCGGCGATGTCGGCGACGGAGATCCCCACGCGGGCGGGCTCGTCCGGGCTCCCGGTGAGCGAGACCAGCCCGGTCTGGCACTGCACCAGCAGGTCGTACGCCTTGCGGTCGGCCCAGGGGCCGGTGGAGCCGTAGCCCGAGATCGAGCAGGGGATCAACGACGGGAAACGCTCGCGCAGCGCGTCCGCCCCCAGGCCCATCCTCGCGGCAGCCCCGGGCGCCAGGTTCTGCACGAACACGTCGGCTCGGACGAGGAGTTGTTCCAGGATCTGCCGACCTCGCTCCGACTTCAGGTCGAGGGTCAGGGACTCCTTCGACCGGTTGAGCCAGACGAAGTAGCTGGACTCGCCGTGCACGGTCGTGTCGTACCGGCGGGCGAAGTCACCGCCCCCCGGACGCTCCACCTTGATCACCCTGGCTCCGAGGTCGGCCAGTTGGCGGGTGGCGAAGGGGGCCGCCACCGCCTGCTCGACACTCACGACGGTGATGCCGGACAGGGGCAGGGTTTCGGGGTGCTCGGTCATGCGTTGGCCTCCAGGACTGGGCTCGACCCGCCGCGTAACATCATGGGTGTTCATGACAGCCTGAGTGAAATAGCAAATCTTGATGGCACCATCGTGGGCGAGCACCTCCTCGCCGACGGCACGCTCTCCGACGGGCACGCCGGCCTGCGCATCGCCACCCACCGCGAAGCCCGGCACGCCACCGCCGCGGTGACCCTCGCGTGAGCCCGGACGGCGAGAACGGCACCGCCATTCGCGCTCACGGCGCGCCATAGGCAGGATGGGGCCATGAGTGAGATCCGCACCCCCCGTCTTGTCCTGCGCCGATGGCTGGACGACGACCTTGTCCCCTTGTCCGAGATCCAGGCCGATCCGGCGGTGATGCGATGGATCGGCGACGGTGCGCCACGCTCCTTGGAGGACACCGCCGAGGACATCGAGGCGTGGGAGGAGGAGTGGGACGAGGAGGGTTTCGGGATCTTCGCGGTCGAACTCCTCGGGTCCGGGGAACTGGCCGGCGCGGTCGGCCTGTACGTTGCGGACGCTCCGGCCGACATCGCCGGCCAAGTGGCGATCGGCTGGCGCCTCGGGCGGGCGTTCTGGGGCCAGGGATACGCGTCCGAAGCCGCCCATGCCGCGCTGGAGTTCGCGCTGCAGGACCGCGGCATCGACCGGGTCACCGCCCTGTGCCGCACCGGCGACACCGCGTCCGCGAACGTGCTCGGGAAGCTCGGCCTGCAGGCGGAAGGCACCGTGCAGCACCCGGTTCACGGCTATGACCTGCGCGTGTACGGGATCGACCTCACCGAGTACCAGGGGTAGGACCGGCCGCCCGATCAGAACCCGGCATCAGCCGGTGTCCGGCGTCTCCCCTACCGGCGAGCAGACCGAGGAAGGGCCCGCGGCAGCGGAATCGCCCTGTTCAGCGGCCGGCGACGCGGACAACGCCGTGTCGCGTGCCGTACGCCCGTTCCGACAGGGATGCTGTGCAGCATGGCCTCGTTGACCGCCACGCCGGCTGACGGGCACGGCCGGGATGTGGCGTGGGGATATCGGGAGGTGGCCGGTGGCCGTGGGGACGACTCGGGCCCGCTGGTCCCGGCTGGCCCGCCACCCCTCCCGCGGTATCGTCCTGGCCTTCGCGTTCGTCGTCCTCGTGGGCGCGGCCCTGCTGACCGTGCCGGCCGCGACCGAGCCCGGCAGGCACACGGATGTACTGATCGCCCTGTTCACCTCCACCGGAGCGGTCAGTGGCGGCCTGTCCGTCGTGGGCACCGGCAGCCATTGGACCGCCTTCGGCGAGGGTGTGGTCCTGGCGTTGATCCAGGTCGGCGGGTTCGGCATCACGACGCTCGCCTCACTGCTGGCCCTGGTCGTTTCCGGCCGGCTGCGGTTGCGGGCGCAGCTCACCACGCAGGCGGAGACCGGAGGCCTCGGCGGCGGCGACATCCGCCGGGTGGTCCTGGGCATCGCAGGCACGACACTCGCCATCGAGTTCGCCACGGCCGCCGTGCTGGCGGCACGGTTCCGCTTCGGTCTTGGACTGGCGGCCGGAAACGCCGTCCACCAAGGGGTCTTCTACGGAATCTCCGCCTTCAACAACGCCGGATTCGCTCTGCGCGACGACAACCTCGTCAGCTATGCGCACGACCCCTGGATCGTCCTGCCGATCGCCGCCGCCTGCACGCTCGGCGCTCTCGGCTTTCCCGTGCTGCTGGAACTGCTGCACCACCGCGCGCGGGTACGTGGCGGCGCCCGGCGGCGCTGGTCCCTGCACACCCGGCTCACCCTCGCCACCTCCGCGGTTCTGCTCGCCGTCGGCACCCTGATGACCTGCCTGCTGGAGTGGAGCAACTCCCGGACGCTCGGCCCCATGGGGTCAGGGGACAAGGTGCTCAACGGGTTCTTCGCCGCGGCCAGTGCGCGTACCGCGGGCTTCAACACCGTCGACACCGCCGCCATGCGACCGGCCACCCTGCTGGGCATCTGCGTGCTGATGTTCATCGGAGGCGGCAGCGCGGGCACCGCCGGCGGCATCAAGGTGACCACCTTCGCGGTACTGGGAGCGGCGATCCTGGCCGAGATCCGCGGGCACACCGCTGTGGACATCATGGGCCGCCGGATCTCCGCAGCCGCGCTGCGCCAGGCCCTCACCGTGGCCCTGCTGGGCGTGGCTGTCGTCATGTCCGGCACGCTGCTTCTGCTCACCGTCACCGCTGATCGGCCCGAGGCGGTCCTGTTCGAGGTCGTCTCCGCCTTCGGCACGGTCGGTCTGAGCACCGGTATCACCCGCGGCCTTCCCGCCACCGGCCAACTCACCGTCATCGTTCTGATGTTCGTCGGACGCGTCGGCTCGATCACTCTCGCCGGCGCACTCGCGCTCCGGGTGCGTGACCGCCGCTACGCCCTGCCCGAGGAGCGACCTGTCATTGGCTGACGACCGCTTCAAGATCCTTCGCCGAATCCGGCGTCGGCGCTCCGCTGCCGAGCGTCGCCCGGCCCGTGACTCCAGAGTCGCCGTCATCGGTCTCGGCCGTTTCGGCCACTCCCTGGCACTGGAGCTGATGCGGCGCGGCTGGGACGTACTCGGCATCGATGCCGACCCCGGCGTCGTGCAGAAGACCGGCGACGAACTGACTCACGCCGCGGCCGCCGACTGCACCGACCCCCATGCCCTGGAGCAGCTCGGCGTCGGCCAGTTCTCCCGGGCGGTGGTCGGCATCGGCAGCGACCTGGAAGCCAGCATCCTGGCCACCTCCAACCTCGTCGACGCCGGTGTCCCCAACATCTGGGCCCGGGCCAACACCCGGCAGCACGGCCAGATCCTGAAGCGTGTCGGCGCCCACCATGTCGTCCTGCCCGAGCACGACATGGGCGAGCGCGTGGCCCACCTGGTCACCGGCCGGATGCTGGACTTCATCACGTTCGACAGCGACTACGCCCTGGTCAAGACGCTCGCCCCGAAGTTCGTCGGAGGGGTGCCGCTCGGCGAGAGCCGGGTCCGCAGCACCTACGGGGTGACCGTCGTCGGCATCAAACGCCCCGGTGCCGACTTCACTCACGCCACCGCCGAGACGGTCGTCGAGCCCGGTGACGTCGTCATCGTCACCGGCAGGACGCAGGCCGTGGAGACCTTCGCAGAGCTGGAGTGACGCCCCGGCGTCGAAGCCCACGCCGAGGGTTCCTGATCGGCATCGGGGACCTCGGTACCGCTGTCCGCCCGGCGTCTCTTCGGCATGCGTGATCGCGCCGCAGCTGGTTTGCTGGCAGAGGGGCGCCATCTGACCCGAGTCCGGGGAGAGCAGATGAACACCTACCGAGTCGCGCAGGCGGCCACCGCCGGCGGGCCGTTCGACATCGTCGAGCGCGAGGTGCCGCAGCCGGGCCCCGGCCACGTACGTATCGCCGTGGAGGCCTGCGGCGTCTGCCACAGCGACACGTTCTTCGTGGACGCCCTGCTGCCCGGCGTCGAGTTTCCCGTGGTCCCCGGTCATGAGATCGCCGGTCGCATCGAAGAGCTCGGCGAGGGAACACAGTCTCTCGGCTGGCAGGTGGGAGACCGGGTGGCGGTGGGCTGGTTCGGCGGCAGCTGCGGCCACTGCAAACCCTGCAGGCAGGGCGACTTCATCGTGTGCGAGAACCTGAAGGTTCCGGGATGGACGTACGACGGGGGCTTCGCCGAGTCGGTGGTCGCGCCCGCCGACGCGCTGGCCCGTATTCCTGACGCGCTCACGTCCGCGGATGCGGCACCCTTGGGCTGCGCCGGGGTGACCACGTACAACGGGCTGCGGCGCAGCTCCGCCCAGCCCGGCGATCTGGTTGCCGTACTCGGCATCGGCGGCCTTGGCCATCTGGGCGTCAAATACGCGGCGGCCATGGGCTTTGAGACCGTCGCGATCGCCCGCGGAGCCGACAAGGCCGACTTCGCCAAGCAACTCGGGGCTCACCACTACGTCGACAGCACGGCAGCCACGACCGTCGCGGAGGCGCTGCAGTCCCTCGGCGGCGCCAAGGTCGTCCTGGCCACCGCCGGGAGCTCCGATGCCATCGCGGCGACCACGGACGGGCTGTCGCACCGCGGCGAGCTCGTGGTCATCGGTGCGGCTCCCGACCCACTCGCGATCAGCCCGGTCCAGCTGCTCATGCGGGGCAAGGTCGTCCGCGGCCACCCGTCCGGCACAGCGCAGGACGTCCAGGACACCATGGCGTTCAGTGCCCTGCACGGAATCCGCCCGATGGTCGAGGCAGTACCGCTGGAGCAGGCAACCGAGGCGTACCAGAAGATGCTGTCCGGCGCCGCCCGCTTCCGGATGGTGCTCATCACCCGCTGACGTGCCGTCGGTCTCGGCGACCTTCGCCCCGATGAGCGCCCCGAGCGCGATACCGCAGTCACCGCCGAGCCTGCGGGCGTCAGGCCGATCTTGAGGTGGCGGGGCTGCGTACTCCGTCGGGTTCGCTGGTCCAGTCGGCCAGGAGTCGAAGCGCCGCCGCTGACGGTGACCCGGGCTCCGCGGTGTAGATGCCGAGGACCTGGTCCGGGTCGGCCGTGACGGCCAGGGCCTCGTAGTCGAGGTGGAGGTCGCCGACGAGCGGATGGTGAAAGTGCTTCGCGCCATGGGTGCGGCGTCGCACGTCGTGGTCGGCCCACCAGCGGCGGAAGTCCGCGTCCCGCAGTGACAGATCGCCGATCAGCTCGGCGAGCTGCGGATCGTACGGGTGCCTGCCGGCGTACAGGTGCAGTGCGGCCACGGCGGCGTGTGCCACCGCTTCCCAGTCGGCGTAGAGGGAGCGGGCCCTGTCGTCGAGGAAGGTGAAACGGGCCAGGTTCCGCTCTCGCCGCGGCAGGGCCTCGAAGTCGATGTAGAGCGCGCGGGCCGGCTTGTTGGCGGCCAGCACGTCCGTGCGGCGGCCGATGATCAGGGCCGGCGTCTCGGTCAGGGTCTCCAGGATCCGGTACAGGGCTGGGCGCACCCGTTGCGGCGGCAGCACGCGGGGGCGGTTGCGCACGGGCTTGGCGAGGGCGAAGAGATGCTCACGTTCGTCACCGGTGAGGCGCAGCGCGCGGGCGATGGCGTCGAGTACGGCTTCGGACATGTTGGTCTGTCGGCCGCGTTCCAGTCGCACGTAGTAGTCCACGCTGACCCCGGCCAATTGGGCGACCTCCTCCCGCCGCAGCCCCGGCACCCGGCGGACGGTCCCCGACGGGGCCAGTCCGGCCTCGTCCGGCGTGACGCGCGCCCGGCGCGAGCGCAGGAACTCCCGCAGCTCGGTGTTGTCACCCGGTCCGGGCGCAGAGGTGTTCATGCCCTTCACGGTACGTCCGGCCCTCGGCATCGGGGCGACCCAAAGGGGTACTGCCGCACCCCCGTACCGTCCGTCCCCCTTATGCCGCTGTGACCTGCGCCTTTCGGTGCTTGCCTGGGAAGTGAGCAATCCGTCCTCCGATCCGCGGAGGCCGGACACCACAGAAAGGCACGTGCCGTGACAGACAGGACACTCGTCACCACCCCCTTCGGAGCCACGTCCACCGCCATGGAGGTCGTGGCCGGCGTGGATCTCACCGGGCGCCGCGCGATCGTCACCGGAGCCGCCTCCGGCATCGGCGTGGAGACCGCCCGCGCGCTGGCCGCCGCCGGCGCCGAGGTGACCCTCGCCGTGCGCGACCTCGAGGCGGGCGAGGCCACGGCCCACGACATCACCGCCGGCACCGGCAACAGCCGCGTGCTGGTCGCGCCGCTGGACCTGGCCGTCCGTGCGTCCGTGGCGGACTTCGTCACCGCCTGGCAGGGCGCGCTGCACATCCTGGTGAACAACGCCGGGATCATGGCCACTCCCGAGCGGCGCACCCCCGAAGGCTGGGAACTGCAGTTCGCCACCAACCATCTCGGTCACTTCGCCCTGGCGACCGGTCTGCACGACGCGCTGGCGGCAGCCGCCGACGCCCGGGTGGTGGTGGTCAGCTCGGTCGGCCACGTCAACGGCGAGGTCATTTTCGACGATCCGGGCTTCGAGCGCCGTCCGTACGACCCCTGGGCGGCCTACAGCCAGTCCAAGACCGCGAACGTGCTGTTCGCCGTTGAGGCGGCCCGACGCTGGGCACCGCAGAACATCGCCGTCAACGCCCTGAATCCGGGCCGGATCACCGGTACCAAGCTCGGCCGGCATATGAACGGGGGCCTGGACGTCGCGCCTGCCACGTTCGAGCCCGACAGCACGGACGTCTCATGGAAGAACATCGTTCAAGGCGCGGCCACCTCCGTGCTGCTCGCCGCCTCACCTCTCGTCGAGGGGGTGACCGGCCGCTACTTCGAGGACTGCCGGGAAGCCGGCCCTCACCGGCCCGGAGTACGCCGTGGCGTTGCCGCCCACGCCCTCGCCCCGGACAAGGCCGCCCACCTGTGGCGCCTCTCCACGGACCTCCTGGCCCGTTGAACCTTCCAGCTCGGAGTGCATGGGTGGTCCGTCGCAGTGGGCCGGGCAAGCCGGCAGACAGATCTCGTTGCCGAGGAAGAGCCCCTAGGTGTCGACGCCGACGCTGTCCAGGCATCCGACCTCCACGGAAGCGCCGTACGGCTCGACGACGGTCCTCGTGCCGGAGGCACCGCCGCCGAACAGGCACAACTGGCCACCCATCACCCGCAGATCGAGGGTGAAGACCAAGGGGACGGGCCCGCTCACCCCCGGCGAAAAGGCAGGGCGGTCTTAACCTGGAGACGTGGCCCGGCCCAACGAGGAGGTCGAGGCGCTCCTGCGGGAGTACGCGGACCTCATCGCGATCACCCACGGCGATGCGTTCAAAGCACGCGTCTACGAGAAGGCTGCCCGCGCGATCGGCGGTCACCCCGCCGACGTCTCCCGCCTCGATGCCAAGGAGCTGCGGGAGATTCCGGGCGTGGGCAAGTCGATCGCCGAGAAGGTCGTCGAGTACTTCCGCACCGGCGGCATCACGGTCGTGGAGGAGACGCGGGCGAGGATCCCCGCCGGGGTGCGGGAGCTGATCACCATCCCCACTCTCGGTCCCAAGAAGGCCATGACGCTCTACGAGGACCTGCACATCTCGTCCGTCGATGAGCTGGCCGACGCCATCCGAGCCGAGAAACTGCGCGATCTGAGAGGTTTCGGGGAGAAGACCGAGCAGAACATACTGCACGGCATCGCCCTCCTTCAGCAGGCGGGCGACCGCATCCTCCTGGACATGGCCATGAAGTCGGCCGAGGACATCGTCGCCGAGCTCTCCCGGCTGACCGGCTGCGAGAGCTGCACATACGCGGGGTCGCTGCGCCGCATGCGGGAGACCATCGGTGACATCGACATCCTTGTGGCAGCCGAGCGGTCGGCTCCGTTCATGGACGCGCTCAGCGCGCTCCCGTCCACCGCCGACGTCATCGCCCACGGCGCGAAGAAGACGTCCGTCCGCACCGTGAAGGGGCTCCAGATCGATCTCAGGGTGCTGCCGCCCGACTCATGGGGCGCCGGGCTGCAGTACTTCACCGGCTCGAAGGCGCACAACATCCGCACTCGCACGATCGCCGTGCGGCGGGGACTGAAGCTCTCGGAGTACGGGCTGTTCGACACGGAGAGCGGCAAGCGGACCGCTTCCCGCTCCGAGGAGGAGGTGTACGCGCGTCTCGGCCTGCCGTGGATCCCGCCCACTCTGCGCGAGGACCGGGGCGAGGTCCAGGCCGGGATGCGCGGTGAGCTGCCCCAGGTCGTGGAGGAAAAGGACATCCGCGGTGATCTGCACACGCACACCGACCTCACCGACGGACTGGCCCCGCTGGAGGACATGGTTCGCGCGGCCGCCGAGCGCGGTTACGCGTACTACGCGGTCACCGACCACGCCCCGAACCTGTACATGCAGCGCATGACCGACGAGAAGATCCTGGCCCAGCGCCGGCTGCTGCGGGAACTCGACGGCGCGCACCACAGGATGCGGCTGTTGCACGGCACCGAGCTCAACATCGGTCCGGACGGGGAGCTGGACTGGCCCGACGATTTCCTCGATGGCTTCGATCTCTGTGTGGCCGCGGTGCACTCGCACTTCGGGCTGAGCCGGGCAGCGATGACCCGGCGGCTGGTGCGGGCCTGCGAGAACCCGCACGTCAACATCATCGGCCACCCGACCACACGCCTGATCGGCAGAAGGCCGGGCATCGACGCGGAGTTCGACGAGGTGTTCGCCGCCTGCGCCCGGACCGGCACCGCACTGGAGGTCAACGCCCAGCCGGACCGCCTGGACCTGAGCGACGAGGACATCCTGCGCGCCAGGCAGTACGGCACGAAGTTCGCGATCGACACCGACGCCCACTCGGTCCTGCATCTCGCGTATCTGCGCTACGGGGTCGGCACGGCACAGCGCGGGTGGCTCACCAGGGACGACGTGATCAACACCTGGCCACTGGGACGGCTCCGCCGGTTCCTGCGCGGGGGACGGGCCGCCTGAGGCCGGACCCCGTGACTGCCTTCGTCGTCCCGACGGTCACGAAGCCCCCGACGATCACGAAGCCCTACCGTCACGACGTGCGCGCGATCACCGCTCGGCCGACCACCGCAGTGCGAGCGTGCCGTCCGCCCCGCCCTCGACGTGGGAGCCGAAGTCACGGCCGATCCGGTCGAGGACGGCCCGCAGCCACTCGCAGTCGTCGGCCGATGCACGCTGCAACCGCATCCGCCGGGCCTGCAGCGGCACGATCCGCACCCCCACTGTTCTGCCCGTTTCCGGTTCCAGCGAGACCAGGACGAGCGGCCGGAGATCGTCCCGGTATCGCTCGAAGCCGCCGATGCCCTCGTAGTCGTCGATGAAGTCGCCGCAGCCGTAGAGGACGAGCCGCCCCCGGTACACCTCCAGCGGACGGGGGTGGTGCGAGGAATGCCCGTGTACGAGGTCCGCGCCGCCGTCCACGAGTGCGTGCGCGAAGCCCACCTCGCCGCCGGAGACGTCGTAGCCCCAGTTGGGGCCCCAGTGGATCGAGGCGACCGCGATGTCCCCGGGGCGTTTCACCTGCCGTATGCGCCCGTTGATCACGTCCGCGGCGGCGGCCGACGGCTCAGCCACGAAGTCCACGCCCGGCCGGTCCTCGGTCGCGGCCCAGTTGCGCGGGATGCCGCTCGAGGGCATCCCGAAGGAGAAGACCAGGACCCGGCGGCCGCCGCTGAGCGGTACGACCGCGGGCCGCCCGGCCTCGTCCGCGTCGCGACCGGCGCCGGCCGTCCTCAGGCCCGCCCCTGCCAGGCTGTCGAGCGTCTCTTCGAGTCCGCGTCGTCCGAAGTCCAGGACGTGGTTGTTGGCCAGGACGCATACGTCGGGGCGGGCGGTGACCAGGCACGGAAGGTTGGCAGGGTTCATCCGGTAGTGGACGCCCTTGCCGGGGGCGAACGTACCGTCCCGCGTCACGCTGGTCTCCAGATTGACCACGCGGACGTCCGGGGCGGCTTCTTCGAGCAGGGGCAGGGCGTCGCCCCAGGGCCAGGAGAATTCGACCGGTCGGGAAATCGGGCCGTTCGCCTCCTCGGCCAGCTCGACATAGGCACGGGCATCGCGGATCCAGTCCTCGCGCAGCGCTGGGTCACCGGGGTGCGGGAGGATCTGGTCCACGCCGCGACCGAGCATGACGTCGCCGCAGAGGAACAGGGTGACGGTGTCTTCGCGCATGTTCCTCCCAGGCTTTCCGCGCGTGTTCCTCCCGAGCCACGGGTCCCTGCCCGCTGCCGGACAGAGGGCAGGGACCCGTGGCACGCGTTCAGCGCCCGGCCATCTGCGGGGCGGGGGTGAGATGGTCGGTGAACCAGTCCCTGGCCAGGTCCGTGACGGCCTCCAGGGCGCCGGGCTCCTCGAAGAGATGCGTCGCGCCGGGGACGACGGCGAGCCGGTTCTCACAGTGCAGCCGGGCCTGGGCCTGACGGTTGAGCTCGAGTACCTGCGAGTCGCTGCCGCCGACGATCAGCAGCGTGGGCGCCGTCACCGAGGGCAGCCACGGCCCGGCCAGATCGGGCCTGCCGCCCCGGGAGACGACTGCGGCGATCTCCTCGCCTCGCTCCACGGCGGCGCCCAGCGCGGCGGCCGCGCCGGTGCTCGCGCCGAAGTACCCCACGGCGAGCCCTTCGGTCTCGGGCCGTCCGCGCAGCCAGCCGGTGGCGTCCGCGAGCCGGTGGGCCAGCAGTCCGGTGTCGAAGACGTTGGCCCGGTCGGTCTCCTCCTCCTCCGTGAGCAGGTCGAACAGCAACGTGCCGAGGCCCGCGCGATTCAGCCCGGCTGCGACCGACCGGTTGCGCGGGCTGTGCCGGCTGCTACCGCTGCCGTGCGCGAACACCACCACGCCGGTCGCGGCGTCGGGCACCGTCAACCGGCCGCGCAGGAGCATGGCACCGGCCCGCACCTCGACCTCCTGGTCACCGGTCCAGGCGCCCCGGCCTCCGGTCGCGGCATGCCGGTCTCCCGTCGTGGCGCGGGCACCCTGCCTCCGGCGGGCAGTCGCGGCCTGTTCCAGACAGGCGACGACCTCGCCGTCGTCGACCTGGGCGAAGTCGGCGTAGAACTGGCTGATCGCGTAGAAGGGCATGGGGGTGTGCAGGCAGACCAGTTCGTCCGCCTCCCCGCCCAGCCGGGCCGTCCAGTCCGCCGGTGCCACGGGCACGGCCAGCACGATCCGCGCAGCCCCGCGGGCCCGGACGATCCGGCAGGCCGCCCGCGCGGTCGACCCCGTCGCCAGACCGTCGTCGACCACCACCGCCGTCCGCCCCTCCAGCGCGGCCGGTTCACGGTCGCCCCGGTATCGTCGGGCCCTGCGCTCCAGCTCCTGGCGCTCACGGGCCTCGACCCGCGAGATGTCGTCCGGTGAGGCGTGGGCGCTGCGCACCACGTCGTCGTTGATCACGCGTACGCCGTCCTCGCCGATGGCTCCCATACCGAGCTCCGGCTGATAGGGCACCCCCAGCTTCCGCACCAGGCACACGTCCAGGGGTGCGCCCAGCGCCTTGGCGACCTCCGCAGCGACCGGAACCCCACCTCGCGGAAGTCCCAGTACCACCGCCTCCTCACCTCTGAGGTGTGTCAGACGGGCGGCCAGCTGCCGTCCCGCGTCGAGGCGATCCATGAGCAGCATGATGCGGCCCTCCTCATACAGGAGGAGATCAAAACGGCCAGTCGAAGGACTGTGCTTCCACTGTGCCTCCAATGCGGGGGCACATGCGCGGCCGCAGCCCGCCACCTCCCGCGGGGCCTCCGACCCGGAGCGGCTCGCGGCGCCGCGGCTCGGCTGGAAGCGGACGAACACGGGGTGGCCTGCAATACGGCACAACGGCTCGGGGCCTCGGACGGTTCACACGTCTGCGCCGTGTCGAATCGCCCGAGGCCCCGGCCTCTCGCTTGCGACCGGACTCGGCTGTCCCGCTCCCTGTCCGGAGCGGACCGACGCACCGGTCGGTCGGGGCACCGGTCAGTCGGTGCCCGACTCCATCGCGGCGCGGTCCAGCAGCTCGTCGTCCTCGGAGACCTCGCCGCGGGAGGCGATGGCCTCGGCGCCACCCTCCGGCATGGTGCCGATCAGGCCGGTCGCCGCCGCCTGGGCGGCGCCGATCAGCTCGGGGTGGGTCGTGCCGACGATGCCGAGGCCGGCGTACTGCTCGAGCCTGGCGCGGGAGTCGGCGATGTCGAGGTTGCGCATGGTGAGCTGGCCGATGCGGTCCACCGGGCCGAACGCCGAGTCCTCGGTGCGCTCCATCGACAGCTTGTCCGGGTGGTAGCTGAACGCCGGGCCGGTGGTGTCCAGGATCGAGTAGTCCTCACCGCGCCGCAGGCGCAGGGTCACCTCGCCGGTGACCGCCGAGCCGACCCAGCGCTGCAGCGACTCGCGGACCATCAGCGCCTGCGGGTCCAGCCAGCGGCCCTCGTACATCAGCCGACCGAGGCGCCGTCCCTCGTTGTGGTAGTGGGCGAGGGTGTCCTCATTGTGGATCGCGTTGATGAGGCGCTCGTACGCGGCGTGCAGCAGCGCCATGCCGGGTGCTTCGTAGATGCCGCGGCTCTTCGCCTCGATGATCCGGTTCTCGATCTGGTCCGACATGCCCATGCCGTGGCGGCCGCCGATCGCGTTGGCCTCCATCACCAGGTCGACCGCGGAGGCGAACTCCTTGCCGTTGATCGTCACCGGGCGGCCCTGGTCGAAGCCGATCGTCACGTCCTCGGTGTCGATCTCCACCGACGGGTCCCAGAACCGCACGCCCATGATCGGGTCCACGGTCTCCACGCCGGTGTTGAGGTGCTCGAGGGTCTTGGCCTCGTGCGTGGCACCCCAGATGTTGGCGTCGGTCGAGTACGCCTTCTCGGTGCTGTCGCGGTACGGCAGCCCGTGCGCGACCAGCCACTCCGACATCTCCTTGCGGCCACCCAGCTCGGAGACGAAGTCCGCGTCGAGCCACGGCTTGTAGATGCGAAGGTGGGGGTTGGCGAGCAGGCCGTAACGGTAGAACCGCTCGATGTCGTTGCCCTTGAACGTCGAGCCGTCGCCCCAGATCTGTACGTCGTCCTCGAGCATCGCCCGGACCAGCAGGGTGCCGGTGACGGCGCGGCCGAGCGGAGTGGTGTTGAAGTAGGCACGGCCGCCCGAGCGGATGTGGAACGCGCCGCAGGCGAGCGCGGCCAGGCCTTCCTCGACCAGCGCCGCCCGGCAGTCGACCAGGCGCGCGACCTCGGCGCCGTAGGACTTCGCACGTCCGGGCACCGAGGCGATGTCGGGCTCGTCGTACTGGCCGATGTCGGCGGTGTAGGTGCACGGCACGGCGCCCTTGTCGCGCATCCACGCGACCGCGACGGAGGTGTCGAGGCCGCCCGAGAAGGCGATACCGACGCGCTCGCCGGTGGGCAGGGAGGTGAGAACCTTGGACATAGGAAGAGTATTCATGGAATGGCATTTTTATGCAACCCGCTGAGACGTCTTCCTGGGCGAGGATCGCGCGCGCCCGGCGCAGCGTGGTCGGGAGAGCCGTCGGGCAGGATGGCGCGCAAGCCGGCGCGGGCCGAGAACAGCGTCCCGGGTGGACAGGGAGGATGTCGGCGGGCGCCGGCCGGCGTGACCGGCAGGGCGTCAGCGGCCTCGGCCACGACCTTGAAGAACCGGGGCGCACCGTTGCCCCGGCACCGCGTTTTCGGGCGCGGGCCGGAGCGCGGGGGATGTCACCGGTCGGCGATGTCCTCGCGGAGGCCGTCGGAGAATTCCCACCACGACAAGGGAAGCCAGTCACCGTGGACGAAGGCGTCGACAGTCGCGCCACGACCGCGGACGGTCACGGTCGTTCCAGGCGGGTAGATGGTGCCGGACAGCCCGGCCACGGGGACAAGCAGGCTTCCGAGTCGATGTGCTGACACTTTCGCCCTCTCCATTTCGCAGTAGGGACATCTGGCAGCTATTCATCCCGAACAATACCGGGTTGTCCGATCGAGCAGGGCGGAGAATTATGAGAGATGGGTCACGCGAAGAAACGGGGGCGGCAACCAGACACATGCATCACCGAGTAGAGGTGGCAGTCATGAAAGCCGTCGTTTACAAGGAACCGTTCACCGTCGCGGTCGAAGATGTTGAAAAGCCCAGCATCCAGCATCCGAACGATGCGATCGTACGGATCACCTCCACCGCGATATGCGGGTCCGACCTGCATATGTACGAGGGCCGCACCGCTGCCGAGTCCGGCATCGTCTTCGGCCACGAGAACATGGGAATCATCGAGGAACTCGGCCAGGGCGTCACCGCGCTCAAGAAGGGCGATCGCGTGGTCATGCCCTTCAATGTCGCCTGCGGGTTCTGCACCAACTGCGTCGAGCAATTCACCGGATTCTGTCTGACCGTCAATCCCGGTTTCGCGGGTGGCGCTTACGGATACGTCGCCATGGGGCCCTGGACGGGCGGCCAGGCGGAATATCTACGCGTTCCCTACTCCGACTTCAACTGCCTGAAGTTGCCGACGGGAAACGAGCACGAGAGCGACTTCATCCTGCTCGCGGACATCTTCCCCACCGGCTATCACGGCTGTGAACTCGCCCAGGTTCGCCCCGGCGAGAGCGTCGCGGTGTACGGCGGAGGGCCGGTCGGGCTCATGGCCGCCTACTCGGCCTTGCTGCGCGGCGCGAAGAAGGTGTTCGTCGTGGACCGCGTTCCCGAGCGGCTGCAGAAGGCCGAGGAGATAGGCGCGGTTCCGATCAACTTCGCCGAGGGCGACCCGGTTGAGCAGATCAAGGAACAGACCGAGGGCATCGGCACGGACAAGGGCGTGGACGCCGTCGGCTACCAGGCGATGGCGCACGGCACGGACCGCGAGGAACCGGCGACCGTCCTGAACTCGCTCGTCGGCACGGTCCGGGCCACCGGAGCGCTCGGCGTGCCCGGCCTCTACGTCCCGTCCGACCCCGGAGGCCCGGACGAGCAGGCCAAGCACGGCATGCTCCTCGTCTCGATCGGCAAGCTCTTCGAGAAGGGCCTGCGACTGGGGACGGGACAGTGCAACGTGAAGCGCTACAACCGGTACCTGCGCGACATGATCATCGAGGGCAGGGCGAAGCCCAGCTTCGTCGTCTCCCACGAACTGCCCCTGGACCAGGCGCCGTCGGCATACGACAAGTTCGACAAGCGGATCGAGGGCTACACGAAGGTGGTGCTGCACCCGTAACCCCGTAGACCGACAGCGCTGGTCAGCCGCACACTGCGGCGCTCGCCGGCTGCATCGGGGCACGCGTCCCCGATGCAGCCGGCTCGTCTGACATGGCGTGGCGCGCCGTGCGTATGACGCGCCGTTCTACAGTTTCCGACGCCGGCCCGACGCCCGCGGCATGTGCTGGACTCCCCCGGAATCGACGGTCTCCTGTTCGGACTCGAGTATGTGGTCGCCGTACAGATCCCGCAGCCAGTTGGTCTGGTAGATGGTGTCGAGGTAGCGCTCGCCGAGGTCCGGGGCGATGGCGACCGCCGTGATGCCACGCGTGTCATGCCGGTGCAACCAGTCCATCGCGCCGCTGATCACCGTCCCGGTGGAGCCGCCGAACACGAACCCGCGTCTGGCCAGACGGTGGCAGGTACGGATGGTGTCCGCCTCCTCGACCCGGATCACCTCGTCCACATAGGACTCGTCGAGCAGCGGCGGGCGCATGCTCATGCCCAGACCCGGAATCATCCGTCGGCCCGGCTCTCCCCCGAAGGCCACCGAGCCCACACTGTCCACCGCGACGACCCGCACCGGCCGGTGCCACTTCCGGAAGTAGCGCGCGCAGCCCATCAGGGTCCCCGTGGTGCCCGCCCCGACGAAGAGCACGTCAAGTCGGGGAAAGTGGGCGGCGATCTCCGGCCCCGTCGTGCGGTAGTGGGCCCGCCAGTTGCCCGGATTGGTGTACTGGCTGAGCCACACGTACCGGTCGTCGTTGGCGCACAGCTGACGGACGTAGTCGATCCGCGCGCCGAGAAAGCCGGCGTTGGCGTCCAGGTCGGCGATGACGTGGACGTCGCTGCCCAGCGCCTCCATCAGCAATCTGGTCGAGAGGTTGCAACGGGAGTCCGTCACGCACAGGAACCGGTAACCCTTGCTCGCGGCGATCATGCTGAGCGCGACGCCCAGGTTTCCTGACGAGGACTCGACCAGTATCGAATCCGGTTTCAGGAGCCCGTCACGCTCGGCGGCCTCCACCATCTCGTTCGCGGCCTTCAACTTGATGGAACCGGCGAAGTTGAAACCCTCGCACTTCAGGTAGAGAGGGCGCCCGAGAATCGACTGGAGGTCGATGTAGAGCTGGCCTTCGTTGAAGGCGTAGGGAGCGGAAATGACGGGCACGGTGGGCCTCCTGATGCCAGAGCCGGGGGAAGTGGCTTCAGCCGTACCGGCGCAGATCGTGGAAGAAATCGTCGATGAGGCGGAGGTCACCCGTCCGGGCTGCTTCGTCGTAGACGTACTTGCCGACGGCGAGGTCGAGAACTCCGAGCCCGAAGGGCGAGAAGATCACCGGGCGGTCGGTCGGCGGGGTCACTCGTCCGGTCATGACGTCATGGAGGGTGCCGTCCAGGAATGCGCGACTGCCGGTGAGCTGCTCCGCCAGATGGGGAGAGGTGTTGGCCTTCAGGCAGTGCTCGACGTCATCGACGATGTTCGCCGAGGCGAGCAGGATCTCGGGGGCGAGATCACGCAGGGACACGTGCAGGACCAAGGGGTTGTGTGCGAACCAGGCCGGGTCGGTGACATGGGGTTCGCCGGCGACGGTGGCGAAGACCACCAGGTCGCTGGCGCGGATCAGCTTTTCGGGGCTGTCGTGGACCGTGACCTGTTCGGCGTGTCCGTGGCTGCCGCCCTGCCGGAGGTAGCCGCAGAAACCGGCGGTGCTGTCGGCGGACAGGTCGTGCACGCCGACGGTGTCGAACGTCCATCCTGTGCCGGCCAGGAACGTGTGGATGTAGCGGGCGATCAGGCCGGTGCCGACGAATCCGATACGGGTCGGGCGGGGCCGGCCTCTGCTGAGCCGGTCGGCTGCCAGTGCGGCGGATGCCGCGGTTCTGGTGGCGCTGATGATGGAGCTTTCCAGGCAGGCGAAGGGGTAGCCGGTGTCATGGTCGTTGAGGACGAGGACCGCGGAGGCTCGCGGGAGACCGGCGGTCACGTTGCCCGGGAAGCTGGAGATCCATTTCAGGCCGTCCACCCGAAGCGGCCCACCGATGGAGGCCGGCAGAGCGATGATCCGGGCCGTGGGACGGTCGGGGAAGCGCAGAAAGTACGACGGCGGGTTGACCGAGTCCCCGGTGCCGTGCAGCCGGTAGGTGGCCTCGACCAGTTCCACGATCTCTTTCTCGCGCCCTTCGAGTGCTCGCTGCACCTGCGCGCCGGAGATCACCGCGAAGGTCGGCGTCGAGGTGGAACGGGGCGTGGCGGTCTGGGCGCTGGAGGATGGCAGGGCAGTCATCGCTGGCTCGCCTCCGGGGTCGGGCAACTGTCGGGCAGCCGCTGGGGCTCGGCCATGGCGACCAGCACCTCGCGGTCTCCGGTGAAGGTCTCTCTGCTGTGTGCCGTGCGTACGTTGTCGACCAGCATCACGTCGCCGGCCTGCCAGGGCTCGCGCCGGGTGTGGTCCTCGTAGGTGGCGTTGAGGAGCTGGACGATGTCCTCACCGATCGGAGAGCCGTCTCCGAAACGGGTGTTGAACGGCAGCCCGTCCTCGCCGTAGACGTCCACCAGGTACTCGCGCACCTCGGGAGCCAGCGTCCACTCGTTCAGGAAGGCGATCTGGTTGAACCAGCAGCGCCTGCCGGTGAGCGGGTGTCGTACGACCGCGCTGCGGCGCTGCTGCGTACGTAGGGAGCCGTCGGACTGCCAGGCGAAGTCGATGGCGTGAGCGCGGCAGTAGCGTTCGATGGCGGTACGGTCGTCGGTCCCGAACGACTCCGCCAGTGACGCCCCGATCTCGTCGTTGTAGCTGCGAGTGAGCAGCCAGCCCGCGTGCTCGAACCGTTCGGTCAGCGCGGCGGGCAGTGCCTGGAGCACGCGTTCCGAGTCGGCGACCGCGGTCGCTCCTCCCTGGCCGGGGGCGGTCAGGCAGGCGAACAGCATCAGGCCGGGGATCTCCAGCCGGTAGCTCAGTTCATGGTGCATGCACATCGGCTGGTTGGCCGGCCAGGTCGAGGAGGAATACAGGCCCGGGCCGTAGGTCTGCCGGGGGGCGAAGGCCTCCCGCTCCGTCATCGGCTCGCCGGCCAGTTGCGCGAAGACGGTACGGACCTGATCGGCCTCCCGCAGTGCCAGGCCGCGGACGACGAGCACGCCGTGCTCGGTGACTCGGGCTCGTAGCGCATCGCGGTTCTCGGCCGCCCAACCCGGCGCGTCACCGGGGGCCCCGACATGCAGGATCGGAGGTTTGCCCGGTTCGAGCTGCACCTCGGGCAGGGCTGCCAGGGATGAGGACGACATGGTGTTTCCTTTCGGTTGCCGCTCGGGGGCTCAGCGGGAGGCCGGCAATTCGGCGGCACCCAGGACGGCCCGTGCTGCTGCGGCCGGGCGGGTGCGCAGGAAGTAGTGGCCGCCGTCGGGGAGTTCGTACAGGTCCACGTGTTCGGCCAGGAGCCGCCAGTCCCGGTGGTGGTCGGGGAACTCCGCCGTGTTCGGGTCATCGGCGGCGACGACCACGGTGACCGGCGCGGACAGCTTCACCGTCGGCGGGCTTTCCAACGCGTCGGCGAAATAGCGGTGTGCGGCCACGCAGTCGTTCCGGTAGGCGGCACCGATGTGCTCGGCGTGCTGCGCGGTCAGCTCACCCAGCTCCGTGTAGCCGCCGTCCGCGCTCAGTCTCGCGGCGATCTCGGCGTTGGTCCGCCCCGTGAGCTCGGTGATGGCCGCGCGCCGTTCGGTGGCGGTTCCCAGCAGTTGGGCGCCCAGGAACACCCGCGGGACGTCCACCCCGCGTTCCTGCAGCTTCCTCGCCGTCTCCACGGCCAGCGCGGCGCCCGAGGAGTGGCCCCAGAGCATGACCCTGGTCAGGCCACGCCCGGTGATCTCGGCGACGACCTGCTCCGCCACCTGCGCCATCGGCGCGAACTGCTCCTCCTGCGCGGCCAGGTCGTGGCCGGGCAGGTCGACGGCGTACACCGACAGGCCGCTGCCCGCCAGGGCGCCGGCCATCGGCTGGTAGTTGACCGCGTTGCCGCCCGAGTAGGGGAAGCACACCAGGGCGCATCTCGGCGCACGGGGCGGTTCCGACAGTGGCTGGAGCAGCTCCGGGCGCCGGTGGGTTGTGCCGTCGAGGAGTGCGGCGAGGTCGGCGAGCACCGGATGGCGGGTGATGTCCTTCAGGGACAGCATGCGGTCCAGGGCGAGGGTGAGCTTCACGGCCGTCAGTGAGGTGCCGCCGGAGTCGAAGAAGTGATCCTGCCGGCCGATGCGGTGCTCGGGAACGCCCAACAGCTCGGCCCACGCGGCCGCCAGTTTCCGCTCGGTCGGCGTGCGCGGAGTGTGGTCCTGCTCCCCCGCGACGTCGCGGTCCGCGGTCGGAGCGGTCTGTTCGGCCAGCGTGGTCAGGGCCTTCCTGTCGATCTTGCCGTTGGCGGTCAGCGGGAGGCTCTGCTGCCAGTGAAAGGCGGAGGGCACCATGTAGGCGGGCAGCACGGCGCCCAGCGCCTCGCGCAGCGCGTCTGCCGGCAGACACCGTCCGGTGTAGAAGGCGATCAGGTGCGTGCTGCGGCCGGCCGGCTCGGCGATCACCACCGCGCCGTCCCGCACGCCGGGGACCCGCAACAGGGTGTTCTCGATCTCACCGATCTCGATGCGGAAGCCGCGGATCTTGACCTGGTTGTCCCGGCGGCCGAGGAACTCCAGCTTGCCGCCTGGATGCCAGCGCCCCCAGTCGCCTCCCAGGTAGAGCCGCTCCCCCGGCCGGAACGGATCCTCCCGGTAGGCCTCGCGGGTACGTTCGGGATCGTTGACGTACCCCCGGCCCACGCACACCCCGGAGAACGCGATCACTCCCGGGGCGCCCAGCGGCACCAGTGACAGGTGTTCATCGACGACGTGGACCCGCACGTTGTTGACCGCACGCCCCAGCAGCACCCGTTCCGGCACTCTGTCCATGACCTCGTGGTTGGTGTCGTCCGAGGTCTCGGTCAGCCCATAGGCGTTGACGAGCTCGATCCCCGGCTGACTCGTGAACCAGCGCTGGACCAGCTCCCGCTTCAACGCCTCACCGGTCACCGACACACGGGCGAGGTCGGGCAGTTCGCGGGGGTGCCGCTCGAGATACGAGACCACCACCTCCAGGTAGGAGGGCACGACCTGCGCCACAGCCACCCGGCCACGGACCAAAGTGTCGACGAACCGCTCCACGTCGACGATCACTTCCTGCTCGACCAGCAGCGTTCGTCCGCCCACCAGCAGCGCGGCCAGCAGCTGCCACAGCGAGATGTCGAAGCACTGCGGGGCGGTCTGCGCCACCACCTGGCCCTGGCCGATTCCCAAGTCGTCGATCTTGGCGTAGAGGTGGTTGAGCATGCCCGCGTGCTCGCACATCGCCCCCTTCGGCTCGCCGGTGGAGCCGGAGGTGAAGTAGATGTAGGCCAGCTGATCGGCCGCGACCTTCACGCCGACGTCGGCTTCGTCGTGCTGTTCCGCGTACGCCGTCTCGACCAGCACCCTCTCGACTCGCGGAAGCGTGCCCAGTGCCTGATCAAGGGCGTCGGTGCTGCCCGTTTCGGTCAGCACGAGTCGACATCCGGCGCGTGCCAAGGTCGCCGCGATACGTCCCGCCGGCAGGTGAGGCTCGATCGGCAGGTACACGCCCCCGGCCTTGAACACCGCCAACACCGCGGCGAGCCAGTCGAGATGGCGTTCGGTGACCACCCCCACCACGTCTTCCCGGCCCAGCCCTCGCGCCAGCAGGGCCCGTGCCAGCCGGTTCGCGCGCGCGTTGAGTTCCCCGTACGTCCACTCGCGCTCGCCGTGGACCGCTGCCACGGTCGCCGGATGCGCGCGCACCCGCTGCTCGAACAGCTCGTGCACCCGTCCTTCCGGGAGCGCCCGGCGCGGCCCGGCCAGACCGTCGAGCTGATGACGAACCTCCTCGGCCGACAGCAGGCTCTGCCGCGCGTGCCCGGCATCCGCATCAGCCGCCATCAGCTCCAGCGCGACGAGGTGGTAGCCCGCGATCCGGGCCGCGCACTCGGCGTCCAGCGCCTCGGTGCGATACCGCAACCGGACCACCAGCCGCCCGCCCCGGTCGGACCAGCCCACCCCCAGCACCACGTCCTCGATCAGCCCGCTCCCGGTCCCTGTAGGGTCGAACACGACCTCGTACGACGGCCCGGTCACCCCCAGCTCCCGCCGGAGCGCGCCGACCGGAAACTCCCGGTGCGCCAGCACCTCCGCCTCCGCGCGATGAGCACTCATCACCAGTTCGCGCCACGACTCGGGTGCAACGGTCAACAGGCATGGCAGCGGACCGACTTCGGCCCCGGCGGCGTAACCCGTCACCACCCCCTGCTCGCCCGACAACGCGGCCAGCACTTTGGCGTGGGCGGCCAGCAGCACCGCGCTCACCGGTACCCCCAACTCCCCGGCCAGGCCCCGCACTTTGCCCGCGACGTCGGTCGGCGCCTCGGCTTCGTACTCGCTCACTCCCGCCACCGGTTCCGGCACCCACCGTGGAATGGAGGTGAATCCACCAGTGGTCAGCACCCGGCTCCAGAACTCCCGGTCCGCTTCCACGTGCGCTCCCATTCGAATGGCCTTCCTCACATCGCCGTCGTCGCGGCGTCGCTTGCCGAAGCTGTTCCTGGTGCCCATGCCGAACGGACGCCACGGGCCTGATCGTGGGCATCGGGCATTTCAGCGGCGGGGTTTCCTCCCCACCATGCGTTCGGGGGCACTTCCTCGCCTTTCATGAGGAAGGAATCGGGTGCCAGCACCGCGCCGTCATTCATCGTCACGCCGTAGTGCACGTGCGCGCCGACTCCGAGGGTGCAGCCGACACCGAGCGTGGTCCGGTCGGACTTGAAGGTGCCGTCCTCCTGCGAGTGGCACTGGATCTTGCTCCCGGCATTGAGCGTGCAGTCGTCCCCGACCGTCGTGAGTGTCCGCTCCGTCATGTAGCAGCCGTCGTCGAAGACCCTGCTGCCCATGCGAACACCCAACAACCGCCAGATCACGTTCTTGAAGGGGGTTCCGTTGAAGGCGTCGAGGTAGTGGTCCGGCACCTTCCACAGGCGTTCGTGCCGCCAGAAGTACGGGTCGTAGATGGAGCGCAACTGGGGTCGCAGCGCGCGGAACGACATGACGCAGCGCTCCACCAGGACGAAATAGAGAGCCGTGAACGCGAGACTGATTGCCAGATACGCGGCGATCACGACGTGTCCGACCACCCCGTACAGGCCGACGGAGACGAGACCGAGCGCCGTGAGCACAAAGGTGTGCAGCCATCGCACGAACAGAAAGAAGGCCATCGTGCGGATGTTGTAGCGGTTCTTGGCCGCGAGACTGCGGCGTAGTTCGTCGCCGGTCCTGAGGTGGTCGAAGCGGGAGTCGCGCTCCACCGACCGGGGAATCTCGAAGCACGGCGAGCCGAGCAGCCCGACACCTTCACGGACCTCACCGTCGAGGGGAATCATCACCTTCGTCGCCAGCAGGCAGTTCTCACCCGTCTTGCCCCCCGCGGGATAAGCGATGTTGTTGCCGAGAAAGTTGCGCGGTCCGATCGTCGTTCGAGACACCCGGAAGGATGTGCTCGAGAAGTCCGCATTGACGATGGAGAGTCCGTCCGCCACCATCGTGCCGCTGCCGACAGAAATCAGATACGGGGTCTCGTGCTGCACTTCCGTACCGAAGTTCGACCCGGTCTGCTCGACGTGGGAAAGATCATAGCCGAGGCCGCGCAAATAATGGACGATGTACGAACTGTCACCGAAGAGCCAGGCGAAGAACTTGAGGTTCGTGATGCGGGCCACGGCCCGCTGCGTGGCGTAGTGGAAGCCGTAGAGCGGATAGACCTTGTCGGGCTTGATCGCCAGATTCATCAGTCGCGGAAGGGTGAAGAGCACGGCGAGGCCCACGACGACGAATCCGAAGAACAGTGTGAGAGATACGGCCAGTGCGTCGATGGGGAGTTCCCACGAAGTGATTTCGGGCGCGTCCGGCCCCAGTCGCCTGCCGAGCGCCGGAACCTCGGTGAACAGCATGTACACACCGCCGACGGTCAGGGGTATGTACACCAGGAACAGCTGAAGCAGGGTGACGAGGCCGAACCAGGCCCGGCGCGGGGTGCCGCACCTCGCCGGCGCGACCCTCACGTAGTCGATCTTCGTGGGCTCCGCCGGGCATCCGTGCCGTTGCTCGCCGTCCGGGATCATCTGGCCGCTGTACAGGGCGGATGCGTGGCCGAGCTGAGCTCCGTCGCCCATCGACGTGTCGATGTCGAGGACGGTCTTCTCACCGATGAACACATCCCGGCCGAGCGTGATCCGGCCTGTCTGGATCCGCCCTGCGTGCGCCCGGTAGCAGAGGAAGAACGAGTCCTTGCGGATCACCGTACCGGCACCGATCGTCAGCAGGTCGGTGCAGACCGGGACCGAGTGGGAGAGGATCGTGACCCCCTTGCCGATGCGCGCGCCGAGCGCCCGCAGGTACAGCACGTACAGCGGATTGCCGATGAAGAAGATCATCGGATTGGCGTGGAGCAGGACCTTGACGAGCCAGAAACGCAGATAGCTCAGACCCCAGACGGGGAACTCGCGAGGTCTCCAGCGGCCGATGAGGATCCATTTGGCGATGACCGGGAACACGCACAGGACGACGAAGCCGATGCCGCCGAAGAGGAGCGATCGCAGATAGATGTCGACCAGACCTGAGCCGGTGGCGACCCACTCGTAGCCGCGGGCGGTGACAAGTCCGGTGACGAAGGAGTATCCCAGGAAGATCAGCAACTGGATTGTTCCGCAGAGAACATAGTGCTGCGTGCTCGCCGGGGTCACCGGATCCTGCGCCGGATTCGCCGCTGACAGCGACGTCGGGAGCGTCGAGTCGGCAGGAGCCGGAGGGACGTCCGCGAGAGCTGCCGCCAGACTTCTGATCGTGGGATGCCGATAGATGTCCTTCATGGACGCAGACGGCAGATCCGACCGTTTCCTGACCCGTGCGCAGAATTGAGCCATGACCAAGGAGTTGGCACCGAGGTCGTCGAAGAAGTGGCTGTCGGGCGGAACGTTTTCGACGGACACGACGTCAGCCAGTACTTCCGCGAGCTTCTTCTCGGTGTCTGTCGCCGTCGGGCCGGCGCCATTACGCCTGATGGCTGCTCTGTCCGTCCCGGACATAAATACGTCGGAGGACTGCTCTACCATTTGTCCTCCTGGAGGACATTTCGATGACCACTGGCCAGGGGTGGCCGGTCCGGTGTCCTCGCGCTCCGGAGAATGGCCCTCCGGGCCATCTCGAATGCCGCGAGGCCGTGCGCTCTTACTGATCACGAAACCGTGAGCTTCAGTTTCGGCCGATCACCGTGAGGCTGCCACTCCGAATCGACCGCGACGAAACGACAATGGTGCTCCAGGGGCCGGTATTCCTTGGTTCCCCGCGCCGCCGGCGTAAGCCACAGATCACCCGGATGGCGGTCCGTCCGGCAAGGCGGGGCACGGGAAGCAGGGACCGTCGTGGCGCGGGGGCCGGGCGTCGGCGCAACCCCGACGGCAGCCCCGTTCGGCCTCTTCCGTGGTAGTCCGCGGGCCGGACCGGGTTCCGACCGGGTTCCAGTCCGAGGCGATCACTGCAAGCGCGGCTTACCGCCCGGGTGATCGGCCGGCTCACCCGGGCGGCTGTCATCCGCGGGGCCAGAACGCTACGGCCGCATCGGCAACGTCGACGGCAGCCTCCACGACGTCAGCGGCGAAGACGCCCGCCCGCCTGCGCTCGGTCGTCCGTGACGACCTGTCTACGCGCTCTTCGGCGCGGCCTGCTGTACGACCTCGAAGGACCACAGCGTGGACCCGCTCGCGGCCGGCTTGGGGCGCTCCCCGCCCTCCGCACCACCGCCCTGGTGGGCCGCCTTCATGGGGCCCTCCATCCAGGCCTGGAAAGACTCCTCGTCACGCCAGCGCGTGTAGACGAGGTAGCTGTCGGTGCCTTCCACCGGCCGGAGGAGTTCGAACCACTCGAACCCGTCGGAGTTCTCGACGGCATGGGCGCGAGAGGCGAAGCGCTTCTCCAGCGTCTCCCGCTGCTCGGCGGGAACGGTCAGTACGTTGATCTTCACTACGCTCATGGCCCCATCCTGCCGCACGGCGGCCGGCAGACGGGGAGCGGCTCGCACCCTCCCCGTCCCGGCCGATCTCGGTGCGTTCCGCGCCCGCCGCCAGGCGAACGCCCCGCCGATGAACGCGGCCAGTTGCGTCAGGCCGAGGCAGAGGTCGACGCCCACTCCGCCGCACGCGGCCACCAGGGCCCGGTGAGCCACGGGCGGTGACACGGTGCCCCGGTTGGCCCCCGGGAGTCACATCGCGTGGTGGAGCCAGCGCTGGAGGGAGGCATTGACGCTGTCGGGCAGGTCGCTGAGCTGCTCGATGGCTTCGCGGTCTTCGGGGTGCGGCGGGATGCCGGCCGCGGTCAGGACCGCGTGCAGGTCCAGCCGCCGCTGGTCACGCGGACCGATCAAAAGGTTGAGACGCTGGGCAGGATGGGGCGGAGGCAGCAGATAGTCCCCCTCGCTCTCCTGTGAGCCGGTCGTCTCCCACGCACCGGATCCCATCTCGTCGCAGGCGTAGGGGTCGACAAAGCTCTGGGTGATTCCGCGCTCGAAGTCAGCAGCTCTCAACGTGGCCTCCTCATCCGGGGGTTGCGGTTCTGCAGGACAGGAGAGACGTTGCGCCAGGGCTGGTTGCAGTATGAGCCGCGCACCACGCCAATGGAGCCATCGCCAGCTCATCCGCCAGTCAGACAAGCCTCCAGCCGTCTGTCGGCGTCCAGTTGGCGTGAGCGCGGGTCGAGTCGTCGGCCAACTGCTCATGCACGACCCCGTATTCACCGTGACTGCGGAGCGGGCGGGGAGGCGGGATGGGCCTGGGTCGGCCCCGTCTTCCATGAAAACCCGGGGAGAGCCCGTCCGCATCTGCGCGGCCGCTTGATCCGCGTTGCGGGTGTCGTACAGACGTGCGTCACTGGCCGGAGAAACAACCAGAACACCCTATTTTGGGAGGAACAAGCATGGTTGATCCTCGTACAATGCGGAATTCCGCGGTGGCCGTGTGGTCGGAGTTCTGCGCCATCGCCCCCAGCCCGGAACTGCGCGAGAGGATGCGGCAGGAACTGGAGCGGGTCCGAAGCGAATCGGACCTGGCGAGCACGTTCCGCCCCGGTGGCGCTCCCCGCGCTCTCGGTTTCAACGACGGCACCATCATCCCGCCCGACGAGTTCCCTCCTGGCACACCGTACGAGGCCATCCGCTCCACGGCCGCGTCCCGCTCGCCGCTGACCGGCGCGGTACGGGTCGTCGTCGTCCTGGCGGACTTCCAGGACAAGCCGATGACCGCGGACAAGGAGCACTTCGAGAAGCTCTTCTTCTCCCTCGGCGAGCTCCCGCACGGCAGTGTCCGGGACTACTACCGCGAAGTGACGCACGGTCTGGTGGACATCGTCGGCGAGGTCATCGGTCCCGTCCGGATGCCTCAGAAGCTCTCCTGGTACGCCAACAACAACTTCGGCATCGGCCGCCCGACGGGACAGGCGCGTGCGCAGATCATGGCCCGGGACGCCGCCGTGACCGCCGACCCCCTCGTCAACTACGCGCCGTACGACAACGACGGCAACGGTTTCGTCGACGCCTTCATGGTCGTGCACGCCGGCGAGGGTGGTGAAGCCACGGGCAACCCGGGAGACATCTGGTCGCACAAGTGGGTCCTGCCGAGCGCGTACAACGCCGACGGAGCCCGGATCTACGGCTACCTCACCATCCCCGAGGACGCCAAAATCGGGGTCTGCGCGCACGAGTTGGGGCACCTGTTGTTCGGCTTCCCCGACCTGTACGACGTCGACGGCTCGTCGGAGGGGGTCGGCAACTGGTGTCTGATGGGCGCCGGTTCGTGGGGCGGGGGCGGTGACATTCCGACGCATCCGTCGGCGTGGTGCAAGATCCAGCAGGGCTGGGCCAAGCCCGTCAACGTCACGAGCGACGGGACACTGTCCATTCCCGACGTCAAGAACAGCTTTGAGGTCCACCGACTGTGGACGGACGGCCTGCCAGGAAACGAATACTTCCTGATGGAGAACCGCCAACGCACCGGGTACGACTCCTCGTTGCCCGCCGCCGGCCTGATGCTCTGGCACATCGACGAAAGCCAACAGGACAACACGGACGAGACCCACTACATGGTGGGCCTGGTGCAGGCCGACGACCGGCGCGACATGGAGTGGGCGGCGAACCGTGGTGACGACGGCGATCCCTACCCCGGGAGCACCGGCAACACCACGTTCAGCGCGTCCAGCAAGCCCAGTTCCCATTCGTACGCCGGGGCCCCGACCGGTGTCTCCATCACGGACATCTCGGCGCCGGCCGCCACGATGACCGCGACGGTGTCGGTCTCGGCAGCGGGCGCCGTACGCGCTCCGCTCCGTGCCGCGAGCCGGCCCGAGGCGGAGCCGGTACCGGGACTGGTCGAGACCATCCACGAGCTCCACAAGCGGCTCGCCTCACTGGAGCGCGCCGTGGCGAACTACCCCTGGGAGGGTGCCGAGGCCTTCCTCCAGGAGAGCCTGACACCCGAGTTCAGGGGTACGACGAACGGCCCGAAGCCCCTTGCCAGGTCGGGCAACATGAAGGGCGGGTACCGGCACGAAGGCCCGCCTCACCGGTGACCGCCCGCCATGGTGCAGGCAATCGACAACCGCACTGATCTGACCGCACGGCTGGTCGGGACAGAGCCGCATCCGCGGTTGGCGGGCTGGGACCAGGCGGAAGTGGAAGTGCTAGACGCGGAGCCGGTGCCCGGCTATGCCGACCTGCTGTCGAGGAACGTCGGGCAGCGCCTGCTGCTCGCCGTGCCCAGCAGGCTCCTGGCGGACGCGGTGCCGGGGTCCGTCATCCGTGTGCGGGCCAGACTGGCGACGGGCGAGGCGATGGCCGAGAGCAGGCCGACCCCGGGCACCTTCGCCGTCGAACCGCCGCCGTGAGGACGCGCGCCAAGGAGGGGCCGAACAGGGTTCGGCCCCTCCTTCCTACCTCGCGTATCCCCTGCTCCGGCGCAGCCACCCGCGGCATGACTCAGGACCGGCCCAAGCGCACCCGCACCCGCCGGCCGTCATCAGCTCTCCCTTTTCGGAAGTCGCCCACCAGGGCGTGCCAGCCCCCGGATCGACAGCCCACTGTCGGCGGTGACCATGGTTCCGGTCATCGCGGCCGACTCCGACGGCGAGGCGAGCAGGGTGAAGATCCCGGAGTACGCGTCGATGTCCGGAACCTCCTGCAGCGGCAGCACCTCCCGCGTACCGTCCAGCACCGCGTCGGCGGACGTCTGGCCGAGGGAGGCGGTGCCCCGCAACCGGGTCGGCGCCACACCCGGTGCCACACCGTTGACGCGGACGTCCGGTGCCAGTTCGTATGCGAGCTGCCGTACGAGACCCTGCACCGCGTGCTTCGACGCCGTGTACAGCACTCCGCCGCCGGCGGCGTTGGAGCCGGCGAACGAACCGGTCAGGATGATGCTGCCGCGTGACTTCACGAGGTCGTCGACGACGGCCCGGACGCCCAGCATCGGTGCGAGCACGTTCACTCCGAAGAGTTCGGAGAAGGCGTCGGTGAGCCGCTCTCCCGGAATCTCCTCCAGCGGCTGGGCCCCATCGGTGATGCCCGCGTTTCCGACGAAGACGTCGATGCGCCCCCAGGCCTCCCTCGCGGCATCCGCGGCCCGGACGTTGCCCTCCCAGGACCGTACGTCCGCGACCACCGGGATGACGGACTCCCCGAGTTCGGCGGCCAGCTCCGTCACGGTGTCGGACACGTCCAACGCCACCACTCGGGCGCCCTCGGCGACGTAGCGGGTCACGACCGCGCGTCCGATGCCCGATCCGGCGCCGGTGAAGATGACGACCTGCCCGTCCAGTGCACCCATTACAGACCTCCTTGCTTGCGTTTGCTCATGAAACCTCACGCCCGACGTGCCTCGAAGAACGCCCCATGGAGGGCGTCGAGGACCCGGCCGTTGCGCGCGGCGCTGCCGAGCGTGACGACTTCCAGTTCCGGGGCGGCTTCGCGCAGGGCGTTCGCGAGCGCGGAGCCGCTGTCGTTGCCGATGGCGGCCAGGACCGTGGCGGCGGGTATCAGCTTTCCATCCGCGGTGCGGACGCCGTCCTCGCCGTACTCCGTCACCTCGGCGCCGGTGCGGACCGTCACGCCCATGTCGGCGAGGACCTGCGGCAACACCATCGCGTCGGTGAAGACCTCACGATTGCCGAGGATCCCCGGTCCGGCCTCCGCCAGGGTGACCTCGTGTCCGGCGCCGGCCAGCCACAGCGCCGTGTCGGCTCCGGTCATCCCGCCGCCGACGACCACCACGGGCGACACGACGTCCTTCGGATCCGTGACATCCCGGGCCAGGCGCACGCCCGGCAGTTCCCGCGGCACCGCGCCGGTGGCCACGTACACCAGGTCGAAGCCCCCGTCCGCAAGCGTCTTGGCGTCGGCGTGCTCGGCGACGATCTCGATGGGGCGGGAACGCACCTGATGGACGAGATGGTCGCGGAGTCCCGCGAGGTCCTGCTTGGAGGACGAGCGCGTCGCGGGCAGCAGAGCGCCGCCGAGCTCCCCGGGCTCGTAGAGCGTCACGTCGTGGCCCCGGTCGGCGAGCACAGCGGCGGCGCGCAGCCCGGCGGGGCCTGCGCCGACCACCGCGACGCGGCGGCGGACGGCAGCCGGTTCGACGGGGTAGCGGTACTCCTCCCCCATCGACGGGTTGACCGTGCAGCCCGTGCTGCGTCCGGCGTTGAGGCCGCGGTCGAGGCAGCCGTCGTTGCAGCGGATGCACGGGACGATGTCCAGCAGCCGTCCCTCCTGGGCCTTGCGGGTCCAGTCCGGGTCGGCCAGCATCGCCCGGCCCAGGGAGACGAAGTCGGCGGAGCCGCTCTCCAGGACGTCGGCGGCGACCTCGGGGGTGACGAGGGAACCGGAGCCGATGACCGGGATCGTCACCTCGGGCTTGATCTTCTCCCAGCCCCAGCGGTGCAGGGCCCGCGGCATGTACCAGGGGCTGACCTCGTACTCCATCAGCGCGTGGTGGCCCCCGGAGGCGTGGATGACGTCCACGCCCGCGGCCTCGAGGAGGCGCGCCAGCTCGACGCTCTCCTCGATCGGGATGCCGTCCTTCTCGTAGTCCGTGACCGAGAGGCGGACGCTGAGCGGGAAGTCGCGCGGGACGCGGGCCCGGACGGCGGCGACGACCTCCAGGGTGAGGCGGGCCCGGTTCTCGAAGGAGCCGCCGTAGCGGTCGGTGCGCCTGTTGGTGTGCGGGGAGAGGAAGTTGGTGAGCAGGTAGCCGTGGCCCGCGTGCACCTCGACCAGGTCGAAACGGGCCAGATACGCGCGCTCGGCGGCGTCCGCGAAGGCCGCGACGACCCCCTGGATCTCCTCCTCGGTCAGCACCTGGGGCCGCTCGCCGTACTGGGACTCGACGTAGTCCCAGGAGACCTCGGAGGCGGTCTTGATCGGCTGCACGCCGAGGAACTTCTGCCGTCCGCAGTGTTCCAGCTGGATGCCGATTTTGGCGCCGGCGGCGTGGACCTCGTCCACCAGCCAGCCGAGGCCGGGGATGTGCTCGCGGCGGGAGATGCCGAGCTGGGCGTGGATGGACTTGCTGGCGTCGTCGTCGACGTAGCTGTACTCGACGATGATCAGGCCGGGGCCGCCTTCGGCGAGCCGCTTGTAGTGGTTGACGAGTCGCTGGGTGACCGTGCCGTCCTGGTTGGCCAGGGCGGTGGTCTGGGGCGACTTGATGACGCGGTTCTTCAGTTCGAGCGAGCCGATGCGGCCGGGGCGGAACAGGGTGTGCAGAGCCATGGCATCCATCTCCTGGTTCGGTTCCTCAGCGGTGCCGGAACGCCCCGACCGATGTGGACGGCGGCGTCCCGGTTCGTGCGGTTCGAATGAAGGCGGCCCCGAGGCCGCGCCACACGTACTGTGCATGCAGAAATGCATGCACAGTACGCGCCGAAAAGGTCAGCCGCGGTCGGCCAGCAGCCATCCCGCGCGCGGCACGACCGGGTCGAGCCCGAGGACGCGCAGCGTCCGCCACACCGTGGCCACCGAAGCGGTCACCACCGGGATGTCGAAGGCGTTCTGGATCTGCTCCACCACGGGCAGCGAGGGCATCTGCACACACGCGCTGAGCACCAGGGCGTCCACACCCTTGGTGTCGACCTTGGCGGCGATGTCGACGAGCTGCGCCGGGTCCAGCCGGCCGACCGCCAGGTTGTCCGGGACCTCCAGGCTGATCGAGTCGTGCACCTCCACGCCCTCGGCCTCGATGTAGTCGCAGACGGTCCGGGTGAGCGGCTTCATGTAGGGCGCGATCACCGAGATCTTCTTCGCCCCGAGGTGCTCGAGGCCCTCCACCAGCGCGCCGGCCGAGGTGACGACCGGGGTGCCCTCCGCGATCTCGGCCAGGCGCTGCTGGCTGTCGCGGTGGTATCCCTTGGCCCGCGCCATGATGGCGACGAGACAGGCGTAGGCCATCACGTCGACCTCGGCGTCCGCGAGTTCGCGGGCGCAGCGCAGCGACTGGTCGTCCATCTCGCGCAGCTGATCCGGCGTCACCTGCTGCATCCGCATACGGGACGAGTGGAAGGTGAACCGCTCGGGGCGTATCTCCTCGCGGGCCCGGAGCATCGCGGGGATCTCGGTCTCCATCGTGGTGTTGGAACTCGGCACGATGAGGCCGACCCGGGTCGAGGTCATGAGCTTTCTCCTTCGGCGCGCAGCAGGCGCAGGTTGGACGTGTGCAGTTCGAGATCCGGGCGTGCGCCCAGGCGGCGCCAGCGCACCGACAGGGGCAGTTCCGCCCGGTTGTCGGCATTGGTGCCGAGTTCGATGCCGAGCCCTCTGGTCGCCACCAGCAGGGCATCGAACCGGTGGTCGGGATCGCTGTCCAGCACCAGGCCGAGCGCGGCGTCGATGAGATGGAACTCCAGTATCTGGCGGGCGAGTTCGGAGTCTCGGTCGCGCACCGCCTCCAGGAAGAGACGGTCGACACTGGTGAAGTGTTCGGGGGCGTGCGGGCGCGAGAAATACAGCCGCTGGTGCCGGTAGATCTTGAGGGTGAGCGATTCGGTGAGTTCGGCCAGTGCCTTCGGATAGCGGCGCAGCGCGGTCTGGTGGAAGCGGTGGTGCGCCTCCTGGAAGTCGCGGATGCGGTGGCGGGCCGTCTCCATCGCCTCCAGGTCCTGCGTCATCTGCGCCAGGTCGCCCTCGGTGAGCTGGTCGATGATGCCGGAGATCGTGGCCGGTTCCACCAGCAGCCGCAGCACGTAGTGCTGCTCCACATCGGCCGGGCTGGTCGGCGCGACCTCCATGCCGCGGTTGGCCTCGGCCACCACCAGGCCGTCCGCCTCCAGGCGGTGCAGCGCCTCGCGCAGCGGGGTGCGCGAGGTCTCCAGCTCGGCGGCGAGCGCGCCCTGCGACATGCGGAAGCCGGGCGTGTACTGCCCTTCGATGATCCGCTCCCGCAGGGTCCGGTAGATCTCCTCGACCGTCGTTCCCGGCCTGGTCACCGCTGCCATCAGGCGCCGCCCTCCTCCGTCGTCGGCTCCTCGGCGCCGAGCTGGATGGCGAACAGCTTGCTGAAGTTCGCCGGGTCCTGGGCGGCGATGATCTCCAACTGCATCGCGTCGAGCAGGATGTGGTAACCCCGCTTGGGAACGTAGAGCTCCAGCCGCTCGCCCTGCCGCGTCCACACCTTGCGTACCTGTACCCCGGTGAACTCGTTGCCGATGCCGAAGCTCTCGCCGGCCCGGACGACGCCCTCACCCAGTGGTGGTTCGGTGCTCATGTTCCTCCCTCGTTTCTGCGTCAATGATCTCAGGAGGAACGCCGTACGCGGCGGACTTCACACCGTTCAGCACCGGCAGGGCGGTGCGGCGGGCGGCCACCTGGGAGAGGTCCAGGTCGACGACCTGCCAGGCCGCCGCCTGCTCCCCGAGGTCCGCGAGCACCTCGCCCCAGGGACCCACCGCCAGGGCGTGCCCGTAGGTGGGGAAGGCGTCGTCGGTGTCGTCGCCCTGGCCCTGGATCGTCGCCGAGGCCACCACGTACGCGGCGTTCTCGATGGCCCGGGCGCGTAGCAGCACCTCCCAGTGGGCCTCGCCGGTCCGCTGCGTGAAGGCCGCCGGGACCAGCAGTACTTCCGCACCCGACAGCGCCAGCGCCCGGTACAGCTCCGGGAAGCGCACGTCGTAGCAGATCGTCAGGCCCACGGTGGTGCCACCGACGCGCAGCAGCGACGGGTGGTCACCCGCGGTCTCCACGCCGGAGGCCTCGAAGGACTGGCCGCCGACGCGGGCGTCGAACAAGTGGATCTTGTCGTAGCCGCCGGCGATCTCGCCGTGCGCGTCGATCACCAGAGCGGTGTTGCGGATGTCGGTCGGGCCGCGCCGCTTGAAGCCGCCCAGCACGACCACGGTGCCTGCCTCCTTGGCGGCCTGCCGCAGGCTGGTGATCTCCGGCGAGTCCACCGTCAGGGCGGCCTCGCGCATCTCGCTGTTGGTGCCCAGCATCAGCCCGTTCTCCGGCAGCAGCACCAGCTGGGCCCCGGCGGCGGCGCACTCGCGCACCATCCGCACGGCTGTGGCCGTGTTGGCGGCCCGGTCCCGGGTGGCGTGCCACTGGGTGAGGCCGACGCGCAGCGTCCGGTCAGTCACGGCCGCCTGCCTTCGCGGGCTCCTCCACCGACTCCTTCTCGGGGAGGAGCATGTCCACGACCGTCCAGCCGCCGCCGGAGGCCTCCATGGGCTCGTAGGCGAGCACCTCGCCGCGCACGCCGGGGCCGGTGAGGCCCAGCATGATCAGCCAGTTGGGGAACTCGTACTGCCCGTGGTCGAGCAGGGCGTACGGCTCCAGGTTGCCGAGATCGCAGCCGCGGCCGGCCTGCAGCATCTCCAGGATGTAGGTGTCGAACTCGATGTCCACACCACCGAACTTGCCCGGGTCGAGCCAGTGCGACAGACCTCCGGTGGCCAGCATCGCCACCTTCAGGCCGCGCTCGGCGACCACGTCGCGCAGCACCTGGCCGAAGGCGCGGGCACCGAACGGCGAGAAGGATTTGGCCGGCTGCGTGATGATCGGGATCACCGGCAGGTCCGGGCGGGGCAGCAGCTGCCGCAGCGGGACGATCAGACCGTGGTCGAGGTCGATCTGCTCCGACTCCTCGACCTCCATCTCCTCGGCGCGCACCGCGTTGGCCAGCGCGCGGGCGTAGTCGGGCGCGCCGGTCAGGGTGAGGTCGAGGTCGGGACGCTTGAAGAACTCCATCGACCCGGTGTGTTCCTTGCCGGTGCCGATCACGAAGGCGCCGGTCCGGAAGGACTGGAAGTGGCAGTCGGCGGTCACGATCAGCACGTCGGGGTCGGCGGCGGCGATCCGCTCGGCGAGGCGCTGATAGCCCTCGGTCAGCCGGTCCACGGCGTCGGCGGGATCCACCTCGGGCCGGGCCAGCAGGTCCGGCACGTGCGAACAGCCGCCCGCGAAGACCAGGTTGTGCGGCACGTCCGGGTCGGGCAGCGGCGTCGAGGTCTCGACGTGGAAGCGGCCGACGCTCGTCGAGTCGCCCAGGTCGTCGGCGAACCAGCGGCTGACCAGGATGGTGATGCCGTCCACGACGCCGGCCGAGCGCAGCCGGTCGCGTTCGCCGCCGGCGATCACGTTGGCCCATTCGGCGTCCAGACCGAGCTCGGCGGCGCCCACGCCGACCGGGTCGGCGCGGAACCGGCCGAGCAGGGCCGTGTCCTTGCCGAGCGCGAGGATCGCGCGCTCCAGTGTGCGGGTGTCCACTTACGCTCCCTCGCCGGTCAGGACGCCGTCGCGGACGACCGCCGTGCCGTCGATCTCGACGGTGCAGCCGCGCATCGGGATGTCGAGGTGCGCCGGCGTCTCGCGGTTCGCGAAGCGGTTCGGGCCGGTGGACCACATGAAGTTGCCGGCCGTGGAGCGCAGCTCCTGCCCGTACAGCGAGCGCGGCTCGTAGACCTCGAAGGCCGACCAGCGGGCGATCGGGTGGACGCCCCAGCCCATGTGGGAGACCGCGAAGACCTCCGGGTCCTGCCAGGCGTCGAAGTAGTCCTGCAGGACGAACGCGTCGTTGCCCTTGCCCTCGACGCCGGTGATGAAGCCCTTCTCGACGGTGAGGGTGACGGTGTCGCGCACCGCGCGCTGCCAGGGGATCAGCACGTCGCCGGGCTGGAGCACGATGGTGCCCTCGGCCGTGCGGTCGCGCGGGAAGCAGGCGACGAAGCCGCTCGGCCAGTGGTCCCAGCGGCCGGGCTCGTCGACGTAGCCCCACTGGTGGGTGATCGGGAGGTCCTCGCCGGAGATGTCGGCGGTCAGGTCGGTGCCCGCGGCGCTGGTGACGCGCAGCGTGCTGCCCGCCTTGAGCAGCCGGCCGCCGGCCTCGACCGTCTTGCGGAGGTCCTCGTCGCCCATCAGGCGCTCCAGCACGTCGGCGGGCTCCGCGACGAACAGCATCCGCTTGCCGTTGCCGGTGATCCGGGTGCGCACGTCGGAGTGGATGAGGCCACCGACGGTCACGTCGATCACCAGGTCGCACTCGGCGGCCGCGGCCAGCAGCGCGGCGACCTCGCGGCCGTCGGCCTCGTACGGCGGCAGCATCGGGTTGGACAGGCTGGAGGCGGTGAGCACCAGGGCGCCGGCACCGATGTCCCGGGCGGCGGCCACGGCGGCCTCGGAGTACTCGGTCTTCTGGCCGAGTTCGGAGATGACGGCGACGGTCTCGTTCGCCTGCAGCTTGCACAGCCGGAACTGGTCGACGAAGAGTTCGCGCAGGGTCTTGGGCATGGTGGTGCCTTCCTTGTGACGTTCAGAGAGTGGAGCGGATGGCGCCGCCGTCGACGGCGAAGGCCTGACCGGTGACGAACGCTGCGGCTGGGGAGACCAGGTAGGCGGCGGCCTGGGCGATCTCCTCCGGCTCGGCCCAGCGGCCGAGCGGAATGGCGGAGACGACCTTGGCGATCTCCTCTTCCCGGGTCGTGCCGTTGGCCGCCGACTTGGCGTTCACGATGTTCTCCATGCGGTCGGTGCCGGTGGCACCGGGCATCAGCTGGTTGACGCGCACGCCCTGGTCGGCGAGTTCCAGCGACATCTGCTTGGCCAGGGCCGACAGCAGCGAGCGCATGGCCGCCGACAGTCCGCCGCCGAACGCGGGCTGCTTCACCCAGGTGGAGGTGATGAAGAGGATCGAGCCGCCGCCGTTGGCCGCCATCGCGCGGCTCGCCGCGGTGGCCAGCTGCACGGCCGGCCGCACGAGCTGGCCGTAGGCGGTGTCCCAGTCGGCCCGCTCCATCTCCAGCACCGGCATGATCCTGGGTCCGGGCGTGTTGACGACCAGGATGTCCAGCGCGCCGTGCGCGGCGATCACCTCGGGGATCAGCCGGTCGACGGCCGCCGGGTCCATCAGGTCGGTGGGGTACGGGGTCTGGCCCTCCGCCGCGACCGGCGTACGGGCGCTGACGGCCACGACCGCGTCCTCGGCGACGAGTTGCCGCGCGATCGCCTGACCGATGCCCTTGCTGGCGGCGGTGACCAGGGCCACCTTGCCCTTGAGTCCGAGATCCATGACGTCGTCCGTTCAGTCGTGCAGGGTGATGGCGCGTTCGGGGCAGCTGTCGGCCGCGCGGCAGGCGGCGTCCTTGTCGGTCACCGTGCCGTCGCCGATGACGCCGGCGTAGCCCCACTCGTCGAGCTGGAGGAGCGTGGGCGCCTCGTCCGCGCAGGTGCCGTAGCCGTTGCATTTGGTGGAGTCAACGGTTGCCTTCATGACGCTCTCCTTCGGTGTCGCTGACGGTGCTGTCGTTCTGGTCGGTGCTGTCGTTCTGGTCGAGGTGCTGCGGGAACTCCGCCAGGACGGTGCGTGCCCAGGTGGCCGCGCCGTCGAGGAAGGCGCAGGCGCCGCGGCCGCGCAGGGTCTGTCCCCAGCGGGCGAGGTTGTCCCGGTCGGTGGCCGAGGCCGTGCCCGCGTCGAGCGAGGCGAAGGCGTCCCGGATGGACGCGGTGCCCTTGACGCACACCCCGCACTGCTGCGCTGACTCGGCGGCGTACCAGGCCGAGATCCCGGCCGCGACGGCGATCGGATCCTCGTGGGATCCGAGTGCGGTGATCGCCGCGCAGCCGAGTCCCGATCCTGCGCCCCGCACGTCCTCGTACGTGCAGCAGGTCTCCGCGTGCACCGGTCCGAGCAGGCCGCCGAACCAGCCGCCCATCAGGAACCCGGCCGGAGCCGAGGTGAACCCGCCCGCCAGCTCGAAGAGTTGGGCGACGGTCAGGCCGTAGGGGACCTCGTAGACGCCGGGGCGGGCGCAGGCGCCGCTGAGGGTCACCAGGGTGGTGCCCGGCGACTCGGTGCTGCCATGGGCGCGGTAGCCCGCGGCACCGTGCCGGGAGATCCAGGCGGCGTGGGCCAGGGTCTCGACGTTCGACACGAGCGTGGGCAGGCCGTCGACGCCCTTCTCGCCGACCCGGGGCGGCCGGGCCGTCGGCAGGGCCGGGCCACCGCTGATGGACCGGCACACGGCCGTCTCGTCGCCGGCCACATAGGTCGGCTCCACGACGTGCACGTCCAGGCGCACCCCGGTCACGGGACCGAGCTCGGCGATCGCGGCGCGCACGGCGGTCTCGGTCTCGACGTGGGAGAGGTAGACGACCGCGCGGTCGGCGCCCACGGTGCGCGCGGCGAGCAGCAGCCCGTCCAGCACCAGGTGCGGCCGGTGCGTCAGCAGCCAGCGGTCCTTGTGCGAACTCGGCTCGCCCTCCTCGCCGTTGGCCACGACCACCCGGGGCCCGGCCGCTTCGGCGACCCCGCGCCACTTGATGTGCGCGGGGAACCCGGCGCCGCCGCGGCCGCGCAGTCCGGCCGCTTCCAGCTCGGCGATCACGTCGGCGCACGTCGCCGGGCCGTACGTGCCGCGTTCCTGCTCGGCGGCGAGGTCGAGCGGGCGGTCGGTGACCAGGCGGGGCTCGATGCCGGGCGCATGACGCGCGGTCATCGGGAGGTCCGTACCGGATGTGTGCCCGATGGTCCGTGCTGTCGCGGTCGGGGTCATCCGGCCGTCACCTCCTCCAGAACCTCGTCCACGCCCACCACGTCGCCGTACTTGGCGTCGATGTCGAAAAGGTTGGCCTCGTGCGGCCCTTGGGCCCGGTCACCCACGCACTCTCGGGGCACCCGCACCGTGAAGTTCGCCGCGCAGGCGTCGATGACGGTGGCCCGGACGCAGCCGGAGGTGGTGGCGCCGCAGACGATCAGGGTGTCCACGCCGGCGGCCGCCAGCCGCTGGGCGAGGTCGGTGCCGTTGAACGCCGAGGCCGCCTTCTTCACGATCACCGGCTCCGTGGCCAGTGGCGCCAGCCGCTTGTCCACCTCCACCCACGGCGAACCCGCCGTGAGCGCGCGCAGCGCCGGCATCTTGCGCAGCCAGACGAGTTCGTCCAGCTCATGGGGCCCGTAGGAGATCGTGGTGAAGAAGACCGGCAGCCCGGCAGCGCGGGCCCGGTCCAGCAGCTCGGCCGTGCGCTCCACCACCGCGTCCAGGTCGGAGCCGGGCGGGCAGGCGGGGTCGGTGAAGCCGTTGATGAGGTCGACGACCACCACGCCGGACTTCCGGCCGGCCGTCAGCCGCTCGCCCACTCCCCGGCCTCGGTACTGCTCCCGCACCGAGGCCATCCACTCACTCATCGAACGTCGGCTTCGGCCAGGTGCCGGGTTCGGCACGCATCACGTCGACGTAGTGGCGGTAGAGGTTGCGCTGCACGCCCTCCTCGTAGCGGGTCCAGTAGGCGATGCCCGGGCCGGGCCAGTCCTCCACCGGCTTGGCGATGCCTACGCCCGGCATCCCCATCTGGTAGTTGAGCTTGAAGTCCAGGAGGTCGGCGGCGACGGAGCGGCCGGTGCGGCTGACCGTGATCCACGGCTCGGTGTCGTCCATCTCGAACGCGCCGCCCATGGAGAACGTGCCGAGCCCGGCCCGGTAGGCCCGGTCCTTCTGCTCGGGCGTCATGTTCTTGTAGACGCAGAACCAGTTCCAGATCTCGACCTGGCCGACTCCGTGCGGCTGCCACATGCGGATGGTCACGACGCCGGTCGGCTCGTGGTTGGCGCCGTCCTCGGTCATCGGCAGCGCCAGCATCGAGAAGTTCGGGAAGACGTTGGCGACCATCACCCGGGACCGCCGCGCGATGTCGAGCTGGTGGTCGCTGATGCGGCTGGTGTCGAAGGTCTCGGCGAGCTCCTCGGGGAACCCGAAGAACTTCGGACCCGGCTCGTCCTCGTTCGGCGCCATCGAGAACGACAGCGAGTGCCCGGGGGCCGCCTGGATGTGATAGCCCATCATGTTCTCGCTGAAGGGCACCGGGAAGGCGCCGATCTCCCACACGGACCGGTGCAGCGTGCCGAGGTGGTAGTCGTCGCCGGCGAAGTTCTCGCTGCCCGACTTCCAGTTGGCGTCGATGACGAAGCGCTGGGGCGGCCCGACGACCTCCATGCCGTGCTCGTTGAGGCCGAACAGGAGGTCCAGGTACCAGGCCATGCCACCCAGGTACTCCTCCAGCGGGGGAGCCGACGGGTCCAGCGTCGCGAAGATCAGGCCGTGGTACGACTGCACCCGCGCTGCCTTCGACAGCCCGTTGCCCTCCTTCGGCATCCCGCCGAAGGCGTTGCGCCACAGGGGCGCACCCACCAGGTCGCCCTTCGTGTTGTACATCCATCCGTGGTACGGACAGCGGAAGTGCGAGGTGTTGCCCGAGTCCGCCCGGCACACCTGCACACCGCGATGCCGGCACGCGTCGAAGAGGACGTTGATCCCGCCCTCTTCATCGCGGATCACGATGAAGTTGTCCTCGCCGATCTTGCGCAGGACGTAGTCGCCCTTGGCCTCGATCTCCGACTCGTGGGCGAGGAACACCCAGCACCGTCCGAAGATCGCGCGCAGTTCACGGTCGTAGATCTCCTGGTTGCCGAACAGCCCTGCGGGGACCTCGCCCTCGGCCAGACCTGTGTCCAGTTCGTCGAGAAGCGCGTCGGCTCTCGTGCTCTTCGTCTGCGTCATCGCCGCGTTCCTCTCAGATCAGAAGAAGATGGAAAGGTTGTGAGTGCCGATCACCGTGAGATCCAGCAGGACCTCACGGCGCAGGAGACGCAGCGCACCGTCCTCCCTGCGCAGCCGGTCCTGCCGCTCGCCCGAGAGAAGCTGCGGCTGGGTCTGCTCCTGCCGCGTGCGGTAGATCAGCAGGTTGCTGCGCACAATCACCAGGTCCGCGTCGTCGGCGTCCTGGGCGACCCTGATCCCGGTCACGAAGTGGCGGATGCGGGAGGGCGGGTCCTCCGCCCAGGCGTACGCCGTCTCGTTCCGCGCCACCCGGCTCTCCAGCGAGCCGTACGTCTCGTCCAGGTGGAACGCCCCGGCGACGAAGCCGGTCCCGCGGGCCCGCTCCACGGTCTGCCGGATCGGCACCTGGTACACCACGTCGCGGCTGACCATCGCCTCCAGCCACTCGCGTTCCCGGTAGGCGTCCAGCAGCTCGGCCTCGGTGTCCATCCACTCGACGACCTCGTTGTAAAGGGCGCTGCCCACCCTCGCCCTGACACTCGTCCCGGCCATGGAAGCCCTCCTTCCGAAGATGAACACACTTTTGCATGCACTTTGGCGCCTGGGCAATACTTCCGGCGAATCACATGCCGCGTACACGCGGGGCGACAGGGAGTAACATCGGTGGCCGGTGTGGCGGGGAGGGGGTCGGGGTGTCGTTTCGCTATTACCTGTACGTCAGCGACGCGAAGGTCGACATGCTGCTGTCGCAGATCGCCCCGGGATGGGCGCGCAAGCGTGTCACCGAGGTCAACTTCGACCTGAAGATGGTCGGCGCCAAACGCACCGTCGAGGCCGCGGGAGCGGATCGCTTCGCCCGGCTGGAACGGGTGATGCAGCATCTGGAGGACCACGGCGACCTGGGCGACGTGGACGGCGTGGACGAGCCCGGGCAGTACGTGCACGGCGTGCTGCCGATGCAGTGGGGCGCCATCGGCGATGGCGGCACCGTGTACTTCGGCGGGCGCGGCGAGCGGACGATCGTCGGGTTGGGCGGCTCGACGGCGCACGTAGTGAGCACTCAGCCCGCCGAGGGCCTGTCACAGCACCGGCTGAGCGGCTCCGTCATGCCGATGATGCTGGACCAACTGGCCGCCCTGGCCGCCGGGGACACCGTCACGACCGATGTCGACGACGCGCTGGCCACGGTCATAAGGGCCAACTCCGCGCTCCGCGGCCCCGCACAGAGGGTCGAGTTCGTGGCGAAGCGGATGCTCTACGGGCCCTGCCCCTACCCCGAGTTGTACCCGGGGCAGGACATGGCGGTGCTGCTCGGCAGTCCCCTCTTCGTGGCGCTGGCCGAATGAAGCCGATGTCGTCACTGATCGACGCGGCGACGGGCGTCATGCTGGAGTTGGCGATGCACCCGCTCACCCTCGACATCGACGCCGACGGTACCCGGCTCCTGGCCATGATGGATGAGTACGCGCTGCTCACGCGCAGCCGGGGACCGTACAGTCCGAACAACCTGCCGCCCGAGGCGCTGGACACGGTGGACTGGGTGATGCTCCGCTGGTCCTTGAAATCGCGGCCGCAGCGGCCCGAGTTCACCATCGAGGGCGGCGGTGCGTGGCCGACTCTGGCGGTGCGGTTCCCCTCCGCGCAGGTGTTCGTACGATACGTGGTGCCGGAGGCCGTGCCACCGGAGCTGTACGTGCCCGACCCCGGCAACGTCACGCTCAGCGGCGACCTCCGCATGGCACTCAAGCAACTGGCGGACTCGCTGCGTGCCGCCGGCCGGCACCTCGGCGGGGAACCGCCCGTCACGCTGTCACTGAGCTATCCCGACGATCCGGACCACGAGAGGCACGTGGCGTCTGTCCACGAGGACTTCCGGGACGCCTTCCCGCCGGTCATCGCCACCGTCGACGTGGACCGCAGCAGGTGCTCCCGCGAGCAGCGGGCCGCGCACGACGAAGCCCTGCGCGAGGTGACGTCCTCGGACCAGTTGGTGGAGCGGCTGGGCGATACGGGATTCACCACCCGCCTCGGCTTCGCCCGCCTGCGCGACGGCGGGACCTGAGCCGAGCCGCCGTCGCGGCGGACTTCGCCCGCGGGACCCGCAGCCGCGGCGATCGACCCACTGTGCGGATACGGCCGACCGGCCGGTGCGGGCGCCCCGGTGCCCCGCCGTGGGCCGCTACCGCCAGCCGCTAGGTGACGTCCCGCAGCGCCAGGGCCAGTTCGTCCGCCGTGCGGATCGTGATGTCGGGGGTGTCGACCAGCGCCTCGTCGATCACGTTCGCCAGCCGCGACGGAATCGACGGCTCGCGGTCCCTGATCCGTGTCACGGGTTCGCGGAGCGTGACTTTGATCGGGTCCTTGTTCGGCGGGAAGTCGCGCGGTGTGGCTCCGGTCAGCATCCAGTACAAGCAGGCCGCGGTCGCCCACACGTCCACCTCGGGACCGGCGTACTTGTAGCCGACCAGCTGCGTCCGCGCCGTGAACGGGATCGTCCCGCCCAGCGCTCCGGTCCTGGTGTGGCCGGACAGACCCGCGCGCTCGAACGCCTTGGCCAGCCCGAAGTCGGCGAGCTTGACCACGGGGTGGCCGTCGGACCCCGTCCCCGCCAGCAGGATGTTGGCCGGCTTCACGTCGCGGTGCACCAGCCCACGCGCCGGGGTCATCGCGTCGTCGGGCTGTCGCGGGGCGGGCAGCACGGCCCGGTGGGCGTGCGCGAGACCCGCCAGGACCTGCCGGACGACGGACAGTGCCCCGGCCACGGGCACCCTCCCGCCGTACCGCTCGGCCAGCCGTTCGAGGTTGCCGCCGGGACAGTACTCGGCGGCGAAGTAGAAGGTGCCGTGGTCGTCGCCGCTGCCACGGAACTCGACGATGTTCGGATGGCGCAGCGCCCGGACGTTCTCGAGCTCGCGCCGGAAGGCGAAACGGGCATGGTCATCGGCCCGCCGGGTGGCCGGCACCTCTTTGACCGCGACCAGCTCGCCCGTCTCCAGCCGGCGTGCCAGGTGGACGACTCCCTGGGAGCCGCGGCCCAGTTCGCGAACGAGTTCGTAGCCGGGGATGTCCGACGGCGTGGAGGAGGCCGGTGCGTCAGGGCCCGCGTGTGGTTCGGGCCGCGGCGGCTGCGTCACGGTGATCCGCAGCCGTACGTCACCGATGCGGATCTCGTCGCCGTCTGCCAGGGGCCGCTCGGTGAGCCGGCCCAGCCGGTCGTCGTTGACGTGCGTGCCGTAGCTGCTGCCCAGGTCCCGCACCAGCAGCCGCGGCGGGTCGACGTCCAGTCGGCAGTGCCGCCGGGACACGCTGCGGTGCCGGTCGGGGATGCGGATGGCGCAGGCGTCGGACCGGCCCACCTCGCAGGTCGTCGGCTCGGCGAAGACGTAGTCCTGGACTCCTGTACTGGTGTGGACCGAGACGGTCACCCGCGTTGTCACCGGTCGCCGGCCCCCTCGGGCGTGAAGTCGTAGTCGTAGTCGAGTTCCCACAGCCGGATGCCCGGCCGGTAGTCGGCCGACACCAGGTTGCGGCCGTCGGTGCCGAACATCAGCAGACAGACGGAGGCGGGATGGCCCTCCAGGGTGTGCGCGCGCTGCCCCGTCCGCACGTCCCACACATGCAGTACGCGGTCGGCGGCCGTGACGACGTGGCGCCCGTCCGGGCTCACGTCGAACACGGAGGCCCTCGCGGGCAGTTCGCAGACGGTCCGGCCGGTCTGCGTCTCCCACACCTGCACCGTGCCGATGCCGCACGTCGCGGCGACACGCCCATCGGCACTCAGGGTGAACCCTTCGGGGTACGCCTCGCGCTCGTACAGCAGCCGGCGGGAGCGTACGTCCCACGCCGACAGCCGCAGGCCGGTGCTGACGAACAGCCGTCCGCCGTCCGGGGCGAACCGCAGCTCCGGATTGCCGAGTTCGAGGGGGAACGTGAGCAGCGGGCGCCCGGTACGCGTGTCCCACAAACGGCCGGTGCGGTCCTGCAGACCGGCTGACGCGGCGTACCGTGCGTCTGGAGTGAGCCGTACGAGGGCGACCGGGCCCTCGTGCGCCACCATCGTGCGCCCGCGGTCGGCCGTGTGCAGGCGCCACAGGCACAGGGCCCCGTCCTCGTCGCCCACCAGCGCGTGCCGGCCGGCCCGGTCCATGGCGATCGCCTTCACCGAGCCGTTGTCACCGTACAACTGGCAGCGTCTGGTGCCGCTTTCGAGATCCCACAGGTGTGCGGTCCCCTCCCAGTCCGCGGTGACGGCGAGGCGACCGTCCTCGGCGACCAGCACGGTGTGGGTGTTGGCCACCCGTTCCGGAAAGGTGTGCAGGTGCTGCCCCGTCTGCAGTTCCCACACCCGGACGCGGCCGAAGGCACCTGGGATCACGGCCAGTTCCCCGTCGGGGGTGAGGGCGAGAGTGGCCTGCTGGCCGAGGGCCTGGCGGCCGCTGAGGTCGTAGCGCTGCCAGATGCTCAGCAGGTCGGTGCGTCTGCCGGCCGCTCGGCCCATCTCCTCCCACAGCCGGCGCAGTCCGGGATGGCGCTCGAAGCCGGGGACGGCGCGTGCCGCCCGTAGTTGCTCGGCGGCCGCCACGGCGTTGCCCTGGTCCGCCAGCGCCTCGGCCCGCTCGACGATGCGCTCGACCTCCGTCTCGCGCTGGGCGAGGGCGGCCGCGGTGCGGGGCCGTGCGTAGTGCCATGCCGCACGAAACCCGCCTGGAGGCAGGTGATGGATCTGGATGCCGCCGTACTGGTCACCGAGGACGGCGACCCGCGCGTCGCCGCTGAGGGCCACACAGGTCAGGGGCAGCGGCGCGGTGAAGCCGGGCATGGGGTCGGGCAGGAGCCGGGTTCCGATCGTGCGCAGGCAGCGGCCGGAGCCGAGGTCCCAGATGCGCAGCGGCTGCTCGTTGCCGTCCTTGGGGATCGAGGCGGCGACCGTGGCGTCGCCGTTCAGCGCCACCCGGACGTGGTTGCCGATCTGGTCGGGCACGGTGGCGCGGATCCGGTCGGTCGCGCACTCCCAGATGCGCGCCGCGTCCGTCTGGAAGCCGGTCAGCAGGGCGTACCGGCCGTCGGGGCTCAGCGCCACCCGGTCGATGCCCGTGTTGTGCATGTCCGCGGACTTGACCAGCCGGTGCAGCGGCCGGGCGCCGGCCACGTCCCAGGCGACCACGCTGCCGTCGTCCGGTGCCGCCGAGACCGCCACTCCCCCGTCCGCGCTGAGGGCCAGGACGGGCACCTTGGCGGGCCGCTGGTGGATCTCGGGCAGCACCCGCCCGGTCGCGGGGTCCAGCTTCTGGTACGACGAGGGCGGGTGCTCCAGCGTCCGCAGCAGCCGGCCGCCCCGCGCGTCCCATACATCCACCCGGCCGGTCGCGTACGCCACGGCGGCGCCGCCGGAACCGTTCAACGCGACCGAGGTCACTTCCGGCCCGTGAGCGCCGAGCGTGCCCAGCAGGGTGCCGCTCGTCAGGTCCCACAGTTCGACGGGTCCGTACCTGTGCCCCGCAAGCCCCGTACGCCCGTCGGGCGAGATCGCGACGGCGACCACCGGGACGGGGGCATTGTCGGTATCCGGCGCTTCGGCGCCCAAGGCTCCACGTGCCTCGGGCGCTTCGGGTGCCTCGCGCGGCAGCTCGTACCGGCAGCGGTGCGCAGCCGGTTCCCACACCCGGACGCGACCGTCCGCCCCTCCGGTCAGCGCCACCTCGCCGTCGGCGCTGAGGGCGACGGCCCGGACCGCACCCCCGTGGCCCTCGAGCCGCTGCGGTTCACGGAAGGGGCCGCGGCGGGCCAACTCCTCCCGTGCGGACCGCGCTTCCGGGCCGTCCGACGCGTCCGCGAGCAGGGCGCGGGCCGCCTCGTCGTCCCCCCGCTCGACCTGCACCAGACCGAGCAGACGATCCGCATCCAGGGCGGGCCCGCCCTGCAGAGCCTTCGCCGTCCGCAGCTCCGAGACGACGTCCTCGTCCGAGAGCGAGGCCTGCCGCCAGCGGTGCAGGGCCTGGTTGTAGACGGTGGGCAGGTGATGCGGGTCGATGTCCCTGGCATCGCGCCACAGGGCCTCCGCCTCCTCCACTCGGTCCAGGTCGAACAGCGACAGCGCCTGGTTGGACAGACCGTCGGCGAGCAGGCCCGCGGCCTGCGGAGCCACACGCGGATACGGCGTCCCGACGACGTCGGCGTAGATCTGCGCCACGGCCGCGGCCACCTCGTCCAGTCGCTGCGGGCGCCGGACCGGGTCTACCTCGAAGCACCGCCACAGCAGGTCGGCCAGCGCCGGCGGCACCGCGGGGGCGCCCGGCGCCGGCTGCCCCCACTTCAGGAAGACGTCGAAGACCTCGGGTGCCGACTGCCCGAACCGGCACGGCGGCCCGCCGACGAACATCTCCAGCACGCACAGCGCCCACGACCAGACATCGGTGGCGCGTGTCAGCGCGACGCGCGCGCCGGACAACGCGTCCGCCTGCTCCGGCGAGCAGTACGCCGGGGTCATGCCGCCGTAGCTGGCCAGCAGACTCCCCTCCGGCGGCGCGACCGAGCTCTCCCCCGCAGCGGCGCGCGCACCGGCCAGCCCGAAGTCGGTGACCTTCGCCGTCCAGTCCGCGTCGACGTCCACCATGATGTTCGCCGGTTTGACGTCCTGGTGAATCAGTCCCTGCCGGTGCGCGTGGTCGATACCCCAGGCGATCTGCACCGCGAGGTCCAGTACCCGGGCGGTGCGGTCGTCGCGGTCCTCGCCGTCGCGGTCCCCGTCAGCGAGGTGCCCGTTGTTACGTTCCCCGTCGTTGCGGACGTACAGCCGCTTGTCCCGGACCAGCTCCGCCAGCGAGCCCCCGCCCACCCACTCGGCGAACACACAGGGCACGTCCTCGACCCGGCGTACGTACAGGCACGCGACGACGTTCGGATGCGGGCCCAGGCCGACCCACGTGCCCGCCTCACGCTCGAACCCGCTGCCACCCGCAGACGTGGCCACCAGTTCGGGGCGCGGCACCTTCACCGCGAGGTCCGTACTCCAGGAACGGTGGCGGACCCGGTACACCAGCCCCATCCCGCCACTCTCGAGGACGTCGAGGACTTCATACAGCCCGAGGACGACGTCCCCGCGTCGCCACTGCACCATCGCCATGTCGCCAACCTTGCGTAGCGCAAAGCGAGTTGGCAACCGCGGCGCGCCGCGCTCGGGCAAGGAGCCACGTCGGCCCGGCCTCCCTCACGTGGGCCTCGTCGGCCGCCGCCGTTCCCGTGGCCACCTGCTTCGTCCGGTGTCCTGCCCGACGGAAACGCGACTAACCCGATTGCCCTGCCATCGGCGTGAAAGCCCGCTGCCGCTGTCCCGTGCGGGTGTCGGATTCCGGGGTGCGTGGTACTTGCTCTGAACGTGAACATCGATGACATCGCGTACTGCGAAATCCATCCGACGCTCGGTGTCGCGCGTGTCGGGAACAGCCCTGACAAATTCTTCGTGGGACCCGAGGCTCCGGGCGTCGCCGTTCACCCGGCAGGCGGATTCAAGGACTCCGAAGGACGCGTCAAACGCCAGGCGGCACGCTTTCGCCTCTACGCGTACGACAAGGACCACAACGTGCTCGGCGAGGTGACCGCGGCGGAGGCGGAGGTCCGGTGGACGGTCGAGCTCGCGAACGCGAAGGCGGACTGGTACAAGTTCAACGGCCGTTTCAACCAGTCCGACCTGCCCGCCAACCGGCGCAACGCGAAGATCGACCCGGCCGACCCGCAGGCACGCGCCGGTCTGGTCATCAGTCCCGGGCCCCGCAGTGTCGGCGGGCCGAGCACGGACGGCTCCGGCCCCCGGTTCGACACCGGGACGTTCCTCGGGACGCCCGTCACACTGGGCGAGCTGCGGACGGACGAGGCGGGACGGCTCCTCGTACTGGGCGGATTCGGCCGCTCGGAGTCCGTGAAGCGGCACAACCCCGTAGTGCACTACGCGAACAACGACTACTGGTTCGACGACACCTCGGACGGACCGGTCACGGCGACCGTGACCGTCGGTGGTGGACGCGCCGTCCCCGTCACGCCCGCGTGGGTGATCGTCGCGCCGCCGGACTTCGCACCTGACGTCACCAACCTGGTGACGCTCTATGACGTCGCCCGTGAGGTCGCCGAAGGGGCCAACTGGCTCCCGGCGGCGCAAGAGGTGTCCTTCAGCCGCGACATCCAACCGCTGCTCGAACGCATCTGCGGCTACCGGTGGGTGAACGGCAACGCCCTGCGGGGACATGGCAAAGGCGCTCGGGGCGACTTCCTCGACGAGGACCGCCTGGCGCGCCTCGCCTCGAACGCCCCCGAGGACGCGTCGTTGCGCAACGACGTGTTCACCCGGCTGCGCACCCCTGAGGCCCAGGACGTGACCCAGGCCAACTACACGTTCATGCCCCAGCTGGCGGGCGATGGCGGCGACCCGATCGAGGGCAATCCGCGCAGGTGGATGACGCTTCTTCCACGGCAGTACGACCGGATGCGCCGCTGGGCCGCGGGGGACTTCACCGCCGACGGAACGAGCGGTCCCGCCCCCGTACAGCTGGCCGACCTGCCCTTGGCCGAGCAGCCGCACGCGCTGGTCCGGGCCGCCCTGGAGGCGTGTGTCGGGGGACCGTTCTTCCCCGGAATCGAGATGACGTTCATCGCCGACGAGCCGACGACGTGGTCGGGCCCTTTCCGGCTGCGCGAGGGGCTGGCGCCCGGAGACGTCACCAAGTACATGGCCCTGCCGTGGCAGGCCGACTTCTACGAGTGCAACACGCACTGGTGGCCGGCCCAGCGCCCCGACGACGTCCTGCCCGAGAAGGAGTACCAGCGTCTGATCCAGTCGGCGGCAACGGCCGCCGGGGAACTGCCGGAGCATGAGGTGCAGCGGCAGCCCTGGGCACGCGGCGTCGGCCTCCAGGTGGTGTACAAGCCGGAGCTGGACCGACTGCCGGGCGAAAGCGACGACGAGTACGACGCGCGGGTCCACCGCCTCTGGCAGAGGGCCCGCGACCACTCCGGCGACAACGACCTGGTCGACAAGTGGAGCACCCTGGGCTTCGTGGTCGCGCGCGCCGGCACGGCGGGCGAGACGGTGCTGGTCGAAACGGAGCGGGCCGAACAGGTAGGGCTCAGCGACCGCGAGTGGTTCTACGTGCTCCAGCACCCGGAGCGCTTCCCCGAACAGGCCAAAGCCGCCAAGACCTACGCACAGGCCGTGCTGGACCGTGCTCGGTCCGAGCAGCTCAACAATGCGATGCTCCCCCTGACGCTGCGCCCGTTCCGGTATTCGCGTGAGGCGCTCGAGTCACGTCTGGAACTCATCTACGCCGACCTCGCGATGGACGCGGAACAACCCGACGACGGCCTGGCGCGGTTCAGCCGGAAGAGCGTCATCGAGCGGCTCCGTCAGCTCGCGCCGTTCAATCTGCTCGACGGTGCCTGGCTGCGGAACGTCACCCAGGCCGGGCCGACCAACGAGGTCCACGCGTTGCTGTTCGCCATCTGGATCGACGAGATGGGCAACGGAAACCCGGCGTTGAACCACGCCAACCTCTACTCGGACCTGTTGCACAGCGTGGGCGTGTACCTGCCGCCGGTCGACTCCTACGCGTTCGCGATGCTGCCCGAGATGCTCGACTCGGCCTACACCGTCGCCGCGTTCGAACTGGCCATCTCCCAGCACTCCCAGGAGTTCCTCCCCGAGCTGCTCGGGATGACGCTGAACCTGGAATGGGAGGTGCTGGCGCTGAAGCCGACGGTGGCGCTGATGGAGTACCACGGCATCGATCCGCAGTTCTTCACGATGCACATCGGCATCGACAACGCGACGGAAGGGCACGGCGCAAAGGCCCGCGACGCGATCGTCCAGTACCTGGAAGAGATCTACAACGAGGGCGGCGACACAGCCGTACAGCAGCAATGGCAACGGATCTGGAACGGCTACGTGGCCTTCGCCACCACCGGAACGCTCGGCAACGACCTGGCGGATCTCCTCTTCAACCCGCCCACCCCGGAGGCGCGCCTGATCGACCTGATCGCCCGCAAGGCGCCGTTCGCCTCCCGCAACCACGGAACGAAGATGCTCGGTGGGACCAGACTGAACGACTGGTTCCTCGACCCCTCCGGCCTGCTCGAGGGACTCCAGGACTCCGGCCTCGTCAAGCCCGGCGATCCGGAAAACAGCCCCTTCTTCGAACTGACCACCTTCACCGGCCCCATGTACAAGGTCTTCACCGACCCCGAACTGGACCTGTGGCGGCAGTGGACACGGTCGCTCGCCGCTCCTCCCGCGCAACCGGAGTTGACCCCGCTGGAGGCGATGACCCGGTTGGTCGACTTCCTCCGTGCGCGCCAGGCGGGCAACCCCGCCCACACCAACACCGTCATCACCGGCCCCGAACCCGCCGATCCCAGCCGTACCCGTACAGGGGCGGTGGCCTGGTGGTTCACCCAGCCGACCGGCGCACTGCTCGCGGCGATCGCCCACCCGGACAACCGGCTCGTGCAGCCCGGCCGCCCCGAGGAAAGCCCCTTCGTCACCGACCTGATCGCTCCCACGAACGCCATGGGCAGGGCCTTCGACGCGGTGGTGCCCGGTACAGCCCGAACCGGCCGTGAGATCACCGTCGAGTGGATCGGCGCCGGCTGCCCACTACCGGACCTCACGCCGCCACAGAGCCGGGTCCTGCTCTCCGCGCTGGTGCCGCCCGACGGCACCATGGCGGGAGCCGGAGGCGTCAGCCTGCCGACGGTCCACGGAATGGGCGCAGTCCACTGATGCTCCCTCGCGCCCGGTCGCAGACCTGCGACGTGCTGATCGCGGGAGGCGGACCGGCGGGAGCGTCGGCCGCCCTCGCCCTTCGGCGCCAGGGCGCCACGGTCATTGTGGCCGACCCCGGTCGCAGTCAGGAGTGGAAGCCCGGCGAGACCCTCTCGGCGAAGGCCGGGCCTCTGCTCGAGGGCCTCGGCGTGCTGGACCGAGTGACCGTCGGGCCGCACACGCCGTGTTTCGGATACGAGTCGGCTTGGGGCGGGAACGGGCTGAGCGGCACCGAGTTCCTCCTCGACCCACTCGGCCCCGGATGGCATCTCGACCGCGTCCGCTTCGACAGCGTGCTGCTCGATGCGGCCCGCGACGCGGGGGCCCGGCAACGACGCGGTTATATCCGCTCGTTGCAGCGTCGTACCGGACACTGGCGGATCACGCTCGGCGGCGAACCCGTCCTCGCCCGCTACGTCATCGACGCCACCGGCGCGAGTGCGGGCGTCGCCAGGCGCGTCGGCGCGCAGGTCCGGCGCGACGACCGGCTGGTCGCACTCGCGACGCGCCTGCCGCTGGGCGCCGCACACCGGGACGTTCCGCGGACCTCGCTCGTCGAGTCCGTTCCACTGGGCTGGTGGTACACGGCACCGCTGCCCGGTGGAACGATCCTGGTCATGGCGGTGACCGATGCCGACGTCGCCGCGAGGTACGCACTGCACCGACCGGAGGTGTGGTGGCGGCAGCTCACGACGACCACACATCTCCGAGCCCGCCTGCGTCTTCGTACGACGCGCCCTTCCTTCGCCCTGCGGATCGCGCGGGCCTCGACCTCCCGTGCCTGCCCCGCGGCCGGGCCCGGATGGGCCGCGGTCGGCGACGCGGCCACGGCCACCGACCCCATCGCCGCACGCGGCATCACCACGGCCCTGGCCACCGGCATCTCGGCGGCCGACGCCGTACGCGCGGACGCGGACGGCACTACCCTGTCACTCCAGCGATACGCCGAACGGGTCGCGGCCGTCCACAGCGAGTACCTTCAGGCGCGAACCGTCTGCTACGGAATCGAACAGCGCTGGGACACCCCGTTTTGGACACGGCGCCGACCGGAACCCGGATCATCTTCCCGCGACCTCGGGGCATGAGATGACCCAGCCCCATGCCGGCCCCGCCCCCGGCCGCATCACCGAGACCGGGCGCCGGCCTCGTGCCGGTCACGGGCTCGGGCCGGCTCCGTGGCCCCGTCAGGGTGCGCGCAAGCGGCCTCCCGACGGGCCCGGCAACGGTCCGTCACCTTACCTGTCCGACGTTGCCGAGGCGCCGGCGTATCTCGACGCCCCACGGCGAAGAGGCGCGGCGACTCACCCCGCTGCGGCGCCGGATCGGAACACCGGACACACGCCTCTCCCTGGTCAACGGCACGGCCGCGGCGCGACGCGGGTACCGGTGGACGGCGGACGGCGTCCGGGAGCGGGGAACGATGGAGGCGCCGGACGCGCGATTCATCGGACGCGCCGCTCCCAGTTCTCGCGTAAATCACCCCAAAACGTGTGTTATACCTTCATGCACACTTATACGCGGCGCGCCTTGCTCGGTGTCTCGGCCGTAGCGGCCGGCTCGGGAGTCCTGGCCGCCTGTTCCGGGTCCGACTCGCCCTCGGCATCCGGTCCCCACATGGGGGCCGGCCACGGCGGCACCGATTTCGTCCCCAAGGGACCGAAGGGGTACGTGAACCCGTCCGGACCCGAGGTCGCCGCCGCCGAGAGGAGACGCGGGTCCGGGCCCGTCCGCCGGTTCAAGCTCACCGCCACCGAGACGTCCCTGGACCTCGGCGGGCGGACCGTCAGGTCATGGGCGTACGGCGACTCGCTGCCCGGCAAGGAGGTCCGGATCACCGCGGGTGACGTCCTCGATCTCAACCTCGCCAACCACCTGTCCGTGACGACGACGCTGCACTCGCACGGTGTGCGCATGCGCTGCGACATGGACGGCGTGCCCAGTCTGACCCAGAACTCCATCGGCCCCGGCGCGGACTTCACCTACCGCTTCACCGTGACGCACCCCGGCACGTATTGGCTGCACTCGCACTCGGGCATGCAGCTCGACCGCGGCCTGTACGCCCCGCTCATCGTGGAGGACCCCAAGGAGCCGATGTCCTACGACAAGGAGTGGGTCGTCGTCCTGGACGACTGGCTGGACGGGGTGGGCGGCTCCACCCCGGACGACGTCCTCGCACAGCTGCGCCACGGCAAGGGTTCGGCAATGGACATGGACATGGGTATGGGCATGGACATGACCAAGGACAAGGACACTGAGCACAGCGGTGCCGGCCACGCCAAGCCCGCGGGGCCCTCCCGGGTGCTGCACGGCTCCCACAGCAGCCTGCTGAACAGCGAGGGCGGCAGCGTCGCCTACCCGTACTACCTGGTCAACGGCCGTCTCCCGCAGGCACCTTCGGTTTTCCGGGCCCGCCCCGGGGACCGTATCCGGCTGCGTATCATCAACGCCGGCGGCGACACGGCCTTCCGGGTGGCGCTGGGCGGCCACGAAATGACGGTGACACACACCGACGGTTACCCGGTGCAGCACAAGAAGACCGACGCGCTGCTGCTGGGCATGGCGGAACGGTACGACGTGCTGATCACCGCCAAGGACGGCGTGTTCCCGCTGGTCGCACTGGCCGAGGGCAAGGAGGCCAGGGCTCTGGCGGTACTGCGCACCGACAAGGGCAAGACCCTGCCCAAGGCGTCGGTCCGTCCCAAGGAGCTCGACGGGCGGCTCGTGCCGGCCAGACGCCTCGAGCCGGACGATGCGGTGGCCCTGAGCGAGCGCGAGCCGGACCGCGAGATCCGCATCAGAATGACCGGCGGCATGAAGAACTTCGACTGGGGCTTCGACCACCAGCCCTATTCCCTCGAGCACCGTCATCCGATCCGCCAGGGCGAACGGGTCCGGCTGACCCTCGTCAACGCCACCGATATGTGGCACCCGATGCACCTGCACGGCCACACCTTCGCCATGACCGGCCTCGACGCGTCCCGGGCCCGTAAGGACACCGCGTACGTGCTGCCGCACCGCAAACTGGTGGTGGATTTCGACGCCGACAATCCGGGCCTGTGGATGCTCCACTGCCACAACCAATACCACTCCGAGTCCGGCATGATGACCGTCCTCGGCTACCGCACCTGACGACATCGCCGGCGCTCCACGGAACAGTGGGCTACCGCATGGGGCAGGGCCGGGGCGTACAGCCCCGGCCCTGCCTCGCCGGATCCAGGGGGCCGTCCCGGTCCAGGTAGGGACTGAGCAGCGCGAGCAGGGCTCGTGGGCGATGCGGCGGGATGATCGGACCGGGCAAGTCGGGACCTCCCCCCGGGTGGTGGACACCCTGACGCCGACCCCGGTGGGGGTCGGGAGAGGGTGACCGATTATGGTGATGAAGGTCTATTCGCCCGA